>MPML01000005.1 GCA_002238445.1 Caldilineaceae bacterium bin5
GTCGTCAAAGTGGGCTATCATTCGCTTGGTCCTCCTGGTGAGCTACCTTGGTTGTTCGAGACTTCCAAAGTTATCTCACCAGGGGACTTTTTTCAAACACTAACTAGCATAAGGCCCTAATACAGAGGATCCGCGCGGCGGGGCATGGCTTGACTGGATCGAGCAAAACCATCCAGAGGAGTACGATGCTGCCCTGGCTACTGTCTGGCCTACGTCTATACCGGCTTTTTCCTCCTATGGTACAAATAGGACGGATCTTGCCAGCCGAATTAGAGAAATCCGAGAGGATTTTCGATGGGGAACGGATGACTATCCAAATGGAACTGCACAATACTACGTGCTGCCCTTTGCGGAGGAGCTGTCACAGACCGCATGGATTAGTGATCACGCGCTAGACTTTCTCGCTTGTGCTGACCCCGAACGCCCCTTCTTTGCCCACATCAGTTATGTCCAGCCGCACGCGCCGTCCTGTCCGCCCGCTGAGTACATGGAGCGAATAGACCGGTCCCATATACCGGAACCAGTGCCGCCCGAATGGGAAGACGACCCCTTGGCACCCCATTGCTTTGCACAGGGCGGTTTCCGGGGCGATACGGCGGTTTGGCGCGACCGTCGTCATTACTATTTGGCAGATGTTTCCCATTTGGACCATCAACTTGGACTGGTGCTCGACGCACTCGAAGATTCGGGCCGGTGGGAGGAGACCGTTCTCATTTTTCTGTCCGACCACGGAGATCTGCTCTACGATCATGGATTCTTTGGCAAGGGCGAGAGGCACTATGACGCTTGTGTGCGCATTCCTCTAGTTGTGGCCGGTGCAGGGTTGCGGCAAGGGCTCAAGTGCGATGCCCTAGTTCAGCTTGAGGATATCATGCCAACAGTCTTGGAACTCGCGGGCTTGCCGCAGCCGCAGCTCCCTAAAAGCGGCACCCACTTTTTGGAGGGGACCCAATCGGCACTCCCCGGTGCTTCGCTGCTGCCGTGGTGCCGCGGTGAACAGCCTTCCGACTGGCGCGATGCCGTCTACATCGAGAGCTACAACAACACGAATAGCAGGACACCGCAGAACTGGGCCCGCACGATCCGGACCCATGAATGGCGCTATACGCTCTACCCAGGCGGCGCTGGCGAGCAGCTATTCCATATTTCGGACGATGCCGACGAGACTCGAAACCTGGCCGGAGACGCCAGCAAGGCCAAGATTCGAGGCGCCATGCGCGACCGTCTCCTGGAAGCGGTTATTCTGCAGGACTACCCGCATCCGCCGCGAGATCTGTTCGCTCTAGGGGTACACTGATGGACAGAGCATTTACCAGGGAAAACTTGCAATTTTGCCTCTTATCTGGTGCTTATTTCTAACTTCCAGGAAGTAGGGAAAGCAGAATCGATTTCTATGCGTCACCCCAGCGGAAAGTCCTAGAGTCGTTTGGGACCTTCATCTGAATGGAAGCGCGATGGTCTCTTTTTTTAAGACAAATCAACAACGTGAAGCGTTGTACGGCTGGTTATTTGCGCTGCCCGCTATTATTGGCCTCGTAGTTTTTGACGTCGGACCGATGGCGGCTTCGGTGTTGATTTCATTTACCGAGTGGAACGGCGTTACGCCCCCGCAATGGGTTGGTTTGGCCAACTATGAGGAGATACTGTTTCGCGACGAGTTGTTCATGCTTTCCATGCGGATCACAACGATTTTCGCCTTTGTTTCGATTCCTCTGAATCTAGTCACGGGATTCCTGCTCGCATTGCTGCTCAACCAGAAGATTCGCGGGCAGTCTTTGATGCGTACGCTCTACTACCTTCCTTCGATTGTGCCGCTGGTTGCGGTAGCGGCTCTGTGGCGCTGGATCTTCCTAAAGCGTTTTGGTCTGCTGGACATCGGGTTGGCGATGATGGGAATACAGGCCCCAGACTGGCTGGGTGATCCCAATTGGGTGTTGCCCGCATTTATTGTAATGGGTTTGTGGGGCGTAGGGGGAGGGATGCTAATCAATCTTGCTGGGCTGCAGGCCATCCCTACGGATCTGTACGACGCAGCATCTATTGACGGCGCCAACGCCTTTCAGCGTCTGCTTAACGTGACGATTCCGATGATGACGCCCTTGATTCTGTTCAACCTTGTCATGGGAATCATTGGCGGCCTCCAAGTGTTTGTAGTCGCATTTGTAATGACCGGCGGGGGACCAAGCAATGCTTCGCTGTTTTACATGCTGCATCTTTATCGCAATGCGTTCGAGTACTTCCGGCTTGGCTACGGATCATCTCTGGCGCTGGTTCTTTTCCTCTATATCATTGTCTTGTCGGCGCTAGTGTTCCGGTCGTCAACAGCCTGGGTCTACTATGAAGGTAACCGTTAAGCCCGATGGTCATTTGAGGTAGTGGGTATGGCGCGAACGATTCCGTACGCAGTCAAAGGACCTGTAGCGTCCATATGGGGCGTGCTCTCCAATCCATACAGGTTGAAGAGTCTATTAGGCAGAGTCGTCCTATATTTGGTTCTGCTCGCCGGCGCGGTCCTGGTGACGATTCCCTTTATCTGGCTGATTTCGAGCTCTCTCAAGCCGCAGGCCCAGTTGGTTGCTTTTCCACCGATCTGGATCCCGAATCCAATCCTGTGGGAGAACTATCCCAAGGCGTTGACAGCCCTGCCCTTTGCACGATTCATCGCCAATACATTAATAATCGCGACAGGTGCAACCCTCGGCACTTTGGTCAGCAGCAGTATGGGAGCCTTTGCCTTCGCGCGGCTGCGCTGGCGCTTCCGTGACGTCGTCTTCTTTGCATTGTTGCTTACGATAATGTTGCCGGGGCAGATAACGATGATTCCGCGGTTTGTGCTCTTCGCCAAGTTGGGTTGGGTCAACACGTATTTGCCCCTAATCGTGCCAGCATGGTTCGCAAACCCGTTCTTCGTTTTCCTGATGCGGCAGTTCTTTATGGGACTACCGACAGAGTTGGACGACGCAGCCCGCATAGACGGCGCAAGCATCTTCGGCATTTACTGGCGGATCATGCTGCCACTGAGCAAGCCGGTGCTGGCCACTGTTGCGCTGTTCTCGGTCCAGCATCATTGGAATGCCTTTATCGGCCCTCTTATCTATCTGCACGATCTGGACAAGTTCACGGCAGCGATAGGTTTGAGATACTTTGTTACAGATACACAGGTCCATTATAGTCTTCAGATGGCAGCGTCGGCGGCCTTTTCGATTCCGATTATCGTGCTGTTCTTTGTCGGGCAGCGATATTTCATCCAGGGCATCGTGTTCACGGGAGTGAAGGGGTAAAAGAGAGAAAGTTGCTCGGCGAGGGCGGAAAAACATGGACCGACAAATTGCGGAGAGACAACATGAAATCCCTGAATAAAGAACCAGTTCCGATGACCGAGGAACAGAAATTCTTCTTTGACTTACGCGGGTGGATCCTGTTACCGGGCGTTCTCTCAGAAGAGGAAATCGGTACGATGAAAGCAGAGGCCTACGGTGTTGACGAGGCCGAGAAGTTTCAGTCGGTTAATCCCAAACAGTCGTTTCAGGGATCACTGCAGACATTGCTTGACCACCCGGCCATCGCGGGCGTGCTAAGTGAGATCCTGGCGGAGGAGCCTTTTCTTTCCGACGACTACTACGCTTTCCGTTGCGAGAATTCTTTCATTACTATCCGACCGCCAGGTTGGAGCAAGAAAGAGCGAAGGGACGGCGGTTTGCCGCATGTGGTGCGTCCGCCGCAGCAGGCCAATGCGATGCGCTATCAGGCGGCCGGGGGAAAGATTTTTGCCGGACTAACGCGCGTGGTATGGGAACTCGAAGAAGTCAAGTCCGGGCAGGGCGGCACGTCTTTCCTCAGTGGATCGCACAAGGCGCATTTCAGCTTCGGTGGGCCTGACCGCTACCGACCAAACGTAAGCGATTCGTCCTGGGAGAACAGTATCCGGGATATGATGGAGGACTACAGCTGCCCGGCAGGGTCGGCAGTCATTTTCACGGAGAGTCTGGTCCATGCAGCCAACGACTGGACGAACCCGGATAATCCCCGCTGCGCAGTATTCAACTGCTACAATTCACTGTGGGCGCAGTGGCACCGGCTCAATCTCGACCACGATGTCATTCAGGCCATGCCGGCGAAACGCCGTTCGCTGTTTCGCGGTGTGTGGCAGATCGGCGGGGAAAACTACGCGTATTCGCAAGACAACCGCAGCTTGTAAACTGGGACAGCTCTTGGTTTTGAAGCTCGCAGAGCCTTGCCCCACGTGCTGGACTTTGTGTTGCTTGTCTTCTCCAATCTTCCTGCATTGGAGACGCATCGAAAGGGTTGCACTTCTTGGATGCCATTCCACTTGAACTGAGGACGCCAAACTACCGCGCTACCGAACTGACGGGAATCGGCTACGACCCTACGCTTGACCGGCAGGATCCGAGCAACGTGATCAAGGTGGCAGATTCATACTATGTTTGGTATACGCAAAGGCCGGCTGGAGTCGAACCATATGCGTCAACGATTTACTACGCCACTTCCGCGGACGGAATCAGTTGGGTTGATCGAGGCCAGGCGCTGGACAGAGGTCCAACCAGCGCGTGGGACAGCTTCGGTGTGATCACTCCTTATGTGGCTGTAGCGGGAGGACGGTACTACCTCTACTATACTGCTACATCCGATGTGGAGCCCTTTGGCACAAATAGCACGCTGCGGCATATCGGCGTAGCCGCCGCGGACAGTCCAGAAGGTCCCTGGCAGAGGATCGCTCATGCCCCAATTCTCAGCCCCAGCCCAGAAGCGACATCCTTCGACTCGCTGCTCGTCGACGACACGCACGTGATCGTTAGGGGCGGCAGGTACTGGCTCTATTTCAAGGGTCGGAGCCCAGAACTGAAACCGGACGAGACGAAGTGGGGATTGGCAATCGCCGACGACCCTGCCGGCCCTTTTCGCAAGAATGAGCGAAATCCGGTTCTGGGCAGCGGTCATACTGTGTGCGTCTGGCCGCACCGGGAAGGGGTGGCGGCGCTTGTGGACAACGCCGGGCCGGAGCGGTTTACGGTCCAATATGCCGATGATGGGATCCACTTTCGACGTGCGGCCTCTTTGGCGTTCGTCCACACCGGGTGTGGGCCCTACGATCCTGATGCATTCGCGGATGCAAGCTACGGTCGCGGAATTAGTTGGGGTGTGGCGCAAGAGCGTCATGATGGCCGTCTGTATATCGTTCGTTTCGACTGTGAACTTCGGGCACCGCCCGAGGCATCTTAGAGTTGGCACAGCGGCGACAGCACAATGACTGACAGTCCAAACGTACTGTTCATTCTCAGCGACCAACATCGATTCTGTTCCATGCCGGGCGTGGACGGATGCGAGGTGCTTGCGCCGAACCTGGAGCGGTTGCAGCGCGCGGGCACAACGTTTACAAACTGCTTTAGCAACTACCCCGTGTGCGCGCCGGCGCGCGGCATGCTGATGAGCGGCCGCTGGCCCAGCGACACGGGCGTTGTCAACAATCTGTCCGAGTTGGAACCTTCGTCTGGTTCTTTGGCTGAAATCTTCGCGAGGGACGGGTACCAGACCTGCTTCATTGGAAAGTGGCATCTGCACGCGGGACCACCGGAAACGATCGACGGCAACGACCGGTATCTCCCGCAGGGGCCGGGCCGTCACGGGTTTGAGCGCATGAACGTCTGGACCGAGACGAATCGCCACTGGGACAGCGTACGATACGAGGAAGAGACCGGCGCGGCGGTACGTACACGCGGCTACAATGCCACGCTGATGACCGATGAGGCGCTGCAATTCTTGGGTGAACGGGACCCTACGCGGCCGTTCTTTCTCTTTCTCAGTCTGAATCCGCCCCATCCACCTCTTGACGACGCGCCGCCGGACTGTCTGGCACTTTATAGCGATCGCTCTTTGTCGGTGCGCCAGAATGTACCGGAGGCGCTGTCTTCGGGGGCAAAGTTAGTGCCTGCCGGAGCCCATCGGAATCAGGTGACGATGACGCTCCAGGAGCAGTTGGGCCAGTACTATGCACATATCAGCGCGGTCGATAAGGAAATTGGGCGCTTGCTCTCGGCGCTAGAGGAGTTGGATGAACTGGCGAATACTTTGGTCGTGTATAGCTCCGATCACGGGGACATGCTGGGCTCACAAGGGAAGCTGCGAAAAGGTGCTTTCTACTAAGAGTCCGCCCAGGTTCCCCTTGTGGTAGCGTGGCCGGGGAGGATTGAAGTTGGTCAGAACAGTGAGATGTTGGTCGGACTGATCGATATATACCCTACTTTGCTGGGACTTTGCGGTCGTCCTGTTCCGGACAGCGCCAGGGGCGAGGATCTTTCGGCAGGCATCCTGGCTAAACAGAATACCGGCTCCCGTTATGTTCTCCATTTCATCACAGACCAGAATGACCCCGAATTTCGGGCAGGCAGTCGCGGTCTGCGTACAGAGCGCCACCTCTACTTCACAGATGGAATCGAGGAGCACCTTTTCGACACACTGGAAGATCCTTTTGAGCTGCGAAATCTGGCAGCGGATCCGTCCTATGGCAATCTTAAGTCGTTGCTGACGGAGTGCCTCCTAGGTGCCTTGCCTCCCGCTATGTCGATACGCCAGCCAGAGTGATCGTGGGCATTATGGGGGGCGCAGAGCATGGATGGTGACCTGAAAATCACATTTGAGTATAGCGAGGCCTACGGTCTTGGCTATGAGCCGGGCATCACTCGCCGGGATCCCAGTTGTATTATATTGGCAGGTGGGCAGTTCCATGTTTGGTACACGAGGACTCCTAACGGCCCGTCAGGCTACGACGCCACTGTTTGGCACGCGACTTCCACGGACGGGATCCGCTGGGAGGAGCAGGGCGAGGCGCTTTCCCGCGGCGGCGCGGGCGACTGGGATGAACAGTGCGTCTTCACACCAAACATTTTGGTCGCCGAAGGCCGATACTTTCTCTTCTATACTTCGGTTGAGAAACCATACTCGGAAGAGGCGCTCACTGCCATCGGCGTTGCGTATGCCGATTCACCGGCCGGGCCGTGGACGAAAGGCGCGGGAAATCCCGTTTTGGGTACGGGAAGCGACATTGCTTGGGACAGCCACAGGGTGGACGATTCCTGTCTCGTCGTGCGGGATGGACGCTACTGGCTCTATTACAAGGGCCGCCAGAAAGGACTGAGTCCGCGTGAGACCAGAATGGGGCTTGCCGTGGCCGAAGGACCTCTGGGTCCATACCGGAAGGCTGAAGAGAATCCTCTAGTTGAGGGAGGACACGAGGTCTGCGTATGGCGGCAGGGGACAGGCGTGGCGGCACTTGTCCAACCCAACGGTCCGGAGGGCGGGACGTTGCGGTACAGCGAGGACGGCATTCATTTTCGCAGTTGCGCTGTATTGAGACCTCCGCAGGCCCCTGGACCGTATCGCGCGGACTTTCTTGAGGATGAACCGCAGGGCGCTGGCATCGAATGGGGGCTTCACATCAACTTGCGATCGCGACAGTTGCCATTTCTGGAACGCTTTACCAGTTCGGAGTTGGTGGGTGACTGGCATCTGACCCACTGAGTTGTAACCAATTCCTACTCACAGCGTTTAGAATAGCCGAAGAGTTAAATGCCATGAGTGGGATTCATGTCGAGGTATTCACTCTGTGAGGGATTGAATCAAGGAAGCCTGATCCAAGTAAGAGATCGAGAGCCATTGTCGTCGACCTGTCTTGACTTTTCTTCGGAGAACCCGGGTCGTAGATTCCGGGACAACTCAAGAAAGTTTTCCACCATCGCAGCGTTACGCCGCCCTTGGCGACGCTGTTGGCTAAACCAGAACCAATAACCGCTCGTGCACCTGATCATAGTGTTTTTGATGATCTTGAGGCAGATCAGTACCGTCTCTTATAGACGAAGGAACTTAGCATGACGACATTCGAAGCTGCCACAAGAGAACTGACAGTTTCCGAAAATGGCTCTTTAGACTCGGGAAGGGAGGACGGGGAACCACTCGGGCAGAAGACAAATTCGATCCGCTGGCTTCAGAAACAGGTGATGCGGAAAGCCGGGGAATTGCCCACTGATTTCAGCAGCCAGGCAGATTGGGAGTTGTTTCGAGACAGGATCAGGAGCGAACTGCCGGCGACTAATGGTATTCCTGAGTTTCCGGCATTGCGTGAGAGTCTGGTGCGCGGCCGCATCCAGGTCGGGGCAGAGTCAATATGTGAACGAGTTGATATTTATGTAGACGAGGACTACGCTATTCCGGCATTTGTTTTCCTGCCAGCGCAAACGCCGGCGAAGCAGATGCCGGGGCTGGTTTGGAATCCAGGTTGGCCGGAAGACAAGTGGAAACCGGCATATCAGGCCTTTGCGGTTCGGATGGCAGAGCAGGGCTTCGCGGTCCTGGTCCTTGATCATGCTCCCTTTGGAGAGACTTCTCCTATGAAGGACAAGGCAGACATGGGGATGTCCTTGCTGATGGGGATGGGGGATGTTCTAGGGGTGAGCCAGTTAGGATTGCGGGCTGCGGAGACGATGCGGGCGGGTGAGTATCTGCGAGCGCGGGCTGATGTTGATGAGCAAAGGGTTGCGATCTCCGGGCTGTGTCAGGGGGGTATGGATACGTGGCTGGTTGGGGCGCTGGATGAACGGTTTTGCGCGGCTGCGCCGTTGTGCGCTGCGACTACGTATGAGGTGCATATGGTCGAAATGGCGTCATATTTCGCCAATGCAGACTCTTCGCCCTTTCCTTTCGGCATTCTGAACGTGTGTGATATCCAGCACTTGCACGCGGCGATTGCGCCGCGACCTCTCCTGGTGCGGGCCAATTTGGGGGACCAGTGGTGGCCGGTTAGCGGGTTTGATGATGTCGAGACATTGACCCGCCAGGTATACCGACTCTACGATGCTGAAGACAGGGTCGATTTCAGGGCGGAGGTTCATGAACACAACCTGACTGGTCCATTTGCCGATGCGCTTGAGACGTTCCTGCTGCAGTATGTATAAGAGGTACAGCTGTACAGAGAACGGCATTTGTCCCGATTGACCCGGCCTTTGAGGTCATCTCTCGACTGGAAGTGGCAGGCGCCTAAGTCTGAACCTGCTCGAGCAGGGGACTTTGGAAAAGTTGTATGCTCGCGCCTGGAAATTCCAGTTTGAATTGGCGATGCGAAAACTGGGGGATGCTAGCTTTGCGGTTCTTCGATTTGAGTGAAGTTTCGTAAGTGGTTTTCTCAGAGATTGAACAAGGCAACAGGTAATTGATATGCGAGTCGATTCGGTCAAGACGTTTTTGGTGGATTCGGGTTCGGCCAAGCACTGGCTGTTCGTCAAGGTTGAGACGAACGAAGGGATCTATGGATGGGGCGAGGCCTACACCCAGCTAGACAGGGACCGGGTCATTGAGCGACAGATGGAAGAGCTCTCACGATACCTGGTGGGGAGATCCCCTTTTGACATCAAGCAGTTTATCTTCTCTGCCTATGCCGACTTTGCCGGCAAGCGTGGGAGCCTGGAGCTATTCTGCGCGATCAGCGGTCTGGAGCAGGCGCTGTGGGACATTGTCGGCAAGGCCACCGGTCAGCCTGTGTACAACCTATTGGGTGGTCGAACACGCAGGCGGCTCCGGGTATACGCAAATGGCTGGAGCGGCGCGCAGCCGCCGGACGAACTGGCTGACCGCGCCAAGGCCGTCGTTGAACGCGGCTTCACAGCGCTCAAATTCGACCCGTTCCCTGGGCTCTGGCGGGCCTTTATCGACCGCCAAGCGGAGGAGGAGGCGGTAGACCGGGTGAGGGCAGTGCGGGAGGCGGTTGGCCCGGACGTCGACATTCTGGTCGAGGTGCACCGGCGGCTGGCGCCGATGCATGCGGTGCGGGTGGCGCGGGCGATGGAACCGTTTGCCCCGTTCTGGTTCGAGGAGCCGGTCTCGGCCCGCGACCTGGACGCGCTGTCAGAGGTGCGTCATTCGATTGAAATTCCAGTGGTTACGGGCGAGGAACTCTATACTAAGAACGAGTTTCGGGAGGTCTTTGAGAGGAGAGCCGCGGACATTCTCAACCCGGACGTGTGCAACTGCGGCGGCATACTTGAGCTGCGGGAGATCGGCGCGATGGCGGAGGCATATCATGTTGCGATGGCGCCGCATAACTATAACAGCACGACTGTTGGCCTGGCTGCCACACTGCACGCTTCGGCGGGCATGCCGAATTTCCTGATCACCGAATACTTCGTCAACTTTGAGGATGTAGGAAGGGAGATTTCGAGGCAGAGTTTCGAGGTGGAGGACAGTTACATTACGCTTCCTGAAACACCGGGCCTTGGGATTGACCTGGAGGAGCAGGCTTTGAAAGAACGGCCTTTTCGGGCGCGGCCGCTGCGGGACCTGCCTCTGGACTCGGGTGCCGGTAGCTCTATGGGTTGACTCATTGCAATTGGGGTGAAGAACGGGTCAGCCACATGTCGGTCAGGATTTCGAATTTCCGACGATACTCTACCGGATCCTGTTTGATGCTTTCGACAACATAGCGGGGCATTATCTCTTCAAAATAGCTTGTCAGGAGGGCGAGTTCAAGCCGCTCGTTACTCAGTAACGAGAGGACATCATCAAAGTCGCTCTCAGTGCCCCGTTCTATCTTGCTGAGGGCAGTGCTATAGAGGTCAAAGTGGAAGACCTCCAGTTGTCCGTAACGGCCGATGAACGGGCTGCGTTCACGGTAGCCCGACGGAAGTGGAATGAATTCGGCGGGGGAAACTTCCTCGATATTCAGTGATAGCCGTTCTTGCAAGCCACGAACCGCTTCGACAGAAGCGCTGTAATCCTGGTCGTAAACTTCGAAGCTGATGTCGATGTAAAGTGTTTGCTGGCGCAATCCTTCATAGACCATCGTGGTTCCCCCTACCAGGTAGAGGCGACCGGGCCTTGTGATGCGCCGCCCCAGGCTCTGGAGGAAACGTTCGATGTCCTGGCGATCAGATCTCTGGCGCGTGCGATTGGTTCGCCTTCTCCAATTTCAACTGGCCAATGAACAGTTCAATCGTGTTGTCAAGAGCCTTAAGCCGGTCGAAAGGGTATTTCGAACGCGCTTGCCAGGCGTCAGCCAGTTCGACTAGTCCCGCTTTGCCGAATCGTTCGTCGGGCAGGGGTAACCCCATTTGGTGAGAAAACAGGTTGGGCAGTAGAGGCATATCGCCCAGATAGATACTCAGACGAGATCGCCAGTTTCGCTGCAGGTAGACTGCGGCCATGTAAAGAGTTTGCAACTCTAGTGACAACTCGGCGCCCAGGCGGGCAGCGAGAGCAAGGACAGACTCTGATATCTCAGGATGGCGCAGGAGGAGCGGTACGATTGCGAGCCGTAACCTTGAGTCGTGCTGGTGCAGGAGTGCTTGCAGCAGCTTCTCATGTGTTTTTTGTACTTGCGTTGCCACTGCGTCGCTGGGGGCAAGATAGGTGATACCCTGGTCGCGCAGCGCCGCGACCAGGGATTCTCTTGAGTAGCTCAACTCTTCCAATCGGTGTTCGTTCGACTCACATCCTATTTTGTTCCAGGGTGAACGCGGCCTCAGGCAAACGGATCCTCGACCCAGGGGTACTTGTTGAGGTCGACGCGTTTGAAGGGAATCTCGGTGTAGCGGGGCGCGACGGCGCCGGGCGCGGCCATGTAGATAATCTGTGAAGCGATGGGCGCGAATCCGGCATAGAAGTGCTGGGAAGACTTCACCACCAGAATATGTTTTTTCTGCACGTCGACGCCGAGGTTGGTGAAGACATCGGGGCTGAATGGCTGTCCTCGCTTGCTGCTGACGATGATATCGATGCCGTTGCAGTTCAGGCAGACGGAATCTCCGCAGGGGATGCGCATTGGGTCGCCCTGTTGAGGCCATTCCTGGACCATGTTTTCAACGATGCCGGTCACTTTGACGGTCAGGTCGAGCGGGTCACCGGACGCAGGGCCCATCTTGCCGCCGAGTCTCATGTCCAGGGTTGATCCGACGCCGCCGGACATGGCTACCTGAACGGCGATCGGATCCCACATGGTCGCGATGCCTGCGTTGTCGATTCCCCTGTCCAGCATGGCCTTGAGCATGAAGGTGGAGTCGCTGGCGGCTCCGCCACCGGCGTTGTCGGCGCGATCGGCGATAACTACGGGGCCGGTTGGGTCTGCCAGGGCCTGCTCAAGAGCTTCGTCAATTGTGTAGGGTGTCTGGTCGAGTTCGCGTCGCATGCCGTGGAACCTGCGTCCGATCTCCTCGGCCACGCGTGCGGCCTGATCGGGGTTGCCGTCTGTGATTGCAAGGGCCTGCGCGCCGCATGTGGGCACGTCTCCCCAGGGAAAACAGTGGACCAGCGAGATTGAGAGGAGACCGTCCTTGCCTTCCATGGCAAGCAGTTCATCGACAAAGCTGCGCAGGGGTTCGTATGGCGTCAGATAGAGACCGATCATGCGGCAGTCAAAGCGTGCCATTGTGGGATTGGTCTTGCCTTCGGCGGCGTCGGCGATGATGTTGAAAAGGTCGGACGCGCGGGCGGCGACATCGGTGTGGGGGTACTCCTTGTAGAGGACGATGGCGTCGGCGGTATCGATCATGTCTTGCGTGACATCGCAGTGAAGGTCCAGTTCGACACCGATCTTCACGTCGGGGCCAACGATTTGGCGGACGCGATCGATGATGTCGGTTTCGCAGTCGTCGTATCCCTCTGCGACCATTGCGCCATGCAGGCCCAGCAGGACGATATCGACGGGCATGGCGGCCTGCAGTCTTTCCAGAAGCTCATCGCGCAGACTTTCGTAGGTGCTGCGTGTGGTGATGCCGGCGGGCTGCGCGTTGGCGGACATTCCGAAGACATAGTCCCAGCCGCGGGCCTCGGTATCGGCTTGGAACTGGTCGAAAGCTGGCTTGGTGCCTTTCTCGACGTCGTCTCCTGGCCTGATGATGGTGTAGTCGCGTATGCCGGTCGGCATTGGTGAGAATGTGTTGGTTTCGGTTGAGACTCCACCTGCGAAAACTTTCATTGCGTCAACCTTTCTTTGGAACGATAATAGGGGTAAGACTCTTCGTTTGGATAGACAAAGACATGGACAAAGACAATGTGGTTGGGCGGTGCCGCCATTTGAACCGAATGTTAGCATAGGTGGCCGCTGCAGGGTATTATCTCACGGCGCGTAGAGTGGGTCGCGGCGGCAGTCGCGACATCGTTTGCGGCGAGCATTTCCAGCCTCCAAACAAGGACAGCAGAGGATGACAACTGAATCGCAGAAGGTTTATCGGGTGGCCCTGGTAGGGACAGGGGGGATAGCGCGCGGGCATGCGACGGCTTGCGAGAATTCTGACCGGGCCGAACTCGCGGCGGTATGTGATGTTTCGGACGAAGCTCTTGAACGGTTCACGCAGCAGTTTGCGGTGCCTTATGTATATTCCTCGTTGGAGGAGATGCTGGAGGCTGGGGAATACGATATTGCCGTAATCTGCGTCTGGGGTGTTTTACATGCGCAGGTGGGAATGCAGCTGGCGGCCTCAGGACGGGTGCGGGCGGTCCTGTGCGAGAAGCCGTTTACGCAGAGTGAAGCAGAGGCCAGAGCATTTGTGGCGGCCGGCGATGAGAATGACGTTCTGGTAGCAGAGGCCTTCAAATTCCGACACCACCCAATGCATTTGAAGGCGGAGGAGATAGTCAGGCAGGGCGGGATTGGCAAGTTGCTCAATGTACGCAGCACATTTTGTACAAACGTGGCCTACGAAACACGGCGCCCTGAATACAACTGGCGATGGAACCGGGGCCAGGGGGGAGGGGCTATCTACGACCTGGCTTGCTACAACGTACACCATGCACGCAATATCTTTGGCGGGGAGCCGGAAATCGTTTTTGCGGCGCAGACAAAAGGTGTCGAGGTTGACGACGCTGCCTACATTTCGCTCGTTTTTGCCGGCGGCCGGACGGCTCAGATATCGGTGGGATTTGATGGATGGCCTTCGCAGTATGCGGAGATCAGCGGTGACGGCGGGCTACTGCGAATTGCCAAGGCGTGGAACAATGAGAATCAGGACGTGACGTTGGAACACCATACGGCGGCAGGCGTCGAGGTGATAGAATTTCCGCCAACGCACCAGTTTACACATCAGCTGGAACATCTCTGCGACTGCCTCGAGAACGGACAAGACCATCGAATTTCGCCGCAGAACAGTATCGCACAGATGCGGGTTTTGGATGCTATTGCGGAGTCGATGCAGACCGGCGCGGCTGTACGGCTTTGATTTGCCGGTAGAGTTGACAAAGGGGCGACGTTTGGATAGGATTTTGTCGACCCCTACTCACAATGGCCCGCCGCCAGCCCAGGATCGAGGCGCGGGGAATTGAGCTGGATCGCCCAAGCGAGCCCACAGGAGAACTGAACCATGGCAGTCCTTGACGCAATTCCGGATATGGAGCGGGACCTGAGGTATTTTCCCACAACGACGACAGAGCCGAAGAAGCTGACGCTTGAGCAGATTGACCATTTCAATGAGAAAGGGTATGTCTTTCCTATTGATCTTTTCTCGGAGGAAGAGGTCAACGCCAACCGTCGGTATTTTGACAGTCTGTTGAAGATGGCAGCGGACGCGGGGCTTGACAGTTATTCGGTCGAGAGCTGGCACACGCATTGTGCCGGCGTCTACGATCTGGTAACGGACGATCGAATTCTGGACTATGTTGAGGATATAATTGGGCCAAACATTGTTTGCACGATGACGCACTACTTCTCAAAGATGCCTGGGGACATTAAGTCAGTTTACTGGCACCAGGACGCTTCGTTCTGGGCGTTGACGCCGAGTAAGGTTGTGACAGTATGGTTGGCGATCGATGATGTAGACGTGGAAAACGGTGCGATGAAGCTGTTCACAGGCACACATTTGTTGGGCCGCATTCCGTTTGAATGGGTGACTGACGAGGAAGACGGCGTACTCAACCAGCACGTCCACAACCCGGAGCAATATGGGCAGCCGGTATCGGTTACGTTGAAGGCAGGTCAGATATCGCTGCACACTGACATGCTATTGCACGGCTCACAGCCGAATCCTTCCAACCGCCGCCGATGTGGTCTGACACTTCGCTATTTTCCAGCGGACGTGCGAGGAATCGAGCCGGACAGCGCGCCGGGGATCATTGCGCGCGGGGTCGACCCGGACGGTTACTGGCAGCCAATGCCGCGGCCCGAGGGAGAAGCAATTCCGCCTCGAAAACTCGAGGCGAAGACGGAGTAGATAGGGGCTTACGAGGGCAGATATGGGAGTCAGGCGCGGTTGCGGCTCTCCGGCCTTGAGGATTGTTCCGAGTTGGAACCAGGTTTCGCTTCGGATTTGAAACGGCGCAACATTCCAGTTGATGGGATGTGTTGCGCCGTTTTCTTTATTGGCCGAGATAGGGGGCCAACTAGGTTCCGTTGACATTTTGGGAAGGCTGTTCAGATGTCAACAAGAACTGAAGGCCTGCAGGCCTGTCAGGGATGTTTCTCGCTTGAATGTTGAAGTAGACAAAACCATTTGATCCGCGAAGTCACGCGAAGGGTCGCGAAGAACACCTTTTTGTCGGCGGAGGACGCGGAGAACACCAAAGGCGTATCGGATTTTCTTTGCGTGACTGCGCCGCCCTTCGACGATCAGGCGTAATTTGCACTCGGAAGTCGTTGTTCAGACAAACGTCAACGAGCCCTAAATGCGACCTTGTTCAAGCCGCAACCTGGTCCTCGAAAAGCGAAGGGAAATGCCTGTACGGGTCTCCTGGATCGCGGAACAGTATTTGCTGGCGCGGCGTCAATTCGGCGTTGGACGGTGGCTGGACACGTTTTGCAGTCCAGGCTACGTGTGAGACACAGTATTTGTAGAGCAGCGCGCGCCGGTCATGTTGTGCTTCCCAGGCGGCTGTGCCATGTGTGAGTGATTCGGTGAACAGAATTGCTGACCCGGCGGGCGCCTCGGGGATGATGACGTTGGCGGCATTTTCGGGGGCTTCGGAGATTTGTTGAGGCAGCTTGTAGTTGCTCTTGTGACTGCCGGGGATGCAGCAGAACCCGCCCTTGCCTGGTCCGGTGTCGGTCAGGCACCAGGTGACGACGACGAAACCGTTGTAGATCTGGTCGTCGCGGAAGGGCACGTATTCGCCTTGCTGCGCACCGGTGGTGGGAGAGGTGGCGCCGTAGTCCGCATGCAGCTTTCCTCTCCCCATCCCATCGCGCATGTACATACCGTAGATTCTGTCGAGGCGGAAGCAGTCACCGAGGCGGAAGCGCAGAATCGGCATGATGCGATGATGGTCCAGCAGGTCGCAGAAGGGTTGGCCCCATTCCAGGAAACCGGGTCCGTCGGGGGCGCGGCCGAAGCGTTGGGTCTGGCCTGGGGCGGGCAGTTGTTGTTTGTCCAGCAAGCGGTTGAGGGCAGCGACTTCATTGGTGTTGAGGGCATTTTCTATCACCAGGTAGCCCTGGACGTCGAATTGATACTGCAGTAGATGAAGGTCGCTCATTTTTGTCCTCTTTACTCGAGTGATATTCCTGTTGTGGACCAATGCGGGGGAAGCCTAGCGGCTCACATCTTACGACAGTTTGTGGACGGGCGCAACAGTTTCGAAAAGTAATCGGACGGCCCAGCGAGTCCCATGTGAGGGGCTGCTGCGCCGTCCGAGTTCATTTTGGCGCTCTAATTACGATCCAGCGTTACGTGTGCGTGTGAACGGTTACTCGATTGCTTCCTGTACAGGTCCGATAGTGGAGCTCAGACCGCGCTTCGGGACACCATTGCTGTCGACGTAGGTGACATAGACTCGCAAGAAACTGCCGACGTCGTCGCTAACCGGCGTGTACGCTGAGGTGTCGTCGATGGTTGGGTTGACAATGTCGGTCCAGTCGCCGAGCGCATCGTCAGAGCTCTGCCACTGCCAGTCGCCGAGGTCGGTGTAGGCGTCCTGGGAGAGCGTTAGCTGGGCGGAGATCTCCTGGCCGACGGTTGGTCGTTGGTCGGTATTGAACCAGACAACATTTGTTTCAGTCTGGGGCGTGGGTGCGGGCGTTGGCGTAGCGGTCGGTTCAGGTGTAGGCGTTGGTCCTGGTCCCGGTACCAATCCGTTGGAAGGGAACCAGTCCGACCAGGCGCCGGCACCGAGAAGGTTGCGCCCTCGAGTTCGGAATCGATAGACCCTTTCCGGATCGAGCCCTTTGACGGTGTAAGAGACTTCTTCTGTACCTTCGGTGACGCCCAATATCGAAATCTCACCCTCGGTTGTCCAGGACTCGCCGGTGCCCACAGATCTCCACTGGATATCGTATGAAGATACGTGGAGCAGGGGCAGAGAGAGTGGTACGGGGGCGGTAGCGAATTGAACTGTCAACTCTTCCATTGAATGTTGCTGCACTTGACCAGTGATGGCCTTTGGAGGAGGCGCCATACTTATGGCGGCAAAAATTGCGCCTACGACGATCAGCGCCCCAACGATGGCCAATGAGACCTTGCTAATCAGGAGGCGCAGCATGGCTACAAACATGCTAAACATCACTTGCAGGAACACACGCAGGACCATCTGTACGCGATTTACTTCTCTTACTGGCAGGTTTGCCATTCTATCATCCTCCTGGCTCTAGTGTTTCGAGACTCCGTTTTGACGGGGTTCTTGAGAAAGACTCGACTTCCTACGATTGCTAAATAATGCAACTCTTACTGCAACTATTGGATTTTCAGTATAGTAGCTGCCATATCGTTTGTAAATCCGATTGCTGTAAAAAACCAAGTGCAGTTAAGCGGCACATTTCCTGTGAAATATTGAGAAATTACACTGGTAGAGGTCATTTTGTTGTGTTGAAAAGACACCTAAGCCGGTCATGATTCCGACATCGACAGCATGGCTACGATCTGTCGACGTTTCCAAGGAATTGATAAAACGTAGGGTATGCGTTTACTTGATCTTGATACGAAAGGAGAGGGGCACATCGACAGGGAGGACACAGCCAGAACGATGATTTAGCAGGTCTTTTTGCGTGGTATTCTTTGCACTTGCAATACGGATGGTTTGGGGCGGTACGGGAGTAGGATTTGAAGAAGACGGGGTGGGTTCCCGGGACCGGACGGGCCGGCCAGAGGGTGGAATGCAGGGACAGAGCGGAGCGGTCAGCAGTTAGGGGAATTTCGGGAACTGCAGTTCGAAGAGGACGGGCCGGTGCGGCGAGAAGGAGAGGTGGGAGTGATGCGCATCGGCTTCGCTCGCTTCACGCTGTGTATTGCAGGTAGGATTCAGCTGTGGGTTGAGGAAGCGACGCGCGCGAATTCATTGGGCGGCGGAGCCGCTCAGGCGCGAGTTTGCTCTTTCTGAGGCGTATCGGATTGAAGTCGAAGTGGATTGCGGCGGCTAATCTTCCACCGGTCCAATCGTCTGACTAAGTGCCCGTTTGCGCTCGTCTTCGCTATCAATGTAGAGAGCGGAGGCGCGCAAATACTTTCCTTCGTCTGCGCTGGTGGGCGTGTACTTTGAGGAATCGGAAGCGTCATAGTCGGTGACATCTTCCCATTTGCCGAGGCCGTCGTTGGAACGTTCCCACTTCCAAGATCCGAGGTCGCTGAACTGATCACTGGCTAGCGTAAGTTCGACTCTGATTTCGGTGTCGATGGAGGGAGGACTGGCACCGGCGGCGAATCTAACTACGTCGGCTACAGTGTCTACGGTAATGACAGGGCCGATGGTCGTGCTCAGACCTCTTTTGTAATCGTCGTCGCTATCCAGGTAGACAACTGAGACGCGCAGGTATTTGCCTTTGTCCAAGGAGGAGGGTGTGAAGATCGAGGGATCCTCTGCATCGTAGTCGGTGACGTCGGTCCAACCCCTGAGTGCGTTGTCGGAACGGTCCCACCGCCAGCGCCCCAGGTTGCTGTGATCTGAATCTGAAAGTGAAAGGCGAGAGCGGACGGCACGGCCCACTACAACGGGGTCATTGCCAAATTCGAATTCGACGATGTCGGTCTCGATCTCTGCTCCGACCACGGGGCCGACGGTTGGACTGAGCGCTGTTTTTCCGACATCGTCGCTGTCGACGAAATTGACGGAGGCGCGTAGATATTTGTCGGTGTCGGCAGCAACGGGGGCGTAGATTGAAGAGTCGGTCAGCCGTGCGCCGGGGACACTTCGCCAGCCGGTAAGGCCGTCGTCAGAGCGTTCCCACTGCCAGCGAGAGCGGTCCGTGTAGGTGTCTTCGTCGAGGGTAAGGGCGACTCTTACGGTCTGACCGATTACCGGCGGATCCCCTCCTTCGGCGACTTGGACTATGTCGACAACGGTCTGGCGGGTCGGGGTAGGGGTTGGAACGGGGGTTGGCGTAGGTGCGGGAGGCGGATTTACGATAACGCAGGCGCTCAGAATCACTGTTGCGATCGCTGCAGCCATCCAATGGGAAAAGTAAACGCTCAGCTTCCGCCCTTGGTCGGACGGGTGCATTTCGCGTTTGCGGCTGCTCTCAATTGCGGGCATGCGTTCGTTCTCCTTCAAGCGATCGTGGTCTGAGCGAAATACGGGTCAATGGCTTTGCGCCATGCGGCGATTACCTTGTAAACGATGTTGCCGTTGAAGCAGTGGCGCGCAGCGTGTGCCAACAAGCATATCAAAGTCAATACAATATCGCTAGTCTGCGAAAGAAGGGAAGGGTGCATCCCAGTTTTGGGGTGAAAGGGTCAGGTGTGGAATGGGCGGAACTGCGGGGGAACTACGGGGAACTACGGGGAACTGCGGGGAACTGCGGGGAACGACAGTGGTCAGTGGCGTGAGAAGGCAAGTGGGGGAGGAGACACTGTTGGCTAGACTCGTTGCTGGGGAAGAGTGAGCAAGGTCGCAAGCCAGAGAGGGGCGTTGCGGGGGCGCGGAACTGCGGTTTTTTGGTAGTCAGTTCTTAGTTTTCAGTTAACTACTAAGCCACAGTAGTTGACTGGTCAGTTATCCTGGGGACCATTCAGTTTCCTGGTGACGCAACTGGTGTACAGCGGCCGCCATGCTCGCCAGCCGACTCGTTGCGAAGAATGCACACGGTCGGTGAGGGATGGTTTTGTAGGGGGGCGTTGCGGGGGCGCAGCCCCTGCACAAGGGAGGCCGCTTGCGGCCGACCGCCCATATACCAGAACTAAATGGTGAGAGATCTCCTCGCTCGCCCCAGGCAAGGTCGCGAAACAGTTGTGGCTGGGACGTTGCCGGTATTCCTGGCCGAAGAAGTAGGGCGCTAAGAATCGACACAGTCATTTGGGAGGCGCGCACGTTTGTCCCGGACGGAGAGGGTGGTCGCGGCGAGGTGCAGATCGAGGTTGGATGCTTTTGTAGCAGCTGATAGTGGGCTTGCAGGATAAGAGGCCGGAAGGGGAATGGCGGTGTGCTCAGCCTTTAACGCCAGTAATGACGATTCCCTGAATATAGTTTTTCTGGGCGACGAAGAAGAGAATGATGCAGGGAGAGAGAATGATTAATGATGCAGCCATCAGCAACGTCCACTCGACTCTGTATTGGCCCTGGAAGAATCGCAGCCCGAGCGCGAGCGTATATTGGTCGAGGTCGGAGAGGAAGATCAGAGGCCCAAGAAAGTCGTTCCAATGGTTCATAAAGGAGAAGACAAGGATAATGCCGAGAGCAGGTTTGATGAGGGGAATGCAGATGCGATAGAAGATGCCGAAGGTGCTGCAGCCGTCGACGCGGGCGGCGTCGTCGAGCTCCAAAGGCAAGGTCATGAAGAACTGGCGCAGAAGGAAGATATAGAAGGCGCTGGTTGCGAAGAAGGTAGGGACGACAAGCGGCAGAATGGTGTTGATCCAGCCCAACTCCTTGAACAGGATGAAGAGCGGGACGATGATGGACGGAAAGGGCAACATCATGGTGGCGAGGACGAGCAGAAAGATTGCGTCGCGCCCCGGGAAGCGGATGCGGGCAAAGCCGAAGCCAACGATGGCGCAGGAGATGATGTGGCCAAGAATAGACAGCCCGGTGATGCGGACGGTGTTGAACAGCCACTGGTTGAAGGGCAGGATGGACCACGCGGTCCAGTAGTTGCCGAAGCGGGGTGGGACTGGTATCCACTCGATGGGAAAGGTAAACTCGGTGCCGGGCCTTTTGAGGGATGTGCTGATCATCCAGAAGAAAGGCATCATTACGCCGAACGCTCCGATCAGGAGGAGCAGATAGACGACAGTTTTCAGTATCAGGTCTTGCCGGCGCCGACTTTGCAGGAGATTGACGAGGCTTGACACTATCGATTGCTGACCCTGGTGTTCGAGACTTCGTTGTGCCATTCGATCACCCGCCCTCGTAGTAGACCCAGCTGGAAGATGTGCGCAAAATCAGGAAAGTAAAGGCAAGGATCACCAGGAAAAGGACCCATGCCAACGCGGATGCATACCCCATGTTGAACCATTGGAATGCATTTTGATAGAGGTAGAGCACGTAGAAAAGCGTGGCGTAGTTGGGTCCGCCACTGGTCATGATAAAGGCTTGGGTGAACACTTGAAAAGAGGCGATGACGCCCATAATCAGGTTGAGAAGGAGCACAGGCGTAATCATGGGGACGGTGATGCGGCGGAATTTCTGAAGGGCGTTGGCGCCGTCGAGCGTGGCGGCCTCGTAGAACGTTGTCGGGATGCCCTGGAGGGCGCCGAGGTAGATCAACATGCCGCCGCCGACGCCCCAGACGCTCATGACGATCAGTGCGGGCAAGGCCCAGGTCTCGCTGCCAAGCCAGGCAGGGCCACTGATGCCGATATTCTTGAGCAACACGTTGATGACACCGAATCGAGGGTTGAAAATCCACATCCAGAGCAAAGACACGGCCACGCCCGCGGTGACGCTGGGCAGATAGAACAGGGTGCGGAAGAAGCCGATCAGGCGAATCTTCTGGTTGAGTAGCATGGCGAGGAAGAGGCCCAGCGCCAGATTCAACGGTACGTTAAGGAGAAAGATGAGAGTGACTTTGAGCGACTTCCAGAAGAATTCGTCTTCGATCATCTTCTGGTAGTTTTGCAGGCCAATGAACTCGGGCGTGCCAACGATGTTCCACTTGGTCAGGCTGATGGAGAAGGAGCCGAAGAGCGCGCCGGCAGTGAAAACAGCGAAACCGACAATCCAAAGCGAGATGAAGGCATAGCCTTCAAATACGTTTTTCCAGTAGAGTTTGCTCTTGCCCAACATCAGGGATCGAACCATCGGTACCCCCTAAGCGAGACAGTGAGGAAGTGAGGCGGGAGGCGAGCAAGCCCGCGCTCCCGGTCTCATAAACCTTCATGTTCGGCACAGAAAAGGCAGAACTGTCTAGGCGTTCTCGGCGAGAATCTCTTCAATCTGTTCGCACATGTCGTCGGCAGCCTGCTGGGCAGACTTGGCGCCGCGCAGAGCGTTGTCGACTTCGGTCGTCATGACGGTGAAGAGCACGCGGTAGGGCTGCGGGCTACGCGGCACGAAGGGGTTGGGAATGGTGTTGATGTACCCTTCGCGGATCATGGGAATATCGAGTGCGCCGAGCGGTTCGGTATAGGCTTTGGATTCGAAGATTGAGTAGCGGGTTGGGCCATCGGAGAAGGCCAGCTTTATGCCGCTGTCGTAGCCCTCTTCCCAGGCTTCCAGGCTGCTGCGGTAGACGGTCCAGTCGAAGGCTTCCTGCGAGTGCTCGCTGGTTGGGGAGACCACAATCTGGTCGGTATCGCCCCAGCAGCGGAAGCCGGCCTTGCCGGCGGGGACGAGCACAAAGTCCCATTCAAAGGGGAGCTCGTAGCCTTCGCGCAGATCGCGCACCGAGTCGCAGGTAGTGCCGCCGGCCATCACGATTCTGCCGGTGTTGAAGTTGATGCCCAGTTCATTTGCCTGCATTTCAGGCGGCGGCTGAATGCCGTACTCCAGTACCAGGTCTGCCATGAACTTGATGCCCTCGACGGCATCGGCGCTGTTGATGGTGCAGGTGGAGACGGCCTCATCGAAGACTTCGCCGCCGGCCGCACGGATTGTGGCCAGCTGATTTGTGCCGCCGGAACCGCCGTAGAAGTACTGGTCGGTTTCGCCGTCGCCGTCCAAATCCTTTGTCAGTTCCCTTCCCATTTCGACGAAGGTGTTCCAGTTCCAGCCGTCGGCGCCCTTTTCCCAGTAGAGTTCACCTGGAGAGGGCATGCCGGCTTCCTCAAGCAGGGTCTTGTTGTAGCGCAACTGGTGTGTGCAGGACTTCTGCGGCAGGCCGAAGACGACACCGTCGAAGAGGGCGTCGCCGTGATAGACGACATCATCATAGTTGAGGTCGGCGCCGTAGGCGTCTATGAAATCGGTAAGAGGGATAGACCCGCCTGCGGTGTGCGTTTCGGCCATTAGTGCAGGGTGACAGCCAAAGGTATCAGGTGCGGTGCCGCCGGCGACCATGACCGGAATTTTGGTGTTGTAGTCACCCCAAGGCAGGACGAGCGGCTCAACTGTCACGCCAGGATTCTTGGACTTGAATAGCTCTGACAGTCCGGTCTCGGTTGGTACATCTGCTTCTGAACCATGCCGGGCCCAGCCGATGGTAATGTCTTCCATGTCGGCCATTTCGCCATCGCCACCTGAGTCGGTTGCGGCGGGCACGGCGCAGGCTGCCAGGGCTGCAGACGCGCTGCCGGCGGCCATCCACTTCAGCATTGATCGGCGGCTCATTCTTGTGGACATTTTCAGGTCCTCCTTTTGTGATTGTTGTGTACCCAGAAGCGGAAATGAACTTGGATGAGAAAAAGCGGTGGGCAGGGAACTGCTATACGAATCGCGCAAGCTCAATGCGGGCTACAAGGAAGTAAGAATGGCAAATGGTCTGGAAAGGCTTCGGCGAAAGATTTCGGGGCAGGCGGCCGGTGGGTTGAGTCGTACCAGCCGTCACAATAGCGCCAAGGCGATCTTACAGACTATGCAAGCGAAAGTCAAGCATAAATTTTTTGTCGGGTGCATCCCAGTTCTGGGACGAAAGGATCAGGTGTGAAACGTGCTGTGACGGTGGGTGATATTGTGTTCCGGCTTGTGGAGGAGTTCAGGGCAGGCACAAGGCCTGCCCCTACCGGAACGTCTGGGGGGAATACTGTTGGCCAGACACGTTGCTGGGGAAGACTAAGCACGGTCGCTAGGCAGGGCGGGGACCATCTATGGACTATCTGTGCGCTCTACCCAGACTCTTGCGCCTGCGGCCATCGGTGCAAACAAGGTTGAGGTAGTGCCATCAGGCCAGCTGATTTGGAGGAGGAGTGGAATGCTGTCGACGGGGAAGCCGAAGTGAGCCTGCGACGGTTCGCCTGTGAGGTAGCCGCTGTTGGAGCGCAGCGTGCGTGCGTAGCTGCCGGTTGTGGTGTGCAGCGTCAGATTGGCACCGATGGCGCGGGTGTTCATGCTGGCGGGCCAGGAGAGATCGACGGTCAGGCTGTTCCCTCCGCAGAGGCGATTTTCGTAGATGCGGGCGGGCGAAAGGAGATTGTTGATAACAATGTCGAGGTCGCCGTCGTTGTCGAGGTCGGCCATGGCCATGCTGCGGCCGCCTTCGGTGGCGTTGAGACCCCAGGAGGGCTCAGGCTGGAAGCTCCCTTGTTGATCGTTGCGGAAAATGAGATTTTGCTCAACGAGCTCATCGCCGGGCAGGTGGCTGAACATTTCCTCGGCGGCCATGCCGTTGACGATATAGAGGTCGAGGTAGCCGTCCTGATCGAGGTCGCCAAATTGGGCGGACCAGCTCCAGCCGCTGGCTTGCAGGCCGCGGGCGCCGGCCTCATTTGCGTAGGCGCCGGCGGTGGCCGGGACCTGGAGGATATTCTCGATGATTTGGCGGTCGCCGGGGATGTCAGCGTCGGCCATCATTGCCATGAGTGGAGACCAGGCGGCCATCGTTTCCGGGGTCTCCGGATAGGGCTTCATATCGGCGGCGAACAGTTCTGCGCGGCCGTCATTGTCGATGTCTCCCGCGGCGAAACTCATCGTGTTCTGGGCAGTTTGGGCGAAGGGCGTCGACTCTACCCAACCTTGCGGTGACCAGAGCCAGACCTGGTCGGGCAGCAGGAAGTCGTGCCCTACCCAGATGTCGAGACGGCCATCCCGGTTGATATCTACTAGCAGGAGCGCGAGGGCCTGAGATTGGGCGGCGAGGTGGGTGGCGACGAAGTCATCTCCGGTATTTTCGTAGTAGACTACGCCGCCGTTGGCGAGGTCTGTTGGGTCTATGCGCGTGTACTCATTCTGGTAGGTGGCGAGGACGAAGTCGAGATCGTTGTCGCCGTCAAGATCTGCCCAGGCGAAGGTGTAGGCTTTCTGGGAGGCGGGAAACCAGTCGAGGCGGGTGAAACCGTTGATGTGGTTGATGTCTCCTTGTTTGGCCGGTGTGTCCTGGCTGCGATTGCCGTGGGAGTGGCCGTCGTTCATCCAGACCAGGGGCCTGGTTTCTCGATGGGCAAATACTATGTCCGGCCAGTTGTCGCCATCGATATCGACGATGCTGACGGCGCGCGACTGTCCGTGGGGGAATTCCTGTTTGCGAAAAGCGAAGTTGCCATCGTTCCAGAAGATGGCGTTGCGGCCTGCGAGATTGGCGAGTACCAGATCGAGGTCGCCATCGCGGTCGAGGTCGTTGACGGCGAGGCCGGCGCCGTTGCTGTCGTAGGTTCTGACCACTTCGTCCTTGATGGAGGTGATGTGATCAAGGGTGTGGGCGACGAAGCGACCTTCACAGGGATGCGGGGAGCGTTGATGGGGCTGGACTGCGACCCTGATTGGCGGGTCGGGAGTCGGGCCGACAGGTACACATGCCATCGCGAGGAAGGGAAGGAGAAGGACGGCGAAAAGGGGCAACGCGCTGATTCCCAGATTCGAAAGCCTATTCATAGTGACGCTTCCCATTTGGCGCCGGCGCGTTGGGATTCCTTTTCACACATCCATCAACGTCGTGACGGCAACTTCTATTTTGCACCGCGTATTTCCGCGAACGATAGTAACTAGAGGTCGGACCCCTCCTTCAGCCAGGCAAGGTTGAAGTGAGCCAGGGTCAAGTTTTCGTAGGGTTGACTCTGGCCGCTCTCGTAGAGACAGCAGACGTTCCCATCCGGGAGAGAGGCGAGATCCGAGTAGGCGGAAGGACCGGGATGGAGTGTTCGGGCGGCGGGCCAGGTGCGGCCGCCGTCTGCACTAAGGCGGACGGTCAAATTCTCGCGGCGGGTGCTGGCCGGGTTGGAGAAGAGGAGCCGGCCTTGGGGCAGAGACTCGACGCTGCCCTGGCAGACAGGCTCAATCAGCTGGTCCTCCCACTCGAACTCTACGAAGGTCTGGCCCTGGTCATAGCTGCGGGCGATGCCGCGACGTGTTCCGCGGACGTGGTTGCGGCAGTTGATGTAGAGGCTGCCATCCTGGAGTTGGGCGATTGCGCACTCATTGGTGCCGTCGTCAACGTTGCCGCCGAGCTGCCAGGTTGCGCCGCTGTCGTCGCTGTAGATGACATGGGAGTGGTAGGGGTCGCGGTTGCGGTCCAGGTGGAGGCCGACGATGTGATCGCAGGGGATGACGAGGCGACCGGTGTCGAGCTGGATGCCGTGGCAGGGGCCGGTGGCATACCAGGTCCATTGTGGATCTTTGACGGAGGCAGAGATGTCGTGCGGTTCGCTCCAGGTCTGGCCGTCGTCGCGGCTGTGGGTGATCCAGACGGTGCGGGGGGCTTTGCCTTCGCAGATCATGGTTTCGTCGCCATCGGCCAGGTTTTTGCAGAAGGGCAGCCAGATGGTCCCGGTATTGTGGTCGACTACGGGGCAGGGGTTGCCGCAGGTCATTTCTGGTTCGGTGACTACGATTTGGGTGGGGGTCCAGGTGCGGCCGTTGTCGAAGCTGCGGCGCAGGACGAGGTCGATTTCGCCGGCGTCGCCGCGTCCGTGTTTGCGGCCCTCGGCAAAGGCCAGGACTGTGCCGAGGGCGGAGACGGCGAGGGCGGGAATGCGGTAGGTGTGGTAGCGGCCGTCGCCGCTGGCGTATAGCGTCTCTTGCTGGAGCCAGGGGAGACCCTGTGCGTTTTCTGCGCTCATGGGGGTTCACTCCTTTCAGGCGATATCTTCGGGATCGATGAAGACGCCAACGAGATGGCTGGACCCGGCGGGGTCGCCGTAGTTGGTGTAGTCGACCCACATGATGCGGCCGTCATCCAGCATCAGCCAGGAGGAGTAGCCGTGGTCGGGCCCGGGCGCCTGTTCCGGGTGGTTGCCGTGGATCTGAATCATACGCTGACGCTGGTACTCGTCGGGGAAGATTTCCATGTCAGCGCCCCAGAACCATTCGAAGTCTTCGAGGGTCTGATTTTGCACTCGATATGACACGAAACGCCAATAGCTGCGTCCGCCGGACTGGGGTTGGCCGAACTGGGTGTACCCGCTGAGGGCGCCTGCGCGGCGGGAGTCTCCGATGGGCTTGTCCTCGCGGAAAATGCACTGGCTAATCACGGTCTTGCCATCAACTTGAATTTGCAGGAGGCCACGGCGGTGACGAATGGTGATTGAGTGGTATTCAGTCATGTCGACGGCATGGCGAAAGTCGGCGCCCAGGCGGCTCCAGATGCCATCGGCGGCGATATTTACGACGACGCCGAGTTGAGAGACCGACATAAACGCGGCAGGTTGGCCGGGCCTGCCTTCGACTTTCAGAGTCGCTTCCATGTGGATTTCGCTACGGGCGGATTCGGGCGGCAGGAGGCAGTAGCGGGCTTCGTGGCCGGGCAGGTTGTCGATCACGAGCCAGCCGTCTTCTATTTTTGCGGCATATTTGCGCCGCGGCCCGCCGATCTGGTAAGTGCCGGCCTCGGCCTTGATGTCGCCGCACCAGCCATAGGTTCCCAGAGGCCCGTTGACATGGCGGCCGGTGGCGAAGATACGGCCGTCGGGCAGTTGTTTGGCGTAGGGGCGGTCGAGGGCGAAGGGGCACATTTGGAGAGGCGACCAGGTCCTACCGCTGTCGGTGGAGAAGGTGACGAAGCTGGGGATGCCGGCGTGATGATTCTCGCGCAGCAGGCAGGCCAGTTCCTGGCCGCCGACGGCGTCGGGGTTTTCGAGGAAGACGATGGCGCCTTCGCAGACGCGGTGGTAGCCGTTTTCGGCGACAGTGGTGGCTTCGTACCAGGTTTCACCACCGTCTTCGGAGCAGGAGAGAATGACGGCGAACTCCTGGGTGTCGCCGCGCATGATGTGGGAGACTACGCCTATACGTCCATCGGGCAGGTCGAGGATGCGGTCTGGCTCGAAACCCATGATGTGGGGCTTTTGGGCTTCTGTCCAGGTGTCACCGTTGTCCTCGCTCCAGTAGAGCCAGTTGCCGGGGGGTTGATCTTCGTGGAAGTGGCCGTGGTCGTCGTGGTCGATGATCACGACGAGGCGGCCGTCGTTGAGGCGGCTGAGGCGCGGGGTGACGAGCCGCTCATCTCCCTCCTGGAGGTTGGCACGATCGATCTCGCGGTGTTTGAACCAGGTTTGGCCGCGGTCGTCGCTGGCGAGTAGCGTGAGGACCTGGTTTACCTGCGACCAGTGGGAGTCGGTGTCGGAATAGATCAACATGAGTCTGCCGGAGGGCAGTTCGATGATGTCCGGGTTCTTGGTAAAGCGTCCTGGGCTGCGCCAGACGTCAAAGATCTTGTGATTGACGGATCGTGGATGGATATGCACAGGTGCTCCTTTGCAATCGTGTGTGAATGTGAAGCTTTTGTGGAGATTGGAGGTTTGCGAGCGGGATGCTGGCCGCGTCCTATTGTCTGGTCAGTTGCGGAGGGCCAGCAAGGCGGAATGCCATTCCTCATAGTTCGGCGGGCGTCCTTCACCTCGAACGACCATCGGTGGGCGCTTGGTCTGCTTCAGTTTGTCGTGCATGAAGTCTTCGCTCTGGATTACATGCGGCGGCGCGTTGAAGGTTCCCGGCGTGCGGCAGTAGCGAATGTCGACGCTCCAGCGAACTTCGGGCGTGTTATTGACCTTACTGCCGTGAAAGGTCATGTTGGAAAAGAAAAGGATGTCGCCGCGATTCATGGGTGCGGGGACGGGGGTGCCGCGGGCCTCCGGATCCTCGAAAGACCGCATATTTTGATTCTTGTCGCGAGCGCTGTCGATAAGTTCCCAGGCGTTGCTGCCGGGGATCAGATAGAGACAGCCGTTTTCTTCGTCGACGTCGACGAGGGGAATCCAGACGGTGATTATGTGGGCATGCTGTGACGGCTTGCCGTAGTACTGGCTGTCCTGGTGGAGGGGAAATGCGGTCATCACGCTGTCCGGCATTTTGGGGCGGAGATGGTAGTCGCCGTTGAAGCTGATATTTGGTCCCAGATGGGGTTCGAGGGCGTCGGCGATGCCGGGGTGGTGAATGAGGGCGTGCAGCTCGGGGCCGAAGATGGGGTAGTTCCACGAGCGGAGGCGAATCTCGTTTTCGCGGTGCAGCGCGGCCAGCCGCTGGCCAAAGGGCAGGTTCTCGTAGGGGTTATTTATTTTTCCCTGGCGTAGCATTTCTTCGGCGTAGATGCCTACCTGGCGTTGGATGCAGTCGCGCAGGGGCTGCAGGTCTGAAGGGGGGATGGCTTGGCGGACATGCAGGTAGCCGTCGCGTTTGTAGGTGTCCGTCATGGCTCCATTCTCCTCGTGGTTCGCGTCTGATTGGGGTTTACTCTTTATTTTCGCGTTTAATGTTGTGTCTTGCAACTTGGGAAGCAGTGGTGGGAGGGCGGGGAAGGGCGGGGGGTTGTTTGGATTGTGATTTTGTCTGAACTGTGATTTGTGGGGACTTTTGTGATGGGCTGTGATTTGCGCTTGGGCGGGGGGTGGTGGGGGGTGGTGGGGGGTTGTCTGAACTGTGATTCTTGGGGATTTGTCTGAACTGTGATTTGTTGGATTTTCGTGATGGACTGTGATTTGCGCGTGTACGGGGTCTAAGGGGGGATTTTGTCTGAACTGTGATTTGGGGGATTTTCGTGATGGGCTGTGATTTCGCGTGGATGGGGGTTGGTGGGGGGATTGGGGAGTTTGTCTGAACTGTGATTTTGGGGATTTATGTGATGGGCTGTGATTTCGCGTGGGCTGGGTCTGAGGGGGATTGGGGAGCTTTGTCTGAACTGTGATTTGGGGGATTTATGTGATGGGCTGTGATTTCGCGTGGGCGGGGGGTGAGGGGGAATTGGGGAGTTTGTCTGAACTGTGATTTTGGGGATTTTTGTGATGGGCTGTGATTTTCGCGTGGGCGGGGGGTGAGGGGGAATTGGGGAGTTTGTCTGAACTGTGATTTGGGGGATTTTTGTGATGGGCTGTGATTTGCGCGTGGGCGGGGGTTGAGGGGGGATTGGGGAGTTTGTCTGAACTATGATTTTGGGGATTTTTGTGATGGGCTGTGATTTTCGCGTGGGCTGGGTCTGAGGGGGATTGGGGAGTTTGTCTGAACTGTGATTTTGGGGATTTTTGTGATGGGCTGTGATTTCGCGTGGGCGGAGTCTGAGGGGGATTGGGGAGCTTTGTCTGAACTGTGATTTTGGGGATTTTTGTGATGGGCTGTGATTTGCGCGTGTGCGGGGTCTGAGGGGGGATTGGATTTGCGCGTGTGCGGGGTCTGAGGGGGGATTGGGGATTTTGTCTGAACTGTGTTTTTGGGGATTTTTGTGATGGGCTGTGACTTTCGGGTGGGCGGGGGGGGGGGGGGGTTGGGGGGTTTGTCTGAACTGTGGTTTTGGGGGTTTTTGTGGTGGTGGGTGGGGGGGGGGGGGTGGGGGGTGGGGGGGGGGGGGGGGGGGGGGGGGGATTGGGGAGTTTGTCTGAACTGTGATTTTGGGGATTTTTGTGATGGGCTGTGATTTCGCGTGGGCTGGGTCTGAGGGGGATTGGGGGCACTGCGGTGGGTGGTGGACTGTTTGGGAACGGAGTGAGGCGGTGGCGAGGGATGGTTTTGGAGGGGGGCGTTGCGGGGGGGGCGCAGCCCCTGCACAAGGGAGGGCCGAAGGCCCGACCGCCAAAATGCACCTGGAAAGAGGAGAGAGACGAGTTGATAGTAAGAAAGGCTGGCTTGCTTCACTCAGGGTCGCGAAATGCCTGTGGCGGTGATGTAAAGGATACATTGGGACTGTTGAAAAGAGCGCCACGAAACACACAGTCGTTTGGGTTGGGCACAGTCGATTTACGCAGTTGACAGGGTGCGGCGTCTCGATATATATTGTTGGGCACAATTGAATAGGTTTCTGTCAAGGTGCGCCATCTGCCCGGATGCGCGGCGCACAATGGGGGAAGACCGGTGACGTTCAAGTGAACCAGTCCGGCGCTGTCCCGCAACGGTAATGTGAGTTTGTTTTCACTAAGCCCGATAACCCGCCTTTTCAGATGCTCAGTCGAACGGACCGGCAGGATACGAGCTGGTCGGTTCGTGAACCACCTTCGTGGACCAAGGGGATGAGCGGCAAAGTTACTTTGTACGCCTTCCGCCATTTGGCGGATTTTTTCTTTCCAGGCGATCCACTCTATGAGGGGGTCGCCTTTTGTTTATCCAATGGTTTAGTGAATGTGGCACCCGATATTTTTCTCGTTGCGCCGGCGGGAGGGAGCGGCGGGGTCCGGGTGCCCTGCTGGCGCTGGTGGTCGGCGCGGTGGGTGGGGGTCCGCCCCGCCCTTTTCGCCCCGCGGGCGGGGGGGGGGGAGCGGCGGGTACTGGTTGCCTTGCTGGCGCTGATGCTCGACGCGTTGATTGGTGATCCGCCATCCCGTTTCCACCCGGTGGCGTGGATGGGGAGTTGGATCGCATTTTTGCGGAAGCGGGCGCCGCGAGGGAGCGCATTGGCCTCCTTTTTTTACGGCGCGGGGGCAGTTGGCGGCAGCGCGTGTGTGCTTGGTCTTGGAGGTTGGTGGACGGCAGGTCAGTTGCGGGGGCGGTGGTTCGGTTGGATTGTGGAAGGGGCGATTCTTTCGTTGATTCTGGCGTGGAGGGGATTGATGCTTGCGGGTCGGGCGGTGGAGGAACCGCTTGGGCGGGGCGAAATTAATGAGGCGCGCCGGCAGTTGGGCTGGCACCTGGTAAGCAGGGATGTTTCGCGGCTCGACGAGGGATTGGTGGCGGCGGCGACTATCGAGTCGCTGGCGGAGAATAGCTCGGATAGTGTTGTTGCGCCGCTGTTCTGGTATGGCGTAGGCGGTCTGCCGGCGGTGGTTGTGTACCGCTTTCTGAACACGGCCGATGCAATGCTGGGTTACCGCGATGTGGAGCGGGAATGGCTGGGAAAGAGCGCGGCGCGCGCAGACGACCTGGCCAACCTGGTTCCGGCACGTTTGACGGCGCTACTGATCGTGGGCGGGGCGGCGCTTTCGGGGGGCAGCAGTGGGAGTGCATGGCGGATTTGGCGTCGCGACGCGCGGCAGACCGACAGTCCCAATGCCGGGCAGCTGATGAGCGCGGCGGCGGGCGCGTTGGAGGTGGAGCTGGAGAAGGTGGGGCAGTACAGGCTGGGGGAAGGGCTGGCGCGGCCGAAGGCGGATGATATTGGGCGGGCGCGGCGGCTGATTACCGTGAGCGTGCTGTTGGGGCTTGCGGCTGCGGGAACGGCGGTGATCCTGTCTTCAGCAAAGAGAGTATGACCCGGACTGCGGCGCGGCGGGGGAGAGGCTATGCAGGCCAAGGAGGAAGAAATGGGTGAGATCGACCGTCCGAACATGCGGAATTATGGGCGTCAGCTTTTCATTTGCAATCATGGCGACTGTGCGCCGGCGGAAGAGGCCGAGCGTCTAAACAGGTTGGTGCTGGAGAGGAACAGGCAGCAGCAGTTGAACAAGCTGCGAAACCCGCACCGGATCAAGTGCACTCTGGCGGACTGTCTGGGCGTGTGCCAGGGCGGCCCGATTCTGGTGGTTTATCCAGACGGAATCTGGTATCACGGCGTGGACGAGGAGGCAATGGAACGCATCTACCGGGAGCATTTAATTGGCGGCCGACCGGTGGAAGCGTTCATCTTCCACCGTCAATTCCCTGCTGGCCAGGAACCAGCTTACGCGCCCGATATGCGGGGCGATGATCCTTTGACTCCTATACCTTGGGCACCGTTGGAGACGGAAGCGGAATCGGAGGAGGAGGAAGAGGTCGACGGGAGAGTAGAGGAGACGGCGGCGGAGTTGCGGCGAATGGCGGCACGGCGGGGGCGCAAAAAGAAGGGACTCGTCATCGTGAATACGGGCGAGGGAAAGGGAAAGACGACGGCGGCGCTGGGCGTGATGACGCGGGCGTGGGGGCGGCGCATGAAGATTGGCGTGATCCAGTTTCTGAAGAATGAGAACGCCCGTTTTGGAGAGATCCTGGCGGCGGAGCGTATGGGGGACATTGAATGGATCAGCAGCGGTGACGGGTGGACCTGGACAAGCGACGATATGGACGAGACTGTCGCGAGGGCGCGGCATGCGTGGTCGGTTTGCCAGGAACGGATTGTCAGCAGCGAATACGATCTTCTGATCCTGGACGAGTTTACTTATTTGCTGCATTACGGGTGGGTGGATGGCAACGAGGCGCTGGCCTGGCTGGAGGCGAACAAGCCGCGGATGCTGCATCTTGTGATCACGGGGCGCTATGCGCCGCGCAACTTGATCGATTTTGCCGACCTGGTTACGGAGATGCGGGAGGTAAAGCATCCGTTTGCGGGGCAAGGCATTCGGGCGCAGGCGGGGATTGAGTATTAGGGGAAGGGCAGGGGAACTGCAAGGGGAAGGGCGGGGGACTGCGGGGGACTGCGGGGGGAAGGGCTTGGGATTGGGGAATTTTGGTGTGGGATATTTGGGGGGGATGGCGTGATGGCTGAGGTTCGCAAGCGGAACATGGTGGAGCGGTTGGACGGCCGGATGGTGAACTCGGGTCAGTTGCGGGGCATGTTGTTTGTGTGTGCGACGGGATGCTGTTGCGGACGGACTGATCGGGGGTACGCGGAGGTGGATCAGGATCTATATCACCATGAGTGGGAGAGGAGGCGGCTGCGCAGTCGAGTGCATCTCAATCAGGGTGGCTGCCTGGGTCCCTGTGTACTGGCGAACGTTGTGATGGTTGTGATTGACGGCCGTCCGTACTGGTTTCACTCTGTGAACGACAGTGCAATCGTGTTAGCGATGTTCGACTATATCGAGCTTCTGCTTGAGGACATTGATACTCCTGCGCCGACGATGCTGCTGCCGCACGTGTTCAACGGATTCGCCTGGAATGGGTTGTTCGATACGGCGGAAGCGGGGGCGAATGCCGCTTTGTCCGCGACCCATGGAGAAGGCGTCCTGTTCCTGAGCCAGTCCGATACCGATCTGTTGGCACTTGAGAAGGCACGCTCACTTCTGCCGTCGGATTTTGCTTCGTTGGAGGCGGCCCACGTGGGGCGGTTGGCGGATGACAGCGCAGTGGACGTGTTGCTTCAGCGATTGCTGCCTGGCGCGCAGGTTGTTGTGGCACGGCTTCACTCTGCCCGTTCGTTCGAGTATGGCCTTGGCCGTTTGATGGAGTGGGCGGAACGGAGCGAAGGCTTTCTGCTATGCCTACCTGCGGTTGAGGCGTTCGATTACGACCTGATGGCAAGGTCCAATGTTGGTGTGCCGCTTGCGCAGGCGATAAGCGCGTACTTTCAGTGCGGGGGGCCGCAGAATCTGGCCAATGGACTGAAGTGTCTCAGCGACAATCTGCTGGTGAGCGGCTGGGGATTCGACCAACCGCGGGCGTTGCCGCTGCACGGAGTTTACGAGCCGAACACAGAGGATTGGGTTTGCGTTGAAGCAAAGGACGTCGATGTGAACCACGACGTCTCTTCTGATGGGGACGGGGCCGGAGCACTGCCCCATGGAACGCCCACAGAAACAGAAAGGGTCGCTTTGAATGGGGAGGCCGCCGCGGTGGAGGGTATTTCGTCACGCAATGGGTCAACACTCGATGCGGAGACGGGCGGGGGACAGGATCAGGCGAAATCGTGTATTGGCATTCTTTTCTACAGGGCGCACCTGCTGAGCGGCAACACGGAATTTGTCGATGCGCTTGCGGCTGAGATTGAAAGACGCGGCATGGAGGTTCGGGCAGTCTTTACGCAGTCGCTTAAGGAGTGCGACCGCGAGGGGAACCCTTTTGCATTCGGGGAGATGACCGGGGAGGGGCCGGTTGATGCGATCATCAGCACTTTGAGTTTTGCGCTGGGTGATGGAGGAGAGGCTATGGCGGAACTGGACGTGCCGGTAATTCAGGCGATCACGTGCAGCAACGATGAGGCGGCCTGGCAGCGCAATGGACGAGGCCTGGGATCTTTGGACACGGCGATGAATGTCGCCATACCCGAGTTTGACGGTCGAATCGTGGGCGTGCCGGTCTCGTTCAAGGAGGCGTTGGGTGAGGGCGGGACACGCTACGTTCCCCATCCGGAACGGATCAGGCGACTGGCCGGCATTGTCGAGAAGCAGATTGCGCTGCGCCAAAAGCCGAATGCTGAGAAACGGATTGCGTTCGTCCTGACGAACAGCGCGGCAAAGGCGGCGCGGGTGGGTAATGCGGTTGGGTTGGATGCGCCGGCCTCGTTGCTGAAGCTCATGCGCATCATGACAGAGGAAGGGTACAACTTTAACCCGCTACCTCGCAGCGGCGATGCACTGCTGCTTGAACTGATTGGACGCTGCTCCTATGACGTTACGTGGTTGGAGGAGGCGCAGCTGGCCAGGGCTCAGAAGCTGCCGGTAGACCGCTACGCGGAGTGGTTTGACACTGCGCCCGAGGCCAACCGGGCCGACATGGTGCGTCAGTGGGGCGCGGCGCCGGGGAAAGCCTATATCCATGGAGAGGCCTTTGCACTGGCGGGTTTGGAATTTGGCAATACGTTTGTAGCGCTTCAGCCGCCGCGGGGATATGACATGGATCCGGACCAGGTCTATCACCGGCCCGATCTGCCGCCGCCGCATAACTATCTGGCGCTGTACCGCTGGCTTCAGCATGTGTGGAAGGCCGATGCCATTGTACATATGGGCAAACATGGCACGCTGGAGTGGTTGCCGGGCAAGAGTGTGGGACTGAGCGAGGGTTGCTTCCCGGACCTGATATTGGAGGATATGCCGCTCGTTTATCCGTTTATCATCAACGACCCGGGCGAAGGGAGCCAGGCCAAACGACGGGCGCACGCCACTATTGTCGACCACATGACGCCGCCGATGACAAGCGCAGGCGCCTACGGGACGCTGGCGGAGCTGGCGCAACTGGCCGACGAGTACTACACGGCGGAGCAGCTCGACCCGGCCAAACTCCCGCTGCTCCAGAGGCAGATATGGGAGACGATTCAGCGGGACCATTTGGAAGATGATTTGCGGTACATACTGCGGGCCGACCATGGCGACCACTCTCATAGTTGGGACGGTGCTTTTTTCGAGGATGGGACACCGACGGCTTTCGCCGAGCTGCAAGGGGCACAGGTGGCCCACCTTCTGGAAGACATCGAAGGATACTTGTGCGAGTTGACAGGCGCGCAGATACGGGACGGGCTGCACATTCTCGGATCGGTGCCGGAAGGCGATCAACTGGTGGAGACGGTTTATCATCTGGTCAAGCTGCCAAATGCGGAGGTACCGTCGCTGCCTGCCTGTGCGGCGAGCGTTGCCGGCCAGGACTGGCAGCTGCTGCAGGATAGGCCGGGGGACCGGCGGGACGATGACGGCACGGGGTTGAAAACGAACGCAGATTTTGTGGAATGGATAGAGTCGGAGTGCAAGAGGGCGCTTGCGGGTCTGGCCGAGGCTGAATGGCGGGTCGAATCGGTTTCAGGTATTGCGGCTGAGACGGCTGGCCGACTCAGGTCATTGCAGAGAGCGTGCGCACAGGCGGATTCATCGCATGGGGGCGCTGGGAATGGAAAATTGGAGGAGATTCTTCATTTTGTTACCAGTTCCATTCTGCCCAATTTGCTGGAAGGCGGGGAGGCGGAAATCGACCAGATCATCCATGCGCTGGACGGCGGTTATGTTCGTCCAGGGCCGAGCGGTTCGCCGACGCGTGGGATGGCCCATGTATTGCCAACCGGCCGCAATTTCTTCGCGGTCGACCCGCGTGCGCTGCCAACGATGGCATCGTGGCAGGTGGGGCAGGGGCTGGCAGAGACGCTGATAAGCCGCTACATGCGGGAGGAGGGGGAGTTTCCAGAGAGCGTGGGACTCAGCATATGGGGAACGAGCGCGATGCGGACGGCGGGAGACGACATTGCGCAGGTGCTGGCGCTGTTGGGGGCGAGGCCGGTCTGGCAGCGAGAGAATCGTCGCGTCACCGGTGTGGAGTTGATTTCGCTGGAGGAGTTGGGACGGCCGCGCGTGGATGTGGTCTGCAGAATCAGCGGTTTCTTCCGGGACGCGTTTCCGCACCTGATTACACTTATTGACAGCGCGGTGCAGTTGGCGATCGAGGCGAAGGAGCCTGCGGAGATGAATTTCCCGCGCCAACATGCGCTGGCCAGTGAGGCAGCGCTGCGCATGGCCGGGCACGGTGAATCGGCAGCTGAGAAGGCCCGTTTCCGCATCTTCGGCTGTAAGCCGGGCAGCTATGGCGCGGGCATTCTGCCGCTGATTGACGCCAAGAACTGGCAGAGCGACAAGGACTTCGCACGCGCGTATCTTCTGTGGGGTGGATACGCCTACAGTCGCGAGCAGGCTGGTGTGCCGGCGGAGGAGGAGTTCGCGCGGGCGCTGAGCTCGGTCCAGGTGGCGACCAAGAATCAGGATAATCGGGAGCACGACATTTTTGATAGCGACGATTATCTGCAGTTTCACGGTGGCATGATAGCGACGGTACGCGCATTGACAGGGCGGAATCCGAGCCGGTATTTCGGTGACAGCAGCGACCCTGATCGTGTTCGAACCCGCGACCTGCGGGAGGAGGCGCGGCGGGTCTTTCGCAGCCGGGTGGTTAACCCGAAATGGATTGAGAGTATGCAGCGCCACGGTTACAAGGGGGCGTTGGAGATTGCGGCCACGGTCGACTATCTCTTTGGCTATGATGCCACCTCTCAGGTACTTGAAGACTGGATGTACCAGCGCCTGGTAGAAGAGTTCCTGCGGAGCGAATCGATGCAGCAGTTCTTCTCGGAGAGCAACCCGTGGGCATGGCAAGCGATCGCGGAACGGCTGCTCGAAGCGGTGGAGCGAGATCTCTGGCAGGACCCCGATCCGCAGGACATTGCACTGTTGGAAGCAGCGAGAGAGTTGGGAGTCGAAGAGATAAAGAAGAGTGGCCGCGCGCTTGCGGCGACCGGTTAAGCCGATCGTGGGAGCCGTCTATCGGAAGGGAGACCGCTACCTCAGTGAAGTCCACAGTTTAGTCATTGGACTGCCTTGCATTGGGCGGTCCCGGAAGGATTCATGAATTTCAGTTGGGCGATAGCCCAGAAAGGCCGAGCAGTGAAAGTGAAAATTGTCTTGATCATCAGTGTGATGCTCCCGCTATTTGCGGGTTGTGTCGTGGCGCCGATTCCGGCGGCGGACGAGGCGGCAGCCGCTGCGATGACGGATGCTTCGTCCGGTACGCCCGCTTTCGAAGCCAATCTGACAAGCGGTTGTGTTGAGGGATATGATCCGTCGGTGGACTATTTTCCGCAGAAGGCCAGTCCCGACTTTGCGGAGGGCTGGAGCGTGGCGTATCACAAACATTACAAGCTGCTGACGCTGCATAACCCATGGCGCGGGGCTGAGCAGACCTTCGAGTATCTGCTGGTGCAGTGCGGGACGCCTGTCCCGGACGGCTATGCTGACACTCCTACCATAGAGGTGCCTGTGGGGAGCGTGGCGGCACTCACTTCGACGGTGCTGCCCCATCTGCAGGCGCTTGGAATGCTGGATCGTTTGGTGGCGGTGGATCGTTTCGACTATATCAATACGACGGAAGTGCGGGAGTTGATCGATGTCGGGAGGTTGCGGGAGGCCGGGACGGGAACGGGCGTGAATACGGAGATCCTGATCGACGTGGATCCGGAGTTGATCATCACTTTTGCTTACGGCAATGTGGACTTTGACACACATCCCAAGCTGGAGGAGGCGGATTTGCCGGTGACGCTCACAGCGGGATATATGGAGAGTTCGCCGCTGGGCCGCACTGAATGGATAAAGACAACGGCGCTCTTTTTCAATCAGGAGGCGATGGCGAGCCAGGTCTTCAGCGGCATTGCGGCGCGCTATGGGGAAATGGCGGCGTTGGCGGCTGGTGTAGATGAACGGCCTACTGTATTGGTGGGCATTGCGAGACGGGAGTCGTGGCGGGTTCCCGGCGGCCAGAGCTATTTTGCCCGTTACATTGCCGACGCGGGCGGCAGCTATTTGTGGCAGGACGACAGTTCAACCGGATCAGTTCCGCTGTCGATGGAGACGGTGTTTGAGGCGGCATCTGAAGCAGAAATCTGGCTGCCCAATACGGGCTCCTGGTTCAACGCCGGGGACGTATTGGCGGCAGATGAGCGGTACGGTGCGCTGGCAGCGGTGGAGCATGGTTCGGTGTACAACAACAATGCCAGGTTGAATGAATGGGGGGGCAATGACTACTGGGAGACGGGAGTTGCCAATCCTGACATGGTGTTGGCCGACCTGATCAGGATTTTCCATCCGGAGCTGTTGCCGGAACACGAGCTGAACTGGTTCCACCAGCTGCAGTAAAGGGGTGAGACGATGGCGGGCGCGTTGATGATGTTGGGGACGCATTCGAATGCTGGCAAGAGCCTGCTGGCGACGGCGTTCTGCCGGATATTCGCGCGCCGGGGCGTTCGGGTTGCTCCGTTCAAAGCGCAGAATATGAGCAACAATGCGGGCGTGACATTGGAAGGCGGCGAGATGGGACGCGCGCAGATCGTGCAGGCGGAGGCGGCGGGGATTTTTCCTCACACAGATATGAACCCGGTTCTGCTCAAGCCGGAGGGGAACCGGAGAAGTCAAGTTGTGCTGAACGGAAGCGTTGCAGGGCAGCTTGAGGCGAGGAACTGGCAGGAGACGAAGGAACGGCTGTGGAGCGAGGTCACTTCGGCTTATGACAGGCTCTCGGCTCGCTACGACCTGATGGTGCTGGAGGGGGCGGGCAGCCCGGCGGAGATCAATCTGAAGGCGGGGGATATTGTCAATCTCAGGATGGCGCGGCACGCCGGGGCTGCCTGTTTGCTGGTAGGGGATATTGACCGCGGGGGCGTGTTTGCGGCGCTGGCGGGAACGATGCTGCTTTTGGAGCCGGAGGAGCGGCGGCAGGTGCGGGGTTTCCTCGTCAACAAATTTCGCGGGGACCCTGCGCTGTTGGGGGACGGACTGGAGATGCTGAAGGAAAGGGCATTCGGCGTCCCCACGCTGGGCGTTATTCCCTTCCTGCCGGACCTGCGTATCGCGGACGAGGATGCTGTGCCGCTGGAGCGCAAGCGGGGCGTGAGCGGAGGTCTGGGCGCAGGGCAGGTTGATGTTGCGGTCATCCAGTTTCCGCGTATCGCCAATTTCGATGAGTTTGACGCGCTCAGCGTCGAGCCGGGTGTCAGTCTGCGCTATGTGGAGAACGGGGAAGAGTTAGGGGGGCCGGCGGCGATCATACTTCCCGGCACGAAGGCGACGCTTTCAGACCTGGCGTGGCTGCGGGGGCGCGGCCTGGATGCCGCGATTCTGGCGGCCTTTCGTGGAGGCGCGCAGGTGGTCGGAATCTGCGGCGGGTATCAGGTGGCCGGCGAGTGGCTGGCCGATCCGCTGGGGATGGAGGGGAAGGCGGGAGGGCAGGCAGCGGGACTAGGGCTGTTGCCGGTTTCGACGCAGTTCCTGGCGGACAAGGAGACGCATCAGGCCCGTATGCGGTTGGCGGACGGGGAGATTGTCGAGGGGTATGAGATTCATACAGGAGAAACGCAGGCCCGGGAGGGCACGGCCCCTTTCGGCGAAATTGTTGATCGAAATGGGAGGCGAGTCTCAATACCTGACGGGGCAAGTGTGGAAGAAGGCAGGGCGTGGGGAACTTACATGCACGGCTTGTTTGAGAATGACGGATTTCGGCACCGCTGGCTGCGCGGATTGGGCTGGTCGGGCGAGGTTGTGGCGACGACGGCGTTGCGGAACCGGGAGTATGACCGTCTTGCCGATGCTGTCGAAGCGTCGGTCGACTGGGCGGAGGTAGAGGCGCTTATTACATAGTTCAGCGGCTACAGCAGAAGCTCGTAACGGGCGTCCCTGATCCTCCATGGTTCGAATGAAACGACGATTGCCAGGAATCGCAGATCAGATACGGCCGGCGCACCACTGGATGCCGCGCAGCACTGTTTTGCGGAAGTTCGGGTCGAGATAGGTGAGGTTGTCGTGGCCGGACTGGAAGCAGAAGACGCGAGAGTTTCGGAACTGGCGCGTCCAGCCGAGGACGCGCATGCTTTTGGGGTGATTGGTGGTCAAAAGCAGATGACTGTCCTGGCCTGCACTGGCCATGGAGTAGGTTTCGTCGATCATCTGCCAAGTTTTCAGGTCTTTGGTGATTGGGTGGGCGGGGTCGGCGACTTCGACCGAGAGTTCCTGTTCATGGTCGTATCCGAAACTGCGATCGGAAATTCCAACTATTTCCGACCAGAATTGCCACTGATCGTAGGCCAGAATGGCGTGGTGGAGGAGGAAGATCCCCTGGCCATTTTGGCCTAGCCTTTCAAGAACAGATCTGTTTCTATCATCCGGAACGTTGCGAGGCATGTTGTAGAAGAGCAGGACATCATAAGAGTCCCGAACGTTGCCGATATCGGCCACCCAGTTCTCCTCCAGTTGGATAAAGCTGTCGACCTGCGGCATGTCGCGAAAGATTGCCTGAAAGCCAGGAACGTCGAAATTGTGGCCACCGGTAATGACGGCGACGGAGATGCTGTCGGTCTTGGAAGAGTTCGTACTCATGGCTCTTTCGTTTCCTTTTTCACCAGCTGAATACGGTACCTAGAAGGTCATTTGGCCGATCGCGCAGGGTGTCGTAGATGCGCCTGGCTTCTTCGGCGGGGACTACGTCCTGCAGGAGCGATGACAGGTCGATCTGCCTGCGACCGTGCAGACGGCAGAGGTTTTCGAGGTCATCGACATAGAAGTGGCTGTTCTGTTTGATGGTTATGAGACGGCGCTGGGCAAGGTTGAAGTGGTAATTTACCCTGTCGCGGCCGGCGATCAGCAGGACCCGGCCACCGGTCCGCACAGCGAGGAGGAACTTATCCTCCATGCCGGGAACGCCGGCAAAGTCGAGGATGGCATCGAAACTTTCATCGGCGATCTGTTGAGACCAGCCGGCGCCATCGACGTTGAGGGCATTTTCGGCGGCGCCGATGCGGCGCGCCAGCTGAAGCCGACGGTCGTCGATGTCGCAGATGGTGACGCGGGCGCCGAAAAGGGCGGCGACCTGGGCGGCAGTCTGGCCTATATAACCGGCACCGACTATCAGCACTTTTTCGCCGAGTCTCAGTTCGGCATTGCGGCAGGTGTTGAGGGCGACGGCCGCCATTCCGTACAAGGCGGCCTCACGCTGGTCTATTGAATCGGGAAGTTTGATGAGCAGTTCATCTTCGGCGACGACGATGTATTCGAGATGGGCGCCGGTGCTCTTGCCGATGAAAATGACATCGTCAATATGCAGCCGCTCGGTATCGGGTCCGGTCTCGATGACGCGTCCGACGGTTTGATATCCGGTCGGCATGGGCAGCAGATTGTCGCCTGGGGCGTAGTTTCCTCTATGAAGTTGGTTGCGCTCGGTGCCGTTGGTGATGCCGGAGTAGAGGGTCTTGATTTTGACCTGATTGCGTACTGGCGGCTTGGGAGCGGGCCAGTCGTTGATGAAGACCTTTTCTCTGATATTGTCGTCCCTGTTTCTGATGACTATTGCTCTCACGCGGCTGTCATTCCTTTGGCACAGTCGTAATGGAGATGCGGGGTCTGCGAAGGGGAACTGACGAAATCTTTGCAAACCTCTTTGGAATTGGTTGGCAATTCTGACTTGCTGCGCCGGCCTGCTTTTTCTTCTTTTTCTGCCCTATTCGAGCCTACCCGGACAGCCAGACGCTTTTGCCCTACATGGTAGGCTGGGCTATAACTAAATCGACAATTTACCCGCTCTTAACCAGATTTTGAGCGATGTCAGCATGCCACATAACAGCGAACGGCGCAACGAGGATCAAGAGGAGCCGATCTTGGCTATACGAAAGAAGAATTCCTGGAAGGAGGACTTTGGCTCTGCAGTCGAGAGGGAGAGGATTGCGGAGGCGATTGGCGTCCTGGATGCGCAGAAGACAGCACATGCCGGCACGCCGCGTCAGGCCATAAAGCTGCAGGCGGCCAAACTGATCAGGTCGCATTACGGCGAGTCGACACCGGCGTTGTACAACACGGCCATGGCCTTAGCCCGGTCGGAGAGTGAGGGCGCGCAAGAGGTTGGACTGGTGCTTCTTGGACAACTGTTCGCGCACAACCCGGAAGAAGTGACGGAAATAATTCTGAAGCTGGCGGACAGCGTGAACTGGGAGGTGCGGGAGTGGGCGGCCAGCGCGTTGAGACGTGTAATTGGCGGCCACTTCTCGGCGATTTATCCGACGATTCAAGCCTGGGCGTTGCATTCATCGCCCAATATTCGGCGGGCAGCGGCGGTTGGGTGCGGATCTGCTGCCGACAGCTGCAGCGAAGAGGAGTGCCGACTGATGCTGGAGGCATTGACGCCGTTGTTGGAAGATGACGATCCTTATGTGCGCAAGAACCTGGGCGCGTTTGCGATCGGGGACAGCTTGATGAAGGAGCAGCCGGCGCTAGTGGCCGAGTGGCTGGGGCGGGCGAGCAGTCATGCGCGGGCGCAGTGGAATGTGGCGATGGCGCTGTCCAGTGCGGAGGCGGCGAAGCACTTCGACCTACTTGCTGATTTGCTCTGGCAGCTGGCGGCAGACAGCCGCAACGTAGTGCGAAGAGCGACCTACAAGGCGGTACTGAGTCTGGCGAAGCGCGTACCGGAAGAAATGTCGGCATTGCTTGAAGCTTGGAAAGAAGACCCGGCGCGCTCCCATGTGAGCGACCATGTCAACGCCAAGCTTCGGTGAGAATTCGTGGACGGTTACTATATCCTTTGCGGAATAGTGCGGACCTTATCGATGCCAAGGGGAGAACAGAACTGAGAGGGCTTGCAGCGGTGACTGCTGTGCGTTCAGTTTGAAATCACGCTGACTGCGTTTTGCATAAAGGCAGACAATTTTCCCACGATTCGATCGCGTAGTCGGCGCGAAGTGTCGTGACACCAGATGGTGTTCACATTTGATCCGACCTATTTGTTAGGGGGATGACCCTTACAAGTGGTGCAGGGCTGCGGCGACTGGTGATTCCCTGAGATGCAAGGATGGCAAAGGGGTCAGGCGGACAATAGCGGGTAGGGTATTCCTACCAGAAATGCGAGAGGCGGATGATATGCTCATCCGCCTCTCTTCTATCTCTGTTATTCAGTTGCAGGTAGCCGCTTTTGAAACCTAGTTCTGCTTGAATGTGATGTTGGTACAGGCGACACTGTTGCTGATCGTCATGGACCACTTTGGCGAGAGGGGAGTCAGGTTCGAGAAATCTTTCGAGTTGTGACTTCCATCAGTGTTGACGCCAGCGGGACAGTTCACGACCCAGATTTCAACAAAGGTGCCAGAAGAGGCAGGACCGCCGAAGGGCGAGAAGCCCCATTTTCCGGTAGGTTTGCCGCAACCGGTACATTTGGTGTTACGCGGTCCATTGAAGGCTACATGGACACAGACATTGTTCAAGACATTGTTGTTCCTGTCACGGACGAGCCCTTCAAAGAAGGTCTGCTGATCGTTGCCGGGGCAGCTGCCGCTGTCGATGAGGGAGTAGGCGAATGCCGGCGGCGGCGGGATCGGCGTCGAGGTTGGGGGCGGCGGAACCGGCGTGAATGCGGGCGTTGGAATGATGGAGGCAACCTGTACGAGCTCGGGATTGGTCGCGGTCGTCAGGGGTGCATAGATCCACGCATACTGGCCGTTAAAGATAATCTGCCACCAGCCTCCGGACGGGTTCTTGCCGGAGATTGTGTATTGGTCACCGGCCGATGCTTGTCCGACTACTCCGAAATTGGTGCCCGGGCCTGCGCGCACGTTCATGGTCCTGGAAACTGAGACGGTGGGCGAGGTGGAGGTCGCGGTCGGGGTGGGCGTGGGAGTGTCGGTGGGCGTCGGTGTATCGGTCGGGGCAGGCGTCGGCGTTGCGGTTGGAGTGTCGGTGGCTTCGAGCGCGGCGAGCCTAACTTCGAACGCGTTGACGCGATCGGACATGGAGGTGACCAGCTCGACCATTGCCTCTACTTTTTCGGCCAGACTTTCGAGGGTCAGGGCTGCGTCCTGTGCGTAGAGGGGCGCTCCAAGGCCAGCGAGAAACACAACGATGAGCAGAATGAGAAGCGATTTTTTCATGTTGGCAACCTAGTTCTCTTTCAGGTTTCAAGATGAATATTGATCAGGAGTGTATCGCCGTTTGGGGGTCGGAGATTGGGCAGGTTGCCGCGCTTGTTTCGACGGGCTGAGTAAATGACCCAGGCGGGTTGCAACACGGGCCGTCGGTGGACCGTGGGGGAGGCGGGGGAAGGACTCCTCTTCGTAGCGCGGTTACCTTACTCAACTATATTGCTTGCAGTACCGAATGTCAATTCGACTTTGGGTGGGGGTGGGTGCGGAGTTGGGGGCGTAGGTTGGGTGTATCGATATCGGATAGTATTTGGTCTTGGGTAGTAGGTTTGTTGATGTTGGGGTGTTTTGGGGCTTGTGTGAGGGGAGTGCGGGACTGTCTGCGAAAGGCCGCGAAGAACTGCAACTTCTTTTTTCCACAAAGGGCCACTAAGGACCGCGAAGGGCCGCGAAGAACTGCTACTGCAACTTCTTTTTGTCCGCGAAGGGACGCGAAGGACCGCGAAGAACTGCAACTTCCTTCTTTCCACGAAGGGCCACTAAGGACCGCGAAGAACTGCTACTGCAACTTCCTTTTTTCCACGAAGGGCCACTAAGGGCCGCGAAGAACGGCGACTGCAACTCCTTTTTCCACGAAGGGCCGCGAAGAACGGCAACTGCAACACCTTTTTCCACGAAGGGCCGCGAAGAACGGCAACTGCCACGCCTTTTTCCACGAAGGGCCGCGAAGAACGCCTCTTGTTCTTCTGGGACGTTTTGTTTATGCTCGGGGGGCCGGGAATTGAGGGTGGATAGTTGGGTGGGCTTTGGGGCGTCCTGGAATGAGAGTGAAGATGGACAGTAAAGGCAAATGCGCTACTTTGTTTACGATTATATTATCGTAGGGGCGGGGTCGGCGGGGGCGGTGCTGGCAGGCCGTCTTTCTGAGGATCCCGCGGTTTCGGTGTTGCTGCTGGAGGCGGGTCCCGACTATCGGTCGCAGGAAGCGCCGGCGGCGATGCGGAGCCACAATCACGGCGAGATTCTGTTGTCGGAAGCGTACAAGGAGGCCTACCAGTGGTCTGGCTTAGCCGCGCGGCGCACACAGATGCAGGAGCAGGGGGAGTTTGTACGGGGGCGCGGGGTGGGCGGCAGCTCGGCGATCAACGGTTTGATTGGGTTGCGGGGCGAGGCGGACGATTTCGACCGTTGGGCTGCGCAGGGCTGCGCCGGGTGGTCGAGCGGGGAAGTGTTGAGATCCTTCGTCAGGTTGGAGGACGATCCTAACTTCGGCGACGCGCCTTACCATGGGCGCGGCGGTCCGATTCCGCTTTGCCGCGTGCCGGTTGAGGAATGGGGAGCGGTCGATTTGGCACTGCGGGATTCTGGCAGGGATCTGGGATATGGCTGGGCTGAGGATTACCATGCGCCGGGCAGTACCGGTGTTTCTCCGGTGGCGCTGACGATGCGGGACGACAGGAGGGTTTCGACGAACGATGCTTATCTGGAGCCGGCGCGCGGGCGCAGGAATCTCGAGATAATCGGAAGTGCGCTTGTCGAAAGGATCGAGTTTTCCGAGGTTGCGAGTGCGAGTGGACGGCCGCGGGCAGTGGGTGTGCGGGTTAGCGGGATTGGGGGTAGTGACAGTTGCGAAGTGGAGGCGGAGGGCTGGACGACTCGTTGGGGCAGGGAGATTTTGCTGTGCGCGGGCGCGGTTCATTCGCCGGCTGTGCTGATGCGATCGGGCATTGGCGCGGCTCCGGCCTTAAGAGAGGTTTGTGTGACGCCCTTGGTTGACCTGGCGGGTGTCGGTCAGAATCTGCAGGATCATCCGACGGTGGGGCTGCATCTCAGGTTGCGTCCCGGGGCACGGGCCGGGGATGCTCATGGGCGGCGTACCAACTGCTGCATTCGCTACAGTTCGGGGCTTGCGGGGGCAGGTCATAACGATATGCTGATGGCGAGTTGCAATGTTTTTGGCATCGAAGGAGAGGAATTGAAGCAGGGCGTAGTCGTTGTTTCGGTATTCCAGGCGTATTCGCAGGGCCATTTGCGGATTGTTTCTGCCGATCCGAAGGAGAACCCGATTATTGAAGAGGGTATGTTGTCGGACAGGCGAGATTTGGTGCGGCTGCGGGACGGAGTGCGGCGACTGTTTGCGCTGGCGGGCCATGCTGCATTCGACGAGATTGCGGAGGAGTTCTGGGTAGGCGACATCTTTGGCGGAGGTATGCGAGGGATTGAGAGTTTTGGGAGCGATGAGGCGTTGGATCGCTGGCTGTTGGAGGCGTGTGTAGACTGTTTTCACATTGTTGGTACTTGCCGCATGGGAGCAGCTGGTGATAGCCGGACAGTCGTTGACCCGGATTGCCGCGTGGTTGGGGTTGAGGGGCTACGGGTTATTGATGCTTCGATCATGCCGGAGGTGCCGAGGGCGAACACGCATTTGACGACGGTGATGGTGGCTGAGCATATGGCGGAGAGGATTAAGGGCAGTTCTCAGTAGTCAGTTCTTAGTTTTCAGTGGAACACCAGTTGTCAGGGTAACGCCGGCGGATGGTGGTAGGTGGGTTGGGATGGCAAGTGGGGGTGTAGACTTCGTTCGCCAGACACGACGCTGGGGAAGAGTAAACACGGTCGGTGAGGCATGTTTTTGTAGGGGGCGTTGCGGGGGCGCAGCCCCTGCACAAGGGAGGGCCGAAGGCCCGACCGCACATAACTGCAGTTCTTAGTTTCTAGTTTCTTGTTTTCAGTGGATCGGACGCGGGTGGGAAGTGAGTTTGGGTATTTTTGTTTGGTTCCACGGGAGGAGCGGATTATGGGGTCGGTGAATGTTGGGTTACGGGAGCAGTTTGTGCGGGACGGTTTTGTGCTGTTCAGGGGCGTTCTGGAACAGGAGATGGTGGAGGGGTTGAGGGCTTGGAGCGACGGGGTGCTTGGGCAGCAGGAGGAGGCGCATTTCGAGCAGAACCGGACGACGGGGAGCATGGTCTTGATTGACTGGGCGATGGCTTATGAACACGCCGTGTTGGCGGAGCTGATCGCTTACCCGAGGGTGATGGCGGCGCTGGGGGAGCTGGGGTTTGCGGAGCCGAAGTTCGGGCATGGGCGGATTATCAGCAAGCCGCCGCAGAGTCCGCCTCTGTTCTGGCATGAGGATGGGCGGTTTTGGGACGACCCGGTCAGCTATACGTGGCAGCCGATCCAGTGTTTTCTGATGTATTATCTGACGGATACGGATGTGCGGAACGGTTGCTTGCGGGTGATTCCAGGGTCGCATCGGAAGCGGCATGCGCTTCACGATCAGGCGGCACCGACGCATACTGATGATTTGAGGACCTATGCCGATCCAGGGAACGTGGCATTCAAGAGGGCGGAAGGGGAGATTGATGTGCCGGTTGAGGCTGGGGACCTGGTGATGGGGTATGGGAGGCTGTTTCATGCCTCCCACGCTAATTTGAGCGACGAACGCAGGACGGTCCTGACGATGTGGTATTATCCGCATTTTGTCGATTTGCCGGAGCGTACGCAGGCGACGATCTACAAATTGGAGGGCGGCAACAGTGTTACGGAGACGCGGCCGCGGGGGCGAATTCAGAGGCAGCTGGAACCGCTGAGAATCGCCTATGCGGGCAGCGCAGAACCGATCGAGACGCAGTGGTCGCCGGGGCCGGCGCTGAAGTAACGGGCAGGCGCTGGTGTTCGGCTGACGGTTTCAGAGTAGGGTTCGGGGCGGTCAGATCTTTCCTTTGGCTTTCATGTCTGCGGCGAGGCGTTTCTGGTAGGCGGCATGCGCGACTTCGTCCTCTTTGGCGCGTTCGGAGTAGTAGATGAAACCGATGGCCTGGCGGGTCCGGGTCTGGCTGCAATTAGCGTCGGCGCGGTGGATTGTCAAGGCGTTGTGGACGAGGAGGTCGCCGGCTTGGGCGGGGAAGGCGACTTCGTCGGCGAGGTCCTGGGGCGTGCCGTAGTCGGTGACGCCCTGGGAGAAGCCGAGCGTTTGGGTGCGGCCGTGGGGGCGAAGCGGGACAAGGTGTGAGCCGCGCACGTAGCGGACGCAGCCGTTTTCTTCGTCCACTTCTTCGAGGGCGAGCCACATGGTGAGTGCTTCGCAGGGGTCGAGCATGAAGTAGTAGCCGTCCTGGTGGGGGGGAGTGGCTTTGCCGATCTGGGGCGGTTTGTTGAAGTACTGCATGTTTTTGCCGACGACTGGGCCCTGGAGGAGCAGCTCGGCCAGTCTTTCAAATTTGCTGCCGAACATCAGACGTTCGAAGTAGCTGTCGTGGTTGTAGAGCCCCAGAATCTGCTTGAGGGTTTCGGGCTTTCCGAGTTCTTCGTAGAAGACTTGCTCGCGGGCTAGATTGGGGACTTTGTCGCTGATCAGGCGAGCGACCGCTTCTTTGGTTTCCGCCAGTTCGCCGGCGGACAGAAAGCCGGTGAGAGCGACGTAGCCGTCGCGGGTGAAGGATTCGAGGGTTTGTTGTGGTTGGTCTTGCCAGTGTTGGCCGTTGAGCGTGTTGGTCATTTTGGGGCTCCGGGGAGGGGGTGGGACAGGGTTGGTGTGGTTGCTGTTTGAGGGAATTATATGTGGTTCAACCGCGAAGGGCCAATGGGAACACCCTCTTTGTCCACGGAGGGCAAAGGAGAACACCTTTTTGTCCACGAAGGGCCACGAAGAACACTTTTTTGATCCACGGAGAGGACCACGGAGAACACCCTTTATCCACTAAGGGCCACGAAGAACACCTTTTTGATCCGCGAAGACACGCGAAGGGTCGCGAAGAACACCTTTCTGTTCCGCGGAGGGACGCGGAGGACCACAGAGAACACCTTTTATCCGCGAAGGGTCGCCAAGCGCCGCGAAGAACACCTAAGTCGATCCGCGAAGTGCCACTTAGGGAGGCGAAGCGGCCCATTCCGGTGTGGGAATGCTACTCCAGGATGCCGAGGTTTCCGAGGTTCATGCCGACGCGGCCGCCGTCTACGTGGATGGTGGTGCCGGTGATGTAGGAGGCGTCGTCGCTGAGGAGGAAACAGATGGCGCTGGCTATTTCTTCGGGGCCGCAACGGCGCTGCATGAGGCAGGAGTCAGTGGGCGTTTCTTCGAGCTCTTTCTTGCGGGCGGCGGGGTCGGGGTGGCTGGCGAAGTGCATTTCGGTCACGACCCAGCCGGGGGCGACGGCGTTGACGCGGATGCCGTATGGGGTGAACTCCTGGGCCATGGTTTTTGTGGTGGATACGACGGCGGCTTTGATTGCGTCGTAGACCCACATGCCGGGACGGCCGAGGTAGCCGCCTTCGGACGAGAGGTTGACGATGGCTCCGCCTTCGGTTTTTAGGAGGGGCAGGAGTTGTTGAGTCAACATCACCCATCCTCGCAGGCCGACGCGGGTCTCAATTTCCCAGTTTTCAATCCAGCCGCCGTCTTCGATGCGGCCCTGACGAAGTAGGGCGGCGTTGTTGACGAGCAGATGGAGAGCGGGTACGGTCTCCGCGACTTCGCGCGCGCAGTTTTCTACGGAGTCATCGTCGGCGAGGTCTACGTCAACGCGGGCGGCGCTGCCTCCGGCGGCACGGATTTGGGCTACGGCTTGATCTGCCATGGCTGTGTTCAGGTCGGCGATGAAGACGTGGGCGCCTTCGGCGGCGAGGCGTTCGGCGGTGGCGCGTCCGATTCCTGAGGCCCCGCCTGAAACGAGGGCTGTCTTGCCGTCAAAGCGGGCCATTCCGTGGGGATTGGCGGTCATTGCTATGTTCCTGAGAGTTCTTGCAGGAGGGTGAGCGCGGCCTTGGCCGAACTTTTGGCGTCGTCAAATTTGCCGGTTTCGAGGACGACGTAGTCGTCGTAGCCGATCTGTTGGAGGGCGGTGAGAACGGCGGGTAAGGGTACGTCGCCCTCGCCCAAGGGCTTTGCGTTGAGACCGGCGAAGTGGGGTTCTTCGGGCGTGCCAGAGGCGGCGCCGCCCTGGTAGTACTCTTTGGCGTGGACACGGACGATGCGGCGGCCGAGCTGGGCGATCTCTTCGAGGGGATCGTAGCCGAGGCCCATGCAGTTGGCCATGTCCCAGTAGTTGCCGATGGAGGAGGAGTCGATGCGGTCGAATAGGGCGGCATTTTGGTCTGCGCGCAAGGTATTTTCGATTGCGAGGGTGACTCCGGCTTGCTCAGCGTCGGGGGCGAGGCGGCGCAGGTTGGTTTCGAGGCGGGCGACGGCCCGGTCGTCGCGTATCATTGCGGGGCCGAAGAAGGGCACGAGGAGGTAGGCGGCGCCGAGGTCGGTGCAGAGGCGAATGCCGGTGCGGACGGCGTCGAGGCCGAAGGCTTCCTTTTCCGGGTGGGCGAGGCCGCCCCGGTTGAGGAAATGGGCGGCGACGCAGGGGATGTCGACGCGGGCCTGGGCGGCGGCCTGGCGGATCGAATCGCGATTTTCCGGGGCGAGAGGGCCGCCCGGCTGGGATTCAGTGATGTCGTACCAGTCTAGTTCGACTCCTTCGAAGCCAAGCTCGGATGCGACGGTGAAGACTGTAGATAGGGGCTGTTCGATTACGTTCTGCAGGGTACCGAATTTCATGATTTATTCCACGGTTTCGACTTTTCCGGATTCGAGCGAGCGGTTTGCGGCCACGGTGACTGCCAGGGATTTGACGGCGTCGGCGTAGGAGGAGCGGACAAGGCTCTGGTCCTGTGCTTCGACGGCGGCGAGGAAACATTCGATCTGGCGGAAGTAGCCGCGTTCTTCGCCGTGATAGTCGATCTCTTCCTGGTCGATGTAGCCGGAGATGTGGGTGTCCATGGCGAGGCGGAGGTGGAGGTCGCGGCCGCAGAGCTCGGTCATGAAGCCGTCTCTGACGCGAGCTGAGCAGGTGCTGAGTACGCTGCCGACAGCGCCGTTGGCGAAACGCAAATTGACGGCGGTGCTGTCTTCGAAGTCGGCGATATCGTTGTCGGGTCCGTCGTGGCCGAAGGCCTGGACGGATTCGATGTCGCCGAGGAAGTAGCGCAGCCAGTCGAAGACGTGGGTGCTCTGCTCGAGGAGCTGGCCGCCGCTGACGGCGAACTTGCCCCACCAGGGATGGGAGGGGGGCATGCGGGTGAGGAATCGGCCCATGCCCATGCCGAGGTCACGGCCCTTTACGAGCTCCTTGGCGCGCTCGGTAACGTCGGAGTAGCGGGCCATGTAGCCGACCTGGTTGATGCGCCCGCTGGCGGCGATCGCCTCCTGGGTGCGGCGGGCGACGTCGAGGTCCATGGCGACCGGCTTAGCGACGAAGAGGTTGGCGCCGGCTTCGGCGGCGTCGATTGTCTGGGTGTCATGGGCGGCTGGGGGGATGGCGACAAAGACCACGTCGAGATTTTCGCGTGCGAGCATTTCGCGGTGGTCGGTGTAGCCGGTGCAATTGATTTCGTCGGCGACGCGGGCGGCTGTCTGGACGTTGATGTCACAGACGGCGGCAACGGGCCGGTTCAGTTTTTCGAGGCTGCCAAGGTAGTTTTGGGCGATTCCGCCTACTCCGATAAATGCGATCTGCATCGTGTGGTTTCCTTGCTTACTGAGACGAATGGTTGCGAATGGCGAGTACAGCGGAAGCGCAGGGTTCAGCCGAGGCGGACGTAGAGCGTGTTGCCGCGGCGTTCGACAGGGTAGGTTTCCAGGTGATCACAGGCCGGGGCGCGCAGGGCGCGGCCGGTTGCGATGTCAAAGCGGCCGTTGTGAAGCGGGCACTCGATGACGCCGTCGATAACGAGGCCGTCGGCGAGGTAGGCGTACTCGTGTGTGCAGAGACCGTCGGTGGCGTAGAAGCGGTCGCCTTTGAGCCGGTAGACGGCGAGCGTGCGGCTGCCGAGATCGAGGCGGATGACGTCCTCTTTTTCGATGTCTTCGACCGGGCCGACCTCAACCCATTCTCCCTGAGACTCGGCGGCGGTGGGCAGTTCTGCGGCCTCGGTTTCGGGGTCTTCGGGAATCGGTCGGATCACGCGGTAGTCGGGGTCGCCTGTGGCCTGTTTGATGAGGGCAGGAATGAGTTCTTTGTAGGCTTGCCACAGGCTCTTGTATGGGGGCGGCATCTGATCTTTGACGGCTTCATGCAGCTTGGGGAGGGCGTGGAAGGGGGTCATGGGCATTGCGTGGTGTTCAAGATGGTACTGCATGTTGACGTAGAGGAAGGCGAAGACGGGATTGACGTAGATTGTGCGCGTGTTCTGGCGATGGTCGAAGGTGTCTTCACCGAGGCCGGCGTGCTGGGGGAGGCTGAGTAGCTGCTGGAGCCAACCGCCGTAGAAGCGGGGCAGGAGGACGAACATCATGGGCAACACGCTACCGATGGTGATGGACCAGATTGCGAAGGCGGCGTAGATGGCGAGATGGACGCGGCTAGACCAGTACATTTTGGGGAGGTCGCGTTCGGGCACGAAGTCGAGCACGTCGGGGTTGGGGCGGCCGAAGGCGTTACGGACCAGACGCCAGACTTCGGGGGGGCCGCTGCGCAGGTAGAAGAAGTCCATCAGGAGCTTGACAAGGTCGGCAGGGCGTTGGACCTGGATTTCGGGGTCGCGGCCGACGAAGTAGGTATGGGTATGGTGGCGGGAGTGGCTCCAGCGCCAGAGGTATGCTTCGCGGATGGCAATGAAGGAGGCGATGGCGTAGACGACTTCGTTGAGCCAGCGGGTGCGGAAGGGTGTGCCGTGTCCGCTCTCGTGCCAGCGAGAGTCTGCCGAGGTATAGATGGTGCCGTAGACGAGGAAGGCGGGTATGGCCCACCAGGTGCCCCAGGCGATGGCGGCGAGGTAGGCGCTGACGCCGAGCAGGAGGAACCAGAGGCCGAAGTGCCAGAGTCCGGGGCCGTCGCGGCGCTGCATGATCTCGCGCATTTGCTGGCGAGAGAGCTGTGGTTTCCACCATTGTTCCTGGACGCGGCCGGTGATGCGGTCGCCATCGAGGGCGACGGCGTCCTGGTTGCCGCCGGCGAGGCTATAGTCTCTGCGAATGGCTTGCACGCTCATGGCTGAACTCCTAAAGAAATCCTTTCCAACTGGGAGCCAATGGGCAATGTGACGGCTTAAGCGACGCGAACGAAGAGCGTGTTGCCGCGGCGTTCGACGGGATAGGTTTCGAGGTGGTCGCAGGCCGGGGCGCGCAGGGCGCGGCCGGTGGCGACGTCGAAACGGCCGTTGTGGAGCGGGCACTCGATGACGCCGTCGATTACGAGACCGTCGGCGAGATAGGCGTATTCGTGGGTGCAGAGACCCTCGGTGGCATAGAATCTGTCGCCTTTGAGGCGGTAGACGGCAAGAGTGCGGCTGCCGTGGTCGAGTCGGATGACGTCTTCTTCGTCGAGGTCTTCGACGGGGCAGACTTCGATCCATTCGCCGGTGGCCTCGGGCGCGGCAACCTGTTCAGGTGCAGTGGACTCCGGGTCTGCTGGGATTGGACGGATGATCTTGTAGGAGGGGTCCTCGGTGGCCTGTTTGATGAGGGCGGGTATCATCTCTTTGTAGCACTGCCAGAGGCTCTTGTAGGGCGGGGGCATCTGGTCTTTGACAGCCTCGTGGAGTTTGGGCAGCGCGTGGAAGGGGGTCATCGGCATGGAATGGTGCTCGATGTGGTACTGCATATTCATGTAGAGAAAGGCGAATACCGGGTTGATGAAGACGGTACGCGTGTTTTCGCGATGGTCGTAGGTATCTTCGCCGAGGCCGGCGTGTTGGGTGAGGCCGAGAAGCTGGTGCAGCCAGCCGCCGTAGAAGCGGGGCAGGAGCATGAACATCATGGGGAGGAAGCTGCCGATGGCGATAGACCAGATGGCAAAGGCCACGATGATTGCCATGTAGATGCGGCTGGACCAGTACATCTTGGGCAGTTCACGTTCCGGCATGAAGTCGAGGACGTCTGCATTGGGCCGGCCCAGAGCGTTGCGGAAGACACGCCAGACTTCGGGGGGACCACTGCGAATGTAGAAGAAGTCCATCGCGATCTTCAGCAGGTCGGCGGGACGTTGGACCTGGATTTCGGGGTCGCGACCGACGATATAGGTGTGGGTATGGTGGCGGGAGTGGCTCCAGCGCCACATATAGGCTTCGCGCATGGTCATGAAGGAGGTGACGTGGTAGAGGACTTCGTTGAGCCAGTGGGTGCGGAAGGGTGTGCCGTGGCCACATTCGTGCCAGCTGGCATCGGAAGAGGAGTAGATTGTTCCATAGATAAGGAAGGCGGGAATTGCCCACCAGGTTCCCCAGGAAACGACGGCGAGGTAGGCGCTGACTGCAAGCAGAGCAAACCAGAGGCTGTAGTGCCTGAGGGCGGGGCCGTCGCGGCGCTGCATGATCTCTCGCATCTGCTGGCGCGAGAGCTTGGGCTTCCACCAGGTTTCATCCATGTGTTCGACGATGCGGTCGTCGTCTAGCTCGACGGCGTCCTGGTGGCCGCCGGAGAGGCTATAGTCTCTGGGGATGGCTTGCACGCTCATGGGAGGTCTCCTTTCTGGTGCACGATGGATGGGGGCGTTGACGTGCGACAGAGTGTGGGCTGTGCGCCGAAGCCGGGCGCTGCGGGCCGCGTCCTTGCTGGCGAATTCAGTTTGTTTCAGGCTTGCCTAGGCAAAAGAAGTTCGAATGCGGACTTACAGGGCAGGTCCGCCTCAAGCACGGCGCCTTGTGTGGGGGCGACGATCGGCGCAGGAGTTTGTTCCCGGATGCAAATTATACATTAAGTGTAGGAATATCGCATGTTGGGGCAGGAAGGGGAAAAGGCCGGTCGCGCCGGGGCATTCGTGGCCAGCCAGGAACTGCAGGCAAGGCCGGAGCGGGGCATCGGCGGTGGCCGCGGGTAGCGCAGATGGGGTTGAAGGTTTTGGGGCATTTTTCTACTTCAAATGGACCAAAAATGGGAGGAGTTCAGCATGTCAACTGATGGTGCGGATCGAGCCGATCGGATCGATTCCGATTCCAAAGAAAAACGAGTTTTGCGACCGTTGTCAAGCATTGAACTGGCTTTCTGCCCTGCATTTCAGGGGACATAGGGAAAGTTGATAGACTTAAGGATGGAAAAACATACTTTGATTCGCGGCCACAGACTTCGAATACATTTGCCAGGGCTGGGAACTTCCTTTAGAAGGTGAACAACATGGAATACCGTGTTGAAACGCCAGCTGCAAAACATTGTGTGAACGCTGACAAGAGTTTGTCTTGCAGAAAACAGTTGCTAAACGGAACGTGCTTGTCAGAATCTGTAGGTCAGCGAAGGTTCAGGTTTCATTGGTGTTTTGGGAAAGCCGCTCAACATTCAGCGGGAACGGGAAGCCCGCAGGAAGGTCAGGGTTGTTTCTCGCATGGTAACTACTAAGCCACATTGGTTGACCAGCCAGTCATCCTTGGAACCATTCAGGCTCCTGGTGACGCGACTGGTGTACAGCCGCCGCCATGCTCGCCAGCCGACACGTTACGATGAAGGCACATGATCGGTGAGGCATGGTTTTGTAGGGGGGCGTTGCGGGGGCGCAGCCCCTGCACAAGGGAGGGCGCTTGCGCCCGACCGCCCAAAATACAACATTGAGGGGATAAGGAACACCTTTGCTCGCCTCGATCAGGGTTGCGAATCAGTTGCGGCTGAGTAGTTACCTCGCATGAGTATTGTGAGAGACATAACGAGTCGATCCGCGAAGTCACGCGAAGGGCCGCGGAGAACACCAGAGGTGTATCGTATTTTCTTTGCAACTGCGGGGCCCTTTGCGGATAAGTGGTTTGCTGCCTCAGATCACTGTTGCGGCAGACGTCAACGGGCCCTAATTGTTGGGGACAGTCTTATGGGACGGCATATGAAATCCTTAGCCCGCGGGACGCTGGCTCTCATCCTGGCCGCTGTCGTGGTCATGTCGACTGGCGGCAGCGCCTCCGCCTCAGAGGTGCACATCGTCCAACCAGGTGAAACGCTGAGCCAGATCGCCCGGAAGTATGGAACAACGGTTGCAGACCTGCAGGAGTTGAACGGCCTGGCGGATGCCGACTATGTTCGGCACGGCCAGAGCCTTTTGATCGACGCCGGGGCAACAGTGGATTCCGCTCCCGAGAGCGCCGAGGAGTATCAGGTTTACACGGTCCAGCCAGGCGACACACTGTTCCGTCTGGCCGGAAAGCATGGCATCAGTCTGACCAAACTCATGTCCATCAATGGGTTGACCGAGGAGGAATGGCTCAAATTAGGTCAGGAATTGCTGGTGCCGCCTTCGCTCGCACCCGCACCTCAACCTGCTCATCTGATTTCTGCCCTGCAGCCCGCGCCTCCGATAACCGGGATGCAACCCGGGCGGACTCGCCCCGATGTTCATACCATGCGGACAGGCGAGTCACTCACAGACATCGCGGCGTTGTACGGTGTCAACCCTGGGGCACTGGCCCGGTTGAACGGTTTGCAGAACAACAGCATTCCTGAGCCTGGCCGGGTCCTGCGAATTCCATCGGCAAACGCGCTCGAACTCCTGGAAGGCATGGGTCAGTGGCTTGACTGGGAACTCTACCCTACCTTCACTGAGCGCTGGATCGAGGTCAATCTTAGCGAACAGGTGGCAATCGCCTACGAGGGAGCCGTACCGGTCAGAGTCTTCGTCATTTCGTCCGGGGTAGGCAGCTCGCCTACCGTCACTGGGACATTCCGCATTTGGGTCAAGATCACCATGCAGGACATGCGCGGCGGCAGCCGCGCCGCCGGCGACTCCTACCATGTGACTGAGGTCAAGCATGTCCAGTACTTTTATGAAGATTACGCCTTTCATGGCACCTACTGGCACAGCAATTACGGCACGCCCATGAGTCGCGGTTGCATTAATATGACCGAAGAGGATGCCGAGTGGCTCTTCGAGTGGGCGTCGCCCACGATGTACGACGACGACGATGACGGCTGGATGTTCAGCACCGACGTCAACCAGGGCACTCTGGTATTGATTCATGAGGGACAGTAGGCGTTTTCGCCTGTTCTTCAGGTAGGACCGGACTCCTTCGCAGGACCCCCTCTTTTAGTTCGTTCAAGTTTAGAACCCCGTTCTTGCGCATTGCGTTTTGCGCATTGCGTATTGTGTATTGTGTAGAGGCAGGCAATACGGGCGCGATTGCGCTACGTAACCTGCGCGGGAAGTCCTGGTGTCCGACGGGTTTATCTATTTAGTAATGTGAATACCACCTGAGATTCCTGACGGAGGGAAAGCGGGCAATTTGGGGGTTTTGTCTGAACTGTGATTTTGGGGGATTTTCGTGATGGACTGTGATTTGCGCGTGGTCGGGGGTTGGTGGGGGGATTGCGGGTTTTTTGTCTGAACTGTGATTTTTGGGGGATTTTCGTGATGGACTGTGATTTGCGCGTGGACGGGGGTTGGCGGGGGGATTAAGGGCTTTTTGTCTGAACTGTGATTTTGGGGATTTTTGTGATGGACTGTGATTTGCGCGTGGTCGGGGGTTGGCCGGGGGGGATTAAGGGCTTTTTGTCTGAACTGTGATTTTGGGGATTTTTGTGATGGACTGTGATTTTCGCGAGGACGGGGGTTGGTGGGGGGATTGCGGGGTTTTGTCTGAACTGTGATTTGGGGGATTTTTGTGATGGGCTGTGATTTGCGCGTGGTCGGGAGTTGGTGGGGGGATTGCGGGGTTTTGTCTGAACTGTGATTTTGGGGATTTTTGTGATGGACTGTGATTTGCGCGCGTGCGGAGGGTGGGGGGGATTGCGGGGTTTTGTCTGAACTGTGATTTGGGGGATTTTTGTGATGGGCTGTGATTTGCGCTTGGTCGGAGGGTGGTGGGGAGATTGCGGGTTTTTGTCTGAACTGTGATTTGGGGGGATTTTTGTGATGAGCTGTGATTTGAGCTTGGTCGGGGGTTGGTGGGGGGATTAAGGGCTTTTTTGTCTGAACTGTGATTTTGGGGGATTTTTGTGATGGACTGTGATTTGCGCGTGGTCGGAGGGTGGTGGGGGGATTAAGGGCTTTTTGTCTGAACTGTGATTTTGGGGATTTTTGTGATGGACTGTGATTTGCGCGTGGACGGGGGTTGGTGGGGGGATTAAGGGCTTTTTGTCTGCACTGGGGTTTTGGGGATTGTTGTGGTGGATGGTGATTGGCGCGTGGACGGGGGTTGGTGGGGGGATTAAGGTCTTTTTGTCTGAATTGTGATTTTGGGGATTTTTGTGATGGGCTGTGATTTTCGCGAGGACGGGGGTTGGCGGGGGGATTAAGGGCTTTTTGTCTGAACTGTGATTTTGGGGATTTTTGTGATGGGCCGTGATTTGCGCGAGGACGGGGGTTGGTGGGGGGATTGCGGGCTTTTTGTCTGAACTGTGATTTTGGGGATTGTCGTGATGGACTGTGATTTGCGCGTGGACGGGGGTTGGCGGGGGGATTGCGGGCTTTTTGTCTGAACTGTGATTTTGGGGATTTTGATGGGGGGCGCGGCGTGGCGGGTGGGAGGGGGGTGGTGGGGGGATTGCGGGTTTTTTGTCTGAACTGTGATTTTGGGGATTGTCGTGATGGACTGTGATTTGCGCGTGGACGGGGGTTGGCGAGGGGATTGCGGGCTTTTTGTCTGAACTGTGATTTTGGGGATTTCTGTGATGGACTGTGATTTGCGCGTGGACGGGGGTTGGCGGGGGGATTGCGGGCTTTTTGTCTGAACTGTGATTTTGGGGGTTTTTTGGATGGAGTGTGAGTTGCGTGTGGGGGGGGGGTGGGGGGGGGGTTGGGGGCCGTTTGTCTGAACTGTGATTTTGGGGATTTTTGTGATGGACTGTGATTTGCGCGTGGACGGGGGTTGGTGGGGGGATTGCGGGCTTTTTGTCTGAACTGTGATTTAGGGGGATTTTTGTGATGGGCTGTGATTTTCGCGAGGACGGGGGTTGGTGGGGGGATTAAGGGCTTTTTTGTCTGAACTGTGATTTTGGGGGATTTTTGTGATGGACTGTGATTTGCGCGTGGACGGGGGTTGGCGGGGGGATTAAGGGCTTTTTTGTCTGAACTGTGATTTTGGGGGATTTTTGTGATGGACTGTGATTTGCGCGTGGTCGGGGGTTGGCGGGGGGATTGCGGGCTTTTTGTCTGAACTGTGATTTTGGGGATTTTTGTGATGGACTGTGATTTGCGCGTGGTCGGGGGTTGGCGGGGGGATTGCGGGGTGGTCTGGACGGGGATTCATGGGATTTTGGGGAAGGGACGTGAATGGGTGTGGGAAGGGTAAGGTGGGGACTTCATGCCAGAGGGGCGAGGGCAAAGACTAAGCCTGCTCCTACGGGAGCGTTAGGTAGCGAGGGCAAGCACAAGGCATGAGCTTGGTCTCTAGAACTAGATTACAAGCTGAGGTGCGTAATGGAGCAATTCACTAAGCCTGTTGAGGGTATTCAGATTGCCGGACGCGAGCCGATGTCCAGCGTTGATCGAGCTTGGCTTATGATGGACGATCCAACCAATCCGATGGTGATCAACGGCTTCTGGATCTTCAGCGAGTTGCTGCAATATGAGCGTGTGCTGGCTGTGCTGGAGGAGCGCCTTCTAGTGCATGAACGCTTTCGTCAGCGGGTGACAGCGAATCGAGGCGCTTTCGGAACCCGTTACTTCTGGCAGACCGACTCGGAGTTCGATCTGCGAGCGCACGTTGGGCGCATTGTCCTGCCTTCACCCGGAGATACGAAAACGCTCAACGATACGGTAGCTCGACTGCTCACCGCGCCCTTGGACATGAATCGGCCTCCGTGGACGATCACCCTCATTGAAGGCTATGGGGGCGGCAGCGTATTCTTTGGGCGTATTCACCACTGTATCGGCGACGGCGCGGCTCTCGTAAGAGTTCTGCTCGGCCTGACTGATGCGTCTGCCGAGGGAGCGCGCGCCATACCGGACGCGGCTGCCGGGCCTCCTCCAGACGTGAATACTCTACCTCCTGCGAACCGTGTCGCGGCCCGTTCGGGGGACGCGAAATTGCCGGGAGGCCGCGAGAAGGCCGGGCAACGCGGGAATCTGCTGTCGCTGGCGGTAAGAGGCGGACAACTGGCCGGGAGGTTCATGGCTGTGTTGGCCAAGCTGGCGCTCATGCGGACCGACGACAAGACTGCTTTCAAAGGTGAGGTCGGGGTCGGCAAAGCGGTCGCCTGGTCCGAAGGCATTCCGCTAGATGATGTTAAGTTCGTGAAAGATACGATGGGGGCAACGGTTAACGATGTCCTGGTCGCGGCGATGGCTGGCGCTTTGCGCCGGTATGTCGAAACTCGCGGCGACGATCCGGAGGGCAAGGAGATTCGGGCCATGGTTCCGGTGGACATTCGTGCGCCCGAAGATACGAAACTGACGAACCGATTCGCTCTCGTCTATCTTCCCCTGCCCATTGGCATCGCGGATCCGATCGATCGCCTTTTTGCGACAAAGCGCAACATGGATGCGATCAAGCGGTCGCCTGAAGCGCTGGTGACCTATCAGGCTATCGCCAGCTTAGGCGTTGTGTCGGACAGAATCGCGAGGGGTGTGCGCGGCTATTATGCCGACAAGGTGAGTGTGGTCCTGACAAATGTGCCTGGCCCATCGCGGAAACTCTATTTTGCGGGCAAGCTTCTCGACACGATCGTCTTCTGGGTACCGCAGTCCGGCTCCATCGGCGTGGGAATCAGCATATTCAGCTATGCCGGGCAGGTGAATATCGGACTCATCACGGACCGGGGACTGGCGCCGGATCCGGACACTATTATTGCGGCATTCCAGGAGGAGTTTGACAGATTACTTGGTCTGGCGCGCCTGCGGGAAGGGCAGGGGAGCGGAAGTGCGGGACCCGCCTCGCAAGGTGGCTCCGCCTCCAATTCGGATTAGTGGTATTTATCGTTTTGGGAAGGCCGCTCAGTATTTGACAAGAAGGGAAAGGTTACAGGCCTGTTTGTGAAGTTTCTCGCTTGAATATTCTGGTGACCAAGACCATTTGAACCGCGAAGGGACGCGAAGGGACGCGAAGAACACCAGAGGCATTGCGGATTTTCTGTGCTAGACTGCGTGGTCCTTTGAGGAAAAGCCCTTCGCACCCCCAAACCCTCTTCTGACAAACTTAGACGAGCCCTAGTATTTCGAGGTCCTGCCGGACGGCGTGTTGGGTTTGCGACCTTGGGCGGACTAGTTGTGCCTTATCTTATGGGGAGTGTCAGCGCTCCTGGAGTGGTGTCCAGCCGCGGCCGGGGGCGTTAGGGCGGGTTGTTTCGTAGCGCTGGCGCAGTTGTCGGAATTGGTCGGCGGAATGGATCTCGCGGTTTGGGTCGCGGTGGTCGCGGATGACGAAGTCGGCTTCGGGGGGTAGCAGGCCATGGTGACGGGGTCGCGTTCGGGCGTGTAGGCGGCGGGGTCTTCGTCGACGTTGTTGGGTACGTTGGCGCTCTGGTAGCGCAGGTCGATGCTCCAGCGGACCTGGTTGGTGCGGTTTTCGAAGGAGGCGTGGGGGGTGAGGTTGGTGAGCAGGAGGGCGTCGCCGGCGTTCATGGGGACGGGTACGGGCTCGACCGGGGGCAGCTCTTCGTCCGGTACTTCGAGGAAGCCGGCATGGCCGCCTGTGAAGTGCTTGAGGATGCCATTACGGTGCACGGTTGGGATGACGTGGAGGCAGCCGTTCTCGAGGGTGGCGTCGACGAGGGGGACCCAGCAGGTGACGATGAGATGGCGGTCGCAGTGGGCGAGGGTATAGCCGGCGTCCTGGTGCCAGGGGACTTCGCCGCGGTCCCAGCCGGGCAGTTTGGGGCGGATGCGGTAGACGGAGGAGCCGACGATGTCGGGGCCGATCAGGTTTTCGATGCAGGAGAGGAGAGCCGGGTGGCGAATCGTCTGCAGCATGGCAGAGCCGTTATAGCCGCCGCAGCCTTTGCCCATGACGCGGCTGGTGATGGCTTGGCCGGCTTCGCTATCTTCGAGGTAGATGCTGGACAGGCGCTGGCCGAAGGGTTTGTCGGCGTGGATGTTCGTCAGCTTGCCGATTGCTTGCAGTTCGCGGGCACCCTGATCGACTATCTCTGTGAGGGCGTCCTGTAGCGGCTTGAGGTCGGCTGCGATGAAGAGGCCGGGTTTGACCAGGTAGCCTTGGCGATGGAATAGGGCGAGTTCGTTCTGTGTCAGGCTCATGGCTTTGGGTCCGGGTGGTGGCGCGTCCTGGCGGCGCGTGGGGTTGGGTCGGTCAGTTTGGTGGAATTATACCGCTCAAGGAGCGGAAGGTGAAAAGTCAAATCAATAGATTCCGGTAGGGATTTCCTCCCACTTTTTCAGCCACTGTTCATAGGTGGGTACGGCGTTGGGATCCTCAGGGCTGTGGGCGATGAAGCCCTGCTTTTGGCCGGCTGCGGTTGCTTGGGCGGTGGATTCGTAGCGGACGTCGATGGACCAGCGGACCTGGCTGGAGCGGTTGGGGAGGGCGCGGTGGGGGGTGATCTGGGTGAAGCAGAGGGCGTCGCCCGGCTGCATTTCGATTGAGACGCCCTCCAGAGCCTCGCGCACTTCCGGTGAGAGGCCGAGGAAGCCGGTTTCGGGGTCGTTCCAGCCTTCGTGGAGGGGTCCGCGGTGGAGGCCGGGGGCGACTTGCAGGCAGCTGTTGTGTTCGGTAACGGGCTGCAGGGGCATCCAGATGGAGGTTACGTGGACTTGCTCGGCGTCGCGGTAGTATTGGGCGTCCTGGTGCCAGGGGGTTTGGGTCCAGATCTGGTCGGGCAGTTTGGGGCGGGCGTTGAAGATGCCGTGGACGGATATTTCGGGGGTAACGAGGAGGTCTTGGGCGAGGGCGAGGAGGGCGGGGTGGACGAGGATCTTGAACATCTCGCGGCTGACTAGGTCGCGGCGGGGGCTGCGGATGTATTCAGGTCTTCCGGCGGCTTCCCAGAGGTGGGCGAGGCGGTGCTGGAAGTCGAGGTCGGCGCCTGGGTCGTGGATCAGTCCTTCGGTCAGCCAGGCGTTGATGGTGTCGTCGGCCCAGCGGGAGAGGACGGTTGACATGAGTTCCAGGAGGTCAGGTGGGATGACGGCAGGGGCGTGGAGGTAGCCGTTGATTTCGTAGAAGCTGAGCTGTTCGCTGGTCAAGAGTGTTGGCATGGGCGGTTGTATCTTGCTCTATGGGAGGGTGATAGGAGATTATGACTTAGAGTCGGGTTGGAGGATAGGGCTATTCTAGCTGATATTGGCGATTCGAAAAAGATCGCACAGGCGGTGGACTCGAATCGCTGAACCGAGTTGCAGGGCGTGTCGCTAAGGAGACTTCGACAAGAGGATTCGAATGAAAAGCAGTCTCTCATGGAGCAGCCGGTGAAACCGGTGGCGGTCGGTTCAGGCTGGCACGGACTGAAGTTGCGGCCTATCGGCCCTCTAAGCGGCCTTCCAGACCTGGACTTCTGCGATCCCGTTGGCGGGATTGAGGAGGCCGATGCGCCCGGTGGCGGCGGCGGGCAGGCTGTAGGACTGGATTAGCAGATCGTCCAGATAGAATTCCATCACAGAGGCTTTGAGGAGAGTGCGGAAGCGGACGCTGGCGCCGAAGGGCCAGGCGCGCGCCATGACATCCTCGCGCTCGGATGGGTCGCCGCCTTGTGCGGTCAGCCCGAAGTGGGTGACGCCGGAGGGGCCCACCTGTATGTAACTGCCCTGGCCTGCTTCGTACTCGATGTATAGTCCGGGCCATTCGGTTTCAGGTTGACCGGCTGCGGGCAAAGTAATCTGGCCTTCGATGACAACGCCGCTATCAGTGTCGGCTTCGGTGGCGGCCATGTGAATGGGACCGTCGGTCGAGCCAGAGAATTGCGCGGGGAGGAGGTTTTTCTTCAAGCCTTCGTTGCCCTGCCAGTAGCCGAACCAGAGGGTGCCGGCGTCGTCGACGAAGGCCCTTTTGAGGGGAGCCCAGTAGCAGATGTCGCGGCCAGTGTCGAGCTGGAAGCGAGTTACGGCGTGATGGTTGACGAGGATGTCATCGGGCGTGCGGAGGAAGCGGGCGAAGTAGGTGTGTTTGTGCTCGCCGGAGTTTTCGAGGAGGGCGTAATTTGCGGGGGCGACGGTGTAGGGGCCGGCGGGGTTGTCGGCGATCATGGTCTTCATGGTCCTGGAGCCCTGGCCGACGATGGCGTAGTATTTGCCGTTGAACTCGGCGACAGCGCCGGCTTCCATGCTGCGGGGCGGGTCGGCGCCTTCCCAGATTAGGTCGGGGGAGGGGAGGGCGTCCCAGTGGACGCCGTCGTCGCTTTGGCCGAAACCGAAACCGACGTGGTCTTTGGGCGTGGCAGTCCAGTAGCCGTAGTAGCCGCCCTGGGGACGGGGAAGGGGGAAGATACAGTCCCAGCGGCCGTGCTGCTCGTAGTAGCGGGTGTCGACTGTGAAAATGTGGTCATCGCCGAATTTGGTCCAGTTCATGAGGTCTTCGCTCCAGGCGAAGAAGATGTTCTGGGTCTGGCGGCCGTCCTCTTCGACGCGCCATTCGGAGTAGTTGCAGATGAAGCGGCCGCTGCTTTCGTAGTCGGGCGACTTCCAGACGGCACCGGTGCCGAGGTAGGTGACCATTTGGTCGGAGGCTTTGATGGCCCAGCCGTGGTCGGTCCAGGTGACGCCGTCGGGCGAAGTTGCGAGGCCGAAGCCTTCGCCGGGGCTGTATTCGGTGATGAGGTAGAAGAGATAGAAGGTGCCCTCGTTGTAGAACATCCAGGTGTCCCAATGGGCATCGACGCCTTCGGACTTGAAGAACATGGACTGGGTTGCGTTTGTCATTTTGGGTGGCTATCCTGACGGGTTGGCAGCGGCGGGCAGTTCGGGATCCGAAGTTCGCCTGGCTGCTGGGAGGAAATGGCCTTGTGTCAGACTTTGAGGCCGGAGTCGACCAAGCCTTCGACGTAGAATTTGCCGAGGACGATGAACAGGAGAACGAGGGGGAGTGAAGCGATCACGTAGCCGGCATAGAGGGGGCCCCAAACGCTGAAGTCCTGGCTGGTCCACCCGGGGACGCCGCCGGAAGTGGCGGACCGGGCCAGTTTGTAGAGTCCTACTGCGATCATCTGTTTTTCGTCATCCTGGATCATGACCAGCGGCCAGAGGAAGGAGTTCCAGACACCGATGAAGTTGAGGACGGCGAGGGTGGCGAGCCCGGGCAGTGACAGTGGCAGGGTGATGCGGCCAATGAGGTCGAGGACGCCGGCGCCGTCACAGCGGGCGGATTCGAAGAGTTCCTCTGGGATTCCTGAGATGAAGGCGCGCATGAGGAAGATGCCGAAGATGGGGCCGCCGGCGAGTTCAGGGATTATCATAGCCAGCCGCGTGTTCAGCAGGCCGAGGCGTACGTAAACCATGTAGGCGGGTATGAAGGAGAGGACCCAGGGGACCATGAGAAGGGCGATGATTGCGTAGTAGAGAGTCTCGCGGAAGGGGAAGTCCATGCGGGCGAAGACGTAGCCGCCGATGAGCGAGAGCAGCAGCATTCCCATAAGGCCGATGATGGCCACGATGATGGTGTTGATCATATAATCGCCGACTACGTCCCAGGCGGCGATATAGTTGCGCCAGCGCAAAGGGAAGCTGATGGCCCATCGTTCCCAACGGTATTGGAGGCCGTTCTTGAAGGACCAGGTAATCAGCAGGTAGGTGGGGATCAGTGAGAGGAGTAGCATGACGGAGATGAACAGGTGCGATCCGATCTGGTAGAGCCTGAGGGGGCGCCGGGTGCGGGGAGCGACCTGGGTGGAGGTTGTGGTACTCACTTGCTGTTCTCCTGGGACTGCCTCTGCTATCTGAATGAACGCTAGTGCCGGACGTCTTCAACTGCGGGATGGATGGTGCGGTTGACGGCCAGGGTTGCGGTGAAGGTAATGACAAACAGAATCATACCGATGGAAGCGGCGTAACCGAATTGCTGCGTGCGGAATGCTTTGTGGAACATAGTCAGGCCGGGCACCATGGTTGCGAAACCGGGTCCGCCGTCGGTCAGCACGAGAATTGTTTGGAAGGATGTAACGCCGGCAATGACTGCGAGGATAGTCATGAGGCGTACTTGCCCCAAGACGAGGGGCAGGTCTATCAGCAGAGTACGGCGGAGGCCGGTGCAGCCGTCGACTTCGCAGGCGTCGAAGATCGATTCAGAAATCTGGCCCAGACCACCGAGATAGATTAGGGTGCCGACGCCTGAGACCCAGGGGAAGCCCATGAACATGATGGCGTAGAGGGCGGTGGCTGTGTCGCCCAGCCAATTCAGTGCCAGGAAGCCGAGGCCGACCTGTTCCAAAAGCCCGTTGATGACGCCCAGGTTGGGGTCGTAGATCTGCTTCCAGAGTAGAATGACGACGATGAGCGGGACGAGCATGGGGATGATGAGAAAGAGGCGATAAAGCTCTTTGGACTCGGTGTCGCGGATGCGGAAGATGAGAACGGCCATGATGAAAGGGACGACTGCACCTGAGAAAAAGAAGAACGCGAGCAGTTTGAACATGTTAAGGAGCTCTCGGCCCGTTTCGGGAGAGGTGAAGTAGACGCCAAAGTGCTGGAGGCCGACGAAGCTGGCTTCCACCCCGGGCCGCCAGCGGTAAAATGCGCGGAGGAGGCCGAGGATGGGGGGGTAGTAGTTGAAGATGATGAGGAGAATGAAGATGGGGGCAAGAAGGGCGTAGGCCTGCCAGGAGCGGCGCATTGCCTGCCAGGTAGAGAGCTCGCTCGACCTGACAAGCGTCCTCACGGCGGCGTCTGTCGCTCTGCTCTGTTCCGCAGCACCAGTAACTTCTGTCATGCTAACTCCCTGGGCTTCTCCAATTGCAGGACTTCACATCGGCGAAAATGAATCATATTTGTGTTCAATTTGAATGCAGAGTTGTTCTGTAATGCACAGTGGGTAAAGGCAAATACTATCGGCGCGACATCATAGTGTGAACCGAGAGACATGTCTTGGCGTCGATTGCGATATACATTTGGAACGCAGATCGCGGCTGATTCAAGGTCACAGCAATAGGTCAATCAATGGGTCAGTCCGGAAGCGGCGGCCGGCGTTATCCTTTGGCGTACACAGGTTCAGTCTGAAGAGAGGGGAATTTCGACTGGCACTTCAATGGAGAATCTCTTGTCTACTTCGAGCCAGCGCCCGATGTTGATATCGATGACGTTGATGATTGAGTCTGTTTTGAGGTCGTAGGCGGTGGCTGGATTGGGCGTGAAAGTAATTTCGACTTCGCCGTTTTCGTCGGTGTAGGCCCACTCCGGGATCATGAGGCCGTTGCCGGGTTGCAGCCAAGCTTGCAAGGTGTCGTTTACGCGCGGCTGGCCGTTCTCGGTGACACGGACCGTAAGCACGATTGAATCTTCGCCGTCTGAGACGACTTTTTCCTTGTTAAACTCGCCTTCGATGACGACGTTGTTGAGACGCACCAGTGACTGGATAAAGTCCGCGGCGAGAAGAGCGAGCATCAGGAGGAGCAGGCTGACTGCGGCCAGACGGATTTTGCGTAGCATTTGAGCGGCAATAGGAAGACGGATGGTGGTGAGCGGACAGGGCGTGCAGGGCCGCGGTCCGCTCACCAAGATATTGAACTCTTTAGCTGTCTGCTTCCTGGTCGGCGAGCAGGGCTTCGTAACGGGCAACGCCTTCATCCCAGGAGCGCTGCTGGCGCTCGAAGAATTCGGCTCTGTCCATGTCGCCGATCACCCAGGCGACGAAGATGCGCCGCCACTCGGTGAAGTAGTCCCAGTCCCACAGGAGCCCCATGCCCCACCAGGCGATGGTGTAGGTATAGAGGGGCAGCTTATAGCCGCCGATGGTGGACCACAGCGGTCCGAGCTTAGCATCCTTGGCAGACGGGATATACTGCTGATTTTCGTTGTTAAGGAAGGCGTTGTTTTCCGGCTCGGTGATGAACTGCCACCAGTTGATGACCTGGTCACGGTTGCCGCGCATCTCGGTCGAGGACTTGAGCATTACGTCCTGGGGACCGCGAATGGCCTGCACGTGTTCGCCGGGCACATTGCCGTCACCGGCTGTATAGTCATTGGGGTCGACAGCGCCGGGTACACTGACGGTGGGGGGTATGTCGGCCGCGGCGGGCATTGGCGAGGGCACGAAGGTGCGCTCGAAGTCCACGTTGGGGTCGTTGGCCAAGGTGGCGAATTCCCACGTGGCCCGGTACTGCATACCGACCGAGCCTTCGCGCCAGAGGAGGTCGAGATCGGTGGTGTTGAAGCCGTCCACCCAGGTCAGAGCGAGGGCGTACATTTCGTCCCAAGCGCGCTGGTAGATGGGTGTGTAGGGGCCTATCAGCTCGGCCTTGTGTGCGGGCAGGGCTTCCTCGATGCCGACGAAAAAGTCATTGTCGGCGTCCATTTCGATGCAGACTTCCTGCATCATGGGCGGGAGGATCTGGAGGGCAAGTGGCCAGCAGTTGCCGGTTTCGCCTTCGCGCGGCCAGGGGGAGAGGCCAAGGCCGGCTTGCTTGAGGGCCTGGGAAACCTCCATCTGTTCGGTCCAGGTGGCAGGCGGCGAGAGACCATGCTCGTTGAAGATCTCCATGTTACAGGCGAGTCCGACTTCTAGGTAGGGCCAGATAGCGCGGATCGGGGCGCAGTAGTCAAGGCCGTCAGACCAGGTCAGGGACTCCATCATGGAAGGATAGAAGCTTTCGGACCAGGTGTCGTATTGGATAGCGTAGGGGCTGGGGGCGTCTAGCCAGTCGTCGATGGGGACGCACCAGCCGCGTTGAACGAGGTCGAGGCGGGCCATCAGGTCGGGGGATTCTCCGGAGCTTACAGCGGCGGTGAGCCAGGCGTCATCACCGGCGTCGTCGAAAACGATGGCAATGTCCGGGTTGATCTCTTCGAAGCGCTCAGCGAGAATGCGGGCTGCGTTGCCGACCAAGGGGTGCTCGGCTGAACGGGTCGTCCACTCGGTGGGGTGGAGTAGGCCGAGGGTGGAGTGTACTTCAACCCTGTCCATTGCCGGCGCATCGCCGCCGGATTCTTCCGCCATTTCTCCTCCGGCCGGGGCGCCGGGCGCGGCGCAGGCGGCCATCAAGCCGACGCCGGCTGCGCCAGCGGAGACTTTCAGAAAGTTACGTCTACTCAGTCCGTTGCCAGTCATTTTCTGCCTCTTCTCCTTGTCCTTGAATGTCGATAGATCCGGATATGGTACGGGCCTCGGATGGCACCGTAGACAGGACGAGCAGGACTTGGCGTTCTCACCTCCTTCAGGTTGGATGCTAGAGTGTTGGTTTCTGAATATGGGCGCTACGCGGCGAATCAGGCGCGTAAGGCAGGCCATGTCCGCAGGAGCGAGTTCTACAGCTTTTGCTTCGGTCTAGGCAGCGATGCCGGCTTCGGCCAGAACTTCCCTGGCGGTTTGGGCGGCTTCGGAATCGGGATCGAATCTGATGGTACGCTGCAGGCTGAATACGGCGTGTTCGTCACCGGCGCGGGCCAGTTCGATGGCTTCGGCGAAGCCCTTTTCGCCAAAGCTCAGATCGCGGGCTACGACGGGATTGTCGTAGTTATTCCAGTAATACTTGTATTCGTCGGATTCCCAGTCTGCGTAGACCTCTTCCCAAGTAAGCCCACTGGGACCGTGTGGGGTGAGCATTTGCTCGGCGATCAGGTCGCCGACGGCCTGGTAGCGGTTATCCAGGGAGAGACGGAGGCGGTCCTCGGTGTAGTTGGGCAGGGCCTGGTGGATTGTGAGGGCGGGGAAGATGAGGGTGTCGCCGATGTCGTAGTCGGTGGAGTGCCAGACGGGTTCTATTTCTTCTTCGCCTTCGACGTTGACGGCCAGGGCTCCGGCTCCGAGGGAGAAGTGGTGGTCGAGCACGCGCCCGACTTTGTGGGATCCGGGGATGACGGCGAGGGGGCCCAGTTCGATGGGGCAGTCGCCGATGGGGGCCCAGCTGGTCAGGGTCTCATAGTTGCCCTGGAAGTGGACAAAGTCCTGGTGCATTGGGGTGGTGTGTTCGGTGTACTTGGGGAACCAGAGACGGGCGATCTGGTTGGGGTGGGGCATGATGGGCCGGCCCATGATCTTTTCGATCATGGATGTGACTTCGGGCCAGTGGCCGGCGCGATGGAAGGGCTCCAGTGTGTAGACCTGACTGTAGCCGTCGACGTATTCGCGATCGCCTTCTGTGCACTGTTTGGTTGTGTCGGCGATGCCGTCGTAGGGGTCGGTATCGGGCAGCAGCCAGCCGATTTCCTGGATTCTTGTCATCATGACGCGGCGCAGCTCGCGCATTTTGTCGGGATCCTGGAGCTGTCTGAAGAAGAGATAGCCCTCGTCGGCGAGGCGGCGCTGTAGTTCGGCGGGATCATCGAAGGCATCATTCGAGACGCGAAACTCGCGGATTTCTTGAGGCATTGGATAAGCCTTTCGTGGGCGCGAACGCTGGAAGCGTCGTTGGGATCGGTGTTGGAGGCGACGATTTGGTACAAGGATATTTAATTTTTGTGAAGGTGTCAAGTGGCTTTCAGGAGCCCCTGGGCGCGGCGAATCGGGGATGGTGGGATTGCTGATTGCAATTAGTCGATGATGCGAAAGCTGCGTTGAGGGCCCGGCTTTCTCTCTTTGACACATCGTTCTTTGCCGCGTAGGATGCTACCTTGTAGCCGACATCCTGAGCGTGAGGGAAAAGAGATGAACTCATTTTCGCTGGGCGAGACTGTCTACCAAAATGCGCTGGCGACGGACGCCGATGTTGCCGGTTTCAGGCTGGAGGGGGAGGCGAGCATTGGCTTTCCCGGGGGGCGGCTGCGGATGGAGAATTTGCGCGATCCGGGGGAGGGGCAGAGGTCAAACTTCGTGTTCTGGTGTCCGGAGACGTTTCCGGCGGATGTGAGCATTACGTGGGATTTCTGGCCGGTGCGGGAGCCGGGGCTGTGTATTCTATTCTTTGCGGCGACGGGGGGCAGTGGAGAGGATCTGTTTGATCCTGCATTGGACGAGCGTAGCGGGGAATACAAGCAGTACCATCATGGGGATATCAACGCGCTGCACGTCTCCTACTTTCGCAGGCGCTGGCCGGAGGAAAGGGCGTTCCACACGTGCAATTTGCGGAAGAGCTATGGCTTTCACATGGTAGCGCAGGGCGCGGATCCGATTCCTTCGGTGGAGGATGCGGCTTCGCCTTACCGGATACAGGTAATCAAGTGTGGGGCTGAGGTGGCATTTTCGATCAACGAGTTGCCGATCTTTGCGTGGAGCGATGACGGCGTCAGCTACGGGCCGGTGTTGGGGGGCGGGAAGATTGGGCTGCGGCAGATGGCGCCGTTGGTGGGCGAGTACGCAAATCTGAGTGTACGCACGGTGCAGCGAGCAGGAGGCAGTTAGGAGGGCCACGCTTGGCGGGACTCTCGCCCATAGGGGCATGGCTCTTTGGAAGAAATGGCGTAGGCAAGCGTTCCATGTGTGGACGGGACATTCAGGCAGATCATGACAGGAGCGAAATAGATGAGCGAGTTGCAAGAGGAGATTGTTTTCCAGGAGAATTTCGACGGTGCATTGGACTCCGACTGGATTTGGCTGCGCGAGAATCCGGATTGCTGGCGCATGCGCGATGGCGGGTTGGAGATTATGGTTGAGCCCGGCGTTGCGGCGACGGTGCGGAATGCGCTGGTGCGGCCGGCGCCGGACCGGAGTGGCGGCATCTTTGCGATCGAGGTGACAATTTTCAATCATAGTGTGCCGACGCAGCAGTACGAACAGGCGGGGATTACGTGGTACCAGAACGGTGAGCCTGTCTTCAAGGAGGTCAAGGAGCTGGTGGACGGGGAGGTATTGGTTATTCCCGGGGGCAAGCCGATGCCGACTGAGAGTGTGCGGCTGCGGCTGGTGGTAGATTCCGAGTCGTGGGAGGCGCAGTTCCGACCGGAGGGGGCGGCGGGATTCTCGACGGCCGCTACCGGTGAGTTACCGGGGGCGGAGATGGAGCAGGTCAGTCTGCAGTGTTATAACGGTCCGCCGGGCGAAGAGCACTGGATTCGCTTTGAAGACTTTCGCATCGTGCGGATTGCCTAGGGGAAGGTCACCCTTTGGCAGGTACGAAGGGTTGGCTACGAGGGATGTAGCCGAGAGATCACGCCTGGCATCAAGGTACGACGTTGAGGCGAAGCAGTTCGCCGGGTAGGTGGATTGTGGGGTGGGAGACGGGCTGGTCGGGCGCGTAGAGGGTGACGCGGCCGGCGCCGTGTACGCTCCATTGGTTGTCGGACAGGTCGTTGATCATTCCGGTTTCTTCGTCTATGCCTACGAGGGTTGCCTGGGGCAGCAGGTCACGTAGCTGTTGGGCCCAGCCTTGCCCGAAGTTGTTGTGGTGGGGCAGGACACAGGCGTTGGGGATAAGCCCGAGGCCCTCAATGACTTGTTTACTGCGAGGGTCATAGAGATGTTCACAGAGGACCATGGCACCGGCGCTGCTGCCGGCGATGACCGCGCCCGCGGTCAAGGCTGCGCGCATGGCCTCCCAGGCTGGCGTGTTGCGAATGCTTTGGCAGAGATGGCCGGGGAACCCGCCCAGTAGGTAGATCAGTTTCGCCCCTGTTACCATTTCGACAACGGAATCGTTCGCTGCTGAATCGCGGTCGAGCAGGGGAACGACCTGCACATTGGTCGCGCCGAGGCTCGTGAACCAGCGGCGGCCGTTTTCGCCGGCGCGGTGGTGGTTGTTGTCGGGCGCGGCGGCGGTGGGGATGATGGCGATGGGGGCGTCCAGGCCTCCTGCCAGTTCGATGCTGCGGAGGTCGGGCGCGGCCATTTGGCCGCCGAATTCGGAGCCGCCTTCCAAGGTGATATGTCCCAGGTCCACTTGCGTTTATTCTCCTTTGGCATTTGCTAAGCAATATACAGTGTCCGCGTTGACGGGCCCTTCATGCCTGGCGCCATCCAGGCCAGACGAAGGCGTATGCGGTTGGCAGCTGTCAGGTTGCTGAAGCGACACGGCTGCGCTGAATGCGTAAGGTCGCTGAGGCATGGTTTTGTAGGGGGGCGTTGCGGGGGCGCAGCCCCTGCACAAGGGAGGCCGCTTGCGGCCGACCGCCCATAATACAAGCCGAGAAGAGAGAGAAAAAGGCCCGACTCACCTCATTCAGCTTTGGGACCCAGTTGCGGAATCGGAGGTACCTCCGTTGAAGGTATCGCGCAGTGGAGGGCTGGATGCCAGTATTGCGCTTAGCCCTTGACCGCGCCGGCTGTGAGGCCTGAAACGATGTAGCGCTGCATGGCCAGGTAGAATGCCACAGGCAGCACCGAGAAGACAAGGCCGGCGGCCATGTATTGCTCGACCGGCGTCTGCGCGATGGCTTTGAGGGTGGAGAGACCGACTGAAGCGGGCATGAACTCGCCGCTGCTGAGCATGATGCCGGCGTAGAGGTATTCGTTCCAGGCGAAGAAGAAGGCGACGACCGCGACTGCGGACAGGCCGGGCGCGGAGAGCGGGAGCACGATCCGCCATAGGGCGGCGAGTTCGGTGCAGCCGTCGACGACCGAGGCGTCGAGTACCTCGGGTGGGACGGTGTCAAAGACGCCTTTGAGAATCCAGATACAGATGGGCAGGATGAAGGCGGCGTCGATGAGGGCAAGGGAGGGGATGCTGTTGAGCATGTTGAGGCGGCGGTAGATGATGTACAGGGGGATCAGAATCAGGATCTCGGGCAGCATTTGGGTTACGAGGAGGAAGAGGCCGAAGAGGTTGCGGCCGGGCCAGCGTAGGCTGGAAAGGGCATATGCGCCCAACACGGAGAGGGCCATGCAGAGCAGCATTGTCATGGCGGCGATGAGGAAGGAGTTGCGCAGCCAGCGCGCTACGGGATGCTCGGTGAACAGCTCGGCAAACTGGTAGAAGGAGAGCTCCTGGGGCAACAGGGGCGGAGGAAAGTGCATGATATATTTGCTGGGCTGGAAGGTGCTGATCATCATCCAGTAGACTGGGAAGACGGTGATGAAGGAAACGATGGCAATGGTGAGGTAGAGGGCGGTGCGGTTGAGCAGGCGCCTAGGAGACAGTTTATGTGCAGGAGCGCGTGTGTCGATGCCGGTGGTTGCCATTTACGCGGACTCTTGGGCGCGGCGGGCCTGCATGAGGATGAAGACAAAGGCGACCGCCAGTGAAACGACGAAACCCGCCACGCCGAGCGCGGTGGCGTAGGAGTAGTCGTAGAAACGGAAGGCGGTGTTGAAGATGCGGATTACGATGGTTTCGGTTGTACCGGAAGGGCCGCCGCCTGTCATCAGGAAAATAATCGTGAACTGTTTGAATGAGAAGATTGCGGCCAGTACGACCAGGAGTTCCAGGGTTGAGCCGATTCCGGGGAAGGTGACGTTCCAGAACAGTTGGAGGCGGCTAGCGCCGTCGACACGGGCGGCTTCGTACAGCTCCTGGGGGATCGCCTGCAGCGCTGCCAGGATCACAAGACTGTAGAAGGGAAACGCCTTCCATGAAGAGATCAGCACCATCCATCCCATCGCCAGTTCTGGCACCTGCAGCCACTGTGGGTTCTGCGTAACTCCGGGGAGCATGCGCGCCAAAATGTTGACGACGCCGAATTGGGGGCTGAGCATCCAGATGAAGATCATGACTACGGGGACTTCGGGAATGGCCCAAGGCATCATCAACATGCCTCGCGCCAGTGGGCGGAAACGAAATGGGCGGTTGAAGAGCAGGGCGGTGAGGAGGCCGATCGTCAGGGCAACCACGATCACCAGCCCGGTGAAAAGGAGCGTCGTCCGGATTACCTTCCAGAAGGCGGGGTCGGAAAACATGCGCTCGTAGTTGGCCCAACCGACCCAGAGCGGCGGGTTCTTAGAGGCCAGTTCGATGCGGGTGAAACTGCCGTAAATGCCCTGCGCGATAGGGTATACGATCAGCAGGCCTTCGTAGAGGATAATCGGGAGGACGAGGGAGAAGGGCAGGAGATAGCGGCGCAGGCGGGGGCGAGGCTTCAGTTCTCTTTGGGAGGTCCGCTCCGACAGGACGTTGGCGTCAACGCGTTCACTCATCGGTCAAGTTGTCGATCGTATTTGGAAATATGAAATTTCCTTGCGGGGACGAATACACTGCTGTACCGGCTTGGCGGCGCGCTGGCCGGCGAGGGTAGATGAGGAGCGGGCAATGAGTGAACTTCATGCTGTTTGCCCGCCCCTCGTCCTCCGGCCGCGTGTGTTGATTGCTATGAGACGCGCTCGGCCAGGTCTTCGGCTTGCTGCTGCGCGATCTCCATTGCTTCCTCGACTGACTTGCCGGCGTTGAGCACATCGGCAAAGTTGGTGATAACAATCTGGCCGAACTCGTTGAAGTTGTAGACGAAGTCGCCGACGATATCGAAGGGCGTCACGTAGTCAACGCCAGAGTAGCCGGGTTCCAACCATTCGAGATTGTCCAGGTACTCCTGACGTGCAGCCGAGGGCTGGGCGAAGATGACATCCTGGCAGCCTTCGACCATGCGACGGTAGTTGTCGGGATTGTACATGTAGGTGACGAACTCCATCGACTCGTCGATTGCGTCCGAAGCCTTGTTTATCATCATCGGATGGATGCGGGCGATCGACTTGTTGCTCGCCCATGGGATAGGCGCGCTGCGCAGGAGGGGATAGAGATCGGGTGCGTCCTTGGTGAAGGCTCCGACTGCGGCGGAGACATAGAGGCCCTGGGCGACGTCGCCGTTCTGGAAGAGGCGGTATCCGGTCGGGTTGTCGGCGCCCTGGGGCATGGCGACGTCGTACATCTGCTTGAACAGTTTGAGGCCCTGGATGATGGGATCCGAGGTCAGCAGCGGGGTCGTGCCCTCAGCCCAGATGCCGTCGTAGGGCATGCACCAGACTTCCAGTTGGAACCAGAAGTCGGAGGGTTCGCTGACCAGGTGGGTGGCGAAGAAGCCATACTTCTGGGCTTCGCGATCGGTGAGGGCGGCGCTCACTTCGACCCATTCGTCGGGCGTCGTGGCGGGCGTGATGTTGGCCTCTTCGTAGCGATCCTTGTTGTAGAGGATGCCGAAAGCGACTGTCACCATGTCAAGGCCATAGAGATTTCCGTCCTTGCGGAGGGCGTCGTGGGCTGAACTCAGGTCGGTGATGCCGTTGCGCACGAGAACGTCGTCGAGGGGGACGAGCAGGTCGGCCTGGATGAGGCGGGGGGCGAGCTCGGGCGTGGCCATGACGATGTCACCGTCGAGCTGGCCGGACTGCGCGCCGACAATGGTCTTGGTTGTGTACTGGTCGAAGGGGATGTTTTCGGCTACGACTTCGATTTCGCTCTGGGCTTCGTTGAATTCAGTGACAAAGTTGTTCCAGGTATCGCCGCGATTGCCTTCCTCAAACCACCATGAGAGGTAACGGACTTCCTGCCTTTCGGCGCTGGCGGTGTCTGCGCTCGAGCCGCCGGCAGGTTGTGCTGCGGGCGCGCAGGCTGCCAGAAGTCCGAGTCCGGCCAAGGCGCTTGCACTGCGCAGGAAATCCCGCCGGTTCAGTTTAGCCCCCGTTCCCGTCTGCATCTTCCCATTTTGATCAGACATTTTTGAATGCCTCCTTGTTGGTATCCTTGCTCCAGGCAAGACACAAGTAGATGAGAGAGTTGAGAGAAGAGAGGAGTGAGAAGTAGCAACGGATTGTGCCCACTCCTCGTCGATGAAACTCCACAAAAGACTATATAGCGCATTTTCCTATCCGTCAACCACGTTTGCCGGGTACAGATGGGGGGCAAGCCAAGGGAAAAACAGTTCCCCGTCACGGCCGGAAATTATGGCCAAAACGGGGAGCGATTTGTCGGTGATTGATGGAGCGCTGGGCGAAGGCGTCCCTAAGGACAGGGGAGGGACGCTATTGGAATAGAAAGGTTTCGGATTTTCCTCTCAGGCGTAGTTTTCCAGCGGCGGGCAGGCGCAGACCAGATTGCGGTCGCCGTAGGTGTTGTCGATGCGGCCGACGGAGGGCCAGAATTTGTTATCGCGCACCCACGCTGCGGGGAAGGCGGCGGTCTGGCGGCTGTAGGCTTGGCTCCACTGGTCGGCGGTAACGAGTTCGGCGGTATGGGGCGCGTGGCGAAGGGGAGACTCGTCGGCGCTTATCTTGCCGTCCTGGACGGCCTGGATCTCGTCTCGAATTGCCAGCATGGCGGTGCAGAAGCGGTCCAATTCGTCCAGAGATTCGCTCTCGGTGGGTTCGATCATCAGGGTGCCGGCGACGGGGAAGGACATGGTGGGGGCATGAAAGCCGAAGTCCATCAGGCGTTTGGCGATATCATCCACCTGCAGGCCGTGATCTTTTAGGAAACGGGTGTCGATAATGCATTCGTGGGCGACGCGGCCAAGGGCTCCTTTGTAGAGGACAGGGTAGGCGTCCTCGAGGCGGGCGGCGATGTAGTTGGCATTGAGGATGGCGATGCGGGTGGCATCGGTCAGGCCGGTGCCGCCCATCATGGCGATGTAGGCATAGGAGATTGGCAGGATGCTGGCGCTGCCCCAGGGCGCGGCGGACACGGCGCCGATGGCGTGTTGGCCGCCGACGCCGGGCACGACGCTGTGACCCGGCAGGAAGGGCGCAAGGTGTTCGGCCACGCAGATTGGGCCCATGCCCGGTCCGCCGCCGCCGTGGGGAATGCAGAAGGTCTTGTGCAGGTTGAGATGGCAGACGTCTGCGCCCATGTCGCCCGGGCGGCAGAGACCTAACTGGGCATTCATGTTAGCGCCATCCATGTAGACCTGGCCGCCATGACGGTGAATTACGGCGCAGGCCTCTTCGATCGCTTCTTCAAATACACCGTGGGTGCTGGGATAGGTGACCATCAGGGCGGCGAGGCGCGCGCTGTACTGTTCGGCTTTCGCTTTCAGGTCGGGTACGTCGATGTTGCCGTCCTCGTCACAGCGCACGACCACGACTTGCATGCCGGCCATGACGGCGCTGGCGGGGTTGGTGCCGTGGGCTGAGGAGGGGATGAGGCAGACGTCGCGGTGATCGTCTCCGCGGCTACGGTGCAGGGCGCGAATCGCCAACAGGCCGGCATACTCGCCTTGCGAGCCGGCGTTGGGCTGGAAGGAGACGGCGGCGAAGCCTGTGATTTCCTTTAAGGCGAGTGACAGGCGGTCGAAGAGCAGTTGGTAGCCCTGTGCCTGTTCGAGCGGGGCGAACGGATGCATGCCGCCGAACGGGAGCCAGGTGACCGGGATCATCTCGGCAGTGGCGTTCAGCTTCATGGTGCAGGAGCCAAGGGGGATCATGGAGTGGGCCAGGGAGAGATCGCGGTTTTGGAGCTTGGTGATGTAACGGAGCATTTCCGTCTCTGACTTGATCGTGTTGAAGATGGGATGGGTCAGATAGGGGCTTGTCCGGTTAAAGGGCTCTGGGTAGTCGAGAGATACCTCATTGGCGAGCCTGGTCAGGTCGGCGCCGGCTGGCTTCTGTTGACCGTCAAGTTCGGAGGCATCGGCGCGGGGGGCGGCGGCTTTCCCGAAGGTTTGCAGCAGCCCTTCCAGATCGGCGGCGGTTGTCATTTCGTCGAGGGATACGCCGACGGCGCCGTCGTCGTAGAGACGCAGGTTGAAGCTATGGGCGCGGGCGGCCCGGAGGAGCTCCTCTTGGGTGCGCGGTCCGGCGGCGATCTTCAGAGTGTCGAAGACTGGACCGCCATCGGATTGTTTGGTCTGGTAACCCAACCTGGCCAACTCCACGGCGAGCAGGGAGGTGAGGAGTTGAATTCTGCGGGCGATTTGCTTGAGGCCGGCGGGGCCGTGGTAAACGCCATACATTGAGGCCATGATGGCCAGCAGGACCTGGGCGGTGCAGATGTTGCTGGTAGCCTTGTCGCGGCGGATATGTTGCTCCCTGGTCTGGAGGGCGAGACGCAAGGCCTGTTTGCCGTGCGCGTCCTGGGAGACGCCGACGAGGCGGCCGGGCATCTGGCGTTTGAGCGCGTCGCGGGTTGCCATGAATGCGGCATGGGGGCCGCCGTAGCCCATAGGCACGCCGAAGCGCTGGGCACTGCCGATGGCGATGTCGGCGCCCCAGTCGCCGGGGGGCGTGAGCAGGGTGAGGGCGAGCAGGTCGGTGGCGACGACTACGAAGGCGCCGGCGGCGTGGGCCTCTTCAACCAGGCTGCTAAAGTCGTTAATCGTTCCTTCGGTGTCGGGGTATTGCAACAGTAGACCGAATGTATCGGCGTCGGGCGTAAACTGGCCGTGGTCTGACACGATCACCTGATAGCCCAGCGGTTCGGCGCGAACTTTGATAGTGTCGATTGTCTGGGGATGGCAGCGGTCAGAGACGAAGAAGGTGTTGGCGGTTGCACCGCGCTTCTGGGACCTTTTGCACATCATCATTGCTTCAGCGGCGGCGGTGGCTTCGTCCAGCAAGGAGGCGTTGGCGATGTCGAGAGCGGTGAGGTCGCTGACCATGGTCTGGAAGTTGAGCAGGGCTTCTAGCCTGCCTTGCGCGATTTCGGCCTGGTAGGGCGTGTATTGGGTGTACCAGCCGGGATTCTCCAAAACGTTGCGGAGGATGACGGGAGGGGTGATGGTATCGTAATAGCCCATACCGATGAACGATCTGAAGGTCTGGTTATGGGCGGCGATTTCAGCCATTTCGGCGAGCACGTCGGATTCAGGGCGCGGGCCGGGCAGTGAGAGCTGGCGCGGGAACCGGATGGGGGCCGGAATGGTCTGCTCGATCAGGTCGTCGAGTGAGTCTACGCCGACGACTTGCAGCATGGCTTGCTGGTCTTCCTGGCTGGGGCCCAGATGGCGATTGACAAAGGAATCGGTCCGTTGGAGCAGATCGGCGAAGCCAGACGAGGGCCGGGATGTGGTATCCCCGGCTTGCTTCGAGTTTTTGCGGGACGAGGCCGGACCGAAGCCGTTACTAGCGGATTTGGAGGAGGCGGCACGGGATTGAGGGCTCATAGTTCTCTCCTTTGGTCTCCGACTCACCTTCGCAGCCATCGGTTAGGTGCGAGAGCGGGAGTTCGCCCATTTGGCAAGAAAAAACGGGCATCGTGAATGAATGCCCGTTACCTCTGTCCTTGACCTGAGAGATTGACGCACGGTGTTACGAAAGGGAGCCTGTGGAGATGAGAAGGGAATCCTCATATCCAGTGTGCCCGATCAGTGTGCGATTGCCCCGTCGGTGGCCACTCAATGCTGTCGAGCGGCGCTTTCCAAAGGTGCCGTATCGCGACGATCCTTTTGCCTGAGAGTGTCACCTGGCAGGCTGGGTACTCCTGTCGGCTTGCCCCTTCGGCGCTTCAACGTCGAAGTCTCTCTCGTCGCGCATCAGCCATCTATCAATTACTGTGATCTTACGGGGGCAATTGTAGCGCAGTCGTGGATTGCGCGCAATTGTCAAGAATCGAATGATCCCAACTATAATCTGGTGAAGCCACGTGGGTTATCGCCAAACTGCGTTGGCATTTGTTGCCGACGCAGTCATCTTCCATGTTGAGATACTATGCGAGTCATTGCCGGTAGTGCCCGGGGCCACAGGTTACAGTCGGTCCCAGGAAACAGTACGCGTCCTATTACGGATCGCGCCAAGGAGGCGCTCTTTTCGATACTGGGAAACTGGATCGAAGGGCGAAACATGCTGGACCTATTTGGTGGTACGGGTGCGGTGGGCATCGAGGCGTTGAGCAGGGGTGCGGCTCATGTCCAGTTTATTGATCGAAGCCGGGCGGCAGTTCGCACGATGTTGCTGAATCTGGCGCATTGCAAATTGGATGCGTGGGCGACGGTTGCAAGGAGGGACAGCTTCGAGTTTATCGACAAGTTTGAAGGTGAGCCATTTGATCTTGTTTACATCGCGCCTCCACAGTACCAGGAGCTATGGAAGGAGGCGCTGCTGGCGGTGGATGCCAAGCCAGCGCTGCTGGTGGAGGAAAGTGTGGTTATCGTACAACTTCACCCACGCGAAGAGACGCCGATCGCGCTCGAGGCTTTAGTCGAGTTCGACCGGCGCCGTTATGGCTCGGTGCAGCTTATATTTTATGAAGTGGCGGCAGAAGTTGAGTAAATGGTAGTCGCCTGAATTTATGCCATGGAGCTCAGTCCGCGGCCGATGCTACGACAGCAAAGTAGATGATCTGGCCGGCCTCGGCCTCCGGATCGATTTTGAAGCCGGCACTGTTTTGGCTGGCAAGTTCGTAGCCTTGCAAATCTTCCACTGTAATTGTGTAGTCGCCAGCATTCAAGTCACCAAACAGGACCCCTGCGGTTCCGTCGTTTGCGGCTACGGCGACGGCCCTGCCATCAGGCGTAGAGAGCGTGAAGGTAGCGCCGGCGACGGAGTCTTCTGTGTCATTGAAAACGCCGTCTGCGTTGGCGTCGAGAAAGAGATAGACGAGCAGTCCATCAGGCGCGACTTCGTCGCTGACCACGGTTACCGGCTCGGTTGGGACGAGTGCCGGTTTCGTTTCCTCGGTTGACTGAGGGTTGGATGCCTTAGCAGTTGTGGGGGATGTCACCGCGGCTGCGGCCTGGGAATCGTTGCGGCTGGAGTTTCCCGAGGTGGTGTCATTCGCGGGCGGTGCGGCGGACGATTCCGATTCCATTAACTGAAGCGCCTGTGTCAGGGCCGAGGTAAAGAGGTCAAAGTTGCGTCTGGTGACCTGGAGATCGCTTACGGCACTGTCCAGTTCGCTGAGATGAATACCCTGGTCGCTGAGACTGCGGTCGAGGTCGGAGAGGCTGGAGTCCAGTGTGGTGAGGCTTTTTTGCAGGGCGGCGACGGCGCCGGCTTCTTGTTCGAGAACCAGGATGCGCTCGCCGAGGGCGTCGACGTTGGTGTTTACGCCATCGAGATCGGAGGACACGGCGGTCAGGCCGGCATCGAGGGCATTCACCTTGGAAGTATTGGTGAAATTCAGGGTGCCGCCATTCCAGATTGCCAGGACCAGGAGCGTGAGAAGCAGACCAATTATCGCGCCGCCGATGGCAGAGAGATAGGCAGTCAGTGATTCTTCGACTTCCGGCATGCTGAATTCAAGCTCAGGTGGCTGCTTTGTCTGGAGTTCCATCGCAATCTCCTCGTTCGTTACCGCTATATCTGTTGTGCCCTGGTTGTTGAGACGCGCAGTGTTGGAGCGGTTTGCGCCATCTTGCGCGGCTTGGGTTGCTCATTTGCTGAGCAGTGCTGAGTGACGTTTGCCTTCGCCCCTAGGATGTCCCTGCGGAGGACGGCCAGCCGCCTTTGGCCCAGGCAACTGGGCAATCGTTGCGGGACTTCCTTTGGACAATACAAAAATCGTCGAAATCTGTCAACTGTGTTGGCGCGGGGAGGGTGAAGTCCACAATTGGGGTGGGAATAGTGGGGAGGGGAGTTCATGCCGGCGGTTGCTGAATCTATTCGCCGGCTTGGGGAGTGGAAGAGGGCAGGCACAAGGCCTGCCCCTACTTTCCGTTGTTGGGGCGGCAGAGGGCAGGCACAAGGCCTGCCCCTACATTCCCTTGTTGGGCGGGAAGAGGGCAGGCACAAGGCCTGCCCCTACTTTCCGTTGTTGGGGCGGCAGAGGGCAGGCACAAGGCCTGCCCCTACTTTCCGTTGTTGGGGCGGAAGAGGGCAGGCACAAGGCCTGCCCCTACATTCCGTTGTTGGGGGGGAAGAGGGCAGGCACAGGGTCTGCCCCTACATTTCTTTAAGTGGGCGGCGCTGCGATATGTTTGGAGGTCGCGAATTTGCAGTGTACTCAGTTGCTGACCGTTGAGGGGAAGGTCTATAATTGCCTGAAAACGGGCTGTGGGTGCCGAGGCCTGAAGACAGTTTCATTGCCGAGCAGGAACGCGCGGGAAATATAGAATAGACATGTCAAAGCAAATGGAAGTTCCGAGAGACGAAGTAGCCCTGACGGGGCTGGCGAAAGAGACGGGTCTGGCGTTAAAGAGAGCGGGGCTTACGGCTGCGATCGCGGAGAGTTGCACGGGCGGGCTGGTCGGCCATTTGATGACGGAGATTCCGGGTAGTTCAGACTGGTTTCTGGGAAGTGCAGGCGTTTACAGTTATGCGGCGAAGAAGAGGTTGCTGGGCGTGGACCACGACCTTTTGCTACGCGAAGGGGCGGTCAACGCGGCGGTTGCCGGTCAGATGGCGGCCGGGGCGCTCCTGCGATACGAGGCGGACGTAGCGGTGTCGATCACAGGTGTGGCTGGACCGGGCGGCACAGTTGAGAAGCCGATGGGCCTTGTTTATTTACATCTTGCGGCGCAGGATGGCACTAACAAGGCGGAGAAGGCGGTTTGGCCTGCTGACCGTCGGGGCAATAAGCTTATGAGCGCACGGTGTGCGTTGGAAATGTTGCGTTCGTTTGCGGTGGACAAGGCAAATGGATGAGTAGGCACGCGGCGGTAAACGAGGCAGTCGAAGTGACTAAACGCTTGCTGCCGTCGGGCAAGGTCGCGCCGAAGTCGTTCAGGTGGCAAGGCAGAACCTACTACGTTGTCGCCCTAGGGCGCCAGTGGGACGAACTGACGGATGGCAGGCGCATCCGCTGCTTTCTGGTACAGACGCAGGGGCAGAGTTCATTTGAGCTGCGCTGGGATGCGACTGAGGACGAATGGGTTTTGTATCAGGCCTGGCATGCCGACTTTGTGTGAGAAAAGCTTTTGTCGAATGGAAGTTTCCCTCGATTGTCAAACAGGGAGTTATGCCAGTCTCCATCCCCGGCATACTTCCGTGCCTGAAGCAGTAAAGCTGCATACCGGGAAATCAGGCCTTGGGCCCATCTCCCCAGTCTGGTATCGACATGATTTCGCCGTCCTTCATGGCTGACTTGTGGGCGATGACGCCGGCGGCCATGAAACGCACCGCGGTCCAGACGTCAATTGCAGGTTGCCGTTCCTGGGCAACAGCCTCTACGAATTCGTGGACCAGGTAGGGGTGGGAACCGCCATGGCCGCCATAGACTTCTGAAGTGCGGCTGACAGATCGGAAGGCCTCTTCAATTTCGGGTGGAAGGGGCTCACGCATCTGTTCGGCGGTAAGGTGCGTGCTTCCTTCCTTATTGCACCAGTGATCGTTTTCAAAGCTGCCTTGGGTGCCGTAGACGCGGAAGATTTCACGGCCGCGGTGCCCGATTTCGCGGAGCTCGCAGATGCGCATGGTAGAACCGTTGCTCATGTAGAAGAGGGCTGTTTCGTTGCTGAAGCCGTAGCCATTCTCTTCGAAAAAGCTGTCGCCGGTACGGTTTTGGTAGCCCCAGGCGCAAACTTTGCGTGCATGGGCGTTCATGACGCTCATCGGTCCGCCGGTTGAGTGGGTGGGATAGTGCATGGGGCCGGTGAGGATGCCCTTGTCTTTGTAGGCATCGCGTGCCGTCAGCCATTCCTGTCCGGCCTGGCTGGCGAGGCGGTGGGCCTGCACCTGGCGCAGATTGCTGCCGACACTGTCAACGTCGTGGAGGTATTCGCCCTCGCTGTAAACGAAGTCACCGAAGGCGCCTTCGGCCGCACGCCGGCGACAGTAGATTGCCTCGGACCGGTAGAATGTGGTTTCACCCAGCATATAGTTCTGGCCGGTACGTTCTACGGTTTCGACGAGACGGGCGCACCAGTCGAGGATTTCGTCGCCGTCGGGCAACATGACGATGGGAACGGCGCTGTAGACGTGTTTGCCGGCTTCCATGGCCTGGACGGCCTGGGGCGCGTGGAGCCAGGGCTGGGTAAAGAGTGCAAGGGCGTCGATGTCGCTGGCGCAGATTTCGTCGAGAGAAGCGTAGGCGTCGCGCGGGTGGAACTTGGCTTGCCAGCGCTCATCGGTAGCGAAACGGGCGATGCGTTCCGGTTCGCGATCGCAGAGGGCGATTCTGTCTACGAGCGGGTGGCTCATGAAGAGATCGGCGAAGGAACTGCCGAAAGATCCCAGACCGACGATACCGAGGCTGATGCCCATTTTGGCTTCCTTTCATGGGTTGGAGGTGACGGTCCAGCGAATTGAATGCATGGTAGCTGGCGTTTGCGTTTCTTTGATTTTATCACTTCTGGCTTGTGGAAGAGATCTCTGCGTTGAAGTTGCGGCCAGTTTTTTGCAGGACTTAAGAGAGTCTCTTGCGCAGTCTCTCCAGTTCAGTTTCCAGTTCGCGCACGCGGCCTTCACTGGATGTAGCTCGTTCTTCTGCCTGTATTCGGGCAGCCGCTTCGCTTTCTGCGCGATTGGCTTCGCTTTCTGCGCGTTTCGCTTCGCTTTCCGCGCGATTTGCTTCGCTTGCGGCCTTCTCAACTGAGGCTCTATAGCCGGGAACTACATAGTCGCTGTAAACGGGATCCAGTGCCAACTCCTGCAGAGGAGGCTTTCGGTCCAGGTCATCTATTCGGAACTGAAAACCGGTCAAAACTTCTGAGCGAATCACACCCAGGTCATTGGGTTGAATGGTCTCATAGCGACCAGGCGACGCCAGACGGTAGAACCGCATGTGTTCGCCGGTTGGGTCGAGAATGAAGTATTCCATCACACCGCCGAGCGCGTAGTCCTCTTTTTTTTCTTCTGTGTCGCGCAGGACTTCGGCGATGGTGGAATCGGAGACGGCCTCAACAACGAGGTCGCACACGCCTTCGAAGTGACGCTGGTCGATTCGGCCCCATGGCGTTGGGTTGCTGTTCAGAATTACGCCCACATCGGGCTTGCGCACGGCTTCCCTAGTTCCAGAGGGAGCGTCAGGATCGGGCATTGTCAGTTCGAAACCGGTTTCCAAGTTGAGCAGGGAGGCGTGGAGGAAGGTTACAATGTTGCAATGCAGCAGGATAAGGAACCAGTTGTAGAGGTCCAACTGAGGTTGGTTGGGCAAGGGTTTGGCCTCCAGGATGCCGTTGTTCCACTCGTAACTTACGTCAATGTCCGGATAGGGATTCTCGTACCACTTAGCGAAATACTCCTCTTTGGAGACGCGACGCCCTTCATCGGGGGCCCGATCGCTGGCGCTAAGGGTCCTTCCAGGCCGCTGTGCGGCACTGCCGTTATCCGGAACGACATCCTGCTGTTTGCGAAGCTCCTCTTGCATTAGTTCTTCCGATTTCATTTGTTCTCCTCACTCGTGGACGCAGTTTTCAGGCTGCCACACAGAGGGCGGCCGGCGCGTTTGGCAGAGGGATTCAGTTTTGCGCCCAGGAGGCCGTAGCGTGTGCATTCTAACACGTTGAAAGAGGCCGATCCTAACAGGCCGAATCCGGCGGGTAGCCACTGAACGCAAGTCTCATTTTTCTTGAGCCTATGTATTTTACTATGGATTGGCAGTGGACAGTTGCTGATTCGGAACCTCCTTGGGTCCAATTGGTGACAGAACTGCGGGGGAACTGCGGGGGAGCTGCGGGGAACTGCAGGGGAACTGCGGGGAACTGCTCGGGAACGGCAGGGGAACGGCAGTGGGTGGTGGCAGGAGACGGCAGGTGGGGGAGGAGACAGTGTTGGCTAGACACGTTGCTGTGGAAGAGTGAACAAGGTGGCTAGCCTAGGGGGGCGTTGCGGGAGCGCGGAACTGCAGTTTCTAGTAGTCAGTTTCTAGTTTTTGGGTAACTACTAAGCCACAGTAGTTGACCAGCCAGTCATCCTTGGGAGCATTCAGGCTCTTGGTGACGCAACTGGTGTACAGCGGCCGCCTTGCTCGCCAGCGGACAGGTTGCGAAGAAGGCACACGGTCGGTGAGGGATGGTTTTGTAGGGGGCGTTGCGGGGGCGCAGCCCCTGCACAAGGGAGGGCCGAAGGCCCGACCGCCAAAATGAAGTGAGAAAGGGGGAAGGAACTGTTTCGCGGGCGTGAGATTGGTCTGGGAATGCAGGTTTTGGGCGAGACGGCTACAGTCTCAGAGAAGGCAGTTGGAGGAAGGCGCGAAATGACAGTGGATGTGCGAGTGGGGTGTTGGCTCCTCATGGGGATCAGTGGTGAAGTGGGCTGGGGCCAGGCTGCTAGTGCGGAAGGCGATTCTCATATATTATTGTGTTTGTTTCGACTTGAAACTGTTCTCTCATCCTACACAAGGGGAGCGATGATGAAAGCTGCGATTTTGTATGAGGCTCACGCGCCTGTGGCGGTTAAAGAGGTTGAGATCGAGGAGCCGGGGATAGGCGAGGTGTTGTTGGACGTTGTTGGGGCAGGGGTATGCCATAGCGACTACCATTATGTTACGGATCACAGGACGCCGCGACGGATGCCTTGGCTGTTGGGCCATGAGGGGGCGGGCACGGTGCGGGCAGTTGGGGACGGTGTGCGCGATTTTGCAGTGGGCGACAAGATTATTCTGTCGTTGGATGCGATGTGCGGGAGCTGCCGCAACTGTACAAATGGCCGGCCGGCGCTGTGTGAGACGCATCGCATGGAGCCTGTGAGCCGGTATAAGCAGGATGGGGAACCGATTTATCACGTTCGGCCGACGTTTGTGGAGCAGACGCTGGCGCTGGCGGACGCTTGCGTGAAGGTGCCGGATGACACGCCGTTGGCGCAGGCTTGTTTGATAAGCTGCGGCGTCATTACGGGGATTGGCGCGGTGGTGAACAGGGCCCAGGTCGAGACGGGGGCGTCGATGGCAGTGTTTGGCTGCGGGGGCGTGGGATTGAATGTGATCCAGGGAGGCGTGCTGGCTGCGGCAGGCAAGATTATCGCGGTCGATACGGTTGATTACAAACTGGAGTTGGCCGAGCAGATGGGGGCGACGCACTTTGTCAACAGCGCCAAGGAGGATCCGGTCCAGCGTATTATCGAGATCACGGGCGGGGGCGCGGACTATGCGTTTGAGGTTGTGGGCTTTCCGGCGATTGTGAGGCAGGCGATTGATTCGGTGCGGATGACGGGGACGGCGGTTGTGGTGGGCGTACAGCCGACGGGACAGGATGTCTCGGTGGAAGGCTGGCATTTGCTAGAAGACCGGACGCTGATGGGCGCGTTTCACGGCGCGGCGCGACCGCGTGTCGACTTTTTGTGGATTCTGGACCTGTACAAGCAGGGCAAGATCAAGCTGGACGAACTGATTTCGCGGTACAGGCCGTTGGATGAGATAAACGAGGCCTTTGCTGACATGAAGGCGGGGAAAGTGGCGCGGTCGGTGTTAGTGTTTGATTGAGGGGAGTTCAGGTCTTTATGCTTAGGTTGGCAGATTCCTTTCGCTTATTGGTTGCCTTGGCCAAGGTTGCCAGAATCAGGCGGTGGCTTTTGCGAAGAGTGGGGAGGCCCGAGGATTAGTGGCGGAGGAGGTTTGCCGGCGGACGGTGTCATGCTCGCGCTAAGGAAGACGGCGCAGAGATCTGATCCTGGTTCGATGGCTCGGCGTCTGGACTGGGGCGCATCCTGGGCCAGTTGGGCCGAGGAACGGTGGCAGATGTGGTAGATAGAGAGGGTGGAGCCGAAATGGTCTTGGCTGCAGGGGGAAATGCGGCTGAGGATTTCGGCGGAGGAATGGCCTAGTTTTTGTGCCACTTACTTAGTCGGTTGTGGCATGACTTCGATCCGCGGCCTCCATTCCGTCTTAACGTTAGGTTCCGTTGACATTTCGGGAAGGCTGTTCAGATTTCAACAGGAACGGAAAGCCTGCAGGCCTGTCAGGGATGTTTCTCGCTTGACTGTTGAAGTAGCCAAAACCAATTGATCCGCGAAGTCACGCGAAGGGTCGCGAAGAACACCTTTTTGTCCGCGGAGGACGCGGAGAACACCAGAGGCGTTTCGGATATTCTTTGCGCAGCTGCGCCACCCTTCGACGATCAGGCATAATTTGCACCCGGAAGTCGTTGTTCAGACAAACGTCAACGAGCCCTATTGAATTGCGAAGCCAAATCCAGGGTGCGAACTCAAACCTTCGTCACTGACACCATTCGGGCTTGTGGTGACGCCACCGGTGGACAGGCGCCGCCATGCTGGCCAGCCGACACGCTGAAATGAAGACACACGGTCGGTGAGGCATGGTTTTGGAGGGGGGCGTTGCGGGGGCGCCGCCCCTGCACAAGGGAGGGCCGAAGGCCCGACCGCCAAAATGAAGTGAAGGATAGCTAGAAACAGTTATTCCTGCTTCTTTACGGATCGTGGACTGGCTGGAGATGAGCTGCTACTGCAGGGGGAAAAGCGGTGCCCCCTTGCTGACTGAATGGAGTGTAGGTGCCATAGTTACACGCATCGCAGGGCAAGGGGGCATGATGCCCCATCCAGTACGACCTGGGAACGTGTAACCATGGCAGAGACATTATGGCATGTCTTGCGAGAATACCGAAACGGCAGAAAGGGTGAAAACGGTTTAGGGCATCAGGGGGCGGGATTTTCGCTGGAGTTGCCTTTGGCCATGCTGTAGCCGACGCGTGGTTCGGTAAAGATGTAGGTGGGACTTGCTGTGTCTTCGCCCAGTTTGCGGCGAAGAGTTTTGACGGCGGTGCGGAGGGGTCTCAGGTCGAGCGTTTCTGGCTGACCCCAGAGATGCTGCATGAGATATTGGTAGGTCAGCGTTCTGCCGGCGTTGGCTGAGAGGTGCGAGAGCAGGCGGAATTCCAGGGCTGTCAAGCGGAGGGGACGGCCGGCGAGTGTTACGGTGCGTTCGGCAAAGTCGACGGTGAGGTCTTTGCGAATGTAGGGCGTGTTGGGGGGGAAGACGTCCTGGTTGCGGAGGGCGGCCCTGATCCTGGCAAGCAGTTCAGTTTTTGAGAAGGGTTTGACGACGTAATCGGCGGCTCCCATGTCAAAGGCTTTGGCGACTACGTCTTCCTGGCCGTAGGCAGAGAGGAAGACGACGGGAACTTTGTCGACATATAAAATATCGGTCATCAGCTCGATGCCGCTATTTCCTGGCAGCATGAGGTCAAGCAGGACCAGCCGGGGCTTCTTTTCTTCGACAATTCGCAGGGCTTCCCTGGGGTCGGCGGTGACGATGGGTTCATAGCCCGACTTTGACAGGATGTCGCGGACATATCTGAGGCTCTTGGGGTCGTCGTCTATTACTAGTATACGGTTGCGGTCGCCGCCCTGGTGGGGTTGAGAAGGGGAGGTGCTTGCTTGCGTGATTGGGGCACCTAACGGGGTTTCTTCGGCGGCAGCAGGCAGCGTGAAAGTAAAGATTGCCCCCTTGCCCGGCCCATCACTTTGGGCCCAGATGCGACCGCCATGGGCTTCTACAATTCCTTTGCAGATGGCCAGGCCGAGCCCTGGCCCGGGCTCGCCGCTGCCGGCCGGGCCCTTTTTGAATATGCGGGAGAGGGTCTGGACAGTCAGACCGGCGCCGTCGTCGGCTACTGACACGGCGACGTGGACACCCTGGCGGACGGCGCTGATGCGGATGGCAGAGATTTCGGGAGAGTGTTTGGCGGCGTTGGAGAGCAGGTTGTCGAGGACCTGGGCAATGCGGCGGCTGTCGCCCATAACCATAGGGAGATCGGGTTGCAAATCGATGTGCAGGCTGTTGTTTTCGCCTCCGCTGAGGAAGGTACTTCTTGCGTTTTCAACCAGCTCGGTTACTGCGACCGGTTCGGGGAAGATTGACAGCGTTCCTGCATCGATGTGGGCGACATCGAGCAGATCGTTGATCAGGGCGCTCATATGGTCGGCCTGGCGATCGATGATGCGGAAGAACTGCACCATTTCGGACGGTCCGAAAGTCGCGGGCGCGGTCAATACAGTGGCGGCAGATCCTTTGATGGAGGCGAGCGGCACGCGCAGTTCGTGGCTCATCGTGGCGGAGAACTCCGATCTGAGGCGTTCTATTTCATCAAGCGCGGCCAAGTCCTGCAGGGTCACAACGAAGGATTCGACCTCTTCGCCATGGCCCATTTGGATGGGCGTGGCGTTGATGAGTGTACGGATCGAGTTTCCGCCGGGAACTCTGATTTCGATCTCCTCGGCGCGTACAGTTTCGCCTGCGCGCAGCGCCTGAGCGACAGAAAAATCCTGCAGGGAGATTTCGCGTCCGTCTGCCCGGCGAAAGGTGATGAGATTCAGCAGCTGTTGGATGGAAGTATCGGGCGGTCGAAGGGATTGGATTATCCTGGCCGCTTCCCGGTTGTATGACACTAAGGCACCGGTAGAGGCATTGAGGACGACAACGCCGAATGGTGAGGTGTCAATGAGCGTTTCGAGGCGGGCCCTGGCTTCCTGTTCGTCCTGGTAGCGTCTGGCGTTGGAGATGACCAGGCCAGCCTGGGCGGCAAACATGACCAGTGTTTCTTCGTCATCGGACGTGAAGTATATGTTTCCCTTTTCCTTTTCACCGAGAAAGAAGTTGCCCACATTTTCGCCGCGGTTGTGGATGGGCGCCGCCAGGAAGGGGAGGGGTGAAACCACTGCCATGGGGGGGCGGAAGTCGGGAAGACCGAGCGCGCGAGTGTGACTGTGAAAATCCTTGAGTCGCAGCGGTTCTTGTAATTTGCCAAGATAGTCGAAGAGTCCGAACCCTTCCTGCCAGCCCCACATTTGTCTGCTCTCTTCGGGGGTCATTCCGGAAGCGAGAAAGTCCTGTATTTCTCCTTCTTGATTGAAGAGGGTAATGACGCCGTATTTGGCGTTTGTCAGCGATCGGGCGCTGTCCAGGACGCCTTGCAGAACGCTCTCGAAGTCCAGACTGTCGTTGATGCGGCGGCTTGCCTGGCTCAGGCGGGCAAGGCGGTCTCTCAGTGTTTCGACTTCTTGTTGCAGCTCGTCGACTTGATTCAACAGTTTCCCCTGTAGGCAGACGGCCGGAAAGACGACTGGTACTGTGCTGACATTAGGCTTGGGGCCCTGAACTCGTTTCCAGAATGGTACAAGGGGCACCGGTTCAGGCCATTCTCGAGAATTTCATAAAACTTCATCATCAGAGTGTCATTTCTTCACTTTTTGTTCACACGAATCGTGTATTCTGATGAGAATCCTGCTTTTTACCGTGGGATTCTGAACATCACTTGACTTGCCGGAGTCGATTCGGTGAGGAGAGTCAGACGATGGGTTCAACGCGCCGACCTTGGCGATAGGTGTTCATCTGGAAATAGTGCCACTGCCATAGTTACACGCATTGCAGGAATATGGAGACTAGGTCTGTTCCCGACCAGACCTTAGAGCTCATACTTGATCACCTGTCGCCAAGGTCGGCGCGTCGAACCGACAGAATCGAGGGGAAGCCGGATCTAATGATTCGAATGTTTGCCCTTACAGTCCTGCAGGCCTATTGTCCATAAAGGCAGGAAATTGTCAAGGGGAGCAACGATACGGCTTTGTGTTTATTCCAGAGGGACCACACAATTCTGCGGCGAAAGAGTAGGGAGTAGGATTCCGACAGGGAGAGGTGACAGCCACAGTCCAACTTTCGAACTGATTGCCGGTCGTCCCTAAATTCCTGGAAATGCGTTGGCGACAGCAGTAATCGCCGAGTCGCGGCCCTTGCAGTTCTTCGCTACCTTTTGGGCATGATAGACTTTTGTTGGGCAGCGACTCGCGAAGACTTTGCGCCCGTTGACTTGAACGGCCGAGCAGCCGGTGTTTTGATCCTGTGCCCTGTCAGGAAAAGGGTGAGGGAGAGCATGGAGTGTACAAGGAGTTCGAATAGAAAGAGGCAGATTCAGGCGGCCTCGCGGCCCCCTATAAGGAGTGGTTTCCCCAAGGGACTCAGCACCCCGCAGTAAGGCGTCGACCGGCCATCTTCTGGCCACCCCAGGCGAAAAATCAGTTACGATTCAATCATATTTGCGGAAGAAGAGGCGAGCTGTCGAGGACGTCATTCGCGCTACCTTGCCTATTGCTTAGCCTGATGACTTCCCATTAGTGTGTTCGAAGCGTTATCCTCTCGTCGTACCCTGCCTCGAAAACGCGAGTTGCGCACTGGCTGAAAGTTGGGTTATATTCTGGGCGGATGGCCCCGGTATCTGCGATTGCGCCGTCCCTCCTCAGGATCCTCGAACCAAAAATGCCACCTACTTCGGGGGAATAACGCATGTCTGCACAAGAGCCGATTTACGTTACAGATTTGGGCCAGAGTCGGCCGCAACTGGCCCTTTCGAGCGAGAGACGGAAATACCACTGGCAGGTCGTTCCTTACGAAACCGAGAGTTTCTGCGGCAACATGCTCATCGCGGGCCCGGAGACTGAGGCGCCGCCGATAACTGTACCTCTGGGCGTTTCCGGTTGGCACAGCATCCATATTGGCATGTGGAGCAACTGGACCGACGACCTGGCGCGCGTCAGACTTTCCGGCGACAGTTCATTCTTGAAGATAAACCGCGAGTCCGAACAGGGAATGTTTGCCGATAACTACTCGCTGGACGAACGCTATTGGAAGACAGCGGATCTTACCGGCCAGGACATCGTTTTCGGTCAACAGTCGGCGGGTATTTCACAGCCGGCCTATATTGCCTACGTCAAGCTCGTTCCCCTGGATGATGACGAGGTTGCACGGCTGCTGGCTGATCGCGCTGATGGCAGCAACAAGCGCCTCATCTGTATGAATGACGGGTTCAGCGACTTTGGCCGCTTCCGCCCGACGAGCCGCGAGGAGATTTGGGAGTGGCTTGAGCCGTTCAGAGATACGGACTTTGGGAAAATGTTCTGGTGTCCTGGCGCCGGGGGTGATGTGCTTACCTATCCCTCCGCAATTGGCAGCTTGACTGGTAGCAAGACGAGCGATTTCCCCAGGGTTGTTGACCGAAACATTGGGGAGTCGATGCAGATTCTGGCGGGGGCGGGGATCGACTCGATGGAGACGGTGGTGGAGTACGGACATAGTGTTGGGCTGGAGATTCATGTCAGCCAACGGATGGAGGCTTTTCAGTGTTGTCCTCCCTTTGAAGATTATTTTACCGGCGACTTCTACCGGCAGCACCCGGAGTGGCGCTGCGTAGACATTGACGGCCGGGAGATCGCGCGGATGAGCTATGCCTTTGCCGGGGTGCGCGACTTGATTCTGGGTGTGTTCCGTGAAGTGGCTACGGGCTACGACATTGACGGTGTCAACCCGATTTTCAACCGCGGCGCGCCATTTCTGCTCTACGAGGCGCCGCTGGTCGAAGGGTTCCGGCAGGAAACGGGATTGGAGGCAACGCAGCTGGCTGAGGACGATGAACGGTATTTGCGCTATCGCGCACGTGTGATGACCGAATTCATGGCCGAACTGCGCAGGGAGATGCAGGAAATCGGCGCGGAGCGGGGCCGGCCGCTGGAGATTTCGGCACATGTGCTGAACAACGCCGAGACTAATTTGTTCTACGGGCTGGACGTGCCGGCCTGGGTTGAACAAGGGTTGATCGATAATCTGATATCGTACCCATGGCGCGATGAGGAAATTGACGTCGACTACTTTGCGCAGCTGACCAGAAGTTCGTCTGTCCGATACTGTCCAGAGATTATGCCTCGAACGATGCCTCCGGCGACATTCCGGGACCGTGCTCTGGAATACTACGCGGCAGGGGCTGACGGTCTGTGTTTCTGGGACACCAATGGGCGTCATCAGCGGCTGAAGGAATGGAGCATGGTACGCCGCCTGGGGCATCGGGACCAGTTGGACGATATGGATGACGGTGATGGGCGGCTTTACCGGACGGTACCTCTGCGTAGCGTAGGCGGTTATGTTCTGGACAAGTACCCGCCACATTGGGCCTATTGATGGCTACTTACATTATCAACAGGTTGCTGCTGGCAATCCCGTTGATTCTTGGCATTACACTTATCACTTTCAGTTTTATCAGTGTCGCGCCGGGCGACCCTGTGATGGCGATGATCAATCCTGAAGAGGAGATGTCGGCGGCAAACCTTGACCGGCTCAGGGAAGAGTTGGGGTTAAACAAGCCGATCGTCGTACGCTACGCGATATGGCTGGGGCAGCTGGCGCAGGGCAATTTCGGTTATTCCTATCATACGGGCGAACCGGTACTGCGCCGGATCGCGGTTCGATTGCCGGCCACGTTGGAATTGATGGGATTTGCGCTGGTTGCCTCTTCGATATTGGGTATCAGCCTGGGTGTTCTGGCGGCGCTGAAGCAGTATACGATCTGGGATTACGTGCTGACGCTTTTTGCGCTGTTGTCGATTTCGATACCTTCCTTCTTTCTGGCCCTGCTTGCACTGTATGTTTTTGCGCTGAAATTGGGCTGGTTTCCCACTTTTGGGATGCAATCGGTTGCTTTTGACGCGCCGCCTCCGCTGCTGGACAATTTGCACCATCTGGTGCTGCCGGGCGTGATTCTTTCGCTGGATCTGACGGCCGGGCTGACCCGCTATATGCGTTCTGGTATGCTGGAGGTACTTGGGCAGGAGTATGTGACCACTGCCCGCGCCAAGGGCCTGAAGGAGACCCGCGTCGTCATAGGGCACGCGCTGCGAAACGCCTTACTGCCGGTCATTACAATAGTAACGCTGCGTCTGCCGATCCTCTTTGGCGGGACTGTCATCATTGAAACCATGTTCCAGTGGCCGGGCATGGGGCGGATGGCGATTCAGGCCATCTCCCAGCGGGACTATCCGGTATTAATGGGGCTGACGTTTGTGGCGGCGGTCCTGATCCTTTTCAGCAACCTGGTTGCAGACATTTTGTATGCGGTAGCCGATCCGCGTATTCGCCACGAATAGGGATATGTCGATGCGATCTTCACAAGAACTTCGCAGTTTGCTGTCAGGTCCGGTGATGTCGGTACACACGCCGTTCATGCGCGACGGCGCGATCGACTACGACAGTTTACGCGGACTGGTGGATAGGGGCATTGAGGCGGGCAGCACAACGATGCTGCTGACGTATGGGGACAGTCTTTTCTCCTTGCTGACGGATGATGAAGTGGCGGCAGTTACCAAGGTCGTGGCCGATCAGGCGGCGGGGCGGGCCGCGGTGGTGGCCGCCGACCGCATTTGGTGGACGGGCAAGACAGTTGCGTTCGCCCGGTACGCGCGCGATGTTGGGGCCGACATGCTGATGGTATTACCGCCGGACTGGGCCGGTTCCTGCACAGCGGACAGTTTTGTGGCCCATTATGCAACGGTGGCCGCGGAGATCCCGGTCATGGTTGTGACCAACGTATTCAGCCGCTCGCAGGCCATGGGATTGGAGGTGCTGCGGCGGTTGCGTGACGAGACGCCGGGTGTCATTGCGATAAAGGACGACCTGGTGGGCGCCTTTGCGCGGAAGATGGCACTGCTGCTTCACGGTCACTGGGCGATCATTTCCGGCGGACAGAAGCAGAATCACTTTGACCTGATTCATTATGGTTGCGACGGTTATCTGTCTACTTTCGTCACTTTTGCACCTCAGATCACACAGACGTACTGGCAGGCAGTGCAGACGAAGGATTGGGGTGAGGCCGCACGGATCATACGGGAATACGACATGCCCTATTTTGACTATGTGCTAAGTGTGAAGGGCGGCTTTGACGCGGCATTGCATGGTACTTATGAACATTTCGGTCTGTCGCAGCGCTGGCGGAGGCCCCCGTACCACTCGCTGACGGACGAGCAGATGGAGGAGCTGTCTCAACTGTTCGTAGACTTGAAACTCAGTTAGCTGACAGGATGATGTCCAGGAGAGGAGTTGGCGGCGTCAGTAACCTGACCCTCCAGGATCTCTAATCTCTTCTCCGCTTTCTTAACGGTATCGGTAGCGTTACATTCACTTTCCGGGAGGAAAACTATGCGAAGCAGCAATGTTCATGGCGTGAATCGACGTGCGTTTCTCAAGGCAAGCGCGCTGGCGGCCGGCGCAACGGCGCTGGCGGCGTGCGCGCCGGTGGCGACGGATGCAGGAGCGGATTCGGAAGCGGCGCCGGCGGAAGAGATGCAAAGAGGCAACCTGATTGGTCTTTACGGGGGCCCGATCAACAGCTTCAACCCTCTGACAGCCGTGCAGGGCTTTCAGGCGCACTTTTTCCAATGTGTGCTGCCTCCGCTGATCCAACAGAATGTGCCCAAGACCGGCTTTGTGCCGATCATGGCGGAGAGTTGGGAGGTATCAGACGACGCAACGCAGTACACTTTCCACATTCATCCGGACGCAAAGTGGCACGACGGCACTGACTTTACGGCCGAGGACGTACTTTACACGTACGAACTCTACCTGAACCCGGCGACAAAGTCGCGCCAGGTCAGCAACCTGGCCATGATCGAGGGGGCCGAGGCCTACTCGAACGAAGAGGCGGACAGTGTAGCCGGGATTACGGTGGTGGATGACAAGACGGTCCAGTTCACTACTGCATACCCGACAGGTCTGTTTCTCTTTCAGGCTACGAATTCGATACTGCCGAAGCATGTACTGGGCGAAGTCGCCCCCGACGCGCTGGAGAACCAGTCCTTCTTCTTCGAAGACCCGCTCGGTTCGGGCCCGTTCAAGTTTGTGGAGTACCAGGCCGACCAGTTCATTCGCCTGGATGCCAATGACGACTGGCACTGGGGCAAGCCCAAACTGGGAAGCTATATCATGCAGATCGTGGCTTCGCCGGACGTGGGACAAATTGCACTGGAGAGGGGCGAGGCGCACTTCAATGCATGGGGCGGGCTCAACACCGGCTCCAGTGAGGTCGTGCAGTCGTTCATCGACAATTCCGACTTCAAGGTCGTGGCAACAACGGGTGTCGTATTCACTGCCTATTCGTTCAACTTGAGGCGAGGTTTCTTTGCAGACAAGCGGGTGCGGCAGGCGTGGTTGCATGCGCTGGACAGGAAGAAGATCATTGAGGTCTTCCAGGGCGGCAACGGCACGATTTACAATTCCCCGCTGATTCACGGCTGGTCGATCCCGGACGATCTCAACCCATACGACTACGATGGCGACCTTGCCCGCAGTTTGCTGGAAGATGCAGGGTGGGACTTTGACCAGGAGGTTACGGTCAACCTGATCACTCTGAGGAGTGAGGAGGCGCGTGCCCAGGTTGCGGCTGAGAAGCAGATGCTCGAGGAGGCCGGATTCAAGATCAAGATCGAGGAGATGGACAGCTCGGTGTGGGTGGAGCGATTCTACGACACGCACGATTTTGATGCGGTGCGGGTGGGATTCGGTTCCTTCCCCGATCCGGATGGATTTCTCAAGTTCCACCTGACTACGCAGGGCCGCAACGCCAACGGCTATTCTGAAGCGATTGGCGGCGACTTTGAGGATATGGTGATCGAGGCAGGTCAGTTGACCGACCAAGCCGCTCGACAGGAGATTTATTTCGAGCTGCAGAGGACGCTGAACGACAACCCGTCGCATGCGCCGCTGTATGTCGGCAACAATGTCTGGGTCTTCAACGGCGGCGTCAACATACCGGAGATTACAGACCAGGGCGTCGTTGGTAGCCTGGCGGATATGTCCAACCCGCTGCCCGCGAAACGGGACTGGTGGACAAACCTGGAGGGCTGGTCGTTCGACGGATAGAAAAGGATCGGAAAGAGAGGGGGGAGAATGATGGGCATTCTCCCTCCTCTCAGGCCAGCTGTAGTCGGAGATGCGACCAGTCTGTAGGTAACGCCGCGCCATGACCAGCGCCCCCATGCCAGAAAAAAGTTCAGAGCAGGTGGATTTGACGGCGAGGAAGAGCCCCAATACGGTGGCGGCTCGCTTTCGCCGCCACAAGGTGGCAGTTGCCAGCTTGGTGATCATTGCTGTGCTGGGATTTGTGGCGGTTTTCGCGCCACTTGTGGCGCTGAAAGATCCTTACACTGTTGACCTGGACAAGATCCGGCAGCCTCCCAGCGCAGACCACATTCTTGGCACCGACTCGGCAGGCCGGGATATGTGGGCGCGCATGGTTTACGGTGCGCGCATCTCGATGTCGGTTGGATTTGTCGCCAACGTGATTTCGATTACAATCGGCGTCTTGATCGGTACGGTCTCGGGTTACATGGGCGGGCGGATCGACAATATTCTGATGCGCTTCACCGAGTTGGTGATGAACTTCCCCACCTTTTTTGCAATTCTTATGTTGGTGGCCTTGCTGGGGCCAAATATCATCAATGTGATGGTGGTCATTGGGGTGTTAGGTTGGGAGGGGTTGGCGCGGTTGCTGCGGGCGCAGGTACTTTCGTTGCGTGAACAGGCATTTGTAGAGGCGGCCCGTTGCATTGGCACGCCACATTCCCGGATCGTTTTCCGCCATATTCTGCCTAATCTGCAGCCGTATATTCTGGTGGCGGCGACTTTGGGCGTTGCCGGTACGATTCTGACTGAGTCGGCGCTGTCGTTTCTGGGTTTGGGCGTGCAGATTCCCCAGGCCAGCTGGGGCAGTATGCTCAATTCGGCCCAGTCTCTTACGGTACTTACAAATTCTCCCTGGCTGTGGTTGCCACCGGGCATCGCCATATCGGTAGCGGTTCTGGCGATGAACTTTGTCGGCGATGGACTGAGGGACGCTTTTGATCCTCGCATGGAGGTGTAAGTTATGCCTGCGCACGATGATGCTATCTACATTACCGACCTTGAACGCTGTCAGCCACAGACCGCCATTTCTGCCAGCCCCAAACGACACGCCTGGCATGCACAGCCATATGAGACTGCGGAATTGAGCGGTTATCTGCTCTGCGCTGGGGAAGAGACGGCGGCACCGGAAGTGGCTGTCGGCCTTGAATTGAGCGGATGGCATCGCATCTACATTGGTGTCTATCCAGAACACAGGGGAATCGCGGCGGTGGAGGCGAGATTGAGCGACGACCCGTGTTTTTCGCGTTTGAATATGGGCGCGGAGTGGGCGCCTTTGAGTCCGCACGGGCACAGTGTCTACGAGTTGTGGTGGAAGGAGGCGGATCTGACGGGGCAGGAGCTTTTCCTTCGACAGGTCTGCACGCCAACGGGCACCAGTGATGAGGCGGCGGCAGTGTCTTGCCAGCGCACAAAGGTTGCTTACGTCAAGCTTGTCCCGCTTTCTGAAGAGGAGGTGGCTGGCCTGGAGGCAGAACGAAGGCGTTCGGACACGCGCACGCTTTTTGCGCACAACGACGCGCACGGTTATCTCTTCCTGTATGGGACGGCGACCGAGGAGGCGGTGAGAAACGAGATCGAACCATATCGACACACTGATTTTTCGCGACTCTACTGGGAGTGCGGCGCGGGCGACCTGATGTTTTACCTGGGGCAGGCCGGGCGGCTTCCGGCGGCCGACGGCATCGAAGACTTTGACAGGCAGGGGGACCGGCTACACGCAGAGACATGGCGTTCCTTCCGCGAGAGTCAATTGGACCCATTAGTGGTTGCGTTGAATGCCGCTCACGAGATTGGCCTTAGTTTTCATGCGAGCTACCGCCCGGCGGGGTTCTTTTATCCGGCACCGCTGGAACAGTGGAACGCGGGCAGCCTTTACTTTACGCGACCGGACTTGCGCATGGTGGGTAAGGACGGAAGAATCGCGCCGCGTGTTTCGTATGCGTTTGCCGACACGCGCCGTTTCGTAATCGACATGATGCTGGAGGTTGCGCAACATCCTATTGACGGCGTTTGCATTCTCTACAACAGGCGCCCGCCATTGGTGGACTACGAGCCGCCGCTGGTGGAGGGGTTCAAGGCTGCGTACGGAGAGGACCCACGGCAGCTGGCGGACGATGACCCGCGCTGGCTGGCCCACCGGGGCACGGCTCTGACGGCGTTTCACCGGGAACTGCGGGAGGCTCTTGACGAACTGGCGCGCGAGCAGGGGCGAGAGCGGATCAAGGTGTCGGCGTGTGTGTTGAACAGGGATGAGAACCTGCAGAACGGGCTCGACCTGAAGAGCTGGGTCGCCGAGGCGCTGGTGGATACGTTGATTCCGTACACGGACTTACCTGGACTGGACAGTACGGGGATGGCCTGGGAGGACGGGCCGGAGGTTCGATATTTTGTCGAGTTGGTCGAGGGCACAGAGTGCCAACTTGCGCTAAATGTGATGCCGAGGCACATGTCTGCGGAGGCGTTTCGGCGTAAGGCTGCTGCTCTTTACGGGCAGGGTGTTGAGAACCTGTTCTTCTGGGATTCGGCGGGGCCGAGCGGGCGCGCAAACTACAGCGCAAGTTGGAATGCGCTGCGAAGGCTGGGACACCGCGAAGAGATCGAGCGGTGGCTGCGGCAGGGGCAACCGAGTCTGGCGCCGGTATCAGTTGCGCTGCGTCGTGTAGGAGACTATGACCTGACCTATCAAACGCCCGGTTGATGGGAAGGGGCTAAGCTTCTCTTCACAGTGGACGCTGAATAATGGTTCCGGGCGTTTGGCCTGTATTCAGTGAGGCCTAGTTTGCTTCGGTCCGGGATCGATGGAGAAGGCAAGGGCATCAAAGTTGCGGCGCATCAGTTCGAAACGCAGGGATTCACTCTCGGGGTCATCCCACAGGTTTTCAAATTCACCGGGGTCTTTTTCCAGGTCGTAGAGTTCTCCATGCTCGTGACCGTGATAGACGACGACTTTGCTGCGCCGGTCCCGGTACATGGTGGCATAGCTGCCTTCGTACTGGGCGCGACCGGGGATGTCGGGATTGAGGGCGCGATAGTATTCGCAGCGGACGAAGTCGCGATGCTGATGGGGCGGGGCCTCGCCGGTGAGAATGGGAAGCAGCGACCTACCCTGCATACCATGCGGCAAGGACAGACCGGCTAACTCCAGAAGCGTGGGCGCGATGTCGAGAAGCTCGACCAGGGCATCGCTGACGAAGCCGGCAGGCGCCGCGGGTGCGTCTTCTTCAGGCGCGTCTGCCGCCGAATCCTCCACTCCATTTTCTTCCTCGTCGTTGGAATCTTCGACTGCAGAGCTAACATCAGGAACCGGCTCTTCTTGTGCGGGGAAGTGGCCTGGCCAGCTGATGATTAGCGGAACTCGCACCAACCCCTCGTTGAATCGGCAACCTTTGAGGAGGAGACCGTGGTCTCCCAGCATTTCGCCGTGATCGCTTGTAAAGATGATGACGGTGTTTTCGCGTTGCTCTGTCTCTTCAAGGGCGGCAACCAGCCGACCGATGTTTTCGTCTATCAGCTCGATCATGGCGTAGTAGGAGGCGATGATGTCCTGGGCATCAAACTCTTGCGGCACCCTGGCAGGGTTCTGAAAGTCTCCAGGAATCTTTGCCTGTGCGGCCAAGTCGCTCTGGCGGAACAGGGGCGAGGGCATTTTGGCGGCGTCATATCGATCGCGATACTCCTGGGGCGGGTCGAAGGGGGAGTGGGGATCGAAGACGTTTACGCTCATCAGCCAGGGTCCCTTGCGCCTTTTCTCTGATAAAAAGTCGATGGCCCGGTCGGTACACCAGGTCGTTTGGTGCAGCTCCGGCGGGATCGAAGCCGGGTCTTCTCTGAGATCGCGGAGGGAATAGCCTTGTGCTGCCAGCCAGTCGGCGTAGGCGTGGCCGGACGGGTAGCGGTCTTGTGGGTCGTGGCTCCAGTGGAATACTCGGTAGCCGTCTTCTTCAGGGCGAGGCTCTTCGCGACCGTGTGCGCCGGCCAGGTGAAACTTGCCGCTGAGGCCGCAGTCGTAGCCGCTATCGGCAAGCAGTGCAGTAACGAGCGGAGCGCCCTCGCCCCATTCTTCGTTGCCATTCATGCAACCGCGCACGTTGGCGGGATAGCGCCCGGTGAGGAAGCTGGCCCTGCTTGGCGTGCAGATGGGGCTCTGGCAGAAGGCGTGGGTAAAGGCTACGCCTTCCTCGACGAGACGATCCAGGTTGGGCGTGTTGATGTGGGGATTGTTGAGGGCGTGAATTGTGTCGAATCTCTGCTGGTCGGTGCAGAACCAGAGAATGTTGGGGCGATCGTGTTTCATCGTTGGGCCTCCTCTGTTCGTAGTTACTCTTTTGTGATAATTCCTTTTTCTGTGAATTCAGAGTTTGAATGCGTCACCCGAATGGAAGGGGCGTGATCGGGTTGGGTTTGCGCCTGTGTGTTGCAACGAAATGAGAATCAGGGCAACGGGCTCGACTCAGAGAGCTGAATCGCGGAAGCGTTGCTCGATACGCTGATCTCTTACACTGTATTGCCGGAACCGGATTGTAAGGGTTCGGTCAGGGCGGATGAGGAGGCGTTGGCCACTTTGTCGAACCGGTGGAAGGCACAGAATGCCAACTCGCTCATAGTGTAATGCCGGTCCATATGTCTCCGGAAGCGTTTCGCGGCAAGGCCGGTTCCCTTTTTGAGCAAGGCGTTGAGAAGCAATACTTTTGGGAGTCAGCGGGCCCACGCGGGCGCGCCAACTTCAGGTCAGGCTGGAACGCGTTGCGACGTGTCGGACACGGGAAAGAGATTGAGCAGTGACGTCAGTTGGGGGAGCGAACCTTGCCTCCGCGTCGGTTCCGTTTCAAAGGGTTGGTGACTTCGGCCTGACTTACCAGGCTCCCAGTTGGAGAGAGGAGGTCAGGTCTTCACTCTGTATGGCTGCGTTGTCATGGCCTGCCGTACTTGATCTCCTGTTCAAAAAGGTGTCTTTTGCGGCGGACCCGGGTCGACAGAGAAGGCCAGGGCGTCAAAGTTTCGTCGCACCATTTCGAAGCGGAGATCGGCAAAGTCGGGGTCACTCCACAGGTTATTGAATTCGCCGGGATCTTCCTCCAGGTCGTACAGTTCTCCATGCGAATGGCCGTGGTAGACGACGACTTTGTGGCGTTTGTCCCTGTACATTGTGGCATAGCTGCCTTCGTATTTGACGCGGCTGACAACTTCGGGATTCTGAGCCCGGTAGAACTCACAACGGACAAAGTCGCGGTGTTGATCGGGCGGCAGTTCGCCGCGCAGGATCGGCAGGAGAGAGCGGCCCTGCATTCGGAGAGGGATGGGCAGGCCGGCCAGTTCGAGCAGTGTGGGCGCGATGTCGATTAACTCCACCAGGGCGTTACTGACTAATCCGGCAGTGGAGGGTGCGTCGTCTTCGGGGGGGCTGTCATTGGACACCTCCGCGGTCGTTTCATTCTCTTCGCCGGATCCGTCATCATCAGGACTATTTTCGGAACGAGGCTCTTGCTGCAAGGGGAAGTGACGCGGCCAACTGATTATCAGCGGTACCCGTACAGCCCCTTCGTAGAATCGACAGCCCTTCGTTATCAGGCCGTGATCTCCGAGCATCTCGCCGTGATCGCTGGTGAAGATGATGACGGTGTTTTGGCGTTGCCCGGTTTCTTCGAGCGCTGCCAGCAGTCGCCCCACATTGTCGTCGATCAGCTCGATCATGGCGTAGTAGGCTGCGATCACGTCCTGGGCTTTGAAATCCTGAGGGGGACGGGATGGGTTCGGGAAGTCGCCGGGAATTGCCGATTGTGTAGTGATGTCGGTCTGGCGAAAGAGTGGGGCGGGCATTTTGGACGCATCGTAGCGATCGCGGTATTCCTGTGGCGGATCGAAAGGCGCATGGGGGTCGAATACGTTTACGCTCATCAGCCAAGGGCCTTTGCGGCGATTCTCGGACATGAACTCGATGGCGCGGTCGGTACACCAGGTGGTCTGGTGCAGTTCCGGGGGGATCGAGGCTGGATCCTCCCTCAAGTCTCGAAGGGAAAACCCTTGCGCGGCCAGCCAGTCGGCGTAGGCGTGGCCGGATGGGTAGCGATCTTCGGGATCGTGACTCCAGTGGAAGACTCTATAGCCGTCTTCTTTGGGGCGAGGTTCTTCGCGGCCGTGCGCGCCGGCAAGGTGGAATTTACCGCTGAGTCCGCAGTCGTACCCGCTTTCTGCCAGCATAGCTGTCACGAGCGGGGCGCCTTCACCCCATTCTTCGTTGCCGTTCATGCAACCGCGCACGTTGGCGGGATAGCGGCCGGTAAGGAAGCTGGCTCTGCTAGGCGTGCAGATGGGGCTTTGGCAGAAGGCATGGGTAAAGGCGACGCCCTCTGCGACGAGGCGGTCCAGATTGGGCGTGTTGATGTGGGGATTGTTGAGGGCGTGAATAGTGTCAAATCTCTGCTGATCAGTGCAGAACCAGAGGATGTTGGGGCGCTCTTTTTCCATGACTGGACCTCTTTGGTTGGTTAATCCGAGACAAAGTGACTGTTGACGATGGTAGTCTTGACAAGCCGCTTCACCAAGTCGAGTTCAAGAAATCCAATTGCGAATATGGCTGGGCATCCGCCACCTTGCTTGAACCGCATCGCAGGCATGAAGACGAACGATGGGAAAGGCGGACTTTTTGGGACGGGGTCGTTGCGGGGAGCGTCCCGCGGCACCAGGAGGGCCGAATGCTCGTCCGCCTCTAAAGCAAGGACATGATTGAGAAGGTCCACTTGGAAATCTATTCCTGTGTGATCAGGTAGACTGTGCCGTCGGCGTAGCCAGTAACATAGAGATTTCCGTCTTCATCTGTTCCGATGCTGCTCACCGGCAAGGAGGCGTTCAAGACGAGCTCGCTGTGCCAAGCTCCATGGCTCTTCTGAGATGACCCGGTTGCAACCAGTGAATCCTGTTTTTGCAGGCTCCATATGTCGCCGAGGCAGAAATCGGCGAAGAGGAACCGGTCTCTCAGTTGAGGAAATTCGCTGCCGCGATAAAACACGCCTCCCACAATAGCGCAACCGCGGGTGTGATCGAACTCGGCTACAGGAGGATCGAAGATTCCAGCCTGGCTACAGGGGTAGGGCAGGCCTTCAATCTTGGGACATCGAGTCCCTTCAATCGTAGGCCATCCGTAGTTCTCCCCCCCAACACTGGTAGCCGGCTGGACGTTCAGCTCTTCTCTGTCGTTGTGTCCGGCATCCGGGGTGTAAAAGTCACCTGTATGGCTATCGAACGCGAATCCCCATGGGTTTCTCAGCCCAAGTGCCCAGATTTCGTCACTGAATTTGTCGTCCTCAATATAGGGATTGGTGGCAGGGACGCCATTTGGACCGGCTCCTGACTCCACATCAAGCCGCAGAGTCTTTCCCAGGAGCAGTTGCGGGTCCTGCGGGAAATCGACTGGACGGCCTTCGCTACCGCCGTCGCCAATAGCAACGTACAGGTAGCCGTCATTTGGACCAAATGCGAGACTGCCTCCGTTGTGTGCGCGATGGGGTTGACTCACGGCGAGGAGGATTTCTTCGCTGTCCTGGTCGGCTGTGGCGCCATCGTCTGAGGTGGAAATGCGACTGAGGACAAGGTCACCGCCAAGATTGGTAAAGCTCACGTAGAATTGCTGGCTAGTCGTAAAGTTGGGGGGACATGCGATATTCATGAGCCCGCGCTCCCCGAAGTAGGTTAGCTGATCTGATATATCGAGAAAGGGGGTACTGTTGACGACTCCATTTTGGACGATGCTGATACGGCCTCTCTGCTCCACGATGAAGAAATGATCGCTGCCGTTTCCGGCATGGGTAACCTGAACCGGCAGATCCATGCCTTCCAGGAATTTTTCGAGTCTAATCGAGGAGGGCTTCGCGTTCTCTTCTAGAGGAGAGAGAGGCGAACCATGTATTCTCACTTCCCGCCAAGCGACCCAATTGGGACTTTCGAGTGTTTGAACGAGGATTTTCTTAACAGATTGGGGAGGATCGAATTCGATTTTCAGCGTTTGCCCATCTTCTGTATGGAGGTCGGCGAATCGCCTAAAAAATGTTCTCACGCCTGTCCCATTGTCTGTCCACATGACATGTGTGGTTGGACCAGCAGTAGCCTGAGCAACGACCACCTCAACCCTTTCGACAAGAGGTAGTTCGTCGAGAGCGATAGCAATCCATTGGGCAGGAAAATTCAGGGAATTCCAGGTCGTTTCAAGGTCGCCATCGATGGCATTTTGGGCCGTCTCTTCACCCAGGTGGGCGCGTACTGTTCCCAGCAGCGCGCCATTTTGGCTATTGGGCGCTGGTGTTGCGGTAGGCGGTTGGTTCTGTGCGGTACTAGTGGAAACTGCAGGTGTTTCAGGCGGAGAGAACTGCCGAGTGGGCTTGGCCGTTGCAAGGGGTAGTTCAGGCACCGGTTGTAGGTCGCAAGAGGTCAAGGCATTTGGAGTAAGCAGCAGGCTTGTCAACGTGACGGCGGTTCTCATGTATGGCTTATCCTGTTGGACCGGGTATTGTTTTCACTGAATGGACGGCTAGAATGAACGCTGTTTCAAGAACTGGGAACGGATTGTGCGAGCGGGGCGTGTGGGCAAGTCTCCTGTCTACTTCGACGTGACCTTGTAAATTGTACCATTTTGGTAGCCGGTTACGTAGACATTGCCCTCTTCGTCGTCGCCAATGCTGCTGACGGGGACGCGGGCGTTTGCGAGGTATACGCTCCTCCAAGATACTACCGCATTCCCGTCAACGGAGTCCTCGATGCGGCCGATCTCCCATATAGCACCGCGACAGAAATCGGCGAACAGGAAACGGCCTTTCAATTGGGGCAGCTCGCTGCCGCGATAGACAACGCCGCCGACTATGGCGCAGCCGCGAGTGTGGTCGAATTCGGCTACTGGAGAGGTGAATTCTTTTACATGGCTGCATGGAAAAGGCAAGTCGGGAAACTCTATACACCTGGTACCTTCGACGGTAGGCCAGCCATAGTTTTCGCCTCCAAGACTGGATGAAGGCACGTAATTCAGTTCTTCGCGACTGTTGTGTCCGGTGTCGGGGAGATAGAGTTCGCCAGTGTGGCTGTCGAACGCGAATCCCCATGGGTTTCTCAGCCCCATTGCCCAGATTTCGGCGCGATAGCCGTCGACATCGACAAATGGGTTGCTGGCGGGGATACCATAGGGTAGGTCTGCTGATTCGACATCGATTCGCAGAATCTTGCCCAGTAGGAGGCTGGGGTCTTGTCCGGTATGCATTGGATAGCCGTCACTGCCTCCGTCTCCCATGCCAACGTACAGGTAGCCGTCTTCAGGACCGAATACAAGGCGGCCTCCGTTGTGCGCTTCATGTGGTTGACCGACGGTAAGCAGAATTTCTTCGCTGGCCGGATCGGCAATGTCGGGATCGTCTGTGGTTTTGAAGCGGCTTATGACAGTGTCGCCGTCAAGATTGGTATAGCTCAGGTAGAACTGCTGGCTGGCGGGAAAGGAGGGGGGAAAGGCGATGTTTAGAAGGCCTCGCTCTTCGCAACAGCTGACCTGGTTCGAGATATCAAGAAAGAGGGTGTCGTTGGCGATTCCACTGTGGACGACTTTGATGCGGCCGTGCTGCTCAACCGCGAAGACACGGCCGCTACCATCCCCGGCATGGGCAACCTGCACTGGTTTAACCAGGCCTTCCAGGAACAATTCCAGCCCGACCTGAGGAGGCATATCATTTTCGCTTTGGCGAGAAACTTGCGTACCGAATATTTTCACATCCTGCCAGGCGACCCAGCTTGGGCTGTCAAGCGTTTGAATCAGGATCTCTCTAACGGGACGCGGCGGATCTACTTCAATTGCAAGTGTCTGCCCATTCTCGGTGTGGACATCAGAGAGCCTCCTAAATAGCGTTCGCACGAGTGATCCGTTATCGAGCCACAAGAGGTGCGTTGTCGGGCCGGGAGGCGCTTGAGCAACAACCAACTCAATGCTGTCCACAAGATACAGGTCATCGAGAGTAATTGCAATCCACTGGGAGGGATGTTGGAGGGAGCTCCAGGCGGTTGCGGGATCGCCATCAAGGGCCCTATCAGCCGACTCTGTTTCGGCCGAGGCGCGCGCAGTTCCGGCGAGGGCAAGGTTCGGGCGCGGCGGCGTTGATTCAGTAGCTGTGGGCTCCGGTGTGGCTGAAGGTGTAGGTGCCGGGGTAGATGTGGCTGGCGGTTGCTGGTTTACTTTGCTCTTCGCGGCAGGCCGATCGGGCTCCGGCTGTGCGGCACAAGAGGCCGTGACGATCAGAGCCAGAAGCAAGGCAGTTAGCGCGCGCGCCTTTGACCTTGGTCGCTCAGGCGGTGGCACCGTTTTGTGTGTATTTGTCAAGTAGATTATTTCCGAGAGTTGTTCGAGAATTCGGCGGGCACTGAACGGCAAGGAGTGACAATCATGTCTGCTCATCATTGTTTCGTGAGGATGAAAACGATGCCGTCATTCTGTGCATGTCCGGTGAAATAGATATTTCCCTCTTCATCCTCTCCAACACTACTGATAGGCATACCAGCCTTTGTCAGTAGTATGCTCCGCCATCTGCTCTGGTCTTCATTTGTTTCATCTCTGTCAAACAGTTCCACACCATAAATGTGACCGGTACAGTAGTCGGCAACGATGAATGTCCCTTGAAGTGGAGGGAGCTCTTCTGCGGTATAGACGGCTCCACCGACAATTGCGCAACCGCGGGTGTGGTCGTATGAGGCCACGGGCAGAGTCAGGTCGTCGGCGCTACAGGAAAGGATGTCATGCTCAAAGCAGATTTCGCCCTCCATAATAGGCCAGCCGTAGTTTGCACCACCGGGAAATCCTGCGGGCTGGTGATTCACTTCCTCGCGCTTGGCGTTGCCTGTGTCAGGGAGGTACAGGCCGCCGCTATGTTTGTCAAAAGCAAACCCCCATGGATTGCGCAGGCCCAGGGCCCAGATTTCGGGGCGGTATTTGCTGTCCTGTGCGAAAGGATTGTCGGGGGGGATGGCGTAGGGCACGGAGCCCGACTCCACATCGATGCGCAGGAGCTTGCCCAGCAACGTATCGGACGACTGCCCGCTGTTTTTGGGATCGCGGGGGAGACCGCCGTCACCGCTGCCTATATAGAGGTAACCGTCTTGCGGACCGAATGCCAGATGGCCGCCGTTGTGGTTTTCGTGGGGTTGCTCGATGGTGAGCAGTATTTCCTCGCTGTCTTCGTCTGCCCGATTCGGGTCGGTGGTGGTGGCGAAACGGCTGATGGTGGTAGCACCTTCATTGTTTGTGTAACTCAGGTAGAAGTGCCCGCTGTCAGGATAAGTTGAAGGGAATGCCAGACCGAACAGGCCCCTCTCACCGACGCAGCAGCTGACGCGCTCTGAAATGTCCAGGAACGGTGTCTCAATTGTAACGGCATCGTTGACTATCCGAACGCGGCCTGGTTGCTCGACAACGAAGACGCGGCCGCTGCCGTCGCCTGCGTGCGTTACCCGCACTGGATATTCCAGCCCTGTTGCAACCTTTGCGACTTCGTATTTGGGGACATTGTTGTCCGACTCGGGTACGGCCACTTGGGTACCGAAGACCCGCAGTTCACGCCAGGCGACCCAGCTTGGGCTGTGAGTGGTCAGAATCAGCACTTCGTTCACGATCTGTGGTGGTCTGATTTCGACAGTTAGCGTCTGGCCGTCCTCAGTGTGGATGTCGGACAGGCGCTTATAGAAGGTGCGCAGGCCCGACCCATAACCTAGCCATACTTCGTGCGTGGTCGGACCTGGAGGCGCCTGGGTGATGACCATCTCTACTCTGTCTACCAGATAGTGCTGGTCCAAACCGATAGCGTACCACTGCGGCGCAGACTGTTGGGAACTCCAGATTGTTTCGGGGTCGCCATCGATGGCCAAGTGAGCTGCTTCATCGGGGACCAGATGGCCTTCGGCGCTTCTGATGTAGGTGAGGCCGGATGCCAGAGGGGCCACATTTTCCCCGAGCGGGGTGCTCACGACTGGAGTGACGGATGGCGCTGTGGCAGGAGAGAGTGAGATTTTCAAATTGGCGAGAGGCTGGGAGGTGTCGGATGAACCGGGTGCAGATAGACTTTCATAGGTTGTTGAAGAACAGGCGGCCACGAAGAGAGCCAAGAAAAAGACACAGAATAAGCAGCAGATTTTTTTCGTTTCGGTCATAGCATTATTTTGGCTATGCGTAGACTGGTTCTGATTGCGAATGAAATTATGACAGGGGTCTAATGCGACCAGATCGAATTTCAGACTTATTGTTCCACCAGCATGTAGACGGCGCCGTCTTGATAGCCGGTGACGTAGATATTGGCTTCTTCGTCTTTGCCGACCCTTCTTATTGGAACAGATGCGTTGGCAAGCCGTTCAGTCTGCCACACGTTCTGGGAATCCAACTGGGGAGGTTTCAGTCCCCATATCCGTCCACTGCAGAAGTCGGCAAAGAGGAATAGACCCTGCAATTCCGGGCTGCCGCTACCGCGATAGACCGCCCCTCCCACGACTGCGCCACCTTGGGTATGGTCGAATTCGGCCACGGGGGCTGTCAAGCCAACGACACGCTGGTCGCATGGCCAGTATTCGAAACAGATAGGTCCTTCCATTATGGGCCACCCGTAATTCTCGCCGCCTTCACCTGTGGCGGGCTGGAAGTTCACTTCCTCGCGATGCGAGTTACCGACATCCAGTATAAAAAGGTCGCCGGTCTGCGGGTCAAAGGCAAATCCCCAGGGATTGCGAATGCCCTGCGCCCATATTTCCCCACGGAAGTCGTAAATCTGCGAGTAGGGATTACGGTCGGGCACGCGATAGGGAATTTCTGGATCTCTTACGTCGATCCGAAGTATCTTGCCTCGCAGTGACGTGGGTTCCTGGCCTGCGTTTTCGTACCAGAGACCGCCGTCTCCACTGCCTATGTAGAGGAAGCCATCCTGCGGCCCGAAGGCAAGATGGCCGCCATTGTGCATCGCGTCAGGTTGGTCGATTGTCAGGATAATTTCCCCGCTGTCCTGGTCGACTTTGTTCGGATCGCCGCTGGTTGCGAAACGGCTGACTACAGTGACGCCGTCGATACTTGTGTAACTCACATATAGAATAGGGATGGCTGGAAAGGAAGGCGGAAAGGCTAGATTCAGCAGCCCTTGTTCGCCGCAGCAACTGACGCGGTCAGCAATGTCCAGAAAGGGATCATCCTGGATCACGCCGTCTTGCATGATAAGGACAGAGTTCTTCTGTTCGACAACGAAAATCCTGCCGCTGCCATCGCCTGCTTGCGTGACCTGCACTGGAAACTCGAATCCCGAGACATTTTTGACAAGTTTCAGGCCAGACTCCAATCGTTCAGCGAGGTTGGCAGCGGGTGACCAGAACACTCGCAACTCGCGCCAAGCCACCCAACAGGGACTCTCAAGAGTGAGAACCAGGACTTCGTCTGCGACCCGCGGGGGCACAATAACAATGTTGAGCGTTTGGCCGTCCTCGGTGTAGACGTCGGAGAGACGTTTATAGAGTGTGCGGGTACCTGTAGCGTTTCCTAACCACACCTCATGTGTAGTCGGACCAGGCGGAGCTTGTGCCGTTACCAACTCCACAGAATGTATCATGTACAAACCGTCCAGGGCAACTGAGAACCACTGTGTTGGATGCTGTCCAGAACTCCAGACCGTTTCAGAATCGCCATCGATCGCGTTGTGCGCGGTTTCTTCATCAATTGATAAATGGCCTTCTTCGGTCTTTGTAGAACCGCGTCCAACACCCCGACCCGCGACATTCTCACCTCGCCGAAGAGGGGTTGCATTGGCAGTGGGTTGTGGGGTGGCCGTTTGTAACGGGTCTACAGTGTTGGATTCAGGGGAGGACCTGCATGAGGCCAGAACCAGGAGAGACAGCGGTGCACAGACGACGAAATATCGGGACATTCTACTCACGTGCGAAAAGTCTTTTCGCCAATAACATTGAATGTTGAAGAGCAGGATTGAAGACTGCCCTGCAGAACGAGCGGCACGCTTGGCGCTGCATCTCTTGCCCATGCTTTTAGAGTGAATAGGGATCGACTGCGTCGCGCAGTCCGTCGCCGACGAAGTTGAAGGTGAGGACGGCGGCAATGACGAAGAAAGCAGGGATCAGTAGCCAGGGCTGTTGAAGAAGGACACTTACCAATTGGGCCTGCTTCAGGAGGGCGCCCCAACTGGTCTGAGGCGGCTGAATGCCTAATCCCAGGAAGCTGAGGGCGGTCTCGGCCAGAATCATGCCGGGAATGGCCAGTGTGGAGACGACGATTATGTGGCTGAATGCATTGGGCAGCAAGTGGCGAAAAATGATGCGGGCGTCGGAGGCGCCGGCGGCCCTAGCTGCCAGCGAGTACTCCATTTCGCGGTAGGACAACACTTTTGCCCGCACCTGGCGAGCGAGGCCGGTCCATTGTATCAGGGAAAGGATTACGGAAATGGCAAAGAATCGCTGCAAAGGGGACCAGGTTGGAGGCATGGCCGCGGCCAGAGCAGCCCATAAAGGAATCGCGGGAAAGGACATCAGGAACTCGATGACGCGTTGGATCATGGTATCAATCATTCCGCCGTAGAAGCCCGAAATCGTGCCCAGTGAAGCACCGAAAATGATTGTCAGGATCACACCGACCAGACCGATTGTCAGCGAAATTCTGGCGCCCATAAAAACACGCGCGACCATATCGTGGCCCAAATCGTCGCTGCCCAGCAGATAGAATACGCCCGGCTCGTCCACGCCGTAGAGATGGCGGTTGAAAGGGATCAGTCCGAACAGTTTGTATTCGTATCCCTTTACAAAGAATTTAATCGGGTAAATTGTTTCGAAATCTTCATCGTGTACCCAGCGGAATGTGTCCATGTCGATTTTGCTGTCGAGGCCATAGACAAAGGGACGCAAGTGAAAATTTCCCTGTTCGTCGAGAAAGCGGGGCAGCTGCGGGGGCACAAATACGTAGTCTTCGTGCACATCAGTAAAGCGAACTGGGGCCAGAAAGTCTGCAAACAGGGCCGACCCATACAAGAAGATCAGGACGAGTCCGCCGCCGATGGCGAGTCGGTTGCGCAGAAAGCGGCGCCCGATCAGCCTGGCAGGTGAAATAGCCGTAGCCTTGCGGGCATCATTTCCAGCTTGAAGATTGACGGTTGCAGCGTTTGTCGCCATGATCAAGTGTAGCGGATGCGAGGATCGATCCAGACGAGCAGGATATCGGCCAGGAAGTTGCCGATTACCAACAGCCCGGCCAGAAAGACAAGGAAGGTGCCGGCGAGATACATGTCCTGTTGGAGCAGGGCATTGAAGTAGAGGGGACCTGTAGTGGGAAGGCTGAGTACCATTGAGACGATGGTAGCGCCTGAAATGATCTGTGGCAGGCTGGTGCCCAGAACCATCACCAATGGATGGATTGCATTGCGCACGGCGTGGACTAGGATCACCCGCCGTTCAGGCAGCCCCTTGGCGCGCGCTGATGTGATATATGCAATTTTGAGTACATCGAGCAGATTACCCCGCATCATTCGGATCAGCCCGGCCGTGCCGGAGGTACCGACGACGATAACAGGGATCCACAGATGTTTCAGGAGGTCCCATAGCTTGGCGACGTCCCAGGGAGCGTCTTCATATTCGGGTGAAAACAGCCCTCCGACCGACTGATCGAAGCTCATGGCAGCAATGACCATGAAGATAAGAGCGAGCAGGAAATTTGGAATTGAGAGCCCGACCATACCGATGGTAGTGAAGAGGTGATCGCTGGCCTGGTACTGGTGCGTGGCGGAATAGATGCCGATTGGGATAGCAACTAACCAGGTTACCAGCAGGGTAGTGATCGAGATAAGCATTGTCAGCATCAGACGCTCCCAAATCAGCTCGCTCACGTCCTTGTTGTAGGCAAAGGAACGGCCAAAGTCACCCTGGACAAAGCCGCTTACCCACTTCCAATACTGCACGTAGATCGGCTGATCAAGGCCGTACTGCTGTACTATAGTTTCCAGCTGGCTCTCTGTAGTCGTTGTCCCCTGAGACTCCAGCTCTTCGCGGTAGACATCCAAGTAGGAGCCGGGCGGCAGATTGATAATCACGAAGCCCACGATCGAGACAAAGAACATCGTGATCAGCATGTATAGAAAGCGGGGAATGATGAATTGTTGCAACAGCGGCCTCCAACGTGCAGCCTACTCCTGATTTCACGCAACTACAGTATACAAGAAAGCGGACGAAACGCCCGCCTGTCGGCCCGTTTGAATACGAGTTTCCTTGTTTCTACGCGGGAGAGAGGAGTTTGGGATCCACTCCTCTCTCCCTTATTCTTCATCCTTTCGTTTCGCCACTTACCGGCCGGATGTTACTGGAATTCGCGTCCGGTTCAGCTTGCGGCGTTCTCCTGCACGGGCGTTCAAATCGGTTGCAGACCGAATCGATCAGCTCGGCAGGTAGGTCTGCGATTCTACTCTTCGTAGAAGTATACTTCCGGATAGGTCATTGCGCCGGGCATGCCAAGGACACCAGGGCCATGCCAACCGCCGAGCGGAAGGTCATCGCGAGTTGGCACGTTATGAATCATGTTGCCGGCGACCACGATATTGGGTGGATCGGCGATGCCGCCCAAAAGGAAGGGACCTTCGTCGATGTGAATCTGGATGATCTGGAAGGTGAGTTCGTCGCGTTTGGCGACATCCACTTCGGCAATTGCCTGTTTGTAGAGCTCCCACATGCGATACATGGGATCGTCGACTGGGATTTCTTCACGCGGGGGCGTGCGGTCGCGTGGGTCCAGATCCAGCTCGGTGCCCTCTTTGGGCGTGCCCTCTGCGGCCATCCAAGCGCCGTATAGGGGAGCCCAGCGGCCACCGCTGCCGTAAGACACAAGCCAGGCAGGGTAGGTCAAGACATCGGGACCGTCAGGTGCGCCGCCGCCATAGAGGCGAATGTCGTAGGTGGCGTTGGTTGTCATCACGCCGACTTGCGAGCCGGGAATCGAATTGACATAGGCGTTAAGGCCGACCGCTTTCCAATCCTCAACCATTAGCTCGGCCGTTTCGAGGAAGGCGGTATTGCCGGCCGGGAAGTCGATTCGGACTTCGAGAGGTGAGCCGTCGGGGAGATCGCGGAAGCCGTCGCCATCCTGGTCGGTGACGTCGATCTCGTCGAGGAGGCTGGCGGCCAGTTCAGGGTCATAGGTGACCGCGGATTCTCGCCATTCGACCAGAATCTCTTTACCTCTTTCCGAACGGTTGAACTGGACTGAGTTGGGGGACATGGTTCCGGTGCTGGCCTCCTCGCCTAAGCCGAGGAAGGTGATCTTACGGATACGCTCGCGGTCCATGGCGTGGGACAGGGCTCTACGGTACTGGACTGTGCGAACGATTTCGCGTTTGCCGTCGTCGGGGTTGTTCCAGTTGACGCCCCAGGCGGGTGCGCCGCCGGCGCCGTTATCCCAGAGGAGAACGCGATAGTCGCCATTGGCCTCATTCTCCTTCAGGACTGCCAGATCGCGGAGGGAGAGATGGGGATGGGCATGAAAGTTTACGTCACCGTTGAAGATACGCAGCTTCAGCACTTCGGCATTCTCAGAGTAGATCACTTCCAGCTTGTCCAAATAGGGAAGCTGGTTGCCGGCGGTATCGACAACATAGTAGTAGGGATTGCGCTCCAGAATCAGGCGGTTGCCTGGCTCAAGCGTGACCGGCATCCAGGCATTCAATACGGGCCTGTCGGGGTTGATCCACCAGTCCTGCTTCTCGGTGAACTCCTCGTAGTCGGCAGCATCAGAGTAATCGGGATGGAACTGCTCCAGGTAGTGACGTGGGTACGGCCCGAAATTGCCTGAGATTCCGCCATTGACAAATGCGGCCAGCTCTCTCTCGATCAGGGGAGAGGGGGAAACGAAGGTGAAGCGAATCGAGTAGTCGTCGATCTTTTCGGCAGTCATGGGCTGGCCGCCAACGAGTGTCCAGGCCGGCATTGCCATGGGATGTTCCGGGTTAGCTGCCATGTCCTCCCACCAGAAGAGGATGTCGTCTACAGTAAAGGGCTGGCCGTCGGACCACCTGGTCCCCTCTCGGAAGTAGAAGGTCCACTCAGTGGCGTCGGCGTTACTCTCCCAGGCTCTGGCCAGCCCTGGGCCGACGGCTGTGCCGCCCTCTTCCCAATGCAGCGGCGAATGGCCGTACATATAGGCCGAAGTGGTGCGGAAATCGCTGCGGGTGGTGGTGCGCTTCAAAGTGCCACCATATTTGCCGATTTCGATCCAAGGAAGGTCGATTACCAGCGGATCGTTGGGAATACGTTCTTCGAGGGGAGGCAGGTCGCCGGCGGCGACCATTTCGGCAAGCTGGGGCGCCTCGTTGGAGGACATCATTGCACCGTCGGCGGAGGCATCATCGCTGTCATCCGCGGAGGCGGCTTCTTCAGCGGCAGCCGGTTCTTCCTCGGCAGCAGGCTCGTCGCCGGCACCGCAGGCCGCCAGCACCAGCATAAGCGCCAGCAGCAGTACCCACACCGCGTACGCGGGGCGGGTGGAAGGGCTAGTTTGGACTCGTGACATCTGGGTTCTCCTTTGCATGATGAATATGAGACTGAAGGGAAAAACAGGAGAGCCTATGATAGGTTCTCGCTTGCTTAATGGCGCACGTCCACATTGTGATACTCGGTATGATAGCCGGGCCAACTGGTGTTGCGTCGATCTGCTTCGGTATCCTTGGGGACGGGCAGCGTCACCCAGTTGCGGCCGGCCACTGCGGCTGACCCGCGTGCGTAGTGACGTTCGATCAGTTCGGTCCGCAGTCGTTGAAGATGGGATGTGGCTTCGGCAGTGCCCGCGAGATTGCGCAGTTCGTGAGGATCGCTTTCGAGGTCGAAAAGTTGCTCGCTGCCGCCCTCAGGGAACCAGAGGTATTTCCAGCGGCCGTCGGTAATGGCGATATTTCCGGGCCGGTTGGAGCCACCCATCTGTGACTCCAGGTAGGGACGCGGCGCGATTTTGCCGCGGGCCAGGGCGACAAGGTCGACGCCGTCAACATCTTGCGGAGGTGTTCCGCCGGCGGCTGCTACTGCGGTCGGCAGAATGTCGGCCAGGGTGACCAGGGAACGGTTGCACGTACCATGTTGGCGGTTGTCCCAGGGTTGCGGCATGCGCAAGGCAAACGGGACGTGGGCAGAGGGTTCGTGGAAGAAGCTCTTGGCGCCAGCGTGATGATCGCCAAGGTATTCGCCGTGATCTGACGTATAGATGATAAGTGTTTCGTTGAAGATTCCCATATCTTGCAAAGCGGCGAAGATGCGGCCCATATTGTAATCGATCTGGGTGATAACGCCGTAATAGGCTGCGCGGGCGGCGCGAATAATCTCAGGTGGCACGAGGTCGAAGGACTGTTTCTCGCGCGTCAGCCGGAAGGCGTAGGGCACGTGTTCGTCCTCGCTCCAGTCGCCGAAGACCGGTTGGGGGATGTCGCAGTCGAGATACATGGAGTAGTAGGGTTCCGGCGGGTCTATCGGCGGATGAGGTTTGGAAAAGGAGCACCAGAGGAAGAAGGGGACTGTGGGATCACGGCGCTCGCGGATGAACTCTACACACTGTTCGGCAGTCCAGGAGGTGAGGGTCAAAGCCTCTGGCACGGTCGCCAAGCCGGGGTAGAGTTCATTCTGGCCGAGGCCGTGGTGCATCGGTTGGACGTCGTAGCCGCGGCGCGCCATGTGGCGGTAGTAATCTTCCGGCAGGATCATTTCCTGAAAGCCGTGGCGGGCGCGCTGGGGGGTGAAGTGCATCTTGCCGATGGCGGCGGTCTGATAGCCCAGTTGGTTCATGCAGGTTGGGAGTGTGTTGCGGGCGCCCGTCAAGACGCGGGAGGACGGACCGTTTCCGGTCATTCCGTGCGTGGTGACGTATTTGCCGGTCATGATCGACATGCGCGAGGGCACGCAGATGGGGCAGTCGGCGTAGGCGGCGCTGAAGTTGACGCCTTCGCGCGTCAGATGATCGAAATGGGGGGTGCGCATGAAGGCGGGGGCAGCGTCGCCGGCGGAATCATGGCGCTGCTGGTCGGTGGTGATAAGTAAGATATGAGGGCGGTCCATGTGGCTTTGGTCCTGATGAAATGAGAATTTGTTTCGCTTCCAGGAATTGCAATGTGGATCGGAAGCCGCCAACAGGAAGACTTAGGCGCCGTATAGAGGTTTAAGGTATTCACTGCCTTGCAAGCGAGAGGTAGACAGGTTTGTCTAATCTCCGTCCCAAACGGTCGCCTAACTGCTCTATGACTACTCTGTCCGTGGAAACCCCGGTCACGCTGCCAGGATAATTCTTCGGCTTCTCGGGGAAAGTTGGCTTACATTAGTTTTACGCATACGGGTGTCGGCACGTGGGCGGAATGGCCTGTCGCAACGAGATCGCATGATGCGGGGTCGAGCCTCAATGTCACGACGTTGTCAGTGTCCTGGTTGGCTGCCAGCGGAGACTCACCGCCTGGGCTGATCGCGAAGTGCCTGTGTGTTTTGCCCTACGTGCTCTGATGGCCGACACACGTCAGCAGCCCATCGGCCTGATCGATGGCGTATGTCACGATACTGTCATGTCCGCGATTAGAGCCATAAAGAAACTTTCCAGAGGGAGAGATCTGCGCTTCGGCGCAGGTGCTTGATCCTCCGAAGTCATCCGGAGGCGTCGAAAGTGGCTGGATTTCAAATAGGCTTCGCTCGTCACTGTCGTATCGAAAACCCGCCATCGTCGAATCGAGTTCGTTGACAGTATACAGATACCTGCGGGAGGGATCAAAGCCCGTAAGGATGGATTGGGTCCGTCTTCTGGCAAACTACATAGTTCCAGAGCGCCCGAGGTGACACATCCAGGCTGTACACATAGATGCCCTCCCCTTTCCCTTCGAGAAATTCTCCGGTTCCAAACAGGATCGATTCAGTGTATGTTCCGATGAAAGCCAGTCTTTGCTCTGAAAAGTGGTTCTCCTTCCAACGTCAGCGCCGGCAGCATGACGCTTCATGCTTCCACTATGCCAACACGCTCACCAATGTCTTTGATGTATCGGAGAGAAGCGATGTTCTCCCGATCAAATGCCTCGCTTGCTACCCATTCGGCAGGGAGATCGGAGACACTTCTGGCAACACCGGGCACATCCTCCAGTTCTATCGAGATCACGCCATCGAAGCCGACGTCTTTGAGCGCTATCATCACGGCTTCCCAATCGATCTTTCCTTTTCCGGGCCGCCAGTGAACATTCGTCATTGCGTCATTGTCGGAAAAGTGGCAATGGAAGATTCGATCACCCAGCTGATAGATGACCATATGGGGAATCTCACCTACGGGGAACAGGTGGCTGGGATCAAAATTCATCCCCAGTGAGTCCGACCCGACGTGTTCGATTAAACGCAGCATGGAGGCGGCGTTTGCCATGTACCGAAACGGATGCGGCTCAAGTGCGTACTTAATTCCCGCTTGCTCACATAGATTACAGCACTGTCGCATGATGTCGACATAATCGAGCCAATTCTGTTGCCAATTCAGACCTGTGGGGATATCTACCTGGAATTTCTGCATGTGTGGAAGGTCGGTAATCCGCGGGAACTGAATGCCAAAGGGATGGACCGAAACGCTGTTAACTATCTCTGTTCCAAGCTCGACACCAACCTCGACCAGCTTCTTGAAATGTTCAACAGATTGTTCTCTTTCCCGCTTGTCCGGACTGGCCATTCCTGAAGGGGTTGAGACAAATTGGGATAGGACGAGGCCTTCGCTGTCAATAATGTTCCTGAGATCTTTGACAGTTTGCGGCGTGTAATATTCGTCGAGAATTTCACGCTTCCAGGCAATCAGCTCGACAGCGCTAAACCCCAGCTGTGCGATCCTCGAGATTGCTTCATCGTAAGGGGTGTCCCATTTGAAAGGCCACACAGATGCACCGAACTTCATGGTTTTGTCTCTCTTTCGGAAGGGGTCTGCGATTGTCCAGCAGAATGGGGAGCCAAAGCGCCAGTCAAGGAAAGCCGCGCACAAGTGGTCGTTTATGCCAGCCCTAGTATGGCTCAAGGGGGGGAAGGGAAAGCCACTGTGCGGTCATCATCGTGGTCACTAAGACAGAAGGCGACGGTTCCAGGTTTTTCAAGCCTCAGGTGACCGGCACTGGAAACGTGCCGGTCACCTGGAACTTTATTCTGCTAGGAGCTCGCTAGAATGGTATTAACTTTCTGGCAGAACTCAGCGACAGATTCGCTTACTGTTTGCACGTCATCGTAGACGCGTTCCAGCATTTCCAGGTTCTCCTTGGCGAGTTCCTGGTACTTGGGTATCAGCGGTACTGGTACGCCGACGTCAAGGTCTTGTAACTGCACCGTGAGCCAGGGAGTATCCTTGGTGTTCTCAGGGTCGTCCATCCAGCCCTTGATCGAGGGTAGGTAGCCGACATCGTCGCGGACAGCCCTCCAATCTTCAACCATGGTGTGGATGTAGGCCCACGTCTCAGCGGGATGATCCGAGGCACTATTGACAAACAGCCCCCATCGCCAAAGTGGGGACGCTTTCTGCTTGAGTATGCCCTCTGACCACTGCGGGAAGGGAGCGACATCCCATCCGTCGTCTCCTTTGAATCCCCAGTCAGGGTTGGCCCGCTTGATGGCGGCTGGGTTGTAAGGGCCGGAGAGGTCCATGGACACATACCCTGCCCGGAATGGGTTGCCTGACACGCCAGGCACCTCAAAGCCCTGTAAGGACACCTGGTGGTTAACTGTCCAGTCAGTGTAATACTCGATGGCATCGATGGCGTCCTGGTTGTCGAGCGCGCAAGAGGTGTGTGTTTCATCCAGGTAGTCCACGCCAGCTTGGACGAGCATGCCATGCAGCCGTTTGAGGGGCCACTCGGTGCCCGGTCCGTAGGACTGTTGGAAGCCTGGCTGGGTGATGTTGCCGACGTCATCGCTCTTGGTCAGCTTGAGGGCGAATTCTGTCACTTCTTCCCAGGTTTGCGGCGGCGAATCCGGGTCCAAATCGGCCTCGATGAAGTGCGCCCGATTGTAGTACAGCGACAGTGCATTCCATTCGAAGGGAACTGCGTACAGCTTGCCGTCCTGGACCAGCCCGTTCAAGCTGGAATCGATGAACAGATCCATCGCTTCCTGATCCGAGCCCACGCCAAATCCCTCTGGCGAGACAGGCGCAAGCCAGTTATTGGCGGACAGTTGTGCATAGTTCCAGCCGCCATTGTTAAATCCGTCCGGCCCCGTGCCAGCGGCCAAGGTCGTGAACAGCCGTGAATCGAGGTCCGCGGTTGTGACAGAGGAGTATTCGACCTCAACATTGGGGTTCATTTCCTGGAATTCTTCGGCTTTTCTTTGCGCGAATGCCACGACGGGGTCGTAGTTGTGTGTCCAGAAGGTCAGCGTGATCGACGGCTCTGCTGCTGGCATTTCGCCGGCTTGACTCTCCGCCGGCGCTGCGGCAGGCGCGCAGGCTTGCAGCATAGCTGCTCCTGCTACCAGGCCAGACATCTTAAGAAACCTTCGTCGGGAAACTTTGTGACTCATAGCTGACTTACCTCCTTGAATGCTACGGGAAACCACAAGATGAAAGCACAACTGTGACCAAAGGTCACGAGTCTTGACATAGGAGCACTACATTCCATTGTGTTCGTTACGCCTCCTTTCTGTCCAGGGTTAGCTGACTATCCCTTGATACCACTGAGGGACACTCCTTCTACGAACTCACGTTGGAAGATCAGGAAAACAAGGAACGTTGGCGCCATGCCAATCAGTGCGGCGGCCATCAGTTCATTGTAGTAAGTGATGTATTCCTGCGTAAAGGCGGCCAGGCCGAGGGGCACGGTAAGAAGATCCTGTCTGGTGATGACCAACAACGGCCAGACGTAGTCATCCCATGTGCTCATGAAAGTGAAGATGGCGAGCGTCACGAGTGCAGGTTTCGTCAGGGGCAGGACAATAGTCAAGAAAGTGCGAGGTTCACTGGCTCCATCAATGCGAGCCGCATCGATCAACTCGCTGGGAACGCCCATCATAAACTGACGCAAGAGGAACACGCCGAACGCAGTTACCAGGCCAGGCACAATCAAAGCTATGAGGTTGTTCAGCCAACCAAGCTGATAGACAACAATGTAGAGAGGAATGACGACGACGTAGAACGGGATCATCATCGTCGAAAGGACCAGGGCGAAAAGCAGGTCACGGCCGCGATAGGTGAATTTAGCGAAACTGTATCCGGCCAATGCGCACAACAATACTCGTCCGGCTGTTACTGCGGCGGTGACGATGACGCTATTGCGGAAGTAAAGGATCATTGGGACGCGCTGAAATGCCTTGACCAGGTTTTCCGGAAGTAGGAACTCGCCAGGGATAAGACGAAACTCTGGGATGATCGTCTCTTCGATAGGTTTAGACGCTGTGGAGACCATCCAAATGAGTGGGAGAAGCATGATGGCACTACCCAGGAGGAGGACCGCGTACAGAGCTGCCTTGCCCAATATCCCCCGGCCAGACGCTGCGGGTTTTTCTTGCCGGTCGACGGCGTTGGCGGCAGGCTCAGAATCCCTGTCAGCAGAAACGGCTGTACTCAAGGTTGACCTCCTTCTGAGAGCTAAGGGCGATCACGAATCATCATCCTACATCTGAGCGGAAAACCCGCAGTTGCAATAGGGTCAATGCCATTAAGATGACGAAAAGTATCATGGCCATGGCGCTAGCATAGCCCATTTTCAAGAAGAGAAACGCGTTTTCGTAGATCAGCATTGGCAACACGCGCGTGGCGCCATGCGGACCGCCCCGAGTCAGAAGATAGATGGGCGTGAAAACCTGGAAAGAGTTGATGATTGAGATGACCATGACAAACAGTGTTGCGGGCATTAGGAGGGGTAGGGTTATATGCCAGAATCGTTGCCAACTGTTTGCCCCATCCACATCGGCGGCTTCGTAGAATACACGCGAGATGTTCTGCAGACCGGCAAGGAATAGGACCATGTAGTAGCCCATGCTTTTCCAGAGACTAAGGACGATGATGGCCAACAGCGCGTATTGTGAATCTTCGAGAAGCTTGATCCCTGGCTGTCCGAAGAAGCGCATGATATGGGCGTTCAGACCAAATGAGCGATGAAATATCAGGTACCAGACCATGGACGCCACAACCCAAGAGACGACTACCGGAGTGAAGAAGATGGTGCGAAAAACGCCTCGCATTCTCATCTCCTGGTTGAACAGAAGAGCCAGCGCCAGAGCGATCGCCCACATGATCGGGTTCAGCCCAACGGCGTAGATGGCGGTGGTCCTGAGGGAGCGGAGGAACTCCGGGTCCCTCACAAACATCGTTATATAGTTGTCTAAGCCGATAAATTCGGGCGTCCCTGACAGCGACCAAGAAGTGAAGCCGATGTAGAGGGCATTGAGAACCGGGTAGACGCTAAAAACGATGAGTAGTAAGAGAGCTGGGACAGCGAATGCAAAGCCCCACACGTTTTGATAGAAAACAGGGCTTCGCCTGCGGACTCGTAGCACGCCACACCTCCTTTCCGTTTTGCGTGAACAACATGTGCGCAGTAGCGCTTATCTGCTTTGTTACGATAGAGGCAAAGCTTCTTTATGGTCACGCAGGAATCTGACGACCACTGCCTCAACTCTTGACGAACTATCAGGGCACCGAGTCTCTAATTGGCTCCCATCCGGCTGTCAGCATTTGGTCCAGGGCCTCAACCAGGGCGCTGTTTTGCGGTCGCCTAGCTATGTTCACATTTTCCAAGGGGTCCTTGTGAAGGTCGAAGAGTTCAAAGGCTTGTCCCGATGCGGATTCGCGCAGATGCCAGAGGTCGCCTTCAGTGGGAACATTGGAATAGCGCGTGAGGCGGTAGCGATCAGTGCGCAAGGTATGCGCATGGCCTTGGTGCATCGTCGAGAAGACGCCGGTCTTCCACTCTTGCTGCGGGTCTTCGAGCAGGGGCGCCAGACTCAGTCCTTCCAGGTGCGGCGGCTGATTTAATCCGGACAGATCGCAGAGGGTGGGATAGAGATCGACCAGTTCGACAAGAGCGTTGCAGGTTGCGCCTTTGGTCATGCCTGGGGCCGACACGAGCATTGGGATGCGTGTGGATTCTTCGAAGCTTGTCGTTTTAGACCACAGTTTGTGCTCGCCGAGATGCCAGCCATTGTCGCCCCATAGGACAATTACGGTTTCGTCGAGCTGGCCGAGCCTCTCGAGCTCGGCCAAAACCTTCCCGATTTGGGCGTCGGTGAAACTGACGCTTGCCCAATAGCCGTGGATGCATTCTCGTTGTTTTTCTTCACTGAGGAGTGGGAAATCGTCCTCTCGATATTTTCCCAGGTCGGAATAAGTGCGGTCGATTTCCTCTTCGCCGTAGTGTAGAAAGTCACCCAGATTTGAAGCGCCGACGGCGTCTTGCGGAAGAAAGGGATTTCCGGCGAGATCCACGTGGTCGCGGTCGTAAAGATCCCAATACTTTTGGGGCACGGCCCAGGGAAGGTGAGGCCGGTAGAAGCCCAACGCCAGGAAGAGGGGGTCTTCCTGTCCTTGGAACTCTCGCAGCACCTCGATAGCCCGCTGGGCGATGATCCCGTCGGGATAGGCTTCGTCAGGTGCGTCGGCGGCTTCGCAGATGGGTGGGAGATCGAGGTCAGCCTTGCCCTGCCTGAATTGGCGGCCAAAGTTCTTCAACTTTATGCGGTTTTCCTCAAGCTGATAGCCGGCGCAGTAGCCGTGGACAGTATAAGCCTGTTCGTTGAACGTGTCTTGGTAGCGCCTTGTCCAGCTGGCCTCGTCGTCGTCGTTTATGTGATACACCTTGCCTATAGAAATCGTCTGGAAGCCATGTGTTTTCAGGTAGCCGGGCAGAGTCGGATCGCCGTTTCCCGGAGAGCCAAGACCCCAGCGATTGCCGGTCGGTTTGGTAGGGCGTTTTCCGGTGAGGAGACTGATCCGCGAGGGGCCGCAGACAGGCACCTGGCAGAAAGCGCGGTTGAATAGAAGGCCGCGAGACGCGATCTTGTCAAGGTTTGGCGTATGCAGTTTGGCTTTGCCAAAGCAGTTGATCTCAGGGCGGAGGTCGTCAACCGCGATGAAGAGAATGTTTTTGCGCTTCGTCATGACATGTCGTCTAGATAGTACTGCTCCGGGTAGGTAATTGCACCTGGATAGGCGACAACCCAGGGGCCTAACCAACCACCCAAGGGCAACTGATCGCGCGTGGGTGTGTTCTTGACGCGGTTGCCGATGATGGCGGGACGCGGCAGGTCAGCAATTATACCCAGCCAGAAAGGCCCTTCGTCGACGTGAATCTGCAATATCTCGTAGACCAGCTCATCCCGCTTTTGGCGATCGGGTTCGCTGCGGGCCTGCTTGTGCAACTGCCACATGCGGTAAGCTGGATCGTCAGGCGCGGGTTCGTCCCATGGCGGTTGGCGGTCATGGGCGGGCTTGTCGGCGTCAATTCCTTCTCTGGGCGTTCCTTCAAGGCTCATCCATGCGCCGTAGAGGGGGGCCCAGCGGCCGCTGGGGCCGAATGAGGTCAGGAACACCGGGAAACTGAGCAGGTCGGCCGAACCTGGCGCGCCGCCGCCAAAAACGCGGATATCGTAGGTTCCCCCCAGGAAAATCTGCCCTAGCTGTGCGCCTGGCATGGCGTCAACCCTGGCGTCCAGTCCGATGGCACGCCAGTCCTCTTTCATCAGTTCAGCAGATTCGGTAAATGGGCTGCCGGCGTTTATCTGGATCCAGATCTCAAGGGGTTCGCCGCTGGGCAGCTGGCGCCATCCATCGCCATTCTGATCGGTTACACCGGCTTCATCCAGCAGGCCGGCGGCCTTCTCGGGATCGTGTTCGACGGCGAGGTTGAGCAGTTGGTCCAACAGCTCTTTGCCGCGAGGCGAGCTGTGGTATTGGCGCGAATTTATCGAATCGACTGCGGTGCTGGCGGGTCCGCCTAAACCGAAGAAGGTCAGTTTGCGGATGCGCTCGCGGTCGATTCCATGGGAGAGCGCCCGTCTAAACTCGACTTTACGGTAGATGGACTGCTTTTCGGGTTCGGGGTAGTTCCAGTTGATGCCCCAGGCCGGTGCGCCGCCGGCGCCATTGTCCCATAGCTCAAGACGATAGTTACCTTCTTCTTCATTGTCTTTATATATTGCAATGTCACGCAGGCTGAGGTTGGGATGTGCCATGAAATCGATCTCGCCATTGATGATCTTCAGGTTGAGAATCTCGTTGTTCTCGGCAAAACTGACGTCAACCGTATCGATGTACGGCAGTTGATTGTCCGCCGTATCCACCATGTAATAGTAGGGGTTGCGTTCCATCACCAAACGCTGGCCTGCTTCCAGCCGTACCGGCCGCCACGCGTTCAGAACCGGATGTTCGGGATTCGTCCACCATTCCTGCTTTTCGGTAAAGGTGGCAAAGTCCTGGACGTCAGAGTAGTCAGGATGGAACTGCTCCATGTAGTGTCGCGGTTGCGCGTCCAAACCGGTCCCGATGCCTCCACCTGCCCAGGCTGCGATTTCAATATCGGTAATCGGTGAAGGGCCGGCAAATTGGATAGAGAGCGTATGGTCGTCTACTTTCGACAGCTGCATGGGGGCATCGCCCGACATGGTCCAAGAGGGCCGGGAAGAGGGGTGCTCGTCGTTTAGAATCATATCCTCCCACCAGAAGATAACGTCGTCGACGGTGAACGGTTCGCCATCGGACCAGCGGGTACCTTCGCGGTAGTAGAGGGTCCAGATGGTGGCGTCATCGTTGACTTCCCATGCTTTGGCCAGGCCTGGCCCAACCTCTTGTCCGCCCTCCGTCCAATGGAGGCTGGAGTGCGCGTACATGAATTGCGTTTGATCTGAGAAGGAGCTGCTTGTTGTCGCCTTACGCAGGGTTCCGCCATAGTGGCCCACATCGGACCAGGGCAGATCCAGAACCATGGGATCTACAGGCAGGCGTTCGTCAACAGGAGGTAGTTCGCCCGCTTTGACCATGTCGGCCAACATCGGCGCTTCGCCGTACTGTGAGGCAGGTGTTGCGACTTCCTCTCCCTGGACTGCTGGAGGACTTTCGGCTTCGGGCGCGGGGGCGCTTGGGGAACAGGCCGCGGCAATTGTGCCGGCGGCGGCAATAGCTGAGAGTTGCAAGAATCTCCGGCGGGACATCTTTCGCTCAATCATGGCCTTTGTTTTCCTCTCCTAATAGGTTTTTCTCTCTACCCGTTTATCTGCCGAAACGTTACATTGGACGAGGTTTCAGGAGATTTCATGGCAAGCGCTGAAACCACCTTGACTCACGCGATCATCCTTGCCGCACTGGGCGCTGTGGGCAGCGGAACTGCAATTGCTTGAGAAAAAGCTGGTAATCCGCGGTGCAAAATCGAGAGGAACGCCATCATGACTCTACTCGTGCTCTCTGTCATTAGGTTGCCTGCGATTAGGCAACTGACTCGATGAACCGGGCATTGCCGAAGCTAGCGGAAGAGAAGTTCCAACTCGTATTCCTATAGGAGGAATGGAGGAGGGGCTGATCGTAACATAGTCAGTGTAGTCGTCCAAATCGATACCAAATGTAAGGTGTGTCCCAAATTCTTGGTTAGACGTTGTCTGAATCAGGATTTACGGGATTTGGAGATTTTCGGGATTGCAGGCGAACGGGTGGTGGTTGTCAAGGGGATCCATTTTCGTCGGTTGATAAGGCAGATTGCAGAGGGACAATGATATGGGATGCACCCCAAAGGTATGCATTTCCCTGATTCACTGTGTGGAATTGTTGGGTTTGCCGGCATCTCGTGGGAATTCGGGGGAGCCGACTGTGGTAGCTGGAGCAAGCCGATTTGCAGGGGATCTTGTTTCGAGGGTATTTGTCACTCAGGGCGGTAACTGTTACCCTTCCCACTGCTGATACTCGCGGCGGTAGAGCAGAGCCGTAGCCTGGTCTTGCTACCGGGAACCAGCGAAAAATGGGTTGCCATGTTCGTTTCCCCGGCCCCTCATTAATGATCGTTGAATTCCTGCTCTGTTTCCTTCGCGGTTCAAGGCGGGTGTGGGCATACTGGAACGAGAAACGGTCAGATCGAAGGTAATGGTCCGAAGCGGCCGGCGTTGTCAGGCGTGGTGAATGCATTACCCGCAATAGTCATTTATTGGAGTGCGACATGAACGAGCTTAACCGCCCCAACCTTCTTTATATACACTCGGATCAGCACAGTCCACACGTGACCGGCTGCTACGGTGACAACCTGGTTGAAACGCCGAACCTCGACGGGCTAGCGGCCAACGGGGTGGTGTTCGACAACGCCTATTGTTGCTCGCCGATTTGCGTGCCCTCGCGGATGTCGATGCTGAGCGGGCGTCACCCATTCGAGAACGAGGTCTGGACGAATGAACACGGTCTTGATTCAAGGATTCCCACTTTTGCTCACGCGATGGGCGCGGCCGGCTATTCTCCTGAGCTGGTAGGCCGTATGCACTCGGTCGGGCCGGACCAGCTACACGGATACGCGGCCCGTTTCGTGGGCGACCATGGCGCGAATCATCCTGGGAACCCAGGGCCTGATCGCGGCATTCTTAGTGTAACTGCGGGCCCACACCATCTGAGCCTCGAAAGGTCGGGGCCTGGGCAGAGCGCTTACCAGGTCCATGACGAGGATGTTACCGCGGTCACGATTGATCGCCTTAACCGGTTGGGCGTACAAAAGCGGGCCGGGATTCTCAAGCAGCCCTTCAGCCTGTCGGTTGGGCTGATGCTTCCTCATCCGCCGTATGTCGCCCGGCAGGAGGACTACGACAGGTACGCCGATTCGATGACGTTGCCGGGTAAGTCTGCGCCTCCGCTCGACGAGCAGCATCCGTTTCTGCGCTGGTGGCGGCAGTCTACAGGCATTGAGGTGATGGACGAAAGCGAGGTTCGTCGCTCGCGGGCGGCCTACGCGGGATTGGTCTACCGAACTGATGCGATGATCGGCCAGATCCTGAACGCGCTGGTTGAAAACCGATTGGATGACAATACTCTGATCGTCTACACATCGGACCATGGTGACATGCAGGGAGAGCATGGTCTCTTCTGGAAGCATGTGTTTTATGAAGAGTCGGTGCGCGTGCCGCTTATCGTCAGCTGGCCCGGCCGTATTCCGGAGGGACAACGGAGTGAAAATGTCGTGAGCGCGCTGGATGTTGCAGCAACTATGCTGGACGCGATGGATGCGCCGGCGCTGCCGAACTCTGCGGGCCGCAGTTTCCTTCCCCAAATCGAGGGATTGAACGGAGTCCCTGCGTGGGAAGATGTGGCTTTTTCCGAGTATTGCACTGACAAATTTGGTCCGCCGGAGGGGGCATACCAACGTATGGTCCGGCGTGAGGAGTGGAAGTACATCCACTATCACGACTACCCGTCCCAGCTCTTCAATCTCAGAGAGGACCCTGAGGAACTGTCTGACCGGTCAGATGATCTGGGCTGCAGGTCGATTCTGGAGGAGCTGCGAGGCGAGGTTCTGCAAGGCTGGGACCCTGGGGAAGTGCAACGGAAGATGGCACGGAAGAGGGCTGACGAGCCGATTCTGGTTGAATGGGCGCGCAATACCGGTCCGGAAGAGCGCTATCGCTGGCCCATGTTAAAGGAGATGAACTGGCTTGCCTGACTGGGATGGTTTCAATATCTGACGGCAGTCGATATCCCGGCGCATCTTTTTTGCATTTGGGGTAAGTACTCGACCGGGTTAGGGCGGCTGCGGCGACAGCCCAATGCAGGTAAGCTATTGAGCAAGGCGGCTCAGGCCGCGGCAGGAATTTCGCGATTGGTTTGTTGATAGCCTGGCGCGTTCTTATTGTAGAAATCGGCGCATCCAATCTCTTCCCATCCCCTCACTGAAAAGTCAACTCCACGCTTATAGCAGGTTTAACATCGAGTGAAGCGGACCAGGTCTGAAGACTTGGTCAGGCATTCGCTCGTTTGGGTTGCCCTGCATCGGATCGATCCTGGTTGGAATGTATCGCTAGCTGGCCGTACCAGGGAAGTGGCATTGGTACAAGCCAGGGCCAGTTGGCGTCTGTTGCTCACTGACTGATTTGGGACATGTGGAAGATGTCTGGCTGAGGGATGGGCGGCCGTCAGTGGCAGAAACTGAACGCATATTTGCAGGGACACACTCTGACCTCGTAAGGGGGGGAAATGGTGACGGCGTTTCATCAACAGAGAGAGGGGGCCCATTTTGAGGGGAGGCGTAACTACTGAGCCATATACGGTACCTTTTTGACCAGCTCTTAGTCGCTGCCGCCATTCAGGCAATCTGATTGCGTATATGGATGGCGGCGGCCACGTTGCTGGAGCGGCACCGTTGGAATGAGCACACACGGTGGGTGAGCGATGGTTTTGTAGGGGGGCGTTGCGGGGGCGCAGCCCCTGCACAAGGGAGGGCCGAAGGCCCGACCGCCCAGATGACAATGAGGGGGAGAGGGCAAGCACGTTTGCTCGCCTCTATCAAGTTTGCGAATCAGCTGGCACTGGTGCGCGACTGGGAAACAGGCATGGCTGCTATTGTGGAAGTGATGGCAGTTGGGGCTTGAGGCCATGTACACGTTATTTGGATGCCTGCACGGCGCGAATCGGAAAATGGGAGGAAAAGTTTGATTCAGGCTTGCTGAGCCGGATCTCCCGGCTGTATGCCTGGCAGATGTTGCCGCAGATGGTTCCGTTGGCGTCCTGAGTAGGCTGGCAGATAGTTCTGAGACCTTCTGGGGGAACAAGTGAGGCGTACTGGCCGTCTTATTTGCGAACGGCAGTGCAAGAAATTTCTCATTCACCCTCTTTTATGGATAATAGGAACCCATGGCTACTGTCACCCGACGGATTAAGCCTCGAGTAACTGTCGCAAATCGAACACAGAGGCGACAGCCAAACGGGCAGATTCGCGTGTTGGTACAGTTGTCAGCGTTGACGGCTGCGATTTTTGGGCTCTGGATGCTTTGGAACCTGACAGCAACCACAGTGCAAATCGAAGTAGACGGTGTCTCGGAGTCGGTTCAGACGCACCGTCGTGTTGTAGGCGATTTGCTAACTGATGTTGGTCTGCTGCTAGGGCCGGAAGCACTGGTTGAGGAAGTGGTTGGCGAGGGCTCACGGGTTCCCATCCGTGTGACCCAAACCCACGACTCTCTCGGCAGTGCCGCTGTCGCTACGGATGGTACCGTAGTACAGGCAGCGGCAAATGAAAGCCTACGACTTTCCCACAACCTCGACACGAGAATATCGGAGGGATTGCAGGTCACTGTGGAGCGCCCGCAATCGTTCTTGATATTTGCCGACGGTCGGGAGACGCAGGTATCAAGCTGGGCGGATTCTCCTGCAGAGTTGATGGCAGTTGCGGGAATCCCATTTAGTCCGCGAGACCAGGTCCTCATACACGGAGAGCCGATTGGCTGGTATGATCCCATGCCGACTGGCGTAGGCCAAGGGCAAGCTCCCCGTATTTCCGGCGGTCCTGCTTGGGAGTTAGTCGAGCGGGATCCGCTGCTGATTGACGTCAATCGATCGGTCAGGCTCACTGTCTATGGGGAGGCTGTGCCCTATACTATTCACACGCTGGCCGAGACGGTGGGCGAGGCTCTACGGGATGCGGAGATTACGATTTATCTTGGGGATGAAGTCCAACCGAGCTTGGGTACTCCTGTAAGTTCCGGGCTTCGGGTGCTTATCAGACGCAGCACACCAATCAGCATGTTGGTTGATGGGAGGCACTATAGAACGCGCACTCAGACCCGGACTGTTGGTGATGCGTTGACGGAGGCAGGGGTGGGACTTAGCGGACTTGACGAGGTGTCTCCTCCGCTGGGCGCCAGAGTGTATCCGGACATGCAGATACGGATCGCACGTGTGTGGGAGGAGATCGCCGTCGAAGAGGAGATCGCCCCTTTTGAGACTGTATGGGAGGGAGACCGAGACTTACTCATCGACACTTTCGAGGATCGTCCTGGCGCAGAAGGTATCACCCGCCGGCGCTTTAGGATTCTTTTCAAGGACGGCCAGGAGGTCGACCGTACGCTTGAAGACGTATGGGAGGCGCAGGAACCGCGGAATAGAGTCAGAGTGTACGGCCAGAAGATCGTTCCTCAAAGTTTTGTGACTGATGACGGCCAGGAGATAACCTACTGGCGCAAAATAAGAATGCGGGCGACCAGCTACAGTGCGTCCACGGCGGGTGTTTCGCCGAGCGTTCCCTGGTATGGGTACACACGGACCGGGGATCGGATGCGGAAAGGGGTGGTTGCTGTCGACCCAGACATCATCCCGCTGCGCTCCAGGGTCTATGTACCTGGATACGGCCACGGGGACGCGCTGGACACGGGCGGCAACATCAATTACCGGCGGATTGATCTGGGTTATGACGACCACAACCTTGTTTTGTGGAGCCGCTGGGTTGACGTCTACTTGCTTTGGCCTCCGCCTCCTGAGCATCAGATCGTGTGGGTAGTGCCTTTCTGGCCGATTGAGCCGCAGTAGCGCCCGGCTTTTGACCTGATAGCTTTAAACTAACGTGCCAACTGACAAGCCCAGTTGGCACGTTTTGCGTTTGCATTCTTTGCCGGATTGGGATGGTGGGATTGCAGAAACTATCCGGCAAGGGCACAGAGTGGCTAGACTGGACCTATTTTGTCGAAGGACTGACTCTGTCGGCATAGACGGGCCAGACTACCTGTGGGTCTAACCTCGTTGCAGTGCTGAGACTCCATTCTATTCTAACTTCATCCACTTGCCGCGGCGCGCCGATCCACGCCATGGCGCCTGCGAACAGCCTGTTCCCGCGTTGAAGGGTAACCTGTTGAACCTGCGAATAGACTCAACGAACTGCAGTGGAGATTGGGTAGTTGCGATAGAGGTATCCCTCACGTGGAAACGTTGATTGGAATGTGGTAGCCACTAAGCCATATGCAGTGTCTGTCTTGACCAGCCCTTTGCTATTGCCGTCTTTCAGGCAATCTGATTGCGTATTCGGTTGGCGGCAGCCACGTTGGTGGAGCGGCACTGCTGGAATGCGCACACACGGTCGGAACTGCAGTTTTTGGTAATCAGTTCTTAGTTTTCAGTGGAACACCAGTCGTCAGGGGAACACCGGAGATTAGCGGTCGATGGTCGGTGGGTTGAAGCGGCAAGTGGGGGAGGAGACGCTGCTGGAGCCTCACGGCTGGAATGAGCACACAAGGTCGGAACTGCAGTTTTTAGTTGTCAGTTCTTAGTTTTCAGTGGAACACCAGTCTTCAGGGGAACACCGGAGATTAGCGGTCGATGGTCGGCGGGTTGAAGCGGCAAGTGGGGGAGGAGACACTGTTGGCTAGACACGTTGCTGGAGCCGCACGGCTGGAATGCGCACACAAGGTCGGTGAGCGATGGTTTGGGACGGGGGCGTTGCGGGGGCGGAGCCCCTGCACAAGGGAGGCCGCTTGCGGCCGACCGCCCATAAGAAAGTTGAGAGTTGAGAGAGCACCTGCGCTCGCCTCATTCAAGATCGCAGTTTATTGTGGCTGAGTAGTTTCGGAATGTGAAAGGTTGTGCTGCACTTTGAATCGTGCCCGCGCTTTTTCTCTTTTGCGGCTGGACGAGGCCAACCTTCTCGAGCCTGTTTCACCAGTAGAGCTGAAGTCTGATGAATGGCATCCGTCGACCTTGCCGAACGGACGAATGCCTCACTATTGGTTACAAGAGATATGGTCTCTTCGTTGGAGGGCGTGATAAACTTGAGAGTGAATCTAGTCTTTGCGGTCTATGGGCGGTACATCCCATTGGCCTCGGCGGCGCGGCAATTCAGTCAGTAAACGAATGCAATTAACTGTGCGGAATTCGGAATCGAAAGTCATCCACCTGCTTCTTGGTGTTGTCTTGCTGGCTGGGATGGCCCTACGAACGTGGAACGTCAACTTTGACGGCGGGCTAAATTCGCATCCTGACGAACGCAGCACCACCTGTTTCTATGCGCCGACCATTGGCTGGCCCTCCTCTTTCGACGAGTTTGTTGATCCGGAACGCAGCCCTCTCAACCCATTGTGGGACCGTCATAACGACCGTCGCCGTTCTTTTACATACGGTCACTTTCCCCTTTACCTGGGCATCCTAACCGGCGAATTTCTAAGCTGGCTGGCCAAGCCGGCAAGTCTGCTACCCCTGCCCGACAGGACCATTTCGATGATGGAGCGGGCAAATACGGCATGTGAAGGGGTGGCCTTTGCAGGTCGCCTGATGATGGCCTTTTTGGATACGCTCACAATATTTCTCCTCTTTGTGTTGGGGAGGAAGTTGTATGGGGCCTTGACGGGACTTTTGGCTGCTACGCTATACGCTTTCACAGCCCAAGCAGTTCAGCTCAGTCACTTCTTTGCCATGGACCCTGCCAGCACGACGTTTGTCGTGTTGGCAGTCTATGGAGGCGTGCTGATGGTGCAGGAGCGTTCGCGGCGAGGTGTGTTTTGGGCAGGTCTGGGCGCGGGGTTGGCGATCGCTTCCAAGTTCAGCGCTCTTCCCATCCTTGCAGTACCGGTCACAGCAACCCTCATTCGTCTGTGGACCAGTTCCGGGCAGAGTCATAGCCATGGCGAAGAGGAAGGAGCCGGGTCTGCTTTCTCGTCACTAGTTGTGTCTCTGCTGATAGCAGCTATAACTTTCTTTGTGTCGAGCCCGTACGCGGTACTTGACTGGGTTAGTTTCATTCAAGCAACGCTGGTTGAACAAGGGCGGATGGTGCGTGGAGTGGTCGACTTCCCGTTTACGCGGCAGTACCGGAATACTGCACCTTATCTCTATTTCATACAGCAGCAGGTCGTATGGGGAATGGGCCTACCGCTGGGATTGGTTGCCCTCGCGGGCAGTACGTGGGCGCTGTTGAAGTTGCTCTCTCTGCGAGCAAGGGCTGGCGAGTTTATCGTTTGGGCCTGGTTGGTCCCGTACTTTGGCATTACGGGGGCCTTTTTGGCGAAGTTCAACCGCTACATGAGTCCCGTACTCCCATTTGTTGTGCTATTTGCGGCTGCATTGATTGTCTGGCTACTGCAATTGAGAGCCAGACCCAAGCTGCAGTTGGCTGCACGTCTGCCGGCGGCGCTGCTGGCTATAATCGCGGTCGGCGGCGGCCTGTTCTGGTCGCTGGCGTATACCAATGGCGTTTATGCAAATGAGCATACGTGGGTCACGGCCAGCCGCTGGGTCTATGCCAACGTACCATCGGGGTCGGTAATACTATGGGAATCGTGGGACGACCCTTTGCCAAAGAGCATCCCTGGTGAGCCCGGCATGGATATGGGCAGCCACGGCCTGCGCCATATCGACTGGTCTCCTTATGAAGAGGACACTCCGGAAAAGTATGAAATCTTGTTGGAGAAACTGCAGGAGGCTGACTACGTAATATACAGTTCCAAGCGCATCTATGAGAGTGTCGACGAACTGCCGGCGCGCTATCCGATGACCAACAGATATTACGACCTGATGTTCAGTGAGCAGTTGGGATTCGTGCACGCTGCGGACTTTACCTCGCCTCCCAGACTGCTGGGGTTGACCTTCCCGGACCACGAAGCGGACGAGAGTTGGAGCCTGTATGACCATCCTCGCGTCTCGATTTTCGCCAAGGAACGGGCGCTGAGCGAAAGTGAATTTGACAGCCTACTGGGAGGCAGTTGGGAAGGCGCCATCCCGTGGCATCGGGGCAATGAACCGCCGCTGGCGCCAGTTCTCAATGCGATTGGGTTGGGAAGCGCGCCGGAGAGCCAGCATCAAGGTTTGATCAATTTGGTTCTTGCGTTTGTTCTGGGACGAGAAGGGCAGGCAGATGGTGGGCAGGAGCAGGCAGATGCTGCAGATAGTTCCGAACCCTCGTTATTGCTGGAAACACCGTTGAATGAACTGCCTGTGGTGGACAATTACAGGTGGAACATTGTTGCCAGCGAGAATCACTGGTTGGCAGTGGCGTGGTGGTGGCTGGTGGTCTCGCTGCTTGGCTGGACGGCGTGGCCGCTGGCATTTGTGCTATTCCGAAGCCTGCGCGATCGCGGGTATATGCTGGCCAAGACGCTGGGTTGGCTGCTCAGCGGCTGGCTGCTGTGGATCTTCGCCAGTTTGGAGCTGGCGCAGAATTCAGTGCGCAATGCCTGGCTGGTAGCCGCATTGGTTGCGCTTGTTGGGGCTGCGTTTCTTGTGTTTTCCTGGCGGGATGTACGGTTGTTTTTGGGGCGGATGTGGGGAATTCTGCTTGTGGGGGAGGGGTTATTTGCAGTTGCTTTTGTTGGCTTTGTGTTCATCCGCCGAGCGAATCCCGACATCTGGCAACCCTGGTTCGGCGGCGAAAAATTCATGGAGTTTGCGTTCCTCAACGGAATCCTGCGCAGTCCATATTTTCCACCGGTGGACCCCCATTTCGCGGGCGGCTACATCAACTATTATTACTATGGCATCTATTTGGTCGGCTACCTGGTCAAATTGACCGGTGTCTACGCTGAAGTGGCGTTCAATCTGGCGATCCCTATGCTGTTTGCGCTCACGGTTGTCAACGCGTTTGCGGTCGCCTATTCAGTATCCGGTTTTCGGCACACTGTGACTGGCCGGCGCCGTTCGCAAGTAACCGCTGCGCCACAACAGATGGAGCAGTATCCGGCTACAGAGCCCGATATCACTGAGCTAACACTTGGGACGGAGGATGCTGCGGCTTCGACGGCTGGTATGTATGGCGGCGGTGTTCCAGCTGGAGAAATGGGGGAACAAGAGGATCCCCAAGTACTGTCTGACGGTCCAAACTGGGAGCTCGAAGCGGATGAGCGGGCGGAAGCGCCGGGAGCTGATATCGACTCACAGACACAAATTAGCGGTCGTGAATGGAATGCGGATGCGAGTGTGCCCGTCGGTCCAGGCGCGCTTGCTCAGACGCGTGAACGTCCGGAGGCACCAAGCCAACCATGGTATGAGGGACTCGGGGCGGCATTGCTGGCTCCGCTGTTTTTGGCGCTTCTCGGCAATCTGGCAGGATTTGGCCAACTGGTACATAGCTTTAGCAGAGTTAGCAGGAGTGGCTTTGAGAGCGAGATTCCGGGCATACAGAAAGCGGTCCATGCAGTAAGCGGGTTTTGGCACGTGCTGATGTCCGATGCAACCCTGCCGGGATATGACTTTTGGGCGCCAAGTCGCGTTATTCCCCATACCATCAACGAGTTTCCGTTCTGGAGTTTCATGTACGCTGATCTGCATCCGCATATGATCGGCATTCCCTTTTCACTCTTTTTTGTGGCTCTTACGCTGACCCTCCTTAACAGTTATCAACTCGACTGGCGCCGAAACTGGCTCTACGGTGCGCTGTTGGTTGGCGGCATGGCCTTTACGATCGGCGTCCTGGCAGTAGTGAATCTTTGGGATCTGCCGACCTATTTTGGTTTAGGCATGCTCACACTGGTTGTAACGCTGTACAGGAATCGAGGACGCCTCCCGTTGGGTACGATTATTGGAATCGGTATCGTCATGGTCGGAGCGGCTTACCTGTTCTTTCTGCCCTTCTTTCGCAGTTACACAAATGTGGCCGCAAGCGGAATCGGATTGGTCAGGTCCCCCGACGCGTTGGGGAAGTGGGCTCAGATTTGGGGGTTGTTTGCCTTTGTCCTCTTTACATGGCTTCTGGTAGGGCAGAGGGACAAGCGACGGCTGCGCTTCCTGCGCGTTCACCGGCTGTTGGTTCAGCGGACGACGCTTGTTTACCTGACCGGCGTAGTATTGCTTCCATTGCTGTTCCTCGCCTCTTTCCTGCTCTTGATTTTCACTAACCAGACGGTACTGGCCATCTGCCTGCCCGCGCTTGGCCTGTCGCTTTCGCAGATGTGGAGGCGGGAACGTGCGGCAGATTCCGGGCCGATACTGGCTGCAGTGTTGACGACGACAGGCTTAACTATCCTAGCCGGCACGCAGGTGATTTATCTTAAGGACCATTTGCAAGGCGGCGATGCCTACCGCATGAATACGCTCTTCAAGTTTTTCAACCAGGTTTGGGTCCTATGGGGTATGGCAGCGGCTATCATATTGCCCAGGATTTTTTCCCGCTTCGCGTTGCTGTCAGAGCAGGGCAGTGAGCGGAGGCGGTTCAATGCAGATGCCAGGCGAGACGGGGTTTGGGCAGTGTTCTCAGATATCGGGTCGAATGCGGTTGGCCGATTGTGGAGCTATGTATTTCTTATCCTGGTTGGCGCCAGTCTGGCCTATCCCATTTGGGGAACGCCGTCGCGGCTTTCGCAGCGCTTCCCCGGCTGGCGGCCGCCGATTGGCACATTGGACGGCATGGCCTTTATGGAGAAGGGTGTATACAACTGGCCTGACAACGACCATGCTGTTGAACTGCAGTACGATTGGGAGGCGATTCAGTGGCTGCTGAGAGAGGTACGCGGTAATGTTGTGCTGGCCGAATCCGCGCAGCTTGACTACTACCGTGCCGGCGGCACGCGGGTGGCCAGCCTTACAGGCCTGAGCGGGCTGATGGGAATGCATGAAGGCGAACAGCGCTACCACCACCAGGTTTCTAAGCGCCACGGTTTACTCAATGAGTTTTGGAGGTCGACAGATACCGGGCAGATTGAGAGGCTCATCGACGACCTCAACATCGGTCTCATCTACGTGGGGCAGTTGGAGCGCAATCAGCACCCTGATGCACCCGCACGATTTGAAGAGCTGGAACAGGCCGGCCTGCTGGAGGCTGTCTATCGAAATCCCAAGGTTATAATTTATGCGGTGCCGTCCCAGATTTCGGGCCAGGTACAACGTCAGTGAGGGGCGCATTGATGGGCCAATTTGCGGTGGCGGCACCAATGCTGGCGCGTATTTGGAACCGTGCGCCGAACTGGCTGCGAGGCGTTATTACGTGGATGATAAATGGTAAAGTCATGGTCGGCGTGTGCGGCGTGCTGCTTGACGACTCAGACCAGATTCTGCTTCTTCGCCACCGTTTCCACAAAGCAGGGTATTGGGGAATGCCCGGCGGCTGGCTGTCTCCCGGCGAAACGATCTGCGATTGCTGGCGCCGTGAAATCAAGGAAGAATTGGCCCTCGAGGCAGTGGTAGACACAGTCGTTTGCCATCGGGCGACGCGGCGCACGCTGGAGTTTTTCCTGCTGGGGCGGATCAGCGGCGGTCAATTGAAGATCGATCCGGTAGAAATCCTCGAAGCTCACTTCTTTTGCGCGGAGGAACTGCCGCCGATGGAGAGCTACCACGTTCGAGTCATTGAGGAGACCTTTAATAGTCTCAGGGAGGCAGAGGGTACGGGAGGAGTTGATAGTTCGGGCCGGACGCGGGTAGGCGGAGACGAGGCTGGGGAGGCTTCTCATTACCCGGGACGGGAAGTACTGGAAAAGGCTGGCGGAGCGAAGGGGGACTTTCCAGTTGCGTGACATCGTCCTCCCTTTTCTGAACTGGTATTTGATAACACAAGTGGTAACGGTGGCGGCACTACCGCTGACTTTACGCCTTTTACGCCATTTGCCTGATAGCGGCTATGTGTTTGCGCGCGTACTAGGGATTTTCCTGGTCAGCCTTCTGCTCTGGTTAGGTACCAGTTATGGCCTGCTTCGCAACACAAGCGGCGGGGCGTGGCTGGCGCTGCTGCTGGTGGCAATGCTCAGCTTGTGGAGTATCTTACAAGGAAAAGAGACGGAAGGAGACGGTCGCCTTTCCTCTCTGCGTACCTCGCTGTGTCGGTTGCCAGGCTGGACATATATAGTTACAGTCGAGATACTGTTTTTTCTCAGCTTCGCGGTGTGGACTTATGTGCGTGCCTACGATCCCGCCATCAGTCACACAGAGCAGCTGATGGACTTGATGTTTATCAATGGGATCTGGAGCAGCCCTACTTATCCCGCTCGCGATCCCTGGCTGGCTGGCTATGCGATCAGCTATTACTACTTTGGTTACTGGATGCTGGCAACTCTGGCCCGATTTGCCGGACAACCACCTGAAATAGCCTATAACCTGGGCCAAGCCTGCTGGTTTGGACTCCTCTTCACCGCCAGTTTTGGGGTCGGATTCAATCTTTTTCGACTGCGGGTGAGAGAGTATATAGGGGAAGCTGAGGCGACCGAAGAAACTGATGGACCGTCTGAAGGCAGCGCAGGCTCTTACGGGAAGCTAGCCATGCCGGTTTTGGCGGGCCTGCTGACATCGATCAGTGTCGCGTTGACCTCTAACTTGCATGTCATTCTCGAGTGGCTGTATGCACAGGGCGTGCGTCTGGACAGGTTGAATCGACTGGTCGATGTGTATAACTTTCCGGAGCATGCAAATGCGTCCGGCTTATGGTACATGGACAGCGGCTGGAGCTGGTGGTGGCGGGCCAGTCGCGTGATTGAGGATATCGACCTAAGTGGGAACCACATTGTGATCATCGATGAATTCCCCATTTTCAGTTACGTTCTTGGCGACAATCACCCGCATTTGCTGGCCATGCCCTTTGTGATTCTCGTCATCGCGGTGGCAATGAACTGGTTCTTTGCTTATGGGCGGGACAAACAAGGGCAACTGTCTGTTGGGGGAGCGGATTCTGAAGAAGAGAGCGACCGGCAGGGGTCTCTTGTTTCAAGCGTGATCTCACTTGCAACGTCGGTTACCCGGCCAATCGGGTTGGAAGGCCTGCTGCTGGTAATCGCGGCGACGGGCGCCCTACTATTTCTGAATACTTGGGACTTTCCCCCTTACTGGCTGTTGATGTTACTTGTGGCGCTGTTTACCGGAACCAGGCGAAGAGAGGAGGTTGGAGTTGCACTGCGCCATGGCCTCGCACGGGCGGCTACTGTAGGAGCCCTGATAGTGGTGGGCGCCATCCTACTCTTCCTGCCCTACTTCCTGACCGCCCAGAGTCAGGCCGGCGGCATCCTGCCCAACTTGCTCCATTCAACACGGCTGCCGCAATTTTTGTTAATGTACGGTCACTTTCTGCTGGCGGCTACAGGACTGTTAATCTTCAGTTGGCGAGAGCAGCCCCCTTCTGCGGCTGCATTGGCCATTACAGCTAGCCTAGTCATTGGCCTGCCGGTTATCTTTCTGATCACGACCGTGTTGTTGACTGCGAATGCCAGCGGTCTAACGCCGGGGCTGGCAGGACAAGCGGGCGACATTATGACCAGCTTCGTCAGCCGCCGGCTTGGACAGCCCTGGACATTTCTGCTATTGGGCGGGCTGGCGTCGCTGACACTGGGCATGCTTTGGCAACGCTTCGCTGATTTTGGCAAGGCGCCGCGTTCGACCACTTTTGTTTTGTGCCTGGTTGCGATCGGCATTTTGCTGACTTATATGCCGGAGTTCGCCTTTCTGCGGGACAACTTCGGTAATCGCATGAATACCGTGTTCAAATTCTATTACCAGAGCTGGCTCCTGCTGGCGATCGCGGCCGCGTACGCCATCGGCTGGCATGTATTTTTGGCCGGGCGCCGGTTACGGCAGCAAGGACTTGATCGAGGAAAAGCGTTCTATTTTGGACTTGCTCCGACCGCGCTAGCTCTTTTGCTGATCCTCGCATGCCTGATCTATCCTGTGGCAGGGGCTTACGCTAAAATCAAGGGGTTTGGCACGCGTTTGCCAACGCTGAATGGCCTGGCTTATGTCGGCAGCGACGAGCTAGCTGCAGTTGACTGGCTCCGTAGAAATACGCGCCCTGACGCCATCGTTTTGGAGGCCAAAGGGGCCAGTTACAAAGTCAGTTCGGCACGTATCAGTGCGGCGACCGGACGGGCCACGCTGCTAGGTTGGGATGGACACGAGGCCCAGTGGCGCGGACGTGCTTACGCAGAAATGGCAGCCGGTCGGGCCGATGCGATCCGCGAGATTTATCAGAGTCCAAGGCCGTCGACCCTGCAGGAGCATTTGGATAGGTGGCAGATCGATTTTCTGGTAGTGGGCCCTGAAGAACGCGCTCAGTATGGTGTCACACCAGCAGTGGAAGAACGGCTGAACCAGATTCTGGAATTGGCCTTCGAGCAAGGAAGTTATCGAATCTACCGGGCCAAAGGCGCGGCAGACAGATAGTTCATTTGAGGCAGAGGCCAGAATTTGCAGGTGACTGAAACGACGAGGACCGAACCAGCAGTTAGCGAGAGATCAACGACTGCGGCGCAGCCGCCGGCTGCGGCGTTGCCATCGGCGGGTGCGTCGGCATCGCATGGCAGCGGGCCGAATGTTGAACAGGCGTTGTACGCTTTACTTTTTATTGTGGCGTTGGCCTTGCGTCTGTATTCTCTGGGCGACCTGAATCCGATATCACCTTGGGAAGCCGATCAGGTATGGCCGGCATGGTTAGGCAATGCGGGCGGTATTATGGGGGATGGCGGTTTTCCTGAACCTGACCCGCCGCCCAGCCCTCTGCTGAACAGTTTTCAGCGTGCACTTTTTCTGGTGACGGGAGGCGGAAGCGAATTCTGGGCACGCTTTGCACCTGCTTGCGCCGGGGCAGGACTGGTCCTTGCGGCCTGGCGGTTGCGAAGACGCTTGGGGCGCGGCGGGGCATTGACTGCAGCTGTGCTATTCGCGTTCGACCCGTGGCTTCTGTCGTTCAGTCGTATGGCTGACGGGGCGGCGCTAACCGCATTGTTGTTTGTGCTGCTGCTGGCGGCACTGTTCGATGAAAAGACAGATGGGCACCAAGTCACAAAGCTTGCTCTGGTGGGTGGTCTTTTTCTGATAAGCGGGCCGCTGGCCTGGCTTTTGCTTCCTCTCATGGTCTACGCGATGGTGCTGCTCAAGGGGGGGCCATTAGCGCTCTTTACAGCCGGTCAGCGTAGACGTGCGACATATATTTGCGCGGGGACACTGATTGTTGGATCCACCGGACTTTTCGCGCACATTTCAGGCTTGGCTGCGATCGGGGAGAGCGTAGGGGCGGCCATCAACCATTTTACTGGCCCGTCAGGCGGCGGGTCGCTAATTTCAGCCGACAATGATTACACGGTTACATGGGCATTGATACGGTTGCTAGTCGATGAGCCATTCGTGCTCCTGTTCGGCGTGGCCGGGTTGGTCGTTGCGCTTGTGAAGACGCGATTCTTTTCCGGGAAATGGGATGCGAAGGCTGGCAAGGAGAACGACAGGTCCGATAGTGAGACGCAAGTCCTTGCGAACACCCTTTGGCTGAATGTCCTGGTCGTGGGGGTAGCCTGGGGCTTGCTACAGTTGTTGTTACCGGGGCGCACACCGATCAGCCTGCTGGCAGTAGGATTGCCACTGCTGTTGCTGGCCGCGGGTTCTGTCACTGATATTCTGCGCTTCGCGCCGACCGGCCTACTGTTTCAAAACGATGCGCGCATGCCGACTTTGTTAACAATGGGCGTGCTACTGGTGACAGCCTTCTTCTGGACAGGCAGCGCGACGGCTGCTCTGCGAGATGGAAACTATGATCCGCGGCTGACCTTATTCTATTTGCTGATTCCTGCGCTCGGCGCGTTTTTTGTATGGTGGTCCGGCGAGCGGGCGAGCGTTCAGGTATTTGGTCTGTTGGCCTTGGCAGCCTTTATCCTGGCACAGGCAAGTAGCAGCTGGATGTTGAATTTCAGGCCGGAGTTCGGTCACAGCCGTACTCTCTTTGCTGAAGCCGGCGACTCGGGGATGGCATTGATGGTGGAGGATATCGCCCGGCTCAGTTCTCTGCGCACAGGGGATCCTACAGAGGCGCCCGTTTATCTCCAAGTTGATTCTTCCCAGTTGCCGTACTTTGTCTGGCATTTGCGTAATATGCGCCGCCTGCACTGGCAGCCCGGCCTGGATTTTTCTAAAGTAGACGAAAGTGCATTGGTTGTTACCCAGGCCATCGCTTTAGGGGATGGAGAACGAGCCCAACTGCCTGCCAGTTTCATTGGCAGCAGTTACACTGTGACGCAGCGATGGCTGCCGACAGATTTGGAAGACCTTGGCGCTCGTCTACGTTGGATGTTTTTTCGAGAGAGGCAGCTAAGGCCGGAAGGCCCGCCGGCGGGACAGGAGGCCGATCTTTGGGTAATTCGGGAGAAGTAGAAATGGCTGAATCAAAGAGCGAGAAGGCAGAGAAGGTAGAAGAAGAAAAGGAAGTGGAAGTTCTTTCTCCTGACCCCTCGCCCACAACTCTTGTTACTGAGGAAGAAGAGCAAGGCTCAGGGGAAGAGCTGGCAACGCAGGAATCGGCTGGTTCGGAACCGGCTGAGACTGTGCCTGTTTCCAGCGGGTTTCTCGACTCAAGCCTGCTGGGAGTTGTGCGGGCGAACTGGGAAACGATAGCCTGGGCAGTTATCCTGATTGTGGCTGTAGTGAGCCGATTTTATGCGCTCGGCGAACGAGGGATGAGCCATGACGAGAGTCTGCACGCCAACTACTCGCTCGATCTTTACCGCGCCGGCAGTTATCAACACAATCCGATGATGCATGGTCCTTTCCTCTTCCATGCGAATGCGTTCATTTTCTTTTTATTTGGCGTAAGTGACGCCACGGCGCGCGTGGTGCCAGCCCTTGCTGGGGTTGGAACGATCGTTGCGGCGTGGTTCTTCCGGCGCTGGATCGGGCGAACCGGTGCGCTTTTGACTGCTGTGTTCTTCCTTTTCAGCCCCAGCATACTCTTCCACAGCCGCTACATCCGAAACGATATCTACATTGTTTTCTTTTCGATGATATGGGTCTACGGCATGTTCCGCTTTATTGAAGAGCGGAAGATGAAATGGCTTTACTTGACGGTCTCCGTGATGGCACTTGGATTTACCGCCAAGGAAAACCAGTTCATGTCGGGCACGATTTTTGGCATCTTTTTTGTGGGGGCAGCGCTGTGGCGCTGGTGGGCCCAGCAGGTTTCGATCAGAGACAGCCCATTTGCTGATCTTGCGGTTCTTCTGCTTACCCTAGTATTGCCATTCGTCGCTCCAATTGGGCATCTGGTTTTTGGATGGGATGCTCTCGCTTATAGTACGACCCAGGATCTGGCCAGGTCGGCGATGCTGGTGCTCTTTATGACCGGAGTGAGTGGGGCGATAGCCTTTTGGTGGTTCAACCCGATAGGAGGAAGGGGAAACGAGTCCAAACCGCCGGCAGGAAATGGTCGCGCTCAGCGGATCACCTTTTCGAACTGGGCTACATTGATGGCTCTGTTCTGGGCGATCGAGATACTGTTGTTCACAACTTTTTTCACAAATCCGGTCGACGGACTTGCCACGGGCATTGTTGGCAGCCTCGGTTATTGGCTGGCGCAACAGGAGGTGCAACGCGGCAGTCAGCCTTGGTATTACTACATAATGCAGGGACTGTTGTACGAGTTTCTGCTCGTTTTCCTTAGCCTAGGCGGCTTGGCCCTGCTCGTGCGTCGTCTGCGGACGGGCAACTGGGACGATCCGGAGAATGCTGAACATGGTCCTCGCGCTGCAGAAGGCAAGACCAAGAAAGAGGAAAGGCGAGACGCGTCAGAATCCGCTGAAACATCGTCGTATGTTCAGCCCTACTTCATTGTGTTTCTGGCGTGGTGGGGAATAATGTCGTGGCTGGCTTATTCGTATGCCGGTGAGAAGATGCCATGGTTGACAACGCACATGGTGCAGCCGATGGCGCTCTTTGGCGGGTGGTGCGGCGCGCAGCTGCTTGTGAGGATAGACTGGTTGAAGGTGCGAGCGGCACAAGGTTGGTGGCTGCCAGCGCTACTTCCGGCACTGCTGTTCGCATTGGTGACTCTTTTTGGCTCAGTTCCCGGGGCAGGGAGAGACATAGACTCTCTGTCGCGGACGGTGCGCTTCATTCTTGCTCTCGTAGTCAGCGGAGGCCTGGCATATCTGATACAACTGGCCATCCAACGGTTAGGCTGGCGGCTGACGCTGCGGTTGTCAGCAGTGACGGCCCTTGCCATTTTGTTTCTGCTTACCGTTCGCTTCTCCTATCTGCTTACCTATATTAACTACGACATGGCAACCGAGTATCTCGTCTATGCTCACGCCGCCCCTGATGTAAAGCGGGCACTGCAGGAAATTGAAACGATTAGCGAACGCACGGTGGGTGAGCGGGAGATTCAAGTTGCCTATGACGACGACGTAGCGTGGCCCATGACCTGGTACATGCGATTCTATCCCAATCACATCTTCTATGGCGCGAACCCGACAACCGAGGCGATGAACGCGCCCATCATTCTGGTCGGCAAAAAGAATTACGAGTTGGTGGAGCCCTATGTAGCGAGGGATTATGTCAGCCGCAACTATAGACTAGTCTGGTGGCCCGAAGAGAGTTACAAGGGAATGTGGGACGAAGAGGAAGGATCTGTGAGATTAACGCTCAAGCAGATCTGGGAGGCATTGACTGAACCGGAGCGTCGAAGCCGACTGTGGCAGATCTTCTTTTTTCGAAACCATCCCGACCGCACGCTGACGGACTGGCCGCACCGCCACGATTTCCGTATGTACGTCCACAAGGACGTCGCCGATATCGTCTGGGACCTGAACGTTGTTCCCTTGGCGGAGCGAGGACTGTCGCAGTCTCCTTCTTTTAACTATGAGGAGGTTGATCGAAGTGCCAGCGCCGTCTACAGCGGTGTCTATGGAGACCTGCCCCTGATGACGCCGCGCTCGGTTGCAGTAGGGCAGGATGGTGTGCGCTACATTCTGGACACGGGGAACAACCGGGTGGTAATGCTCAACGCGGACGGCACATTCCGGCAGGCGTTTGGAAGCACTTGTTTCTTGTCCGAAAGCGAGAACAGTTCTTGCACGGATCCGGATGGCGATGGCCCGTTGGAGAATGGGGACGGCCAATTTCGCGAGCCGTGGGGCATCGCTGTGGGCGAAGATGGAACAGTGTTCATTGCCGATACGTGGAACGGACGAATTCAGGCGTTCGATAGCCAGGGGAAATTCCTGCGCAAGTGGGGTTTGTTCAGCATAATCAACAACGAAAACAGAGACCCATTTGCGTTGTTTGGTCCGCGAGGCTTGGCTGTTTCGTTGACAGGCAACCTCCTCGTCGCCGACACGGGCAACAAGCGGATACTGGAGTTTACACCGATGGGGGAATTCGTGCGTCAAGTCGGTGGAGGCGGGATCCTTCTCGGTCACTTCGAGGAACCGGTAGATGTAGCGGTCCACCCGCCGACCGGCAATGTTTTGGTGAGCGATGCCTGGAATCGCCGCATTCAGGTGCTTTCGGCCGAATTAGAACCTCTTGCGGAGTGGCTCATGCCTACTTGGGATAGCCAGGATATATGGGACAAGCCATATGTTGCGGCCGCGGCAGATGGGACGGTCTACGCGACAGACCCTCAGTTCTCGCAGGTGTTTGTGATCTCTGCCGGGGGCTTTGTGCAGACCAGCTTTGGCAGATATGGGGTCGAACTTAACCGCCTTGCCAAGCCTACCGGTATAGCTGTGGATCCACTAACCGGCGAACTATTGGTGGCCGACGCCGACAACAGTCGTATACTTATTTTTGCGGGTAACTACTAAGCCACAGTAGTTGACCAGCCAGTCGTCATCGAAACTATTCAGGCTCTTTGGGACGCAGCTGGTTCGCAGTCGCCGCCAGGCTCGCCAGCCGACACGCTGCGATGAAGCCGCACGGTCGGTGAGGCCTGGTTTTGGAGGGGGGCGTTGCGTGGGCGCAGCCCCTGCACAAGGGAGGGCCGAAGGCCCGACCGCCCAAAGG
>MPML01000041.1 GCA_002238445.1 Caldilineaceae bacterium bin5
CCCTACAAAAACATGCCTCACCGACCGTGTCTACTCTTCCCCAGCATCGTGTCTGGCGAACGGAGTCTACCCCCCCCTTGCTGTCTCCTCCCCCTAACCCCTGGTCCCCACCCCCCCACCCCCCCCGCCTCCCCCCCCGGTCCCCAGCCCCTAACCCCTGCAGTTCCCCCGCAGTTCCGCGCCCCCCTCCAAAACCATGCCTCAGCGACCTGACGTCTTCAGTCCAACCGGGCGGCTTCAGTACCCCGGCGGCCGCCAACCGCATAGGCCATCGGGTAGCCTGCATGGAGGTGTGGACAAAAGGCAGGTCACTTCACGCACCGTATTTGGCCATGTAGCTGCCTGCGAAAACACTCCCTTCACAATTTGCCATCGAACAAATTTTCTGATTCAATGAAGCCATGACTAACCGGATCGGCCATATCGTCAACTCCAATTCACATATCGATTACGTCTGCCAGCTCGCCAGCCCCCTTGAGCGCGGGCAGCGTCCCGCGCCCGACGCCTATGCCTTCGGCGCCTTCGTCGCCATCGACCTGCCCCAGCAGCCCGCCGCTGCCCCGGCCCCAGACGTCCCATGCCTGATCGGAGTCATCTACAACACCCTTCTCGTCAATCCCAGCTTTACCAACCTGGGCCCCCGCCTCACCTCCCAATCGGAGCAGGCCGTGTTCAGCCCGGATCTGATTGACGAGACCGCCATGCTGGTCGGTGTCCTGGCCCTCGGCTGGCAAGACGCCGCCGGCCCCCAGCAGGGAACCCCACGCCTGGCCGCCGAGGTGAGTGCGGACGTCCGCACTCTGACTGACGAGGAGGTCCGGCAGTTCCACCGCGACGCCGGCGGTCGCTTGACGCTGCGCTATGCAGCCACCCTCCTCGCCCTCAACAACCCGCTGGTCCCCGCCCTCCTGCTGGAGATCATCGACCGCTTGGGAAGCCTCTTCCCCGAGGAACAGGCTATCCTGCAGGTCATGCGCGACAACGTAGCCTGGAAGTCCATAGTGCGCCCTGCCGGCTGAGCCCTGTCAATAGCTCTTGGTAATCAGTTTCTCGCTTTCGGCAATCGCGTTTGGGAGAAGTAAATGGCGTTACCAATAACTGAAAACGAAAAACTAAGAACTGCCGTAGGCACCGTCAAAGGACCCGGAGAAACCCTCCACGAATACACCTTCATCGCGCCCGATCCACAGCGGCAGTTGAAGCATGGTGAGTTCGTCTACTACACCGCCCCCGTCGACGGCAGCGAACGCCAGATCCTCGGCCGCATCACCGCCCGCGCCGCCGTCAAGCTCTTCCCCGATACATTCATGGCCGACCCCTCCGTGCCGCCCCAAACCGTCGCCGCCATGCTCGGCTACGAAAGCGACGCCACCGAACTCTTCGAGCTCACCGTCACCGTCCTCGGCTACTACAACGAGTATCTCCAAGACTTCACCAACCCGCGCGTGCCCCCCCAGGGCGGCGCGCCGATCTTCATCGCCGAAGACGCTCTGCTTACCGATCTGCTCAGCCGCGGCCGCCAGGGCGAACTCGGCAGCGCACACATCGGCGACCTGCTCAGCCGCGACCCCGACGCCGTCCCCGTCGCCCTCGATGTGCGCGGCTTCACCAGCACCCACCTCGCCATCATCGCCAGCACCGGCAGCGGCAAAAGCTATCTCGCCGGCGTCCTCCTTGAAGAACTGCTGATGCCCTACAACCGCGCCGCCGTCCTGGTCATTGACCCCCACGGCGAGTACGATACCCTCCAACAGACCCAGAATCAGCCAGTCTTCCGCGACGGCGACTACAGCCCGCAGGTCCGCATCTTCCGCCCGCACGACCTGCGCGTGCGCATCAGCAGCCTGACCCTGCCCGATCTGCGCTACCTTCTCACAAACCTTTCCGAAAAGATGCACTACCAATTGGGGCGCGCCTTCAGATACGCCCAACGTACCTGGGGCGAAGACAGATATACCTTGGAGCAGTTCTACATGGCTGTGCGCGAGGTAGGCGACGGCGCGCAGGGGGACGAAGAGACGACCGATGACGACCCCACCACCGGCGCCCTTATCTGGCGATTGGGCGCGGCCCTCGGCGGCAGCGGCATCTTCCACGACTTTGAAAACATCGAATTGGACGAACTGTTCCAGCCGGGGATGTGTACGCTGGTTCAGTTGAATGAAGTCGAACAACGGCAGCAACAGGTGATCGTCGCCACCCTCCTGCGCCGCGTATATCAGGCCCGCATCGACACCGAACAGGGCAAGCACCAACGGGGCGACCACAGCCATCTGCCCTTCCCCGTCTTCAGCCTGCTCGAAGAGGCCCACAACTTCGCGCCCTCCAACGCCGACGCTGTCAGCTCGGACGTGCTCAAGACCATCCTCAGCGAGGGCCGCAAATTTGGCGTCGGCGTCGGCCTCATCTCTCAACGCCCCGGCCGCCTCGACAGCGACGTGCTCAGCCAGTGCATGACTCAATGCATCATGCGCATCACCAACCCCATCGACCAGAACCGCATCGCCGAATCAGTCGAAAGCGTCGGCCGCGACATGCTCAAAGAGCTGCCCGCCCTCAGCAAAGGCCAAGTCATCGTCAGCGGCGCCAGCGTCAACACGCCCCTCATGCTCCGTGTGCGCACCCGTCGCACCGAACACGGCGGCCAGGATGTCGACGCGCCCGACGAGTGGCGCAAATGGTTCGAGAACGAGCAGCCCGCCCTGGCCGCCGACAACGCCCTCCTCGTCGACAAAGAGCTTGAACGCGATGAGGATGGCATGCTGTGGGCCTGATTCCCTCCACCGCCCCCGTCTATCCATCCCCCTGCAGGGGTTGCCCCCACAACAGCTTGCCCGCATAACGATGTGTAATCAAGCCGTCCCCACCGTCCGCATTGCGCGTCGCAATTTCCGTAAATAGCGTATCAGCCTCCGCCGCCGCTCGCGGGTCCATTCGGTCCCGCGAAAACCCATTGCGCGCATGAATGCTCTCCACCCACTCGCCAATCGGCTGCTGCCATTCGACCGTCTCCGTCTGGGCGCTGCCCATCTTCCGGAAAAGTCCCCGCCCCTCCAGCTCAGCCAGAATCCCCGCCGCGCTGTACGGCTCGAACTCCCTGTTCATCGAATAACGCGCCAGCACCGGCCCTAGCTCCGTCCGCATCCAGTCCGGCCTCTCATGCGCCATCCCCACCGCAACGAAAAACCCATCCGCCGTCAACAGCCGCGCGAATCGAGGAAACACCACATCCCAGTCGAACCAGTGCATACTGGCCCCCGCGGTGATCAGGCAGTAAGGCGGATCAACAGCCACCGTTTCAATAGGCCCTTCGATCCAACGCAAATTCTGCTGATCTCCGCCCGGCAGCCCTCTGCCCTCCCGCAGAGCCGCCGCTGAAAAATCCACCGCATCGACCCGCTCCACCAACCGCGCCAGCGGCCGCGCCACAAACCCAGTCCCGCAACCCGCATCCAGAACCGCTCGCGGCCTGCCCTTCGCCGGCAGCAGATCAGCCAGCAGTTCAAACGTCGCCGCCGGATACTGCGGCCGGTACCGGTAGGCCCGCACCACACTCTCGTCCTGAAAAATACTGGAATACTCGAAGCCAAACTGGCCAGGTCGCGCGCTCATCGCAGCACCTCCGGCTCACCCCACGAGCGTGCCCGGTCCCCCCGCAAAAAGCTGCTGATAAACGCCGCCTGCGGATGTTGCGCCTCCCATGCCTTCCGCTCAGCCAGTTCCCTGTCATACTCCACAGCCCTGTGCCCCACCCTGTACCCATTCCCATCCGCCTCCAGCACCGCGTAGGTGGCGCGCAAGCTGGGAATAAGCGGATTTCCGACACTGCCCGGATTGACCACATGCACTCCGTTCAGATGAAAACTCTGCGGCCAGTGCGTATGTCCCACACACACAAGATCCGCCTCACAGCCCTTTACCCGTTCGCTCATCTCCACGTCGCTGTACCAGGGCACAAATCCATCGCCGTCGTCCCTCCCCGGCGACGCATGCACCAGCAATACGCGGCTGCCATTCGGCAACGTCAGCCTTTCCTCCAGCGGGAGCCCCAACATAAAGGGATTATGGCCCCCGGCGGCCATCGCCCCCGCGGTCCACGCAAATGACTCCAGAATCCCTATACATGCGCGCAGCAACGAAAGGTCCGTCACTTCCTCCACCGGTGTCGCCAGCGGCCTCGCGCCCGTGGTCAGATAGCGCTCCGAATTGCCCCGCACGTACCGGGCGTTCTTCAACGCTCCCAGCCGCTCCATCACCTCCAAAGGCTGCGCGCCGGCCGCCGCCAAGTCCCCTAGAATCCAGTATTCGTCGACGGCTTCCTGCTCGTCAGATGCAATATCGGCAAGCACCGCGTCCAATGCCACGCAGTTTCCGTGAATGTCTGACAGAATCGCTATCCGCATGATAAGAGAGGGTCTCCAGGCTGTTTTCCCGACCAGGGCATAGCCGCAGCCCGGCCCGCATGCGTCCGCTACCACTTTGAACTGAACGCAACGCCTTCGTCCCAGCGGGCTGGTGGGAAAGAATATGTTAGAATTATGGCAACCGCACAACTTTCCATTCTAGCACATCAGCGGAGCAAGGGCTCCCCAGCGCAGCAAGGATAACGGCAAGAGATGGCCGCGTCGACCCGTCGCCAGCCTACAAATGGCGCTGTAAAGATCACCGCATCGGAAACTGTGGAGCGCCATGCTGCCACCGTGGACGCCACTGCGGACGCATCTGCCGCCGACCTTTCCCATCAGATCCGGCTGGCCGCATCCCGCATTCGCCCTCACATCGTCGAAACACCGCTGCTCCCGTCCCCCGCCCTGTCCGAACGCACCGGCGCCCACATCTTCCTCAAACTGGAAAACCGCCAGCACACCGGCTCCTTCAAGCTGCGCGGCGCAACCAACAGGCTGCTAAGCCTCACCGCGGAGGAGCGCGCACGCGGCGTCGTCACCGCATCCACCGGCAACCACGCACTGGCCGTGGCCCGCGCCGCTGCCCAACTCCAAATCACCGCTACCATCTACCTGCCGGAAGATGCCTCCCCCCGTAAAATAGAAAAACTGAAGGCCTTTCCGGTTGCGCTCCGCCGCGTGCCCGGCGACGCCCTCAACGCCGAGATCAGCGCCAGAGAAGCCGCCGTGCAGAGCGGCCGGCTCTTCATATCACCCTATAACGACCCGCACATCATCGCCGGTCAGGGCACAATCGCCGTCGAGCTGCTACACCAGCAGCCCGACCTGGACGCCGTCTTCGTCACCGTCGGCGGCGGCGGCCTGATGGGCGGAATCGCCGGTTATCTCAAAGCATCCGAACCCGCCGTGCAGACCAACGGCTGCCAGCCCGAAAACTCGGCCGTCATGCTCGCCTCCGTACGCGCCGGCCGCATCGTCGAAACCGAGAGCCTGCCGACCCTCTCCGACGGCAGCGCCGGCGGCATCGAAGCGCAAACCGTCACCTTCGACCTCTGCCAGCGCCACGTCGACCACTGGCTGACCGTCAGCGAGGACGAGATCGCTGCCGCCATGCGCCTCATCTACCATGAAATCGGCGAGTGTATCGAAGGCGCCGCCGGCGTAGCCGTAGCTAGCCTGCTGAAGATGGGAAACCGCGTCGCCGGAAAACGCCTGGCCGTCGTCATCTGCGGCGGCAACGTGGATACAGATACCTGGCAACAGGTGCTGGAACAAAGAAAACTGGGTGAGTAAAGAAGAAATCGTGAGGATAAAGCGAGGAGCTACGCTATGCCGAACCCCTTTCGTCTCGGCTTCCTAAGCCACCTGCGCGGCCGCGCCGACGCCGATCAGGCCTACCAGGAAAGCCTCGAGATCTTTGACGCCGCCGACCAGCTCGGCTTTGACGCAATCTGGGTTGCCCAGCATCACTTCAAAGATCTGGGCGGTATGCTGCCCTCCCCGTTCCCATTTCTGGCCGCGGTTGCCGCACGCACGAAGCGCCTGCGGCTGGGCACCTCGATCATCGTCCTGCCCTTTGAACATCCCCTGCGCGTCGCCGAAGACGCCGCCGTCGTCGATACCATCAGCCACGGCCGTCTTGAGCTGGGCGTAGGCAGCGGCAGCGACGCCGACGAATTCGAAGCCTTCGATATCGACATCAACAGCCGCCATCAGCGCACCACCGCCGCCCTCATCGCCCTCAAAAAAGCCTTAGCCGGCGACACTCTGGGAACGGATGGCCAGCGCCTTCGGCCCCCCGCCCCCACCCTGAACGACCGCCTCTGGCTCAGCGCGCTCAGCATCCGCGGCGCACAATACGCGGCTGACAGCGGCGCCGGCCTCCTCCTCAGCCGCTTCGTCGGCAGCGAAGAGCAGGCAGCCGGCCAGGAGCAAGAACCCGTGGCCGTCGCCTTCCGCGAAGCCTGGGGCGACCGCCCCTTGCCGCCCCGCATCGGCCTCTCGCGCGGTATCTACCTCGGCAGCAATCAGCAGGCCGCCCTCGACGAAATCGAAAAATACGCCATGGGAGGCATCCCGCCCGACCTCTCCCCGGAGGGCTACTGCCAGCGCGTCCACATCGCCTACGGCGCACCCGAAGAAGTCGCCGCCCGCCTCGCCGCCGACCGCGTCCTCCCCTACACCACCGACCTCATCCTCCAATTCGACCCCATCCACCCACCCCTAGCGAGAATCCTCGAGATGCTTGAACAAGTCGCAACCCAAGTCGCCCCCGCCCTCGGCTGGCAGCCAACGAACCAATAGGGCCCACCGACTTCCGCCAAAGAAAGCCAAAACAAAAAACAGGACGCCACCAGGCAAAGTCGAACCGCTCCTCACCCGACACTCCTGTCCCAAAACCATATTCCGCGGCAACCCCAAAAAGCCGTCCTCCGCGCCCTTTCGAGTCCTACGCGGACCATAAAAGGTGTTAAAGGTCTTCTTCGCGGCCCTCCGTGTCCTTCGTGGACAAAGAGGATGTTAGAGGTGTTCTTCGCGGCCCTTCGTTGAAACAAGAGGGTGTTAAGGTTTTCTTCGTGGCCCTCCGCGGCCCTTCGTGGACAAAGAGGTGTTAAAGGTTTTCTTCGTGGTCCTTCGCGGCCCTTCGTGGACAAAGAGGTGTTAAAGGTTTTCTTCGTGGTCCTTCGCGGCCCTTCGTGGACAAAGCAGGTGTTAAAGGTTTTCTTCGCGGCCCTTCGTGGACAAAAAAGGTGTTAAAGGTGTCCTTCGTGGCCTTTCGTGGAAAAAGGTGTCCCCTCCCTCCTACCCCAGCCACCGCTTACGCCGCTTATAATGCTTCACATCCCGGTAACTCTTACGCCCGCCCACCTGCGTCAGCCCCAAATAAAACTCCTTGATATCCGCATTCTCCGCCAACTGCTCCGCCGGCCCATCCAACACAATCCGCCCAGTCTCCATCACATAAGCATGCGCCGCCGACCGCAGCGCAACATTCGCGTTCTGCTCCACCAGCAGCATCGACACACCAGACTCAGCGTTAATCCGCCGGATAACCTCAAAGATCGACTGCACCAGCAGCGGCGCCAGCCCCAGGCTCGGCTCGTCCATCAGCATCAACTTCGGCTTCGCCATCAGCGCCCGCCCAATCACCACCATCTGCTGCTCCCCGCCCGACAAATAACCGGCCGTGCGTCCGCGGAACTCCGCCAGTCGCGGGAAATAACCGTACACCTCGTCCAAATCCTTCCGCAGGGCCGCGTCGCTCGTCTTGCGGAAAATCGCGCCCGTGCGCAAATTCTCCTCGACCGTCAGGTGTTCAAACAACCGCCTCCCCTCCAGCAGTTGCACGATCCCCATCTGCACAATTTCGTCCGGCGACTTCCTGTCGATCCGTTCGCCGTCCCATTCGATGCTCCCGCGCGTCACCTCACCCTGCTGCGTCCGCAACAGGCCGGAAATCGCCTTAAGCGTCGTCGACTTGCCCGCTCCGTTGGCGCCCAGCAGCGAGACGATCTCGTTGTCCGGCACTGCCAGCGAGATGCCCCGCAGCACCAGAATCACATCACTATAGACGACTTCGATATTGTTGATCTGCAGCATCTGGAATCCAGCGAAAAGTGGCCAGAGGGGCGGTCTATATGCCTCCCCTGGCCACTATCAACTATCCACTAACCACTACCCACTATCCACTCTAACTACTCTGACCCCGGCCGCGTATCCGGCAGAGTCACGAAGTCCTGCACCACGACAAAGTCGACACTTCCGTCCTCCATCATCTGCGCCTGCCGGATCTGCGCTCTGCCGGGCGCACGGTTACTGCCCTCCACATTCATCTCAAACACGCCGGCTGAGCTGACTATCCCCATCTGCTGCATAGCCTTGAGGAATTCAGCCCCGGTCAAGCCGTCAAAGCCGACGTTGTTCATGGCGACGGTCAGAATGTCCGCTATCCCGAATACGCTACTGTAAGTGAGCAGATAGGAAAATGCCTTGTCCGTGTCAGGGTACCCTTTAGCCGCGAAAGTCTCCAGCGCCTGCTGCACACCGGGCGCATCGGTATCGGTCCACCACAGATAAGGGAAAATACCGTAGTAGCCTACGGCAAGAGGGGCATTCGCGCCCAGGATGTTCAATATATCACGGTTCATACCCCAGTTGACGCTGCCCAGCACTACCTGATCGTAGAATCCAAGCGCGTGCAGCGTGCCGATGACCTGGGCAACACTGAACGAGATCGACTGCATGTAGATGACATTCGCGCCATCGACGAGCAGATTCTGCAGCTGACCGGTCACGTCCGCCGACGGATCAATCGGCTGCTCCTCCAGCGGCAGCACTGTGATGCCCAAAGAATCGGCAAAGGCCAGCGCCTCGGGTGTGGTCGCGCCCGCGCCGAAGGCGTTCGCCCAACCAATGACACCGACGGTAATCTCATCGCCTGCGCCTTCGGGTTTCATGTCGTCCCAGTTGTCATGCACAAAGCGCAAAAATCCGGCGAATTGGTCCGAGTAGATCGGCACCAGGCCAACCGTATAGCCGTTGGGCGGCTCATAAAGGGATTGTGCATGGACCCCGGTGGCTATGTTGACGATCTCGTCCTCGACCACGCGGTCCTTCAACGCGATCGTCGCCGCGCTGTTGGTTGTAAAGATGAACAGGGGTTTCGGTGTCTCAGCGCGGAACTGCTCATAGATCTGCACTTCCTGTTCCAGGGCGTACTGCGTGTCCTCCAGCCGCAATTCCAACATCACGCCGCAGACACCGCCTTCCGCGTTAATCTGTTCAATCGCGTCCTGCGTGCCGCCGATGAAGCCCGTTCCCATCAGCGTTGCCAGCGGCCCGGTCAGCCCCGCCTGCTGGTAGAGTCTGAGGGTCTCACCGTCGTAACTGTTTTCGCACACAATCTCCATCGGCGCCTCTGGTGCCGCCGCCGATTCTTCCTGCGCCGCCGGGGCCGCTTCCTCCTCTGCCGCCATCGGCTCTTCCGCTGCCGGCACCGGTGAACAGGCAGCCGCAAGCAACGCAAATACCAGGATGCATGAGATCACCAAGGTCTTCTTCATTGTAGACGCTCCTTTGTAATAGATTCTTTCCGACAGTAAATTCGTAACTACGCAGCCATCGTCAACTCGCGACCCTGCAGAACAATCGGACTCCAGGATCCAAAGTGTCTCCATCCCGCCGTCCACTATGCCCGCCTGCGGGCGCCGCCAAGCCCAGTAGTTCTATATGGGCGGTCGGGCCTTCGGCCCTCCCTTGTGCAGGGGCTGCGCCCCCGCAACGCCCCCCTAGGCTAGCGACCGTGTTTACCCTTCCCCAGCATCGTGTCTGGCGAACGGTGTCTACTCCCCCACTTGCCGCCTCAACCCACCGACCACCGACCACTAACTGCCGGAGTTCCACTGACGACTGGTGTTCCACTGAAAACTAAAAACTGCAGTTCCGGGCGGTCGGGGCTTCGGCCCTCCCTTGTGCAGGGGCTGCGCCCCCGCAACGCCCCCCTCCAAAACCACGCCTCACCGGCAGTGCGCCTTCATTTCAGCATGTCGCCTGTCGAGCAAAGCGGCGGCCGTCAAACAGTTAAGTCATCAAAAGCCTGCACTATGCCGCGGATGACAGGCTCGTCATCAAATGTGGCCCAGTAGTTACGTTTACGCAAATCCTACCTGGCCGCCGGCCTTGTATCCGGCAGAGCCGTGAAATCCTGAACTACTACGAAGTCGATACTCCCGTCCGCCATCATCTGCGCCTGGCGGATCTGTGCCCGGTTGGGCGCACGGTTACTGCCCTCAACATTCATCTCAAATACCCCGGCCGCGCTTATCCTCCCCATCTGCTGCATCGCCTTGAGGAATTCGGCCCCGTTCAGCCCTTCGAAGCCAACATTGTTCACCGCAACCGTCAGAATGTCGGCGATTCCAAATATAGCGCTGTACGTGAGCAGATAGGTGAATGCCTTGTCCGATTCAGGGTATTCCTTGGCGGTGAAGGTCTCCAAAGCCTGCTGTACGCCCGGCGCATCCGTATCCGACCACCACAAATAAGGGAAGACCCCGTAGTAGCCCGCGGCCAGCGCGGCATTCTCGCCCAGAATATTCAGCACGTCGCGGTTCATGCCCCAGTTCACGCTGCCCACCACCACCCGATCGTAGAAGCCGAGCGCGTGCAGCGTACCGATGACCTGCGTGATGCTGAACGACAGCGACTGCATATAGATGACGTTCGCGCCACTGACCAGCAAGTTCTGCAGCTGACCGGTCACGTCCGCCGCCGGGTCGATCGGCTGTGCCTCCAGCGGCAGCACCGTGATACCCAGCGAGTCCGCGAAAGCTAACGCCTCCGGTGTGGTCGCGCCCGCGCCAAAAGCGTTCGCCCAACCAACTACACCCACCGTGATATCATCGCCTGCGCCTTCCGGTCTGATTTCAGCCCAGTTGTCATGCACGAACTGCAGGAAGCCGGCGAACTGATCGGAATAAATCGGCACCGTGCCCACCGTAAACCCATCGCTCGGGTTATAGAGACCCATCGCGTTCACGCCGGAGGCCAGGTTGACGATGCCGTCCTCCACCACCCGGTCCTTCAACGCGATCGTGGCCGCGCTGCTGTAGGTCAGCACAAATACCGGTTTGGGCGTCTCCGCGCGGAACTGCTCATAGACACCAACCTCCTGTTCGAGCGCGTACTGCGTGTCCTCGACCCGCATCTCCAACATGACCCCGCAAACGCCCCCCTGCGCATTTATCTGTTCCACCGCGTCCCTCGTGCCGCTGACCGAGCCGCTCCCCATCAACGTGGACAGAGGGCCGGTCAGGCCCGCTTGCTGATAGATCGTCAGGCTGGCGCCATCGTAGTTGTTTTCACAGGCGATAGCCAACGGTTTTCCTTGCTCGGTTACCGGTACTTCCGCGCTCGGTGCTGCCGCCTCCTCGGCCGGTACTGGCGCGCAAGCGGCCGCCAGCAGCGCAAAGAACAGAGAGAGTGTGACCAGCAAAGAACGTTCTGCTCCCACTGAAAGTGCTTTTCTCATTCTGGTTTCACCTCCATTCTCCACCCCTGGAACACCGCGTGAACGGTTGGACGCCGCGTAGACTCCACAATCGTCTTGCCTTCCTCGCAACATCCTTGCCCGCGTCAACGCGCAAATGGACGCAGCCGCCACCCTGCTCGCAGAAGCTGCCAGCGGTGCGCCAGTCCCCGCGGCTCATAGATCAAAAACAGCATCAGCGCCACCCCGAAAAAGATCGGGCGGAACGACGTCAGCAGCTGCCCGGACAGCTCCGGAAAGACCCCCGCCAGCATCCCGCCCAGCAAGTTGGAGAAGTCCTCCAGCAACACGATGAAGGCGACGCCCAGAAACGGACCAAGATTCGTGCCGAGGCCGCCAATCACCAGCATCCCCAAAAAGATAATCGACTCGTTCAGGCTGTAACCGAACTCAGTGCCAACCCCGCGCTGGCTGTGCGCCTTAATCGCGCCCGCCAGGCCCGCCAGCATCGCCGCGATGAAAAATGCCCGCAGCTTATACGTGAAAAGATTGACGCCCAGCAGCTCCGCCGCTAAATCGTTGTCCCGCACGCTCACGAATGCCCGCCCCAACCGCGTCCGCGAGATGTTAAACAGCAGGACAGTCGTAACCAACAGAACGACCAGCGAGATATAGTAGAAGTTGCTGACCTCGCCGAAGTTCACCCCGCCCAGCTGTGGCAGCGGCACTTCGATCGCTCCGTCTGTGCCGCCAAGATACTCCTTAAAAGTGTGGCGGCTCAGCCACGGAATGATGAACTGGGCCGCCAGCGTCGCGAAGGCCAAATAGAAACCCTTCACCCGCAGACTCGTCAGGCCAAAGATCAGGCCAATCGCGCCAGCGGCAAGCGCAGCCAGCGGCAAAGCGATGAAAAAAGAGAAACCCGCGTGTATAACCAGCAGCGCCGACGCATAGCCGCCCACCAGCATAAAGGCCGCTTGGCTCAGCGAAATTTGGCCGGTATAGCCGGTCAGGATGTTCAGACCCTGCACCGCAATGACCGTATACGCGATCTGATTGGCGGTGCTGATCAGGTAGGCATCACCCCACAGCGGCAGCGTGAATGCCGCCAGCAGGCTGATTCCGAGCAGCCAGTAGTGCCAGGGCCGGCGCAACAGCGCCATATCCTGTTCATACGTGCGGTCAAAGTCCCCCGCCGGCCGTAAGATAGCCACCGCCTACACCCTCTCGATTCTCTTCTGCCCGAACAAACCCTCCGGACGAATCAGTAGTACTACCAGCAACAACAGGTAGGGCGCGATTTCGGACGAGTTGCGCACTTCGATCAGCCGCGAAGCCTGCACCAGCGCCTGCACCAGCCCAATCGCGAACCCCCCCAACAGCGCGCCCCCCAGTGACTCCAACCCGCCCAGCAGAATCGCCGGAAACGCGATCAGGGCCACCGTCGATAAATTCAAGCTCACACCGCTCACCGTCGCCAGCAGGACGCCCCCCAGTGTAGCGATCACCCCGGCGATGCCCCACGAAAGACCGAAAACGCGTCTGACCTTGATGCCGACCGCGCGCGCCACCTCGTGGTCCTCTGCCGTCGCCCGCATCGCCAGTCCTGTCTTCGTGCTGTTGAAAAACCAGATGAACAGCGCGGCCGCCAGCGTCGCCGCCGCAAACGTCGCCACCAGCGTATATTTCAGACGAATGGCATCGCCGAACGCGCCCGGAAAAGGAATAACCAACACGTCGCTCGGCGAAAACGGCGCCGGGAAGTTGCTCTTCAACTCCACCCCGAAAAGAATCGCCGTCACCCCTTCAATCAGCTGCGCCAGTCCCAGCGTCATCAGCATGATCGCCAGCAAAGGCTGCCCCGTCATCGGCCGCAGCGCAAAGCGCTCGATCAGCAACCCAATCCCCATCGAGACGATCAGCGCCGCGATCAGCGCCGCCCACAACGGCAGGTCGATCACCGCGCCGCCCGCCTCCGCCCCGCCGCCTGTAAACCACCACGTCAAAAACGCGCCGAACATCACCAGATGTCCATGCGCAAAGTTGAACACCTCCGACGACTTGTAGATCAGAACGATTCCCAACGCGATCAATCCAATCGTCCCGCCGTTGAGAAGTCCTGTCACAAACTGTTGCGGTACCAGCGGCCAATTCATCGTCGTAGCTTGTCGTTAGCGACTAGAAGTCGTTGAAATTCGGTAAAGACCATAGAAAATGTAACCCATGCAGCAGGTCGCGGGCAGCCATGGCCCGTTTCTCCCCCGATACCCCTGTTCTACGCCCACAGTCTACGGCGCCAAAGATGTCCTCCGCGAACAAAAAGGTGTAGCCGTTGCAGTTCTGCAGTTGCCGTTCTCCGTGGCCCTTCTCCGTGGCCCTTCGTGTCCTCCGTGGAAAAAGGTGTAGCCGTTGCAGTTCTGCAGTTGCAGTTGCCGTTCTTCGCGGCCCTTCGTGGATAAAAGGTTTTGCCGTTGACCTTCTGCAGTTGCCTATCCTGCAGTTGCCGTTCTCCGTGGCCCTTCGTGTCCTCCGTGGAAAAAGGTGTAGCCGTTGCAGTTCTGCAGTTGCCGTTCTTCGCGGTCCTTCGCGGCCCTTCGTGGATAAAAGGTTTTGCCGTTGACCTTCTGCAGTCGCCGTTCTCCGCGGCCCTTCGTGGACAGTGAACGCATCAGACCAGCCAACACAGCCCCCCACAGTGAAAACTATCCACTATTCACTGCAGTTCACAATTCGCAGATCCGTCTCAATAACGCCCTCGCTGCCGTCCTGATACCGCACAGTCGTCTGCACGTGAATCCACTCCTTCCCCGCATACATCGTCTCGATCATCTCAGCATAGCGCTCGTAAAGCACATCGCGGCGCAACTTGCGTGAGCGCGTCATCTCGGACTCGTCCGCGTCAAACTCCTTGTGCATCAGCACAAATCGCCGCACCCTGCTCGTCGGCGGCAACTCTGCATTCACCTCTTCCACCGCCCGCCGGATTAATTCGCACACCTCCGCCTTCTGTGCGACGTCCGCAAACGTGGTGAAAACAATCCCCTGCCTTTCCGCCCAGCTGCTCACATTTTCAAAGTTGATAATGATCAACGCCGTAACATACTCCTGCGCCGGCCCGCCCACAGCCATCACGTCCAGAATGTAGGGGCTGAACTTGAGCCGCCCCTCAATGAACTGCGGCGCGTAGCGCTCACCATTGGCCAGCGTGATCATATCCGCCATCCGGTCCAGATAGATCAGGTGGCCGTCTTCGTCGATGTGGCCCGCGTCCCCCGTGCGAAACCAGCGCTGCCCATCCTCTTCAACGATCGCTTCGGCCGTCGCCTCGTCATTGTTGTAATAGCCCTGGAACACGGTCGGACCGCCAATCTGGATCTCTCCATCCTCAGCCGTGCGTACGGAAACCCCGCCTCCAGGCCGCCCAACGCTCGCAAACTTGATATCATTATCCCAGTGAATTGTACCACTTCCGGTCACTTCAGTTAATCCATATATCTGTTTAAGGTTGATGCCCAGCGCGTGAAAAAACCGCATCGCATCCGGGCTCAGCGCGCCGCCTGCCGTATACGCGGCCCGTAGCTTCGTGAATCCCAGTTTATCGCGCAGCGGATGGAAAAGACACCAATCGCCGATCTGATACGCGAGCCGCAACCCGGGCGATGCCGTCTCGCCCACCAGCTTCCGGTCCGCCAACCGCAGGCCCACAGGTAGAAAAATCTCGTACAGCTTGCGATTGATCCACGACGACTCCGCCATCCGCACCTGCACCGTTCCCAGCAGCGCGTCCCACAGCCGCGAATTGTAAAGTACCCGCTGCGGCGCAATCTCGCGCACATTCTCGCGCACCGTCTCCGGGCTCTCGGGAAAATTCAAAACCATGCCATGCACGCAATGCGGCGCCACGCCCCACGCGTGCTCAGCGATCCAGCCCAGCGGCAGCAGGCTCACATGGTTGTCGCTGTCGTATAGCGGTTCCACCTGCGTAAAGGCCTCGGTCGAGCGGAGTATGTTCTCGTGGCTGAGCAGCGCGCCTTTGGGGCGGCCCGTCGTACCCGATGTGTAGCTGAGAATCGCCAGGTCATCGCCGCGCCCCTGCGCCGTCTCCTCTTCGAATCGTGACGGCTCCCGAACGGCCAGCTCCCCGCCCAGCCGGCAAACCTCTTCGTATGCCGTGAGCCAGGGATCGTCGTACTCCCACAGCCCCCGCTCATCCCAGTAGACAACCCGTTCGACCTTGGGAATGCTGTCCCGCACCGCCAGCACCTTGTCAACCTGCTCCTGGTCCTGCGCCAGGACCAAGCGGGCGTCGCTGTGGTCGATGATATAAGCGGCCTCCTCAGCAGTGGCGTCGGTAAACAACCCCACCTGCACGCCCCCCACCGCCTGCAACCCCAGATAGGCCCACAGATACTGCCGGTCATTGTCGCCAATCGTCGCAACATGATCACCGCGCGCCAGGCCCAGCGCCCGCAGACCCAGGCCAAACTGCTGCACCTGCTCGTAGGATTCCTGCCAGCTGAACTCCCGCCAGATGCCAAACTCCTTGTGGCGCAGCGCGACCTCCCCGGCGCCGCGGGATCTGACCTGTCTCAAGAAATGTTGGGGAACCGTCTCAGGGCCGTTCGTCTCAGTCATTCAACTAGCCTGTCCCAAATAGGCGCGTATAACCTCCGGGTCGCGCCTGATCTCTTCCGGCCCGCCGTCCGCGATCTTATTGCCGAAATCCAGGACGACGATCCGGTCCGCAATATCCATCACAAGCGTCATATCATGCTCGACCAGGATAATCGTCACACCGCGGCGTTCATGAATATCGAGGATAAAGCGGGCCATATCCTCCTTCTCTTCCGCATTCATGCCCGCCATCGGTTCATCCAGCAGCAGCAGCTTCGGCTCCAGCGCCAGCGCCCGCCCCAACTCCACCCGCTTGCGCAGGCCGTACGGCAGCGCGCCCACCATCGTCTTCCGGATATGCGCAATCTCCAAAAAGTCGATCAACTCCTCGACCACCGCCCGGTGGCGCGCCTCCTCCTTGCGCGCAGAGCCCCAAAACAGCGCGCTCGCCAGCATATTCTGGCGCATGTGTATATGCCGCGCCGCCATCATATTGTCGAGCGCGCTCAGGTACGTATAGAGGCCAATGTTCTGGAAAGTGCGGGCGATACCCAGTTGCGCCACCCTTCTGGCGCCCGTCAGGTCATGCTCGCCCTCGAAGAGCAGCTTCCCCTGCTGCGGGCGGTAGAAGCCGCTGATGCAGTTGAGCATCGAAGTCTTGCCCGCGCCATTGGGGCCGATAATGGCGCGTATCTCTCCCGCATGAACGTCAAACGCAACCTGGTCCAGCACCGTCGTGCCGCCAAAGGAGAGTGTCACATCCTCCACCTGCAGGATGCTCTCAACTGTCGTGGGGTATTCGTCCGGGGCCCTTCTCTGATCCGCCATGGCAGGGCAGATGATCCTGATTTACGTGCCTTTTGCTAGCTGTTGATAAGTAGAATTCTAGCACTCGCACTGCGGTAGGCACAATCAGAAGTTCAAAAACCCACAACCATTCAAACCGTGAACTCCTCCACCACAACCGCCACACCGTCCTCCTCATTGCTGACCGTCACCCGGTCCGCCACTGCAATGACCTCCGGCACCGCGTTCGCCATCGCCACCCCCAGCCCCGCCCCCCCCCCCCCCACCCCCCCCACCCCGTCCTCCTCATTGCTGCCCGTCCCCCGGTCCGCCACTGCAATGACCTCCGGCACCGCGTTCGCCATCGCCACCCCCAGCCCCGCCTCGGCCACCATCTCCACATCATTGACGTCATCGCCGAACGAGATAACCTCCTCCATCGCCAGTCCCCAACGGTCGAGCAGCCAGCGCAGCGCCGCCGCCTTCGACGCGCCATGGGGAATCACCTGCACCAAATCGTACTTGGGCGATATCAGCGCCCGCGAAGTCGCAGGCAGTTCGCGCAACAACGTTTCGGACGGCTTGGCGTTCGTGACTTGCCCGTTGTCCGACCGCATTTGCCCCGCGTCCAAATCCTCCAGCGACGTCAGAATCTTGGCGGCAGGACGATCCGTGTGCGCCAGCACATCGCTGACCAGGTGCGCACCCGGCCATTCCACCTCGCGGTTGATGAACAGCTCATCGGCAATCTCGACCCCCAACCGGCAATCGGGCGCCGTCGACTGGATCATGGCAACAATCCGTCTCGCATCCTCAACCGGGATCGCCGTCTGAAACAGGACGTCTCTCTGCCGTTCGATCCAGGCGCCGTTGTAGCAAATCCAATGGAAATCGTGAAGGAAAGAGGGGATGATCCGGGTAGAACGCGGCGGGCGTCCCGTCGCGACAACAATCCGCCGCCCGCTCGCCTGCCATTCCTCCAGCGCGGCCACAGTGCGCGGCGTAACCGTCTTGTCATCTGCCAGAAGCGTCTCATCCAAATCGACGGCCAGTACTGAGTACATAATTGTGGAGCTCCCCAAAATCGGTGAATTGCGGACAGAGGCCAGCCGCCAGCGGCGACGACTGTGCACCAAAAAAAGGCCAAAGCACTAAAACATCAAGTCTACCCTACCTGATGCCTCCAGTCCACCTCTCGCCCCTCCCAAAAAGCCATACCATCTCCTGTCCAGAGCCCAACTACCCTACCCCAGCCATACGCCGCCGTCGATGCAGCCCGGCCTTATCCATCACCGACCAAACGAATGAGCCCGAATCCTTACAGAGCCAAAGCGGCCCCCCGCAGGTCAAATGAAGCTAAGATGTTCTTCGTGGTCCTTAGTGGCCCCTCGCGGAAAAAGGTTTTGCCCTTGACCTTCTCCGTGGCCCTCCGTGTCCTCCGTGGAAAAAGGTTTTGCCCTTGACCTTCTCCGTGGCCCTCCGTGTCCTCCGTGGAAAAAGGTTTTGCCCTTGACCTTCTCCGTGGCCCTCCGTGTCCTCCGTGGAAAAAGGTTTTGCCCTTGACCTCCTCTGTGGTCCTCCGTGTCCTTCGTGGACAAAGGTTTTGCCCTTGACCTTCTTCGCGGCCCTTCGTGGCCCTTCGCGGATAAAGGTTTTGCCCTTGACCTTCTTCGCGGCCCTTCGCGGCCCTTCGTGGACAAAGGTTTTGCCCTTGACCTTCTTCGCGGCCCTTAGTGGCCCTTCGTGGATAAAGGTTCTGCCCTTGACCTTCTTCGCGCCCCTCCGCGGACAAAAAGGTCTTAAGCTGTTCTCCGCGCCCCTTCGCAGATCCACCCCGAACGAGCGGCCCCCCACTGAAAACCAATAATCAGCCCCACAAACCACCCTTTCACCGATTTGACAAGCTTGCCAACCTATAATATTCTTGTGCACAGCAAAATGAGTTAGTGTTCTGACAGGTTTACAGTGGGACGTTCCCCAGAAGTACCCGGGCAGGGGGACATTTTCATGCAGTATCACCAGTCAGTGTGCGGGTTGTTTTGCGCCTTATCTGGTAAACGTAGTTAGCACAGGAGTTTTAACGCCATGAGTGAGCAAGTAGTTGGTACAGTGAAGTGGTTCAGCGATCAGAAGGGCTATGGCTTCATCGCCCGGGAAGATGGACCCGACGTTTTTGTACATTTCTCCGCGATCCAGTCGGAGGGCTTCCGCAGCCTTGCGGAAGGTGATCAGGTCGAATTCGTGATAGAGGACGGTCCCAAGGGCCCTGCCGCCAGTAACGTTGTTAGGCGTCAGAGCGTAGCCTAAGGTTCGGTCCGATTATCTTTGCAGGGAGTGACTTTGATTGTCGCCGCCCCCGGACCTTGGGCACATGGCGGCAACTGACAGGGGTCGCTCCCTCTTTTATTTTGTATTAAGGAGCTAGTCGGCGTCCGTCCCGTCAGTGCAGACAACGGTCAGTTGGTATCCGCCGAGAGCGATTTGGCCGCTATTCTCCCAGCGTCTATTTCGCCCTGTCCACGGATCCAGTTGGAGGAACGGACCTTCCGCCGCTAGCTTTACCTTCCCCGCCAACGATCCACCCTCCTCATTGAACAATATCCACCAGTCCCGCCCACCCTTCTGAACGCGCCGCACGCGCAGCGCCGCTGCCGCCGGTTCGACACTGACATCCGCCGCAACCAATCCATCGACAAAGCCCAATAGCTCTGACGCCGGCGTCTGCGGACCGCAGCGCAGCAAACGTCCTGCCTCTGCCAGCCTTTCCAGCGCCGGCAACGCCCGCGCGTCCGGCTCGTGCATCGCCAGCACCGCCTCGTACCGCATCCCCGCCAGGTGAATGCCGCGCTCGTCCACGACCGCGTCCTCCCACAAATGCCGCTCTTCCACATAGTTGAAATCGCGCTGGTGTTGGAACAGGACCTTCGCCGGCTCCCACGGCAGCCAGTCCACCTTGCCCAGAATCGCCACCCCGCACACATGTTGGCTGTCCGTATTCAGCCAGCTCAGCCGCCGGCACCTGTCCGCGTAGCTCTTGTACCGCCCCCACCACGCACTATTCGGCCCCACGTCCGGCGGCCGTTCATCCCAGCGAATTCCCCGCACACTGTAGTAGAACGCGTGCGGAAATAGCATATTCGTGCCGCGCACGAAACACCAGTCCGCCAGCCAGTTCATCTCCTCCCACGTCAACTCATGGCCGAACGCGCCGCACAGTTCGTTCGCATTGCGCCGCCGCCCCGTATGGATCATCGCCGAGCTGCCGCATTTACCTTGCGTCGACTGCGGCCCCTCAAGTGCCGTCGGATCGTCCGGCAGCACCCACCGCCACACGATATCCTGGCCGGGCATATGAAAATAGCGTTCCGCCCCCAAATCGTCCGCCTTCGCCGGATGCCCCGTCAGCGCAATACCATGCTCCGTACACCAATTGTACAGCGCTGCGTACCAGGTCTCCTCCATCCGCAGCGCGACTGCCCGTTCATAATCCGCTCGGTAGCGCTCCGCCTCCGGCTCATCATCATGCCACAGCGCCGCCAAATGCGGTGCGAAATCGTAGCCCAGCAGCCGGTTCACATGCGCCAGAATCCCCGTCGTCCCCGGCCACACGCCCCGCTCGCGCGCCTTGCCCACCGGGCTCGGCTCATCCGTAAAGATCGCCGGAATCAGCCCCCCAAAATGCGCCCCGAACCGCTCAAAGAACTTATCGTAAACAAGCCGGATAAAGCACGCCACCGCCTCCGGATTGAGCAGGTCGCCAGCCGGCGGTTCATCCTCTTCGGGCCCGCCGTCAATATAATGCAGCCCCCGAATATACGCGTCCATCTTGCGGTCGATCACCGCCAGCCGTTCCCCGCCCTGCCTCCTCACCACCGCAACCAGCGTCTCATCCGCCTGCAGCCTCGGCTCTTCCCCCTCCGCCAGCCCCCGCGCCGCCAAACAGCGTGTCTGATAGACCGGATTCTCCTCTACCACCTGCCCTGCCGAAGACCCCGACGGATACATCCCCTCATCGTACAGCACCACCTGCATCCCACGCCGCTCCGCCTCCTCGATCGCCACATCATAAAACGCCAGCAGCGCCTCCGACATCCACCCCAAAGAGCGCGGCAGCCCCACCCGCGGATGAATAATGAACCCATGCACCCCATGCGCCTCAAAATCCCCAATCTGCCGCCGAATCTCATCAGCGTCCAAATCATCGTTCCAAAACCAAAAAGGCAGCACCGAAAACTCCGTCGGCGGGTTGGCAAATGTATCAAGCGTAGAAGGCATATTCAGGTCCCGGTGGTGATGGGAGTCATGTAGTGTCAGTTACATGAAAGTGTACTGCATTTTGGGCGATTCCAGCACATGCGGGACGGCGAGTGGTTAATCAGCGCCGAAGGGTCTCGAAGCAGGATAATGATCGATCCCCTAATCGGCGAGCACGCGCCTGCCGACGCCGACACCATCCTCAAGCCAATCGATCAAGAATCGCACCGAAGCAAGCCAGAAGCTTGACATCTCCCGTAATCCTTCGCATAATACACCATCCACTCTCTGACAATTCCAACAACAGACCACCCCAGAGGAATCCGTGCAAAACCGCTTCTTCGAACAACCAATCCTCAACTCCCCTTACGAGTACCCCACCCAATACTGGGAACTCGATCCCGACGGCCAGCCGACCCACCAGGTCCTGGACGGCCGCCGCAGTGCCGAATTCATTACCCCAATACCCAAGCCGAAGCTCACCAAGGTAACGGCGCAACAGGCCCGCCTCGAACTCAACAACGGCAGCGGCCTTTCCGACGAGGATCAGCTCTACGACGTCTCCGCCTCCGTTAACGAGATACGCAGTCGCGTCGACGCCTGGCGGCGTCTTCCCAGCCCCAACAGTTGGGGCGTAACTCCCGAGACCGCCCGTCTCCTCCAACACTGGCGCAGCCACCAGTTCAGCAGCTACCGCCCCTTCTTCTGCCAAATCGAAGCGATCGAAACCCTGATCTGGCTGACCGAGGTCGCGCCGAGGATGGGCCCCCAAGGCAGGCCAATCCTCCAGCGCCTGAACAGTGCCAACAAGGAAGCCAACCCAGAGCTGCTTCGCATCGCCCTCAAACTGGCCACCGGTGCCGGCAAAACGACCGTCATGGCCATGATCATCGCCTGGCAGACCATCAACGCTGTCCGCCGTCCCCAGAGCGAAAACTTCACCCGCGGTTTCCTCGTCGTCGCGCCCGGCATCACCATCCGCGACCGCCTGCGCGTGCTCCAGCCCAACGATCCCGACAGCTACTACAACAGCCGGGAGCTCGTGCCTGCCGACATGCTCGAAGATCTCAAGCGTGCCAAGATCGTCATCACCAACTACCATGCCTTCATGCTTCGCGAACGCATGCAGCTCTCCAAAGTGGGCCGCGAACTGCTGCAAGGGCGGGGCGACCAATTGAAGACGCAGGAGACCGAGGGCCAGATGATCCAGAGGGTCATGCCTGACCTGATGAACCTGAAGAACATCCTCGTTATGAACGACGAGGGCCATCACTGCTACCGGCGCAAGCAGGGCGAGGAGGATGAGGATAAACCTAAAGGGGAAGACCTGCAGGAAGCCAAAAAGAACAACGAGGCTGCCCGCGTCTGGATTACCGGGCTGGAGACGATAAAACGCAAGGTCGGCATCTCCCAGGTCATCGATCTCTCCGCCACTCCCTTCTTCCTGCGCGGTTCAGGTTACCGCGAGGGCACGCTCTTCCCCTGGACCGTGAGCGACTTCTCCCTCATGGACGCCATCGAGTGCGGCATCGTCAAGCTGCCGCGTGTGCCCGTCGCCGACAACATCCCCGACGGCAAAGCGCCTATGTACCGCTTTCTCTGGGATGAAATCCGGCCCGATATGCCCAAGAAGGGACGGGGCAAGTCCACCGGCCTGGATCCCCAAAACCTGCCGCTGCAATTGCAGACCGCACTCGAAGCCCTCTACGGTCACTATGAGCAGACGTATCAGTTGTGGAACGATGCCGAGATTCCCGTGCCGCCCTGTTTTGTGCTCGTCTGTAACAACACTGCCACCTCCAAGCTGGTATTCGACTACGTATCCGGATTTAACCGCCAGAACGAAGATGGCTCGACATCATTCGTGCAGGGAAAACTGGATCTGTTCCGCAACTTCGACGAGCATGGCAACCGCCTTCACCGGCCCAATACAGTGCTGATAGACAGCCAGCAACTCGAGTCCGGCGAAGCTCTCGACACCAACTTCCGAAAGATGGCCGCGCAAGAGATCGAACAGTACCGCCGCGACATAATCGAGCGTACCGGAGACAGGAGCCTGGCCGACAATATCAGCGATCAGGACCTGCTGCGCGAAGTAATGAACACAGTCGGCAAGGAAGGCCGCCTGGGCGGCTCGATCCGCTGCGTCGTTTCAGTCTCTATGCTGACCGAAGGCTGGGACGCCAACACTGTTACCCACATCCTTGGCGTGCGCGCCTTCGGCACCCAGCTTCTTTGCGAACAGGTCGTCGGCCGCGCGCTCCGCCGCTACTCCTATGAACAGAACGAGAAAGGCCTCTTTGACGTAGAATACGCCGATGTCTTTGGCGTCCCGTTCGACTTCACCGCCCGCCCCGTCGTAGTGCAACCGCACAAGCCGCCGCCTACTGTCCAGGTTATTGCCGTCAGACCCGATCGTGACAATCTCGAGATCCGCTTCCCACGCGTCGCAGGCTACCGTGTCGATCTGCCCAAAGAGCAGCTCACCGCCGAGTTCAACGACGATTCGATACTCGAACTGACACCCGATCTGATTGGACCGTCCCACACCACCAACGCAGGCATCATCGGCGAAAGCGTAGACCTCAACCTCGGCCACACCAAGGACTTGCGGCGCTCAACCCTCCTGTTCCATCTGACCAAACATCTGATCAATACAAAGTGGCGGGACGCCGGCGCCGCCGCTGAACTTCATCTCTTCGGCAGACTGAAACGGATCACCAACCAGTGGCTCAACCAGTGCCTGGTCTGCAAAGGGGACGCCTATCCCGCCCAGCTCATGTTCGTGCCGCTCGCAGAAATGGCCTGTGATCGTATCGCAGCCGCTATTACGCGCACGAACCTCGATGGCAACATCATCAAGGCGCTGCTCGACCCATATAACCCGGTCGGCTCCACCCGCTTTGTCAACTTCCGTACCTCCAAAGCACTGCGCTGGAAGACCGACCCCAGCAAATGCCACGTCAGCTGGGTCATCCTCGACAGCAATTGGGAGGGCGAATTCTGCCGCGTCGCCGAGGAACATCCTCGCGTGCGCGCCTACGTCAAGAACCACAGTCTGGGATTCACCGTCCCCTACAAACACGGTTCGGCCAATCGCCTGTACATTCCGGACTTCATCGTCCAGGTCGACGACGGCCGCGGCCCGGACGACCCCCTGAACCTGGTCGTGGAGATAAAGGGCTACCGCGGCGAAGACGCCAAGGAAAAGAAGACAACGATGGAGACCTACTGGGTACCAGGCGTAAACGCAGCCGGCGAGTTCGGCCGCTGGAAGTTCGCAGAGTTCACCGACGTGTACGAAATCGGGACGGACTTCGCAGCCGGAGTGGAAGCGGAATTCAACAGTACAATTGCCAAAAACGTGGGTCTATAGCGTTGCAGTGCGGTTGGCCGTCTATGGCATTTGCCGGTCTGGGCAACGACCAAAAAACCGGGGTGGCTTGCCTTAGTCATCTATCCACTGGTAGTATTGCAACCGTACGAGCCATAGATTTGAAGCAATCTCCAACCCGTCACACATACATCGCGCTTCTGATAGAGCCATCGCAGCCGGAAGGAAGCCGTAATCAGAGGCGGAGGAGACCAATCGGTTTGAAACCTTGGAGGGTGTTCTTTACTGTCTGATAGAGGACTTATATCTGGCAGGAACAAGAGCCCAACCCGATAAGCCAAGGCTGTTCAGATGACCATCGATCCCGTTGCCCTTCGAAATCTGCTCTGCGAGCGTCTCTGTGAAGACGTCAGAGTCGACGCGCGCCCCGACGGTGTTTTAATGCTGCGGACGCACTTCGAGTTCCCCGACGGGGACCGCTATCCAATCCATCTGTCTGAGGCGGCATCGGGCGGGCTTCGCTTGTCAGACCGCGGGCATACGCTCATGCACATCAGCTACGAGCATGACATCGACTCGTTCATGGATGGGACCCGCGGTATGCTTCTCGAACGCATCATGGGCGAGACCGGACTAAGTTGGGATGGAGACGGGGGGGCATTTTGCTTGGATACCCCGCCTGAACGTCTGCCTGAGGCACTCTTCACCTTCGGACAGGCATTGACCCGGGTCTACGACCTGACCCTGCTCTCGCGCACCAACGTCGGCTCCACCTTTTATGACGATCTGGCCGACCTCCTGTCCAGCTTGATAGATGACGCCAAGATCGAACGCGACTACCAGCCCCGGGTTCCCAATTCTCAGGCCTATCTGGTGGACTACCGCATCGAAAGCAAGAGCGAGCTCCCGTTGTTCCTCTACGGTGTGCCCAACCGCGACAAGGCGCGCCTGACGACGATCATGCTGTCCCACTTCCACAGGCACGACCTCCGCTTCGAATCGATTCTCGTATTCGCGAACCAGACCGAGATCCCGCGCACGGATCTGGCGCGGCTCTCCGACGTGGGCGGCGATATGATCTCGTCGCTGGCCGCGCGCGACGATTTCAATCGCAAGCTCCTGCAGCGAGCGGCGTAACCGACCAGGCTCGCGTTAAACCATTGCCGGAGACGAACTCTTGGCCCTGTTGCGGGCTGAGCGACCCTGTGACGAAATAAAGATTGTCAATGTTATAGAGAGGACTCAACATAAATGGCGCGTCGAAAGAAGACCAGAACCGTCGAAACCATCACCCACCCCGAAGCCACCCGCAAAAACCTCCCCAGCGCCGAACACCAGCCCCTCATGCAGGAAGAAGACCAGTCCCCCCTCCGCGTCGCCTACCAACGCCGCAACCGCGGCCTGGACCCGCAGCTCGTCTGGCGCGGCAAAGACGAGCAGGACTGGTCCGACCTCGTCGTCAACGCACCGCCCCTCTACATTCAGGAACGCGTCCATCCCAAGGTCCTCATCGACGACCTGATGCAGCAGAGCGAACAGGCGCGGCGCGCGCAGGACGACAACATCCAGCCCGGCTTCGCTGATCTCTTCGCCGACTTCAACGGCCTGCCCTCCGAAGACGCCAAGACCGAGTTCTACCAGCACGACGCCAACTGGTCCAACCGTATGGTCCTCGGCGACAGCCTCCAGGTCATGGCCTCACTCGCCGAGCGCGAAGGACTGCGGGGCAAGGTGCAGTGCATCTACATCGACCCGCCCTACGGCATCAAGTTTAACTCCAACTTTCAGTGGTCCACCACCAGCCGCAACGTGCGCGACGGCAAGGCCGACCACATCACCCGTGAGCCGGAACAGGTCAAAGCATTTCGCGACACTTGGCGCGACGGCATCCACTCCTACCTCACCTACCTTCGCGACCGTCTGACCGTCGCCCGTGACCTGCTGACCAAGAGCGGATCGATTTTTGTCCAAATTGGGGATGAAAATGTTCACCGCGTGCGAGCGGTAATAGATGAAGTGTTTGGAGAGGAGAATCTTGTCTCCTTCCTTACAATTCAGAAGACTAGCAGCCAAACTGACAAAAACCTCTCCTCAGTGTCGGATTATATTCTCTGGTTCTCCAAAGACAAACACTTGCTGAAGTTCAGAAGGCCATTCCTGAAAAAGGACGCAAGCTTTTCTGCTGGAGGGCAATACTCTAAGCTTCAATTGCCGGACTTCAGTCGCACTACAATGACGAAAGAAGAACGGTCTGATAGGTCCAAAATAAGGCCTAACGCGAGAGTATATCGTCACGATACTCTTACATCTCAAAGTGGGAGCGAAACAACAAACTATGAATATTACGATCAAGGTCGGACTTTCGACTCTGGTCGAGGATTCTGGAAGACAAACTCAGTTGGTATGACACGTCTTTCCCGATCTATGCGCCTTGGGCACGCCAAGAATAGCCTCAATTATATTAGGTTCATTGATGACTTCCCTGTTACTCCTATTGGAAACCTCTGGACTGATACACTTACGGGTTCATTCACTGAGGACAAAATTTACGTCGTTCAGACGGCGCAGAAAATCATCCAACGTTGCATCCTCATGACAACCGACCCCGGCGACCTCGTGCTCGACCCCACCTGCGGCTCCGGTACCACCGCCTACGTCGCCGAGCAGTGGGGCCGCCGCTGGATCACCATCGACACTTCCCGCGTCGCCCTCGCCCTGGCGCGCGCCCGCATCATGGGCGCCCGCTACCCCTACTACCTGCTCGCTGACAGCCGCGCCGGCCAGCTCAAAGAAGCCGAGATCGAGCGCAAGGCCCCCTCCGATTCCCCCCGCTACGGCGATATCCGCCAGGGCTTCGTCTACGAACGCGTGCCCCACATCACGCTCCGTGCCATCGCAAACAACGCCGAGATCGATGTCATCTGGGAGGACTTCCAACAGACCCTTGAACCGCTCCGCGAGGGACTCAACACCGCGCTGGGCAAGAACTGGGAGGAATGGGAGATCCCCCGCGAGGCCGAAGAGGACTGGCCGCCGGACGTAAAGAAACTGCACGAAAACTGGTGGCAGCAGCGCATCGCCCGCCAGCAGGAAATCGACGCCTCCATAGCCGCCAAAGCCGACTACGAATACCTCTACGACAAGCCCTACGAGGACAGCAACAAAGTGCGCGTCGCCGGCCCCTTCACCGTCGAGAGCATCTCCCCCCATCGCGTCCTCGCCGTCGACGAGAACGACGAGTTCATCGAATCCTTCGGCGAAGGGAAGGCCGGCTATGGCAGCGTCTACGATTTCGCCGCCATCATCCTCGAGAACCTCAAGACCGCCGGCATCCAGCAGGCCCACAAAGAGGACCGCATCGACTTCACCTCCCTCACCCCTTGGCCCGGCCATCATGTCTGCGCCGAAGGCCGTTACTTCGAGGGTGGCGAAGAGCACGGCATTCAGCGCCGCGCCGCCATCTTCATCGGCCCCGAATTCGGCACCGTCTCCCGCCCCGACCTCGTCGAGGCCGCCCGCGAGGCCGCCGACGGCGGCTTCGACGTGCTAATCGCCTGTGCCTTCAACTACGAAGCCCACACCACCGAATTTGAGAAGCTGGGCAAGATTCCCGTCCTCAAAGCACGCATGAACGCCGACCTCCACATGGCCGCCGATCTCAAGAACACCGGCAAAGGCAACCTCTTTGTGATTTTCGGGGAGCCTGACGTCGACCTCCTTGACGCCGGTGACGGCCAAATCAAAGTACGGGTCAACGGTGTCGACGTCTTCCATCCCAACACCGGTGAAGTGCGCAGCGACGGTCCCGAAGGAATCGCCTGTTGGTTCATCGACACCGACTACAATGGCGAGAGCTTCTTCGTGCGCCACGCCTACTTCCTCGGCGCAAACGACCCCTACAAGGCCCTCAAAACCACGCTCAAAGCCCAGATCGACGCCGAAGCCTGGGAACTGCTGCGCAGCGATACCTCCCGCCCGTTCGAAAAACCCGACTCCGGCCGCATCGCCGTCAAAGTCATCAACCACCTCGGCGATGAAGTAATGAAGGTTTTCCGTGTTGACTAACCGCGAACCTCTGACCACCAGCCACTGACCTCATGCAATACCTCATCGCCGACACTTTCACCGATAGCCTCGTAAGGCTGAGCGGTGACGAACAGAAAGCGGTCAAAACCACGGTTTTTGACCTGCAGACCGATCCCTCGCGCCCGAGCTTGCAGTTCCACCGGCTCGACCGCGCCCGTGATAAAAACTTCTGGTCCGTGCGCGTCAGTTCAGACGTCCGCATCATCGTCCACCGGAGGCAGAATAGCCTTCTGCTCTGCTACGTCGATCACCACGACGACGCTTACGGTTGGGCGCAGCGTCGTCGTCTGGAAACCCATCCCCGAACCGGCGCGGCCCAGCTCGTCGAGGTGCGCGAAACGGTCAAGGAAATCGAGGTCCCGTTCTACGTGCAGGTGGAAAAGCCCAGGCCGCTCCCCTTTGCCAACATTACCGACGACGAACTGCTCAACTACGGTGTACCGGCCGAGTGGCTGCCCGACGTACGCAGCGCCGACGACAACAGCCTGCTCGACCTTGCCGACCACCTGCCGGTCGAGGCCGCTGAAGCGCTGCTGGAGCTGGCAACCGGCGGGACCCCGCCACTTCCCACCCATACCCCGCCCGAAACCGACCCGTTCGAGCATCCCGACGCCCGCCGCCGCTTCCGCGTCATGCACGATGTCGAAGAGTTGGAGCGCGCCCTCGACTACCCCTGGGAAAAATGGGTCGTCTTTCTCCACCCGGCCCAGCGGGACCTGGTCGAGCAGACCTACAACGGGCCTGCCCGGGTATCAGGCTCAGCCGGCACCGGCAAGACCATCGTCGCTCTTCACCGCGCCGTCCATCTGGCGCGTACCAATCCCGATGCCCGCGTCTTGCTGACGACCTTCTCGGAGACGTTGGCCAACGCCCTGCGCAGCAAGCTCCGCATACTGATCAGCTCCGAGCCGCGGCTCGGCGAATGCATCGAAGTTTACGCCATCGACGCCCTGGGAGAGAGGCTGTACCGCCTGAACCTGGGAACATTCACGCTTGCCTCATCCGAACAGATCGGCCAGCGCATCGAAGAAGCGGTTGCCGCGACCGGGAAGAGCAGGTTCTCGACAGATTTTATTCGGACAGAGTGGGAGCGGGTCGTCGATGCTTGGCAATTGGAAACGTGGGATGACTATCGCGTCGTCCCACGTCTCGGCCGTCGCCGCAGTCTGCCCGAATCCCAGCGCAAGGAACTCTGGTCCATTTTCGAGAACGTACGTGCAAGCCTGAAGGCAGACGGCCTGATCACCCGCGCCCAGATGTACGGCCAGCTCGCGCACAGGTTTACCGAAACGCAGCGGTCGCCGTTCGACCATGTGATCGTAGACGAATGCCAGGACGTCGGCGTATCACAACTGCGCTTTCTGCGTGCCCTGGGCACCGCCAAGCCCGACGCTCTCTTTTTTGCCGGCGACCTCGGCCAGCGCATCTTCCAGCAGCCCTTCTCGTGGCGGAAGTTCGGCATCGAAATACGCGGGCGGGCCCGCACGCTCAAGGTCAACTACCGCACCTCCCATCAGATCAGGAGGCGCTCCGACCTCCTGCTAGGCCCCGACATCGCCGACGTCGACGGCAACACCGAAGAGCGCGCAGGCACGATTTCCGTCTTTAATGGCGCCGAACCGGAGATTGTCGTTTCCGACTCGGTCGAGAAAGAGATAGAGGCCGTCGCCGCCTGGCTGACCAAATTGAAGGAAGGGGACTTGGCGCCAGATGAGATCAGCGTATTCGTCCGCTCGACTGACCAGATCGAACGGGCCACAGCTGCCGTCGAAAAAGCCGGACTCCCATTCACAATTCTCGATAGCGACATGCAGACAACCGCAGGTCACGTTTCAATCAGCACCATGCATCTGGCCAAGGGGCTGGAGTTCCGCGCCGTAGCCGTCATCGCCTGCGACGACGAAGTCGTACCGCTACAGGACCGTATCGAGACGGTCACCGACGACGCCGACCTCGAAGATGTCTACAACACCGAACGCCATCTCCTCTACGTTGCCTGCACCCGTGCCCGCGACCATCTCCTCGCTTCCGGCGTCGAGCCGGCCTCCGAGTTCCTGGATGATATGCTGGTGGATGGCATTTGAGAATGGCAGGAACAAGCCTGTCGGATGCCTGGACCATTCATCAGGTAGTTTTTTCTCTATTTGGATAAGCCCCGCAATCGCATTTCACCTCCTTTCGCGTTCATGGATGGGGGAAGACTATTGCCTGCATCCCATGTCTCCGGGCCTCGTGTCGCGAGCAGGACGAAGCCTGTACGAAGACAGTCAAAACGCACCTGCGATTCTTCTTGACAACTCGTTTCAAGAATGTTACCATATAGGTAACGATAATCCTCCATCCCAATTTTATCTGTCCCGTGGAAATTACTTTCAGAACCCAAAGGCTTCAGAAAGACTTCAGCTCGGAAAGAACGCTCAGGAAAAAGTATGGGGAGCGCATGGCGCTGACAATTATGGCGCGTATCGGAGTTCTGAGAAATGCCAGCACACTGTCGAAGGTCCCGACAACCCCTCCGGAAAGGAGGCATCAGCTTAAGGGTGACAGAAACGAACAGTTCGCCGTTGACCTCGTCCACCCCCTCAGACTGGTGTTTGAACCAAACCAATATCAACCTGAACGCAAAGAGGACGGAGGGATCGATCTGGATCAAGTGACCACAATCAAGATCCTGGAAGTGGTCGACTATCACTAAGCGCTATTGGATAGGAGCGCTGACCGAAATTCACGACAATGGCGGCGGTCATCAACGTGAATGGCTCCCACCCAAGGAAGGAGAAAGTATGGCTGCGACAACGAATCGATTCCAGCCCGACTACGCAGTGTCGCCAGGATGGGTTCTGAAAGAGCGGCTTGAAGTGAATGAAATCTCACAGGCTGAATTTGCACGCCGGTGCGGTCGCTCACCGAAACTCATCAGCGAGATCATTGCCGGGAAGGCTCCCGTCGAAGCTGAGACGGCGCTTCAATTTGAAAAAGTGTTGGGAGTCGATGCCGGTATCTGGCTCGGGCTGGAAAAAGACTATCAGTTGCATCAGATGCGAAAGGCAGAGGCGAGGGAAGCTGAAGCGTCCTCCGATTGGGCGCGCAGCTTCCCCGTCAACGAGTTGGTAAAGCGCGGTGTGATTCGCAGGGTGAAATCGGATGGCGAAAAAGTAACGGAGTTGCTTTCTTTCTTTAGAGTGGCCTCCAAAGAGGTATGGCAGACTCGATACAAGGAGGTTGCCGTTGCCTTTCGACACTCACCAAGCTTCAGCAGCGATGAGTTCGCCTTAGCAGCGTGGCTCAGGCTAGTGGAGATTGAAGCTGAGACACAAACAAATGAGGAATACGACAGGTCGACCTTTATCAGAGTGTTAAGAAGTGTCCGCCAACTTACACGCGCAGAGTTACCTCAAGCCTTCGTCGAAGCGCGCCAACTTTGCAGCGAAGCCGGCGTTGCTCTTGTGTGCGTAAAGCCACTGCCCAAGACGCGCTTGAGCGGAGCGGCAAGGTGGCTCTCACCCCGAAAGCCGCTAATTGCCCTGAGCGGGCGTCACGGTTCAGACGACCAGATCTGGTTCAGCCTGTTCCATGAAGCTGCACACATCCTTCTGCACAGCAAGAAGAGTGTCTACGTCGACGGAGACACGAACGGTGACGACGGAGATGAGGCAGAGGCAAACAAATGGGCAGCGAATTTCCTGATTCCCCAGTCTGCTTGGCAGCGCTTCCTCGACGCCGACGCCTACCGCAGCGAGGACGCCATCCGCAACTTCGCCGCCGAACAGGAAATCGCTCCAGGAATAGTTGTCGGCAGACTCCAGCACGAAGGGCTGCTTGCATGGACGAGTCGCTTGAACCGGCTCAAAGTGAAGGTCCGCCTGGAGTGACCGACACAATGATGCAATAAATGCACACATCCCCTAGGGCACATCCGACCACGTAATCCGCATCGTCACCCAAAACACCCACACGCCCAAATTCGACCACACCCCCCACCCCCCAAACTCCGACGACAGCCGCCTCGAGACGAAATAGCCAGTAGTAGCCCAAATTCCCGCCACCACTCCCCCTCACTCCTGCTCCTCCCGCGCCCCCATCCTCCCATCCCCACCCCAAATTTAGCCCCCAACTCCAATCCTATGGCATCATGGAAAAAATTTGCGTCTCACCCAAACAAAACCAATACAAACCACCACCAATCCCACCCCAATGAAAGCCCCCCACCTCGCCTGGACCACCCTATCTATCAACACAATCGTCATCCTCCAGGGCGCCATCGTCAGAGCCACCGGCTCCGGCGCCGGCTGCGGCCGTGACTGGCCCCGCTGCCAGGGCGAAATCCTCCCCCTCGACCACGGCCTCGCCACCTGGATAGAGTTCTCGCATCGCGCCCTCTCCGGCGTGGCCCTATTGATGGGCATCTGGCTTCTCGTAAAAGCCATCCGCCTGCGCCACGACCTGCCCGGCTTCCTGCCCTTCGCCATAATTTCTGCCGTCTTCCTCCTATTCGAAGCCCTCATCGGCGCCGGCACCGTCCTCACCGGACTCACCGGCGACAACGTCTCCGTCGCCCGCGGTCTCCTGGTCGCATTCCACCTGCTCAACTCCATGCTGCTGGTCGGCGCCCTCGCGCTCACAACAGTCCACGCCTATCCCGGGCGCGCCTGGCCGCCGGTCTGGACAGGTCAGACCGGCCTGAAAATCCTTATCGGTGTAAGCCTATTGGGAATGATGTTTCTGATGTTCTCGGGCGGCATCGCCGCCATGGGCAACACCATGTTCCCACCGGAATCCCTGCAAGAAGGGCTAACCGACGACTTCAGCGCCCAGGCCCATCCGCTCATTCGCCTGCGAATCCTGCACCCATTCCTGGCAATCGCAGTCGGCGTCTGGCTCTGGATAAGCCACGCCCTGACCGGCTGGCTCAAGCCCACGCCCCAGGCCCGCCGTTTCCGCAACCTGCTCCTGGCAGTCTACGCCGTTCAGCTGCTGGTAGGGACAGTCAATCTGGCCATGCTGGGCCCGATTCCGCTCCAGCTCCTACATCTTGCAATGGCCGTAGCGGCCTTCGGTCTATGGTCCGTCGTCGGCTGGCTGAACCTGTGCGCTTCCCCCACCGGCAGCGCAATACCGTCCGTGCCCTGGCAAACAAAAGAGGTCCAGCCCTCATGATCAACACCACTGCAACCCTGCCCGCCGCCACCTGGCGCGACTACCTGACCCTGACCAAGCCCAAAGTTATCTCCCTCCTGCTTTTCACCGCCATCTGCCCCATGTTCATGGCCGCCCGCGGTCTTCCCCACTGGCTGCCCCTGCTCGGAGTCCTCGTCGGCGGCTACATGGCCACCGGCGGCGCCGGCGTATTCAACATGGTGCTCGACCGCGACATAGACGGCAAGATGCGCCGCACCGCCAACAGACCCCTCGTCACCGGCGTCATCAGCGTACGCAACGCAGTCCTGTTCGGCCTCCTGCTCAGCGTCGGCGCGTTCCTGATCCTGTGGCAAACAGCCAACCTGCTGACAGCCCTGCTCGCCTGGTTCGGTTTACTGTTCTACGTGATTGTCTATACCGCGTGGCTCAAACGGAGTACCTGGCAAAACATCGTCATCGGCGGCGTCGCAGGCTCGGTCATGCCCCTGCTGGGCTGGGCCGCCGTCACCAACGGACTGGACTGGATGGCCGTCCTGCTGTTCGTCCTCATCTTCATGTGGACACCCGTCCACTTCTGGGCGCTCGCCTTCCTCGTCAAAGATCAGTACGAGGCCGTCGGCATACCCATGGCGCCCGCAGTCCTTGGCAGCAAACGCACCCTGCAACAAATGATGTTGTATGCCGTCCTGACCATACTTGCATCCCTGGCGCCGCTCGCCCTCAACGAAGCCGGCTGGCTCTACACCGGTGTTGTCCTCCTGCTGGACATTTTCCTGATGCACAAAGTGGTCAACCTCTATCGTCACGTCGAAGCCGGCCACGAAGTAAACCGGGAAGAAGCCCTCTCGCTCTACAAATACTCCATGCTATACCTGGCCCTGGTATTCCTGACCCTGGTCGCAGACCGAACTCTGACCCTCACATTCCCCATCTAACCACCCACCCCCACTAAGCAACCGACCCTGAGTGAGCCAAACCGAGGCGTCCTCCCTCCTCGCCCCACGCGCCCGCCAACAGAACCGCGCAGTTCCCCGCCCAATTCACGAGCCCTACAACCACAACCTGCAGCGACCACAGACATTACTTTTCTTGGCCTTCAGCCGATAAAAAGAGGCGTACTTCGTGGAAAAAGGAGTTGCCGTGCTGCCGTTGCAGTTCTTCGCGTTACTTCGCGGCCCTTCGCGGAAAAAAGGGAGTTGCAGTTGCCGTTCTCCGTGTCCTCCGTGGGCAAAGGTGTTGCAGTTGCCGTTCTTCGTGGTTCTTCGCGGCCCTTCGTGGAAAAAAGGAAGTTCTGCAGTTGCAGTTCTCCGTGGCCCTCCGTGTCCTCCGTGGAAAAAGGAGTTGCAGTTGCTGTTCTGCAGTTGCTGTTCTTCGTGGCCCTTCGCGGTCCTTCGCGGTCCTTCGTGGACAAAAAGGAAGTTGCAGTTGCCGTTCTCCGCGGCCCTCCTTGTCCTCCGTGGATAAAGCAGTTGCCGTTGCAGTTCCTCTGATTCCTTCATACGCCTCCCCCACCAGCTGAGACGGGAAGACCGCGTTCAATTTAGACGTTGCGCTCTATCAAAGTATAATTGCGGCAAAACAGACTCTTATCTGGAGGGCTCATGCGCATTTCTGAAAAAGGACAGGTTACCATTCCCAAGCATCTGCGGGATCGTTTCGGTATGACCGCCAATGTCGAGGTCGATTTCACACCCACCGAACGAGGACTCCTGATTCGAAAACGGCCTGCTGGCAAACATCCCGTGGAACGCGTCTACGGCATCCTGAACGGAGGAAATACCGACGACTATCTCGACGAAGTACGCGGAAGATGATTACCGCTGTCGATACGAGCGTCGTTCTGGACGTATTTCTCCCTGATGACCAGTTTGGCCCGCGATCGCTGGAAAGACTTCGTGATGCCTACGATCAAGGGACCATTCTAATCTGTGATATAGTCTATGCCGAGCTTGTTCCTGCCTTCCCGATTCGCACCACGTTGGATGAAGCGCTGCGGGAAATAGGCGCGACCATTTCTCCTATTGATAACGGAATTGCCTATGAAGCTGGAATGCGTTGGGCTCAATACAGGCAGGCCGGCGGACCACGCACCAGGATCATGACAGACTTCCTGATCGGAGCCCACGCACTTACGGCGGCCGACACCTTTCTCACACGAGACAGTGGTTTTTACGCAACCTACTTTCCGGAATTAACGGGACTGTAAACCGGCAGTACTGTTACACTATGTCGCTGCCCGGCGTCGACTGATTCTAACTGAATCAGTCGACGCACAATAAGAAACGTCCCCCACAAGGGGGACGTCTGACTTACGAAACTATTGAAGTAATCGCCCGCACTCCGATCGCCATCTTCAGGGGGCACGAGAGGATCTGGAAAACCGAACAATCCTTCTCAGCCCTGAACTACTCCCCACATCAATCCTCCCAAACATACTCCTCACGCACCGGCTGAAACACATCCAATATCCGGCACCGCGTAATCGCCTTCCCCGAATGCTCAGCCCCGCCCGGAATCACATACACATCCCCCGGCCCCAGCACCCGCGTCTCCCCGCCCGTAATCCGGATCTCAAACTCACCCTCAAACATATTGATCACCTGCTCATGCGGATGCGAATGTGCCGGCAGCGGCGAATCCGCCGCAACATCCCAATACACAAACGTCATATTCTCACTGTGAATAAACTTCCCCACAAACCCCGGGAACAACCCCCGCTCCTTCACCTCATCCAAACTATAAACAGTCATCTTCCACTCCCAATATCATGCGTATGATTCCCACTAACCCCTAGTCCCTGCCCTCCGCGCCTTCCAACTGCGCCACCAGCGCCATCGAATGGATAGCGTCCCGAATATCCGTCAGCGGCTTCTCTCCCGTGCGCACACAGTCCACAATATGCTCGTGCATCGACAGCACACCGTCATAGCGGCTCGTGTCCGCCTCATCCACGCCGTCGATCTGCCACCCGCCCAGCGTGCGCGCCTCGTTGTCTTCCGTAATCTCAATCTCATGCGGGAGCTTGAAATAGCAGCCCACGCCCGTGCCGTGCAGCTCCCCGCGCAGCACGCGGCCGCCAGACGCCCGGTTCCCGTGAATGAAACCAGTCGCCCCGTTGTCGAAGCGCACCAGTGCCGTGTAGCAGTTGCGGTAACTGCTGTCGAACCTGTCCTGGTAGGCCGTCACCTCCACCGGCTCGCCGCCGACCATATAGCGCACCAGGTCAACCGCGTGGCACAGATCGTCCCAGTTCGTCGTCGTGAAACTGAACGCATCCTCGCCCAGCATTCGTTTATGGAAAGTGCCCACCGCCGTCGAGACCGGTCCCAGCCGCGCCACCTGTCGCATCGCCTCCCGCGTCACCGCCGCATGCCGCCGCTGGAATCCCACCGCGCAGATGACATCGTTCGCCACCGCTGCATCGTGGATCTGCTGCACCTCGTCCATGTTCATGCCCGGCGGCTTCTCGATAAACGTATGCTTGCCCGCGTTCAAACAGTCCAGCGCCGTCTGCAGCAGCCAGCGCTCGTGCATAACGCAGTAAACCATGTCCGGGTCCACTTCCTCCAGCATCCGCCGGTGGTCGTCATAGCGGTACTGGAAATCGTAAGCCACTGCCACCTCATGCAGGAGTTCCTCGTCCAGTTCGCACGCGGCCACCATCTCCACGTCTTCCAAGCGGTTCACGTTCGGATAGTGCGCGCCTTGGCTGCGCCTGCCCGCGCCGATAAAAGCGGTTCGAATCATCAGGAAACTCCTTCCCAGTCGTAGTCAATGAAATCTTCATCCCGCACCAGCAGCGCCGACTCGATCATCGCTCGCAAGTCGCCGCGCGGCCGGAAGTTGATCAAGCTGCGTGCCTTCGTGTTGTCATGGTCATACTGGTAGTGCACCGGCACTCGCACCTCCAGCGGCTCCACACCGCTCTTCTCAGCCAGGATCGCCGCCGCCTCCGGGAAGCTGAACGGTGCCGGCGCCCCGCAGTTGAACGAATCGTCCACCGCGCCCGGCTCCTCCACCGCACACACCAGCAAATGCGCGATGTCGCGCGCATCGTTAGGCTGATACACCCACGGTCTCCCATCCAAATCGCGCACGCTGCACGGCTGGTTTTCGTCCTCCGCCCGGTCCAGCACATCGTGCCACAGCTCCGTGCCGTCCGCCATGTAAAGCTCACCCAGCGGCGTATTCTGTCCCCTCTTGAGCAGCCCGGCCACCATGCCCACCGTAAACCGGCCCAGAATCGCGTCGCCCGACTGTACATGGCTCGGCCGCACGATCGAATAGCGCAGCCCCGTCTCCCGCGCCGCCATCTTCGTGAACTCCTCGCCGATCAGCTTGCCCAGCGAATACTCGCCCATCGGCCGCATCGGATGGCGCTCGTCCACCGGATGGTAAGCGCACGCGATCGTCTCGCCGTTGTTGGGGAAAACGCCCGAAGAGCTCGTGTACACCAGCCGCTCCAGGTGGTCCGCGTGCTTGCCGCTCACCCGCGTAATCAGCCGGTCAATCTGCATATTGTTGTCAAACTGGGGCCCGACAATATTGGCCGTGTGAACTACCGCGTCCACGCCCGTGACCGCGCCTTCCACAAACGCCTCATCCGTCAGATCGCCCGCGGCCAGCTCTATATCCAGCCCCTCCAATCGATCCAGCGCCGGGTCGTCCGGCAGCACCGTGCCCCGCACCTCGTGATTGCGCTCCAACAACTGCCGCACCAGCCGGCAGCCGACCTGACCGGCAGCGCCGGCGACAAGGATTTTCATGGGGACCCCTTTCTCGTTGCCAGTGGATACTGGCTGATGGTGTAGGCTTTCAGTTGTCCCAAGGACAGACTATTCTTCTTCCTCCAAAACTTCATTCAGATATTCAACCACATCGCGGAAAGAAATAATCCCGCTGGGCTGGCCGTTGTCATCCACCAGCGGAACGTGACGGAAGCCATGCAGCGACATCAGATTCAGCGCCTGTGCGATCGGCAAATCATCTTTCAGAGTCAGCGGGTCCGGCGTCATGAAGTCGGCAATCGTCTGCTGCGCCAGATCGTCGACGAGCCCTGCAACCCGATTCAAGACATCCCACTCAGTGAAGATGCCCACCAGTCGGTCCTCTTCATCCGTCACCAGCACACAGCCGATGTTGTGCCGGTTCATCTGCCGGATCGTGCGAGCCAGCGAGCTGCGCTCGTCCACCGTGATGGGCACGTTCGGTTCCAACGCCGCCAGCGTATCGGTCACCAGCACATCCTGAATCTCCGACAGGACCTCTGCCGGCGTCTCCATCTCATCAATATACTCTTCGTCCAATCCCGTTATCGGCATCTCGTCGAAGTCAGAGGTGCTCGGCGTAATCTCTCTCGCCTCCGTCTCCTCTCTCTCCTCCACCGTCCACAAATCCGCCGCCAGGTAGAGTTGATTCAAATCTCCGGCGCCCCGCTGCTCCTGGGCCGTCTCAACCTGATCCATCAGTTCGCCGGTGTAGTCCGGTTTGCGCACATCCCGGATCACGCCCATCGCCGCCGGATAGTCGGGAAACTCCATGCTCCCCAGAATCGACGCCAGCGGCTTCGAGGTGGCATCGTGCACCAGAATCTCATCCAAATCCACCTCATCCAGCGATACCACCTCCGGCGTAAAACCGTTCAGCCGGATCCCCTTGTCCCGGTCCTTCCCGAAAATCATATGCTTGCCATGTTCCAGGTAAAGGATCGAGTCGTCCCGGTTCTTGCGGTCGCTCAACTCCGTCCACTCGTTCGGGTTGAAGATCACGCAGTTCTGATAAATCTCCAGGAATGAAGTACCCTGGTGTTCAGCAGCCCGCTCCAGCGTGGTGGCCAGATGTTGAGGATGCGAATCGATCGAACGCGCCACATAGGTCGCCTCCGCTGCCAGCGCAACCGCGATCGGATTCAGCGGCTGCTCCATCGAGCCCATCGGCGAAGACTTCGTCACCGTGCCCGGACGCGACGTCGGCGAATACTGCCCCTTTGTCAGCCCGTAAATTCTGTTGTTGAAGAGCACGATGTTCAGATTGACATTGCGCCGGATCGCATGCAGCAGATGGTTGCCGCCGATCGAAAGGCCGTCCCCGTCCCCCGTGATCACCCACACGCTCAATTCGGGATTCGCGATCGCCAGCCCCGTAGCCAGCGCCGGCGCCCGTCCATGAATACTGTGGATGCCGTATGTGTTCATGTAATAGGGGAAGCGGCTCGAGCAGCCAATGCCGGATATGAAGACCGTCTTCTCTTTTGCCACGCCCGTCCCCGGCAGCACGCGCTGCATCTGCGCCAGGATCGAGTAGTCCCCGCAGCCGGGGCACCAACGCACCGTCTGATCGGACACAAAATCCTTACGCGTCAGCGTGATTTCCTCTGTCGCTACAGTACTCATCTATGCTCTCCCCAATACTGACTCAATAATCTCCCGCACCTCCGCGATCTTGAGCGGCCGCGCCGAAAGGTTCGAATACGTCTCCACCTCCACACCGAGCCTGCCGCGCAACAGAAACGCCAGCTGACCGCTGTTCAACTCCGGCACCACTACCCGCCGGTGCCGCTTCAGAACCGCCGCCAGATTGCGCGGGAACGGATTCAAATAGCGCACATGCGTATGCGCCACCGACTTGCCCGCCCGCTGCGCCGCCGCCACCGCCGATCGCACCACCCCGAACGTGCCGCCCCAACTCACCATCAGCAGCTCAGCGTCCTCCGAGCCAAAAACCTCCTGCTCGGGAATGACATCCGCCAGCCGCGCGATCTTCTCCGCCCGGTCGCTGATCATCTGCTCGTTGTGCTCGGGATCGTACGAAACGTTGCCCGTTACCGGCGCCTTGCTCAGCCCTCCCAGCCTGTGTTCCAGGCCCGGCGTGCCCGGCAGCGCCCACGCCCGCGCCAGCGTCTCCGGATCCCGTTCATACGGCAGAAACGGCCCATGACCGTTCCCATTCCTATGCCCCTCCGGGTGCTTTACCTCGATCGCAGGAATATCCTCCGCCTTCGGCGCCTGCCACGGCTCCGCGCTGTTCGCCAAAAACCCTTCCGACAGCAAAAAGACCGGCGTCATCGCCCGCACTGCCAGCCGCGCCGCTTCCAGCGCCATCTCGAAACAGTCCGACGGCGTCGCCGGCGCCACGATCGGGAGCGGGCTTTCGCCGTTGCGCCCGAACATCGCCTGCAGCAGATCGGCCTGCTCCGTCTTCGTCGGCAGCCCTGTGCTGGGTCCCCCCCGCTGCACATTGATAACAATCAACGGCAGTTCCAGCACAAGCGCCAGGTTAATCGCCTCGCTCTTGAGCGCAATGCCGGGCCCGCTCGTGCCCGTCACCGCCAGCGCGCCGCCAAAAGCAGCGCCAATCACCGCACAGATCGCCGCAATCTCGTCCTCCGCCTGAAATGTGCGTACATCAAAGTGGCGCAAAGAAGCAAGCGAGTGCAGGATGTCGCTGGCCGGCGTGATCGGATACGAGCCGTAAAAAAGCGGCTTGCCCATCTTGTGCGCCGCCGTCACCAGGCCCATCGACAGCGCCTCATTGCCCGTAACCTTGCGATACGTGCCCGGTGGCAGCGCCGCCGGCCGCACCATATAGCGATGCTGGAACGTCTCCGTCGTCTCGCCCAGAAAATAACCGGTCTCCATCGCCTTGAGGTTGGCCTCCGCGATCACCGGCTTGCGCGCAAACTTCTTGAACAGCCACTCCCGCGTCGTCTCCATCGAACGGTCGAACATCCAGAACACCATGCCCAGCGCAAAGAAGTTCTGACAGCGGTCCCGCTCCTTGTTGGTCAACTCCGTAAACTCGCCCAGCGCCTCCCGGTTCAGCGACGTCATCGGGATCGCCAGCACCTGGTACCCTTCCAGCGAACTGTCCTCCAGCGGATTCGACGCGTAGCCGGCCTTCGACAGGTTCTGCTTGGTGAACGAGTCCGTATTGACAATGATCGTCCCCGCCCGCTGCAGTTCCGGCAGACTGGCCTTCAACGCCGCCGGATTCATCGCCACCAGAACCTGCGGCGCATCGCCCGGCGTCAGCACATTCTGGCTCGAAAAGTGAACCTGAAATCCGCTCACCCCAGCCAGCGTACCCGCAGGCGCCCGGATCTCCGCCGGAAAGTCCGGCATCGTACTGATGTCATTGCCGAACACCGCCGAAGTCGTGGTGAACTGGGTCCCCGTCAACTGCATTCCGTCGCCCGAATCCCCGGCAAAACGGATCGCAACCGACTCTAATTCCTCGAATTCCTGTATGTTTTCCGTCACACTATCTGTCATCTGCGTTCTCCATCGAACTGCAATTATTCGCAATCATTGACACGTGCAAAAAATATTCAAATCCACGCAGCCAAAGTCAATTTGCCACCCTGAGTGAGGCGAACGAAGGCGTCTTATCTCTCCGCGGTCCTCTATACTTTCTCCTTGCATTATGGCGGTCGGGCCTTCGGCCCTCCCTTG
>MPML01000119.1 GCA_002238445.1 Caldilineaceae bacterium bin5
GGGGGAGGTTAGTCAGGTGTAGGTAGTTCACTCTGCGCATTCCTCCAGTACTACGCTTGGACTATTTGACACGAGGAGCAAGGGGAGTGAGGAACTCGTTCGCTCGCCTCACTATGCGTTAAGAAAGAGAGAGAATGAGCTCTAGGTGTCAGCTTTTTGTTGAACGAATTGGCCGTTGTCTTTTCCCAAGTAGCCGCTTGCTTGCAGGTTGAACATGCGGCTGTAGAGGCCATTCTGGGCTAGCAGGTCGTCGTGGGTACCTACTTCGAAGATTCTGCCTTCATTGAGGGTAACGATTTTGTCGGCGGTCCGGGCAAGGGACAGGCGATGGCTGATGATGACAGCCATTTTGTCGCGGGCTATCTCATGGAAGAGGCCATACATCTCATCTTCTGCGTTGGGATCGAGGGCGGCGGTCGGTTCATCCAGGATCAGGAGCTGGGCATGGGCACTTCTGATGATGGCCCTGGCGAGTGCTACGCGTTGCCACTGGCCGGCAGACAGGTCGGTACCGTTGTCCAATTGTTTTGTCAGCGGGGTTTCAAGCGAATCTGGGAAGGCATTGAATGCTGGCTCGAGACCCGATTTCCGGACTGCTGCCCAGATGGAAGGATCGTCGTTGAGTTCCGGCAACCATCCGAAACCGACATTTTCGCGGGCTGTTGTTGGAAATCTGGCGTGATCTTGCATTAAGACAGCGATTTTCTGGCGTAATGTTTCAAGCTCAATTGTACGGATGTCCTGACCATCCCAGCTTATCGATCCTTCCTGCGGATCATATAAGCGGCACAGGAGCTTGGCGAGGGTTGATTTGCCGGCGCCATTGTGTCCGACGATTGCAACTGTTTCACCTGGTCCTATAGTCAGATTGAGTTGCTCCAGTGCAGGCTTCTCGCTATGCGGGTATGTGAAGGAAAGATCCTGAATTGCGATTCCGGACGCTGATTTGGTGACTGACCCCTGCTGCGCTGAAGGGTCCTGAATTGAAGAATTCAGACTCAGGAGTTTGAGAATTGGCGAGGCGCCAAGAGAGGCTTCGTGAATCTCCGAAGAGCCAGCGATCAGAATGAAGAGACTTCTGCGGACCTGTAGAACAATTCCAGCATATAGGGCCAGGTCACCCAATGTATAGATTCCATTGATGGCGGCCCAGACCACATATAGGAACGGCACGCCGACTCCCATTCCACTCAGCAACGACCAAAGCAGGATTGATCGAGTACCCTTCTTGCGCAACTCAAAGATCTCATTATAGGCATTTCTGAACAGACTGCGCCATCGATCAAGAAAGAAGGATTGCAGTTGAAACATCCGCAACTCTTTTGCATGCTCCTCCAGTGTGAGTACGTTTTCAGCTAACTTCATCCTCCTTACAATGCCCGCTTGCGCTTCCTCAACTCTCCACGCGTTCTTAGAGTAGCGAAATTGTACGTATGTTGAAGGTATTGCAAGAAGGAACACTGACAGTGGAATCCACCAAGCAATCGAAAATGTCAACAGGAATACGGGAACGAAGCCGAAGAATCCCATTAGGAGAGCGTTGAGAATATGTGAGAGATTGCTCAGTTTGGAGATCCCAGATAAGGCCAGCTGCAAGGTGTTGAGAAGCTCAGTATCCTCAAACAGAGCAATGTCTCTGAAGTCGGCAATTTTCCTGTAGATTCTGAGTTTTGTTTCGCCGACTACGTTGTCGCGGTAGGAACTGGCTTCAAAACTGACCAATAATTCAAGTGAATCAAGAAAGAGATGGACAATGACGAAACCGAATATGCTGCCTAGTAGGAATGGGTGCGCGATAGTCCATTCCCAGAAGTTAGCAGTCGGCAGGCTTATAGGACGAGATATCTCATCGATAATAATCTTCATCAGGTACAGTGCAATGGCAGGTCCGATTCCCGCCAAGAGGTTCAATATCGATAGTCGGATCAGATGATCAGGAGATGCTTTTGCAGCGAGCAGAAAGCTCTGGAAGGCTTCTTTGAAGCTGAAACCGAACACGATTTTCCCTCATGGGATCTGAGATGGGTCAAATAAGACGGATTGCGGAAAAGGGTGTGCATAAGAGTAAATCACTCAATGGTGACAGTCAAAGGCGATGCACAGCATAGGGGATGGGCCCGCAGCTGTTTGGCCGCGACGCGCATCAGGTGTCGGATATTGATGCTCGATTCTTGTGGCCAACAGTTACTGGCCCGAGAATCAAGACCACGACATAAGAATTTTGATGGCGTGTCTTTTCGGTAGGATGGGTGGACTGTTCCTTGTTCAAGAAGGGGCGGCGAAGCGCGGCAGTTTGAAGACTCGGCGTAACTACTAAGCCATATACAGTGCCTGTCTTGACCAGCCCTATATCCCTGCCGCCATTCAGGCTATCTGATTGCGTATTCGGGTGGTGGCAGCCGCGTTGGTGGAGCGGCACGGCCGGAATGCGGAGACACGGTCGGAACTGCAGTTTTTAGTAGGGCCTTATGCTAGTTAGTGTTTGAAAAAAGTCCCCTGGTGAGATAACTTTGGAAGTCTCGAACAACCAAGGTAGCTCACCAGGAGGACCAAGCGAATGATAGCCCACTTTGACGACTTC
>MPML01000042.1 GCA_002238445.1 Caldilineaceae bacterium bin5
TCAGGGGCTAGGGGTCAGGGGGTGGGTCGACGAGGGGGAGTTCGGCGATGGGGATGGTGGTTTCGACGAGGGGGGCGAAGATCCAGGCGATGGGTTCGGGGGGCTGGGGCTGGGGGGGGGGGCCGACTTGGGTGCGGGCGGGGAGGGGCGGGGGGGGGCGGGGGGGGGGAGTTCGGCGATGGGGATGGTGGTTTCGACGAGGGGGGCGAAGATCCAGGCGATGGTTTCGGGGAGCTGGACCTGGAGCCAGTCGCCGTTTTGGTTGCGGCCGAGAAGGGGCGCTTTGTCGTCCTGGTAGAGGCCGCCGACGACGGGGAAGTCGGTGCCGGGGCCGGTGCGGAGGTTGGCGCCCTCGACGATGATGGTGATGGCAGGGCCGGTAATTTCGGGGGCGGCGGCGGGCGGTGCGGGCGTGGTTTGGGGGGATGCGTCGCCGGTCGAGGCGGTGGCGGTCGAGGCGGCGGCGGTGGCGGTGAGGCGGTCAGTGACGGCGCTGATGGATTGCTGCGGTTTGCTGGCTTCGGCGATGAGGGTGGCGACGACGGCGGGTCCGAGCGATTCCTGGACAGTTTCGAGTTCGCTGGCGTCGCCGAAGACGCGCCCTTGGGCGGCGGGGCCCCCGCCGGCGACGCCGGCGGCGAGGGAGGGGGCGAAACCGGCGGCACCGGGCGGGCCGCCGGGGGGGCGGGGGGCACCCAGCCGGCGACGCCGTCGGCGAGGTAGGCGGCGAACCAGGCGCCATCGGCTGAACGGCCGGTGATGGTGAGGGTTGCGCCGACCTGGAGGGTGGCGGCAATGGGGCCGGCAGGGGCGGCGTAGAGGAGACCGCCGCCGGAAAGGATGCCGAGCGCGGTGGAGCGGGAGAAAACTGCGAGGGAAACTGCGGGGGGAACGGCGGGGGGAACGGCAGGGGGAACTGCAGGGGGAACTGCAGGGGAAACTGCGGGGGTGGGGGCTGTTTGGGTTTGTTGTTGGGCGAGGCGGGTGCGGAGGGATTCGGCAACCTGATTGGCGGCGGTAGCTGGCTGGGCGGGCGCGCTGAAGTCGGGTGTGGGCTGGTCGACGCGGGTGCCGAGCGGGAGGGGCGTGGGCTCGGACGGGCGGCGGCCGCAGGCGGCGGTAAGCATGATGAGGCAGAGTAGAAGGGCAGTGGTTAGTGGATAGGGGATTGTGGGGAAGGGCAGGGGAACTGCGGGGGAAGGGCAGGGGGAAGGGCGGGGGGGAGGGCTGGGGGGCAGGCCAGGGTTATTCATAGCGGAGGGCGTCGATGGGGGTGAGACGGGTGGGGGGGGGGGGGGGGGAGGGGGGGCGAGGCCAGGGTTATTCATAGCGGAGGGCGTCGATGGGGTTGAGACGGCTGGCGCGGTAGGCGGGATAGATGCCGAAGAAGAGGCCGACGGCCATGGAGAAGAGGATGGCGATGGCGATGGCGTCGATGCCGACGACGGCGCTGAAGTCGGGGACGAAGGAGGTGGCTGCGACTGCGCCGCCGGCGCCGAGGGCGATGCCGAGCATGCCGCCGATGAGGGAGAGGGTTACGGCTTCGATAAGGAACTGGCTGAGGACGTTGCGGCGTTTGGCGCCGACGGCTTTGCGGAGCCCGATTTCGCGGGTTCGTTCGGTTACGCTGACGAGCATGATGTTCATGATGCCGATGCCGCCGACGACGAGGCTGATAAAGGCGATGGCGCTGAGGAAGAGGGTCATGGCGCTGAGGATGTCGCCGAAGATGGAGATGAGGTCGGACTGGTTGATGATGACGAAGTCGTCTTCGCCCTGGAAGGCGATATTGTGGCGTTCGCGCAGGAGTTCGGAGATCTGTTCCTGGGCTTCGTCCATGCGATCTTCGGAGACGACGGAGGCGTAGATGAGGTTGACTTCGTAGTCGCCGCTGACGGTGCGGCGGCGGAAGAGGCGGTCCTGGACGGTGGTGAGGGGGATGAAGATCATTTCGTCGAGGTTGGCGCCGCCCATGCCGGCGCCGCGTTCTTCCATGACGCCGATGACGCGGAAGGTAATGTTATTGACGCGGACGGTCTGGTCGAGCGGGTCTTCGTATGGTTCGAAGAGGCGGCCGAAGACGTCGGAGCCGATGACGACGACGCGGCTGCGCTCTTCGACGTCGGTATCGTTGAGGAAGACGCCGATGGCGGCATCGCCGGAAAGGGCATCCTGGTAGCTGGCGGTAACGCCGCTGACGGAGACGTCCATGTCACTGCTGCCGCGGGAGATGAGGGCGTTGCCGCGCACTTCGGGGGCGACGGCGATGACATCGGGCACGCGCAGGGGGTTGTTGATGGCGTGGCTGTCGGTGAGGGTGAGGATGCCCCTTTCTCTACCGCGTTCGCTGGGAGGACCGTCGCTGAGCTGGCCGGGGAAGACGTAGAGCAGGTTGGTGCCGAGGCTGGTGAACTGCTCGACGAAGAATTTTTCGACGCCGCGGCCGATGCTCATGAGGGCGATGACGGCGCTGACACCGATGATGATGCCGAGCATGGTGAGGATGGAGCGCAGTTTGTTGGCTGCGAGGGCGAGCATGGCGACGCGGACGGATTCGTAGAAGGACATGAGGGCAGTTTTTAGTTTTTAGTTTTCAGTTTTTAGTTGCACGTTACTGGCGGCTGGCTGTTGTGGCGGCGGTTCGGGTTCGGTGGTGTGGTTGCGTTCGTCGAGTTCGATGCGGCCGTCGCGGAAGTGGACGACGCGGCTGCAGTATTGGGCGATTTCGGGGTCGTGGGTGACGAAGACGATGGTGATGCCCTGTTCGCGGTTGAGGCGCTGGAGGAGGTCCATGATTTCGTCGCTGGTTTTGGAGTCGAGATTGCCGGTGGGTTCGTCGGCCAGGATGAGTTTGGGCCGATTGATAAGGGCACGGGCGATGGCGACGCGCTGTTGCTGGCCACCGGAGAGTTCGTTTGGTTTGTGGTCGCGACGGTCGTCGAGGCCGACGAGCTGGAGGGCCTGGGCGGCGCGCTGATGGCGTTGGCGGCCGCTGAGGCCGGCGTAGAGGAGGGGGAGCTCGACGTTGGCCTGGGCGGTGGTGCGAGGGAGGAGGTTGAAGCTCTGGAAGACGAAGCCGATCTTGAGGCTGCGGATTTCGGCGAGGTTGTTGTCGTCGAGGGCGCTGACGTCGGTACCGTCGAGGCGGTAGAGGCCGGAGGTAGGGACGTCGAGGCAGCCGATGATGTTCATTAGGGTGGATTTGCCGCTGCCGCTGGGGCCCATGATGGCGACCATTTCGCCGAGTTGGATGTTGAGGTCGACGCCGCGGAGGGCGCGTACTTCCATGTCGCCCATTTTGTATGTTTTGGTGAGGTCGATGGCTTCGATGACGGGACGGGCGTTGTCGGGGGGCTCGGAGCCGTTGGGGCTTTGGAGGGCGGTTTTTAGTTTTTGGTTTTTAGTTTTTAGTGACACCGTTTGTACTCGGTTGGTGGTTTGTCCACTAAGGGCCGCTTCGACTTCTTTTTGTCCACGAAGGGCAACTTCAACTTCTTTTTCCGCTAAGGGCCGCTAAGGACCACGAAGAAGGTCAAGGGCAACTGCAGGAAGGGCAACTGCAGTAGGTCAAGGGCAACTTCAACTTCCTTTTTGTCCGAACACCTTAACACCTTTTTGTCCACGGAGGACACGGAGGGCCACGGAGAAGGTCAAGGGCAACTGCAGGAAAGGCAACTGCAGTAGGTCAAGGGCAACTTCAACTTCCTTTTTGTCTGCGAAGGGCCGCTAAGGACCGCGAAGGGCCACGAAGAAGGTCAAGGGCAACTGCAGGAAGGGCAACTGCAGTAGGTCAAGGGCAATTGCTATTTTTTTTTTGTAGATGACGGGCCGGGTAGGGCCGCTGCTAGGACACCTTTTTTGGATGGGGCGGCTAGTTGCCGCCGAAGATTGCGCTGCGTAGTTGGTCTTCGCTGCTGGTGCGGATGAGTGCTATTTGGTCGGCGTCGGTCAGGCCGGCGAGGATCTGGGTGAAGCGGTCGTTGCGCAGGCCCATTTCGATTTCCTGGAGGGTGGGAACTTCGTTGATGATTCTCTGGACGAAGGCGCGGCCGGATTCGCGGTCGAGCTGGATGTAACGATTGGGGACGAGGAGGATGTTGTCGACCTGGGCGGTGGTGATGATGGCGGTGGCGCTCATGCCGGCGCGCAGCTGGGCGTCGGTGGTTTCGGGCACGATTTCGACTTCGTAGGCGACAACGCCGCCGACGTCGCGGGCGGTGGGTGAAACTTTGGTGACCTGGCCGGTGATATCGGCGTCGGGCAGGGCGTCGAGGCTGAGGCGCACGGTCTGGCCGATCTGGACCTGGCGAACGTCGATTTCGTCGACGAGGACGGTCATGTGAAAGCTGACGAGGTCGGTAAGGACGATGGCGGGGAGGGCGCTGCCACCGTAGAGCTCGCCCTGGCGCAGGTTGACCTGGCTGACGACGCTGTTGATGGGGGCGTAGAGCATGGAGTTGTTGAGTGAGACTTCGGCTTGCAGTTTGCTGAGCTCGGCCTGGCGGACCTGGGCGCGGGAGATTTCGAGGTCCTCGACGTCGGGGCCGGCGATGAGGGCGTTGAGGCCGTCCTGGGCGACGAGCAGGTTGCTGCGAGCCTGGCGGACGCCGAGCTCGGCCTGGGCGATCTGGGCGAGGGCGGCGGCGATTTGGGCTTGGTCGGCGCCCTGTTGGGTGAGGGCGAGCTGGGCCTGGGCGACTTCGTAGGTGATGGTGTTTTGCTCGAGCTGGATTGCCTGAGGCATGGCGCCGGCGTCGGGGAGGTGCTTGATGTCGTCGTAGTTGCTCTGGGCCTGGCGGACGTTGACGGCGGCCTGGCGGAGCTGGGCTTCCTGAACGGCGAGCTCTTCGGCGGAGGCGCCGGCCACGAGCTGGCGATAGCTGGCCTGGGCGCTGGCGAGAGCGGCTTCGGCGCTGGCGACGCTGGCCTGGGCGACGGTTACGTTGGCCTGGGCGGCGATGATATCGGAATCGGAGGGCGGCTTTTCGAGTTTTTCGAGCTGGGCACGGCTGATTTGGAGTGAGACGTCGGCCTGTTCGAGGGCCAGTGAGGCGTCGGTGACATCAAGTTGGGCGAGGAGCTGGCCGGCCTCGACGGGCTGGCCGACGGATACGAGCACTTGCTCGACGCGGCCGCTGGAACGGAAGGAGAGCGCGACTTCGGCTTCGGGTTCGATGCTGCCGGTTGCGCTGACGGTGCTACTGATAGAGCCGCGCTCGACTGTGGCGGTCTCGTAGCTGGGCTGTTCGTCGAGAGCGGCGCGGCTTTCCTGGAAGCGTTGAAAGCCGAACCAGCCGGCGGCGCCGATTGCGGCTATTACGATGACTGCAATCAACAACTTCTTCATCTGTTCTCATCCCCGGCGTTCCGGTACTTGTGACATGCTGATGGTGAAAGGGCTGACAGGGCAATTATAGTGCCGTTTCGCGATGCGCGCGAATAGTACTGGTGTCTGACGGGACAACCATGCGTTCGCCGGCCCTCTATATACATTACGGCATTTGGAGACGGATGTTTCGCGTTTGAGAGGGCCGACGTATGCCAGTGTACCGCCGGTGGATGAAAAGCTCTGTAATGCAATCCCCAATTGCTGTGTCGCGATGGGGTTGGGGGAAGAGGGGTCTCTTTGTTTGAGGCACGGGGGGAACTGGTCTTTTGTCCGCGGAGGGGCGCGGAGAACACCTTAACACCTTTTTGTCCACGGAGGACACGGAGGACCACGGAGAAGGTCAAGGGCAACTGCAGGAAAGGCAACTGCAGATGGTCGACGGCAACTTCAACTTCCTTTTGTCCGCGGAGGGACGCGGAGGGGCGCGGAGAACACCTTAACACCTTTTTGTCCACGGAGGACACGGAGGACCACGGAGAAGGTCAAGGGCAACTGCAGGAAAGGCAACTGCAGAAGGTCAACGGCAACTTCTACTTCTTTTGTCCACGGAGGACACGGAGAACTTCTTTACACCTTAACGTCTTTTTGTCCACGAAGGGCCGCGAAGGACCACGAAGGGCCGCGAAGAAGGTCAAGGGCAACTGCAGGAAAGGCAACTGCAGAAGGTCAAGGGCAATTTCTACTTCTTTTGTCCACGGAGGACACGGAGAACTTCTTTACACCTTAACGTCTTTTTGTCCACGAAGGGCCACGAAGGACCACGAAGGGCCACGAAGAAGGTCAAGGGCAACTGCAGGAAGGGCAACTGCAGGAGGTCAACGGCAACTTCTGCTTCTTTTGTCCACGGAGGGCGCGGAGAACACGCTTTGCAGCGCTGGTTCTCTCGGTGCGTTGGGGTATTGGTGGGCGGTGGTTCGGCGTGGGCGAGGGCCGACTTGTCAGTGTAGCGCCGTTGGATGAAAAGCTCTTTAAGGCAATCCCCACGTGTTATGTGATGATGGGGCCATTGAAAGGGAAGGCGCCGATTACGGCACAGCGTCAGCCTCCTCCGACCAGGGGCCCTCCGTACCGTCGATCACGGCTCTGACGCGGAAGTAGTAGGTGTTACCAGCCGTAAGTCCGGTATGGGAATAGGAGGTGGTACCAGATGACAGTGTTCCGCCGATGCGTTCCCACTCGGACTGGCCCGGGGTCCAGACAATGAGCTGGTAGCTGTCGGCACCGGTCACTTTGCTCCAACTGAGATCGATGCCTTGGGCGGAGGCGGTCGCGACCAGACCCGGCATGAATGAGGCGCCCGGGACGGCACTGGGGGAATTCGACCATGTGCCCTCTGTATCGTTGACGACGGCGCTGACCCTGTAGTAGTAGGTTTGCCCGGCGGAAAGCCCAGTGTGGGTGTAGGAGGTAGTATCGGCGGAAAGGGGATCGCCAATGCGTACCCAAGCATTTTGGGCGTCGGTCCAGACGATGAGTATGTGGCTGCCAACGCCGGGAACGGCAGTCCAGCTCAGCTTGACCTGGCCGACGGCGGTGGCGGCGGTCAGCGTCGGTGCGGGCGGTGCGGCGGGGATATCGCTAACCGATTCGGTCCAGGCGCCTTCAATGTCGTGGATCACTGCAGCGACCCGATAGTAGTAGGTCCTTCCAGCGATGAGACCGGTGTGGGTGTAGGAGGTGGTATCGGCGGAAAGGGGATCGCCGATGCGTTGCCAGGCGGTCTGGCCGTCGGTCCAGCTGATAAGCCGGTAGCTTTCGGCGTCGGAGACGGCGGTCCAGCTCAGCTCTATCTGACCGGTAGCGGCGGTGGCGGAGAGATCGGGGGCGGCAGGGCGGACGGGGATTTCGCTGACGGAGTCGGACCAATCGCCCTCTGTGCCGTCGATGACTGCTCTGACGCGGTAGTGGTAGGTGCTGAGTTCGGTCAGCCCGGAGTGGGTATAGGAGGTGATGGTGCCAGTGATGGGGTCGCCGATGCGTTCCCAGTCAGTGAGGCCGTCTGTCCAGACGATGAGCTGGTAGTTGTCAGCGCTTGCCACACTTGTCCAGCCAAGTTCGATACGGCCGGCGGTGGCGTTCGCCTCCAGCGTTGGAACGTAAGAAACGGTGGCTTCGACGTTGCCGGACCAAGCGCTCTTTGTGCCGGCGACGGGCACGGCGCGGCCGGTGTAGCTGTATGTATCCCCTGAGGTAAGCCCGGCGTGGGTAAGGGAGGTAACATTATGCGTCAGGGAGCCATCATCGAGCCGCTCCCAGGCGGCTTCGCCTTGCCGAGCCCAGATTTCGTAGGTGACGGCGCCCACGACGGGCGCCCAACTGATGGTGATGCGGTCAGAACCGGCCGATGCGACGAGGACGGGCGCGGCAAGACCAACGGATTCATCCGACGATTGGAAAGAGGGGGTTCCTGTCCCGGATTGGGGGAAGGAGATGTTAAGCTGGCTGGAAGGGCGGGCGAAGAAGATGGCCGCGAACAGGGCGGAAAGGACGAGCGCACTGAGTGAGATTATTCGTATCATGTGTTTCATAGTGTGTACACGTAGTCCCTTTTGTCCACTATCTGTAATGATTTGCGCCTTGGGGGAAAGGCAAGGCGGGCTCGTTGTCTTCGGAGTAAAGGCGCTGCCGCGCCGGTCCGGCTGGCATATTGTCCGCCACACAGATTTCCGGCTGCGAAGCCGGGCCCGGCAACCCTCCTGACGAAGGAGGGAAGCGGGCAGACGGTCATGGTTCAACTATACACAAGAGGAGGGGCTGCTTGCAACGGTTTTTGGCATACCGGCAGCGGTTCATAGCCCGTTCGGACACAGATCGTACCGGTTCAGGCGACTTGCACGCCGCTGAGGTTTTCGAGGGCTTTGACGAGGGCGTGGTTGCCTTCTTCGCCGAGCCCCATTTGTTGGAGGGTACGGTAGAGGCTGAAGATCTGGCTGGTCAACAGGATGGGGACGCCGAGGGCGTCGGCTTCCTGCATAATGAGGCGCACATCTTTCTGTTGGAGGTTGATGGTGAAGCCGGGCCGCCAGTCGCGTTCGATGATTTGGGGACCGCGGTTGGCGAGCATCCAGCTGCCGGCTGCGCCGCCGGTGACGGCGTTGAGGCATTTTTGGAGGTCTACGCCGCCGGCCTGGGCGAAGACGAGGGCTTCGCTCATGGCGAGGCAGTTGCCGACGACCAGGATCTGGTTGACGAGTTTGACGGTCTGGCCGGCGCCTTGTTTGCCGACGTGGGTGATGGTCTTGCCCATGGCTTCGAAGACGCCGCGGGCGCGTTCGACCTGGTCTTCATCGCCGCCGATCATGATGCTGAGGGTGCCGTTGGCGGCGCCTTCGCTGCCGCCGCTGATGGGTGCGTCGAGCATTTGGACGCCTTTGGCGTTGAGCTGGGCGGCGATGTCGATGGTGGCCTGGGGGCTGATGGTGCTGCAGTCGATGACCAGCGAGCCTTCGTTAGCTCCGGAGAGGATACCGTTTTCGTCGAGGACGACGGCCTGGACATCGGGCGTGTCGCTGACGCAGATGATGACGATATCGCAGTTTGCGGCGACATCGGCGGGGCTGGCCCCGGCGGTCGCGCCGGCCTCGACGAGGGGGTCCATGCGGCTTGAGGTACGGTTCCACACACGCACGCTGTATCCGGCTTTCAAGAGGTTGCGGGTCATGCCTTGTCCCATGATGCCAAGCCCGACAAACCCAACTCGCTCATTCATCCTGTAGTTCCTCCTATCGTGATCGTTGCGAAGATATTGGTCGCGGACTATCCATGATACGCCTGTCGCCGGAATATGACAAAACGGTGGTAAAGGGGGGTGGATTCCAGATTTTTGGACAGCTGCGGTCTGAATCAGGAGTAGTCAGTTCTTCGTTATTGGGTTCGGTTGACATTTTGGGAAGGCTGTTCAGATTTCAACAAGAACGGAATGCCTGCAGGCCTGATAGGGATGTTTCTCGCTTGACTGTTGAAGTAGACAAAACCATTTGATCCGCGGAGGACGCGGAGGGGCGCGGAGAACGAACGGCAGTTTTTGGTAGTCAGTTTTTGGTTTTTAGTGGAACACCGGTGATTCGTGGCCGGTGGTCGGTGGGTTGAGGCGCCAAGTGGGGGAATAGACACTTTTGTCTAGACACGATGCTGGGGAAGAATAAACACGGTGGCTAGCCAGAGGGGGGCGTTGCGGGGGCGCAGCCCCTGCACAAGGGAGGGCCGAAGGCCCGAACGCCCGGAACTGCAATTTTTTTTGTAGCCAGTTTCTAGTTTTCAGTGGAACACCGGTGATTAGTGGTCGGTGGGTTGAGGCGGCAAGTGGGGGAGTAGCTACTATATATATAGAAAGGTTGAAAGGTTGAAGGATAGAATGATGTAGAGGAGGAGGCCGGCGGGAGAATGTGGGGAACATAGGGCGTAGAGGCGTCGTCTACTTATCATGACACCGCCAAGAAAATCTTTCAGACGGGCGGGCAATTAAAAGGAGACTTAGAGTAATGAACACCTTCCGAATTGTTTTGGCCCTGATGCTTATCTTGAGTGCGCTGGTCGTAACGACCACTGCACACGCGCACCCGAATTTGCCCGGCTATTGCCAGATGCCGGACGGAACGCTCAATTCCGGCCACTGTACCGATGCCGAAAACGCGGCCGGCGGTCATGACGTTCACCTCCCAGCCAATCCTGCTCCGAACAATCCGAACTCGAATACGCCGCCCCCGCCAGGAGGCAACAACCCAACTGGGAATACGCCGCCGCCGGTCGGGTCCGGCCCGGATGGTGATGGCGATGGCGATGGCGATGGGTCGGATTCTACGCCGGTCTACACCGGAATCGACTGTCATGTCCAACACGCGGCGAGACCGGCCCAGATCTGCTCGGTCCCGGACGGCCTGCAGTACTGGTACATCGGCGCAGACGGCAGCGCGCAGCCCGGGCCATTCCTGCCAGATTCGCCAAAGATTACAGTCTTCAACGGTGTCAACCCGATGACAGGCAAGTCGGTCACGATCGACTATGTTACCGAGGGTGACAAGACGCTGCTGCGGGTACAGACATATTACCCGGACAATGAATACGACACGAACAAGCCCTATGTATTCACGCTGGACGCGGGGCACAATGTGAATCATATCCAGTGGTGAGAACTGCAGTGGTCAGTGGTTAGTGGAGAGTGGAGAGTTTTGCTGGTAAGTCGGGGGCAGACGGAGTGAGCTGAGGTAGTCTGCCGAATTGCGAGGCTTAGTTCAAATAGAAAAGAACCCCTTTGCAGGGGTTCTTTTTTTGTGCGTTCTTTTGGGCTGGCGGCGGGAGAGGGCGCTATTGCAGGAGCGCTTCGAGGGCCTGGGTGGTCTCGCACGAGTACGACTTCGAATTTTGCAGCGCCCGTCTGATTGCGGGGCATAGGCATTTTGGCAGGGAGGCTAAAACCGTCCGGACACGGGCACCTACGGGGGGCGCTCCTATCCAATTCAGGTAGGCTCACGAAGTGTTGCATACTCCGGTAGATGCAGTTGCCCTGCTTGACAGTCTGGGGGCTGTGGGATACGATTATTGTCACCGTAGGACGAACATCCGCGGAACGTATACGAATCGTAGGTTTCTTGGGGGGCGTACAAGGACTGTTTTGAAATGACTGTACCAGTTCACATTCGACTCAACCAGATGAAAGAAGATTTGGATCAAGTCAAGGAGGTCTTGGAAGAGTCTCAAAAGATTCAAGACAAGACGCGAGAAGTGCTGGTAGATCTTGCTCACCAGAATAAACAGAACACCGGGGCAATCAATTTTCTTGCTATGATTGTCGCGGACCTAGAGCGAGAAAAGTAGAAGTATTGATTAGGGAGCGTTGACGTTTGTCAGTATTGGGATACGTGAGGGCAACACCTGGTTTATCCGCGAAGGGCCGCGAAGAAACGCGAAGTACACCTTTTGTCCACGAAGGGACTCGATGAAAACCTTTTGGAATTGAGGCAGAGTATGGTGGACTGTGATTACAGGGATTCAGGAGATTAGGTGTGATTTGTGCTGGCGCGGTTGGGTTGGGGAGGGTATTTGCGGGGCGCGGGCGTCTGAACTGAGAAACGGGACCCAGACTGCACAACTCACAGATCGTAATGTCAATCCAAAGGTCTTCTCTCATAGGTAAGCATTATGGTTGGCCCCTAGTGATTGGATTGCAGAACGGGGGAAATAAGGTGCATCAGGAGGGATGCGGCTGGCTCTGATCAGGGCACGAGGTGCTTTCCAGCCGGTTTGTGATTGTCGATGACGTGATGCGGTCTATGATTGTTGTAGAAATCGGAGTTGAGTGCGAGGAGAACGAGGCGGAAGGCATTTTTCCAAGAATTCCGGTGCAGTAAGTGATAGAGGCGCAAAGAAAGAGAACCCCGGTACCGAGGTTCTCTTTTTTGATTGAGCTATTTCTGCTGGCGGCAGGAGAGGGCGTTATTGCAGGAGCGCTTCGAGCTCTTCGGTGGCCCCGATGTCTTCGGGCTCTTCTTCTTCCTGCTCGCGGTGGGCGATGGCGGTGAATTGGTAGGTGCCCTTGGGTTCATCGTTATCGGCGGAGCCGTTGGTGGAGTCGAAGGCGTTGTGGGAGCCGGACCTTGTGTCGCCGGGCGTTGTTTCGGCGGTCGGGTCGGCGGGTGAGTTGGGGATAAAGTCGACCTGGATGGTATCGCCGGGCACGAAGCGGCCTTCGAGGAGCGCTTCGCTGAGGGGGTCCTGGACTTCGCTCTGGATGACGCGGCGCAAGGGGCGGGCGCCGTAGTCGGGATTGTAGCCGGCGTCGGCGATTGCGTAGCGGGCGGCCATGGTGAGCTCGAGCTTCATATCCTGTTCGTCGAGCTGCATGCGGAGGGTGCGGAGCTCCAGTTCGACGATTTCAGTGATTTCATCTTTGGTGAGGCTGCGGAAGACCATGATGCCGTCGAGACGGTTTATGAATTCGGGGCGGAAGGTCTTTTTGAGGGCGTCCATGACGCGGGTTTTCATCTGTTCGTATTCGGCCTCCATGCGGGTCTGCTCATCGGCGGTGATGGCGAAGCCGATGCCTTTGGAGCCCTGGATGAGCTTGGCGCCGACGTTGCTGGTCATGATGAGGAGCGCGTTGCGGAAGTCGACGCGGCGTCCTTTGGCGTCGGCGAGGGAGCCGTCCTCCATGATTTGGAGGAGCATATTGAAGGCTTCGGGATGGGCTTTTTCGATTTCGTCGAGAAGCACGACGGAGTAGGGTCGGCGGCGGACGGCTTCGGTGAGCTGGCCGCCCTCTTCGTAGCCGACGTATCCTGGGGGCGCGCCGACGAGACGGCTGACGTTGTGGCGTTCCATGAATTCGCTCATGTCGAGTTTGATGAGCGCTTCTTCGCTGCCGAAGAGGAATTCGGCGAGGACTTTGGTCAGCTCCGATTTGCCGATGCCGGTTGGTCCCAGGAAGATGAAGCTGCCGATGGGTCGTTTGGGGTCTTTGAGGCCGGCGCGGGCGCGGCGGACGGCTTTGCTGATGGCCTTGATGGGTTCGTCCTGGCCGACGATGCGTTTGTGGAGTTCGTCTTCCATGCCGAGGAGGCGTTCGCGTTCTTCGCCGCCCATGCGGTAGACGGGCACGCCGGTCCACATAGAGACGACTTCGGCGATGTCGTCGGCGGTGACGATGGGCTGGTTGGCGACCTGGCGCCAGCCTTCGCGCAGTTTTTCCAGTTTTGATTGGAGCTCGACTTCGCGATAGCGGAGGTCGATGGCGTCGTCGAATCGCTGGGTTTCGAGGGCCTCTTCTTTTTCTTTCTGGAGGCGTTTGAGATCGATGAATGTTTCGCGCAGGCTGACGGCATGTGGCGCTTTGTACATGCGGACGCGGCTGCCGGCCTCGTCGATGAGGTCGATGGCTTTGTCGGGCATGAAGCGGTCGGGCACGTAGCGTGCGGCCAGGTGGGCGGCGGAGTCGAGGGCCTCTTCGGAGATGATGAGTTTGTGGTGTTCCTCGTAACGGCTTTTGATGCCTTTGAGGATTTCGATGGTTTCTTCGATGCCGGGTTCTTCGACCAGGATTGGCTGGAAGCGGCGTTCGAGGGCGGCGTCGCTTTCGATGTGTTTGCGATATTCGTCGAGGGTGGTGGCGCCGATGACCTGGAGCTCGCCGCGGCTGAGGGCGGGCTTGAGGATATTGGCGGCGTCGACACTGCTGCCGGCGGCGCCGGCGCCGACGAGCATATGGACTTCGTCGATGAAGAGGATGGCGCCGCTGTTGATAATTTCTTCGATAACTTTTTTGAGCCGTTCTTCGAACTGGCCGCGGTACATGGTACCGGCGACGAGGCTGCCGACATCGAGCATGAGGATACGTTTGTTGAGCAGGGGTTCGGGCACATCGCCGTCGACGACGCGTTGGGCCAGCCCTTCAACGATGGCGGTCTTGCCGACGCCGGGTTCGCCGATGAGGGCGGGATTGTTTTTGTTGCGGCGGCTGAGGATCTGGATGACGCGCTCGATTTCCATTTGGCGGCCGATGACGGGGTCGAGGCGACCTTCTTCGGCGGACGCGGTCAGGTCGAGGCCGAGCTGGTCGACGAGGGGCGTCTTGGATTCTTTCTTTTGTTTTTCTTTGGATTGGGCGTTGTTTTGCAGGAGATCGCGCGCGGTCTGGGTGCGGACGCGGTCGAGATTGATGCCGAGGTTACGCAGCACGTTGACGGCGACGCCGTCTCCATCGCGCACGAGGCCGAGGAGCAGGTGTTCGGTGCCGATGTAGTGGTTGCCCATCATGCGTGCTTCTTCGACAGCCAGTTCGATAACTCGTTTTGTGCGCGGGGCGAGCGTGGGTTTGCCGAAGGGGGCGCGTTCGCCGCGTCCGACGGTGCGTTCGACGGCGCGCACGACCTGGCCGGGCTCGACGCCCAGCTCTTTGAGCACTTTTACGGCGACGCTGTTCTCCTCCTGGACGAGACCCAGCAGGAGGTGTTCGGTGCCGATGTGATTGTGGTTAAGCCGCAGGGCCTGTTCCTGGGCAAGCGTTAGGACTCGCCGCGCACGTTTCGTGAAGCGTTCGAGTTTATCAGACATGAGTTCATTCCCTCGATAATCGTTTTTAGCCTGCGTGTACGCTATCGCGCAGAGTCAATAATACCATACACGTCAACTGACTGCCGTAATTGTTCTTCCGTTTCTGTGCTTTGCAACGCCAGAGATTCTGGCCGCTACAAATGGCGGGAGATTGGGGGACTGGCAGCGGACAGTTCGGAATTGAATTCAAGCGCACGGTTGCGAAAGGGGAACGGGCCGGCGCCTGTAGGAAGATTAAGGTGCGATTGGCGTGCTGGGGTTGGCGAACTGTTTGACTGGTCCGGCATTCATGGAGCGAGGGGGCCGGACTGATCGCGATGGCTCGCCATACGGGCATCCGTTGACTACTGATTACATTGTAACGATGGCCGCTATATATTGTCAATACAGAAAAATACGTGCCGGGCGAAGGGCCCGGCACGTATATGTATCGTGGGTATTTCGGAGAGTGCGGCCTGCGCGAACGGGAGTTGGCGTCAGGCGGGACAGGGATCAGATGACGGCTCTAACGACCTCCGGTTCTGGGGGAGATACGGTGCTGGCTTCGGCTTGCTGGGCGGCTGGGGCCTCATTGGTAGTAGTGTTTTCTGTGCTTGCGGCATTTTCTTCGAGGGGAACGGGTTCCCAGTCGAACTCGACCGATTCTTCTTCTTCGGGCGTGACCTGTTTGAGGCTGAGGCCCATGCGGCGCTTATCGGTATCGATGCGGATGATACGCAGATCGAGATTCTGGCCTTCGGTGACGACTTCGCTGGGATGGGTGATGCGCTTTTCGGTCAGTTCGCTAATGTGAATCAGGCCTTCGATAGTATCGGTGTCGAGGCGGGCAAAGGCGCCGAAGTGGACCAGTTTTGTGACGATGCCGCGAACGACCTGGCCGACTGCGTAGCGATCGGGGACGGTTTCCCAGGGTTCGGGCAGCAGGCGACGCAGACTGAGGCCGATGCGTTTGCGTTCGCGGTCGACATTGAGGACCATGACCTGTATTTTTTCGCCGATGGAGACGACTTCGCTGGGGTGGCTGATGCGGCCCCAGCTGAGTTCGCTGAGATGGATGAGGCCGTCGGCCCCGCCGAGGTTGACGAAGGCGCCAAAGTCGGCCAGGCTGCTGACGACGCCTTCGCAGACGCTTTTCTCTTCGAGAGATTCGAGCAGTTTTTCTTTTTGCTCGCGGCGCCATTCGCGGATGGCGACTCGTTCTGAGAGGATAAGGCGGTTGCGGCGGCGGTCGAGGTCGATGACCTTCATGCGCAGTTCGGTATCCATCAGCCTCATCCAGCGATTGTCGGGTTCGCCTTCGGTGATTTGCTGAGACTGGCTTTCGCTGCTCAACTGGCTGGCGGGGACGAAGCCGCGCACTTGCCCGATTTTGACGATCACACCGCCGCGATTGAAGCCACTGACGGAGCCGGTGAACATGTCCTGCGATTCCAACAGTTCTTCGGCGTGTTTCCAGTCGCCTTCGGCGCGGGCGCGGGAGATGCTGAGCAGGAGGTTACCATCGCGGTCTTCGCGCATGACGTAGACGGGCACTTCGTCGCCGATGGTCATATCGCGGAAATCGCCTTCCAGACGGTCGACCTCGCGGCCGGTGACTATTCCTTCGGATTTGTATCCGATGTCAATCAGCAGCTCGCCGGCGCGTTTGTCGACAACGACGCCATGACGGATGTCACCTGTTTGCGGCTGGTTTACGTAGGAATCGTCGAATTCTTGCAGAAGCAGCGCCATGGGGTGGTCGTCCATGGGCGGCCCCTCGTCCAACTCTTCGGACAAGAAATCTGCGGTTGGATCCATTACTGCGACTGCTTGCTGATTTGACATGACTGTCTTACTTCCTCCAATAAAGATAGACATTAACGGCAGATACGTTCTGACGTTTGCAAATTGCGTCGGTTCGCGAAACAGATACGAAACTCCAAGAAAAATGATTATGATAAAGCGCAGTCCTGCCAGCGTTGGGCGCGCCTTTTCGACACTCTAATCAGTGCAAGCGAGGGGTTTGCACTACTGGGAACGGTATGCGGTAGAGTGAAGACTGACTTTGTCTTCTTAGTGGAAAGGTACTGCAGTTCGCCGGCGGATGTTTCTCAAGCGCGCAAAGCGATGGCCTCGATCTCGATAAGCGCGCCTAGTGGCAGAGCGGCTACTTGCACAGTGCTCCGTGCAGGAGTGTCATCCTGGAAGGCTTGTGCATAGATCTCGTTCACAGTGGAGAATTCGGCGATGTCGGTCAGAAATATCGTTGTTTTGACGATATGGCCCATGCTGGAACCGGCCGCGTCGAGAACGGCGGCGAGATTTTCCAGCACCTGGTGGGTCTGTTCGACGATGCCTGGTCGCAATTGACCGGTAAGGGGATGGATGCCGATCTGACCCGAAGTGAAGATCAGATGCTCGGTTGCGACGGCCTGGGAGTAGGGACCGACTGCGGCCGGGGCTTTCTCGGTGAGAATGGTTGTTTGTGTCATGCAGGGTATCAGCGAAGGAACCGCTTATCCATATCCTTTATTATTTGCAATCACACGGCAAACCCTGTCAAAGTCCGTATGCGTGCAAGTTGACGGAGATTGTATTCTATCCTACAGGACTTGTCAAGTTCCGATAAAGGGTTGTCTGAACTTATGTGTACCACCTTGGCAGTGGGTCGCAATTACAGATAGACAAGGGGTAAGTCTCGTAGTCTTACGTCTATAGTTTTGCGTCTTGGATCATTGGTTTGCGTTTTTTGTAGCCCTGGGATCCGGTAGTTCACTAAGAATCGTGGAGGGAACCTGGCATTTGCAGCAGGCGGCGCTGTGCTGTGTGGCAGTCAGCTCTCCAAGGCGGCGGTGATGTCGGCGACGATGTCGCGGGGGTCTTCGGCGCCGACGGCGAGGCGCACGAGTCCGTCGGATATGCCGACGGCGGCGCGCTGGGCTGGTGACAGGGCGCGGTGGGAGGCGTGGCTGGGGTAGAGGACGAGCGAGTAGATGTCGCCGACGGTGGTGGCCGGTTGGACCATCCGGAGGGCTTCGAGGAAGCGGAAGACGTCGGGCTGGCCGGCGTCTTTGAGCTCGATGGCGACGACGGCGCCGTAGCCGCGCTGGTCGAAGAGGCTGCCGGCGAGCTGGTGTTGGGGATGGTCGGGCAGGCCGGGATAGCGCACGTGGGCGAGGGCTGGATGGCTCCGCAGCTGTTCGGCGACTGCGGCGGCGTTGCGGCACTGGCGCTCTACGCGCAGGGGCATGGTTTTGAGGCCGCGGTGGAGGAGCCAGGCTTCGTGGGGGCCGAGGTTGGCGCCTGTCTTTTTGAGGAAGTCCCAGAAGGCAGGACGCAGCTCGTTTCTGGCGGCAACGACGCCGCCGAGTACGTCGCCATGGCCGCCGATGTACTTGGTGGCGCTGTGGATAACGACGTCTACGCCGTGGGCGAGCGGGCGAAAGAGCATGGGGGTGGCGAAGGTGTTGTCGACGAGGAGGCGGGTGTTGTGGGCGCGGCAGAGCTGGACCAGGCGGGGGATGTCGACAACTTTGAGCAACGGGTTGGAGATGGTTTCGACAACGAGGACGACGGGCGTCTCCTGGGCCAGCATTTGGGCGACGGCATCGAGGTCGGTGGCATCGACGAAGACGCCTTTAACGCCGTATTGGGGCCAGAGGCTGTCGACGAGGGAATAGGTGGCGCCGTAGCAGTCCTGGGATGCGGCGACGGTGGCACCGGACCGGACTCCGCAGGCGGACATGGCGAGGTGAATGGCGGACATGCCGCTGCCGGTGGCAAGCGCGAAGTGGTCGCCGGCGCGGTCGGGCATGTCGTGGCATTCGAGCTCGACGATCGCTTTTTCGAAGTCGGACACGGTGGGATTGCCGTAGCGGCCGTAGACGTAGAGGTCGGGGTCGCCGCCGAGGGCGCTGTCGAGGTGGCCGGTGTCTTCGTAGACGTAGCCGATACTGGGGATGATGCCGCCGACGACGGGCGCGGAGGTGACGCGTTGGGCGGGCGGGGCGTAGCGGCGGGCTTCGCCGCCATGGACGGCCTTACTGTTTATTGATTTGGGAGAGAATGGCATGGTGTAGGGTGGGCTATTTCTTTATTTGGGCTGGTTGGTGGTTGATTTGCGGGATTGGGATCTTGTTTGGCCGCGGAGGGCCACTGAGGACCACGGAGGACACCTTTTTGTCCACGAAGGGCCGCGAAGGACCACGAAGAACACCTTTTTTGTCCGCGGAGGACGCGGAGGGGCGCGGAGAACACCTTTCTTTGATCCGCGAAGGGGCGCGAAGGGTCGCGAAGAACACCTTTTTTGTCCGCGGAGGACGCGGAGGGGCGCGGAGTACACCTTTCTTTGATCCGCGAAGGGGCGCGAAGGGTCGCGAAGAACACCTTTTTGTCCACGAAGGGCCGCGAAGGACCGCGAAGGGCCGCGAAGAACACCTTTTTGTCCACGAAGGGCCGCGAAGGACCACGAAGGGCCGCGAAGGACCACGAAGGGCCGCGAAGGACCACGAAGGGCCGCGAAGGACCACGAAGGGCCGCGAAGGACCACGAAGGGCCGCGAAGGACCACGAAGGGCCGCGAAGAACACCTTTCTTGTCCGCGGAGGACGCGGAGAACACCTTGCTTTGGGTAGGGAAGGCCTGGTGCGGGTGGGGCATGGTTGTTGGGATGGGTTGAGGAGTGAGTAGCGGCGCGGTTCGGTGGCGGGATGCGGTTGGGTGTGGGCGCGTGGGGAGGCGCGGGTGGGTTATGAGTAGAGCATGGGCAGGCTGCGGCGCATGATTTCGTAGTTTTCGAGGGCGCGGCCGGCGCCCAGTGCGACACAGGCCATGGGATTTTCGGCGACGTAGGCGGGGACGCCGGTTTCATGGGTAAAGAGGGAGGCGATGAGGCGAAGCTGGGCGCCGCCGCCGGTGATGACCATGCCGCGGTCGATGATGTCGGCGGCGAGCTCGGGCGGCGCTTTTTCGAGGGTGGCGCGCACGGTGCGCACGATGGCCTGCAGGGGCTCCGTCATTGCATCAATTACTTCGCTGTTGGTTATCTCGATGGTTTTGGGCAGGCCGTTGATCTGGTCGCGGCCCCGGACTTCGATGCCGCGATCTTCTTCGGTGGGGAGGGCGGAGCCGATGGCGATTTTGATCTCTTCGGCGGTCTGTTCGCCGACGAGGAGGTTATATTTTTTGCGGATGTAGCTGACGATGGATTCGTCGAGGCGGTTGCCGCCGACGCGCACGCTGCTCCAGACGACGATATCGTACATGGAGACGATGGCGGCTTCGGTGGTACCGCCGCCCATATCGACGACCATATTGCCGGTTGGGGTGCCGATTGGGAGGCCGGCTCCGTAGGCGGCGGCGAGCGGCTCGGGGATCAGGTAGGCTGCGCCGGCGCCGGCCTGCATGGCGGCGTCATGGACGGCGCGTTCCTCGACGGAGGTGACGCCGCGGGGCGTGCTGATCATTACTTTTGGCTTGAAGAGAGGGAAGCGGCCGACGACGTCCTGGATGAATTTGCGCAGCATGGCTTCGGTGACGACGAAGTCGGCGATGACGCCATCGCGCATGGGGCGGACGACTTCGATACTTTCGGGGGTGCGGCCGAGGGTATCGTAGGCCTCGTGCCCGATCAGGACCATTTTATTGGCCTGGCGGCGGATGGCCACGACCGATGGTTCATGCAAGACGATCCCCCGCCCCCGCACATGTACAAGAACATTGACAGTACCGAGGTCGATTCCAATCTGTTTTTCAAACATAGACGCAGTTCGTATCTTTTGTGAGTCGGAATGCAGGGGAGCCTGATGTTATTGAGCGGGGCGCAACCTGTAGGGCAGTGTGTTTGGTCGCGGCCTGCTTCTTTACCGGTACATTATTATAACTGCAATCTGTCAGGTAGGACAAATCAGTTTCGGATTTTCCGATACGCTTTGTGTTTGCGGGCGAATCAACGCTTGCTGCGCGCATAGCTGGCGGCACCGTACATGCCGATGATCAGGCCGGCGAGGGAGGCGCCGTAGGAGAGGAAGCTGAGCAGAAAACCGGCTTCGATCACTTTGAGGACCATGGCGAAGGCCAGCAGAAAGCCGAACAGGAGCAGGAAAAAGCCGTAGAGCATCAGGCGGAGTGGGGAGGTGGGCATGGGGGGACACCAGTGGATAGTGGATAGTGGATAGTGGCGCCAACTGCTGTTTCCTGGTTCTGTCAGGCTGCTATTTGTCCTGATAGAGCCAACAGCGGGCGCGATGCTGCGGTTCCGGTTCGAAATCGATGGGTGTTTCCAGGTCGCACAGGTTGTCGATGAAGTGGGTGCAGCGGGGGTGGAAGCGGCAGCCGGAGGGCGGGTTGACCAGGCTGGGCGGCTCGCCGGGGGGCACATCGCGAAAGACGCGGGCGTTTTCGGGGTCGGGGTCGGCGATGGCGGCGAGGAGGGCGCGCGTGTAGGGATGGAGGGGGTTGCGGAGGACGTCGTCCATGAGCGCCTGTTCGACGATTTCGCCGGCGTACATGACGAAGATGCGTTCGGAGAAGTAGCGGACGGTGGAGAGGTCATGGGTGATGTAGACGACGGCCAGATTGTGTGAGCGCTGCAGCCCTTGCAGGAGGCGCAGGACCTCGACGCGCACGGACATGTCGAGCATGGAGACGGGTTCGTCGGCGACGATCATGCGGGGGCGTAGAAGCATGGCGCGGGCGATGACGACGCGCTGCTGCTGGCCGCCGCTGAGCATGTGGGGGAAGCGGGGGAGGATGTCGTCGACGGGGGTGAGTCTGACCTCTTCCATGACCTCGTGAATGCGGTCACGGCGCTGGGACTCGTTCATGGTGCCGTGGATTTTGAGGGGTTCGGAGAGGATGCGGCGGATATCCATGAAGGGGGGCAGGGCGCCGAAGGGATCCTGCTGCACGTAGCCGACCTGGGAGCGGTACCACTGCAGCTCCTTTGAATCGAGGGTGCTGAGGTCGCGGCCTTCGAAGATGACGGAACCGTCGGTGGGCATGTGCAGGCCGAGGATGGTTTTCATGAGGGTGGATTTGCCGCAGCCGCTTTCGCCGACGATGGCGATGGCTTCGCCGGCGTGGAGGTCGAAGCTGACGTCGTCGACGGCGCGGACGGTGCCGGCGCGTCCGAAGCCCCAGCGTCTGAGCTCGAACCAGGTGCGCAGATTGCGCAGTGAGAGGAGGGGCTCGGCGGGGGTATGGGAGCCGTTGGCGGGTTGGGTTTGTGCAGTTTCGGGTGTAGTCGTTGTCATTGTCGGTTTTTCGGCGCGAGCAGGTTTTCGGCGACGCGGGTAACAGGGAAGCGGGCGGCTGTGCGCGTCACTGGTTGTCCCCGTTCTGATGGAGCCAGCATTTCACGTGTTGGCGGCGGCCGGCGCGGACCAGTTCGGGGTCGTTTTCGCAGAGCTCGAAGCGGTGGTCGCAGCGGGGGGCGAAGCGACAGCCGGGGGCGATGTCCTGCAGGCTGGGGGGCTGGCCGCTGATGAAGTCGGGTTCCTCGGTCTGGCGGAGTTTGGGAACGCTGGACATGAGTTTCTGTGAGTAGGGATGGAGCGGCTCGACAAAGAATTGATCGGCGTCGTTGAGCTCGACGAGCTGGCCGGCGTACATGACGGCGGCGCGGTCGGCCAGTTCGCTGGAGGTGCCGATGTCGTGGGTGATGAGGATGAAGCTGGTGGAGGTCTCCTGCTTGACGCGTTTGAGGACGTTCATGATGTTGGCCTGGGTGAGGACGTCGAGGGCGGAGGTGGGCTCGTCGAGAATGATGAGGTCGGGGTCGGTAACCATGGCCATGGCGATGGCGACGCGCTGACGCATGCCGCCGCTGAGCTCGAAGGCGTAGCGGTTGATGAAATCGGAGGGGACGCCGACTTGTTGAAAGGAGGCGGCGACCCGTTCGAGGGCTTCGGAGCGGCGGACGCCGTAGTGGGAGAGCAGTGGTTCGGCCACCTGTTCACCGACCTTGAGCACTGGATTGAGCGAGTTCATAGCGGCCTGGGGTACGAGCGAAATCTGCACCCAGCGCACCTGCTGGCGATACTCTTCGTCGCTGAGCTGCATGACGTCCTGGCCATTGAGTTTGACGCTGCCGGAGTAGGTGTGGACGTTGCGGGGCAGCAGGCGCAGAATGGCCTTGGTGAGAGAGGTCTTGCCGCAGCCGGATTCACCGAGGATGACCATGGCTTCGTTGCGGCGCAGGTTTAGGCTGACGCTGTCGACGGCATGCAAGGTGCCCTGCTGCGTGCGGAAATAGAGACGCAGATCCTCGATTTGTAGCAGAGGCGGGTCGGAAAAGGCCATTACAGATCTCGCAGTCTGGGGTTGAAGACTCTGTCGAGGGCGAAACCGACCATGGCGAAGCCGAGGCCGGAGATTAGCAGGAGCGCGGCAGGCTCGAGCACCCAGTAGTAGTTGCCCTGGTAGAGGGCGTCGTTGACGCGGGCGTCGCTGAGAACTTTGCCCCAGGTGGGGAGCAGGGGGTCGCCGAGATTGAGCACGGCGAGGGTCGCCTCGACGAAGACGAAGGAGGGGATAGCTACGACGAAACCGGGTACGAGGGTGGGAATCAGGCGGGGGATGAGGTAAAGGAAGATGATGCGGAAGTTGCCGGCGCCGTAGGCGCGGGCGGCCTCGAAGTAGGGCGACTCTTTGATCTGGAGGAAGATGGCACGGCTGGTTTTTATGCCTGAGCTGAAGACGCTCAACGCGATCAGGACGCCGAGCATCACCCAGATGCTGCGCGAGTAAAAGAGACCGACCATGATGAGGATAGGCAGGACGGGCAGGATGAGGTTGACCTCGGTTATGCGCTGGATGACGGCGTCAACGATTCCTCCGAACCATACGCCGATGGCGGCTACGATGAATGTGCTGACGGAGGTTCCTACGGCTGCAGCGAGGCCGAAGGCGAGGGCGACGGGCATGCCCCACATCAGGGCCAGCATGAGGTCGCGGCGCAGGTGATCGGTGCCGGCGAGGCCGTAGACCTGGCCGTAGACGACGAGACGGGCGTCGACGTCGGCGTCATCCTCGAAGACGAGCCCGGCGGCGACGAGCTGGTAAGTGCCCTTGAGCGGCCTGGGGTCGTCTTCGGGGGAGGCGGGGTCGGCGAATAGGGCGATTTCGGCTCTTACGCCGTCGAGACGTCTTTCAAGTTTTTCTTCCTGGGAGAAGCGGACAGTAACGGGCCCTTCGACGGTGACATCGGCGATGCGGATTTCGCGTCCGTCGGGCGTCAGCCAGGTGAGTGTAACGAGGGGGCGTTTCTGTTCATGCTCAGAGGTGAGGAAGAGGGAGATTTCCTGGGGAAACGCGTCGGCGGTGTAGTCGAAGGTGAAGGTGGTGATGACGTCGGTCATCTCTTCGGAGACTACCTGGCGCTCTTTTTGCACGGAAACGTCATCGGATTCGCCGGCGGGGCCCAGGGCCATCGTTTCGGGCAGGTTGACGCCGGGGAAGAGGTTATACCATTTGGGCTTGGCGGTGCGCGGGTTCTCGAGCCATACACCCTCTCCACCCCGCCAAAGGTTAACTGCTTCACTGTAGGGAATGGCGATGACGGTATAGATGGAAAAGAGGACCATGGCGATGATTATGGCGAGGCCGACGATGGCGGAGGGATATTGGGAAAGAGCGGACAGGGTGCGGCGAATTGCTGTCATGCCTGCCCTCCTTGGTTGCCGCCAACCTTGACGCGGGGGTCAATGAGGGCGTAGACGATGTCGAGGAAGAAGACGGTGAAGCCGAGCAGGTAGGCATAGATGACGGTGGAGCCGACGATCACCGACGTTTCAAATATGTTAGCGGCCAGATAGAAAAGCCGCCCCAGGCCCGGCCAGTTGAAGATGGTCTCGAGAACGATTGAACCGAACCAGAGGCCGATGATTGAGAGCGCGAGGCCGGTGACGATGGTGGGCATGGTGGGGCGCATGATGTAGCGGCGCTCGACCACGCGGTCGGACAGGCCTTTGGCGCGGGCCATGTCGACATAGTCTTCATTGGAAAAGATGAGGAAAAAGGTGCGCTGGCCGTAGATGCCCAGGAAGATGGCGCTGAAAAAGATGGCGATGACCGGCAGCACCATGTGGTTGAGGACGCTGAGGGCGTAGTTAATGATCGAATCGGGCGGGGGCGCGGAGACGAGACCTCCGAATGGGAACCAGCCCAGCAGGGCAGCAAAGAGCAGAATGAAGAAGAGGCCGTAAAACCAGCTGGGGGCAGCGGAGGTGGGGGCCAATCCAACGATGACCCGGTCGAGCCTGCTGCCGTAGTTGCGAGAAAGATAAAGGGCGACGAAGATTCCGACGAAGAAGAGCAAAAAGAAGGTGGTGGAGAAGAGAAGTAATGTGGCCGGCAAGCGCTCCAAGATGATGTTGCGCACTTGCCGTGAGCCGCTGTCGCTGGACATGTTATCGGCCCAGCCCAGGTTCAGTGTCATGGCTCCCAAGAGAAAGCGGAAGCTGCGGAGGAGGAAGGGTTGGTCAAGCCCCATTCGTTTTTCCTGCAAGGCGACCAACTGTTCGACATGATCGCGACGTTCTTCGGCGGTCATGTTTTTGATTTCCGGATCGAACCCCAAAAGAATTGCCACGTTCTCGCGGATATAGTTTCTGCGAATCTCATCCACATGGCCACCCATATTGGCGATCAGAATCGTCAGGTAGACGCCGATCAGGACGGTGAAGAAAAGGGCAATCAAACGAAGCCCTGTGTACTGCACGACGCGGGCGAGCGTGCTTTGCGTCTGCGGGCGATCGGCGCTCTCGGCGCCGGGTTGGAGGGGCAGAGCCGCGTCTGTCATAGGTGATCCTCTCAGATTCAGGAGAGAGTGAAGAGGAGCGGGGTGTGAGATCGAAGTCTCACACCTCACTCCTTATGTTTCACTGCTTCAATGTCAGTTCGTGGTCACGAACTCGAGGGACGAGAAGGTGGGGATGCTGACGCGCAGGGGCGCAACGGCCACCTCCAGTTTATTGGCGCCGGATTCGAGGCCGGCGGTGTCTTCGGCGCTGAGGGTGATCTGCCAGTGGCCATCTTCCACGGCTTCGGCGGTGCCGGTCAGGGCGAGTTCACCGAGGGCGTCAAAGACGAGATACTTGACTTCGTCGATATCGGCGATGGCGTAGGCGTCGCCGCCAAAGTCGATCGTCACGTCGAAGGTGGCCGCATCGCCGGAGGCGACGCGGGCGGGCCCGTCGACCGAGACTTCGGCGATCATGGGTGTGTCGAAGCCTTCCCACTTACTGGAAGCATCGGGGAAGCTTTCGACACGAATCAACTGGACAGTTTTCTCGGTGGTGAAGGCCTTCTCGAGGTAGAAGGGCCCGTTGCCGACCCAGAAGTGCCCTTTATCTTCGTACCAGGCACTGAGGTTTTCCCAGCGGGCGCCGGCTTCATCGGCGCTGATGTAGTCGCCGAGGGTGGACGCGTAGGGGATGTGTCCATCGGCGGTGGCGGATTCGAGATGGCCTTCGAGGATCTCGATGCTCGGCCCGGCGATGTAGCTCATCCACTCGATTTCATTGGCATCGGCCTTGTCGGACGAGAAGGCGAGGTCGCCGGCGGCTTCAGCCAGCAGCCCAACGGCCATGGTATGCCAGGGTGTGCTGGGGAAGAAGTTGGCCACGTTCAGCTCGGCGTCTAGGGTGTACTGGTCACTGTAGTACTCGATGACTAGGGGGCTGGTCTGCGCGATGCGGTAGCCCCTGAAGTGGCTCTGGAAGTTGTTCAGACTCGGCACCTGGGCCTCGTCGAAGACGGCGCTATCTTCCTTGGCCAGGTCGAAGGTGGTGATCATGCTCAGAACGACGTCGGCGAGACTGAGCGAGCTGCCGTCGTGCCAGGTCAGGTCGGAAAGATCGTTCGGATAGTAGACGACACTCTTGATGTTGGCGGTGAGGCCATCGGGATGGAGGTCGCCGACGGTGACGAACTGCTGTTCAACGGCGTCCCAGTCGAGCCAAGCATCTTCGGGCACTTCGATCTGTTCGGCGAAGGTCAGCTCAACCCAGTCATGGGTGCTGCCGACGGGCAGCCCATCCTTGACGGTTACTTCGGCTCTGTCGAAGCGCTGCGGCCACTGGAGACCGGTGAAGGGGTCGGGCATGGCGCCCAAGTCGGCGGTGGCGCGGATCAGCATTGTGTCGTAGATCCAGTTGGTGCCGGCGACGGGGTTCCAAGGCTCGGGCAGCATGCTGGGCATGGCGATGGTGAGGGTGCCGCCCTCTTCGCCGGTGCGTCGCAGGGTGTAGGGCCAGAGGCGGGCGCCGTTGAGGCCGCCGGCCAGGTCTGTGGAAACAGAGACATCGCCTCTGTAGGCGGTGAAGCCGAGCTGGTTGACGAGCCAGACGCGTACTGAGTCCTGCATGGAGAGGGCGAGTACGTCGCCGAAGAGCTCGCGGCGTTCGTCCATGGTGGTGAAGTCTCGCAGGTCCAGTTTTTCAGACATGGCGTCGAATTCTTCGGAGGGCGTGTATGCCTGCCAGAGTGGGAAGGGCAGCCCGCGGTTGGTGTAGAAGAAGTCGAAGTTGCCGGCCTGGTCGCGGCTGATGGCTGTGGTAATCCAGCCGCCGGTGTAGATGTGGAACTGGCCTTCGTTGGGGTCGGTGCCGATCCAGATGGGCGATGCTTCGGAGGCGGTCTTGTAGTCGCGGACGACGGCGAAGCCCAGGTCCTCGAGCATTGTGGAAACGTAGTCGCCGATTTCCTTACGCTCATCTTCGGTGCGGATCAGGAAGATAACTTCGACGGGCTCGTCCTCGTAGTTCCAGACGCCGTCGACCAATTCGGCGCCAAGCGCCTCCATCTCCTCGTTGATGATCTCGGCAGCCGTGTCGGGGTTATGTGCATACTCCAACTCGAGCTGGCGGACGATATCAACGAGACGGGCATAGTCGGGGAAGGCGTTGGTGATGGCCATGTAGCGAGGGGAGGCCAGCCCGCCGTAGATTTCCTGGGAGATGAAATCGCGGTCAACCAGGTAGTTCATGGCCTCGCGAATGCGGGGCACGGCGAACGGGTTGAGTTTGCCGGTGGCTTCGAAGACAGGGCCGGCGGGGTTGAAGGTGAGCTCTGCGTAGACGCCGAAGGAGTTGGAGTAGGTCAGGCTGTCGGTGTCCTGGACAGTAGCGTAGACCTCAGCATCGCTGATGGAGAAGGCGTAGGCGTCGATCTCCGCGAGATCCATACGGGTGACAGCGGCTGCGGCTGAGGGCTCTTCGACGGCGATAACTTCGTCGACCCAGGCGCCGGTGCGTTCGCTCATGGCAGCGGGCGCTTCTTCTTCAGCCTCGGCTACTTCCTCAGTTTCTTCCTCTTCTTCGGCGGCCACCTCCTCCGTATCCTCGGCGGCCTGTTCCTCCTGTGCGGGCGCGGCCGGTTCTTCGGCCATTTCCGGCTCATCGGATGCGCCGCAGGCAGCGAGGACAAGGACGGCGATCAACAGGATCGCCAGGAAGGAAAATCGTTTGGTTCTCATACGTTTAACTCCTTTTCTGAGAGCTTGCAACAAGTGTTTGGCAGTCGGTGCGCAGCCGGTGGATGGAGCTGACCGGATCCGCTGCACACACCGTACTGTTTACCGAATATTTTTGGGGCTTATATACGAAAATAACATTTGTATACCTTTCTGGCAGCACCGCGTACAGATGCGGTTACGCTACCGACGCGAATACCCCACGCGCCATGATGTTCCGAGCGGCGTTCAGGTCCCTGTCGGCAACATAACCGCAACTCGAACACTCGAATACCCGATAAACCTTAGCCTTGGCGTTCACGTCGCCACATTCCGCACACTGGCGAGATGTGTACGCAGGGTTGACTTCAACGAGTTTGCGACCGGCCCATTCTGCCTTGTACGCTAACTGCTGTCTGATCACGCCCCACGTCTGAGCCAAAACCTCTCGGTTTAGTCCCCGCTTATACGATCCACCCGCAGCTGTCATATTCTTCACCTTCAAATCTTCCACGACGATTACTTCATATCGACGAACCAAATCAGTAGTGATGGCGTGACAAGCGTTGCGATTACGTAAAACGTTGCGCCGCTTCTCTCTGGCAAAAGCAGACACCGCCTTGCGACGACCAGAACTTCCTTTTTCACACCGACTAATGGCTCTCTGCAACACCCGTTCGCGCTTGCGCACGACCCGCCTCTCCACCACCTCGCCATCACTGAGCGTCATGCGCTGATTGACGCCCATGTCAATTCCCACAACCTGATCACTGTATGGTAACGGCGTCACATCTTCGACATACACCAGATCAGCCCACAGATGTCGCCCCCGCATCACGAACCGCAGTCCCTTGAGTTGACGACTGTCGGGCAATTCTCTGTTCGGACGAATTCGCAGGCCGGGCATCCCCTTGACGCGAATACGCCCATCCTTGACCATTTCAGGCGTCACTTCCGCCAACTCGATACACTGATATCGGCCTGGACCCTGAAAACGAGGATATCCGGGCTTATCTCCGCTTTTGACACGTCGAAAAAAATCCTGAAACGACCGATCTAGCCGAACCAAAACTCCGCGCGCAATCTGTACACTCAGATCACGCCACCACTGCGACTCCGCACGCAAACGCGTCAGGTGCTTCATCTGCGAAAATTTCGACATGCTTTTCCCACACACCCGATAAATATTGCGCCGTTCTTCCACAGAACGATTGTACAGCCATCGGCACGCACCCAAAATCTCTCGAACACGCCCATACCCGGCAGCCGTTAAGTACACCCTTTCTTGATATGTCTTATGCACTATCGACTCATTCATTCAATGTGACTTTCCGATGTAAGCCCCATATTTTTCATCATCGGATCGAGCGCGTCGCGCAGACCGTCACCGATGAGATAGAGGGCCAGGACCGTTAGTGTGATCAGTATACCGGGAATACTCAGCAGATGCAGAGCCAAGGAAACACCGGAATCCGGATCCCGCAAGAAGAGAAAGTTGTTGGCCCTGTTGAGCATACTACCCCAGGTAGCGGTTGGCGGCTGTACTCCCAATCCCAAAAAACTGAGTGCGGATTCGATCAGGATGAGAGTGCCAATATCTATGGCGGCATTTACTATGATAATTGGCAGGCTATTGGGGATGACGTGTTGGAGCATGATGCGGGCATTGCGTGTGCCGACGGAGCGGGCGGCGAGAACAAAGTCCAGAGCGCGCACTTTGAATACATTTCCCCGGATCAGGCGGGCAGTGCCAATCCAGCCGAACAGGCCCAGAAAGAGGGTCAGGGTGACGGGATTGGGTTTGAACATCGCTGTAACGATAATTAGCAGGTAGATGCCGGGGATCGAACTCAGGGTATTGATGAACCACATGATGGCGTCGTCGACAACGCCGCCAAAGAAACCGGCAACTGAGCCAACAGTAACGCCCAAGATCAGAGTCAGGGCGGCGGCGGCAAAAGCGATGCCGAGACTGACGCGGCCGCCGTAGAGGAGGCGTACAAACTGATCGCGGCCGAGCTGGTCGGTTCCAAGCCAGTGGGCAACGCCGCCGGATTTACCGAGCATGAGCGGGGCGCGAGTCGGGTCGGCGCCGGTGCGCCACTGAATGTATGGTCCCAAGTAGGGCTGCTGGAAGGCGTTTTCGAGGTTGGTATCATTGGGCCCAACGCCGATGCTTCTCGAAATGATGGATGCGGACAGAGACAGTGCAGCCATGGAGACCAAGAACCCGATTGCGACCAGTGTAACCAGGTCGCGGCGCAGAGTCTGGAGCGCCATACTCCAGTAGGTGCGGGGCTTGCGTTGCAATTGGGGGTCGGCTGTAAGTGCCGCGAGTGCCGAACCGTCTGCCTGAGCAACCGTCATGAAAGTAGTCCTGTCCTCGTTACTAGAGCCGCACGCGGGGGTCTACGACGCCGTACAGGATATCCGAGAGCAGGTTGCCCAGAATTGTCAGCAGGGAGAAGAACATGACTGCGCCCAAGACGGTCGGATAGTCCCGTTGCACTGCGGCGCTGAATGTCAAGCGCCCCATCCCCGGCCAGGAGAAGATTGTTTCGATGATTACGGCTCCGCTGAGGACCCCAAAAATGGCCGGGCCAAGAATGGTCATGAGGGGGATGAGGGCGTTGCGGAAGGCATGGACGAACCAGATACGGTGGGCAGCCACTCCTTTGGCTTTGGCCATGCGGATGTAGTCGGTGCGGATCACCTCTAGAGTCTCTGTGCGCATGACCCTACTTAAGAGGGCGATGCCCCCGAGCGCCAAAACAAAGGTCGGCAGTATCAGATGCCTGACTCGATCCACCAAATCGAACTCATTGGTGAGCGAGACGGTGCGCCTGCTGCCGGTGGGCAGCCAGCCGAGGACAACACCGAAGATGTAGATCAGCATCAGGCCGAACCAGAAAGAAGGCAGGGCATTGCCGATAACGGCGAGCACGCGTACCAAGTTATCGAAGAGCGAGCCCTGACGGACAGCGCTGAGGATGCCCAACGGCAACCCAATCAACAGAGAGACCAGCAGCGCGGAGACACCTAACTCGATGGTTGCGGGCATGCGCTCTACGATTCGATCCCAGACGGCCTGATTGGTGGCGATGCTGGTGCCGAGATTGCCGCGCAGGATGCCGCCGCCGTTGTCGCAGGATGTGAAATTCAGGAAGGCGACGTAGGTACAACTGGTATCCTGGCGGGTAAACTCTTCGCTTACGTCACCGGTTCGCAGTGTAATGCCTGCAAACCAACTGATGTATTGCAGGGTCCAGTGCTGATCGAGCCCCAGTTGTCTGCGCAGAACTTCACGTGTTTCCTGGGTGATGTTGGGATCGAAGGTACGGATGAGGATCGGATCACCGGGGGAGTTGTAGACAAGCACGAAGCTGATGACACTTACGCCCAGCAATGTAGGAATTGCCTGCAGGAGGCGACGGATTACGTAACGGCCCATAGTCTGATACTGTCCTTCGAACCCCCTGTGCGGATGAACAGGCCTGCAAGAGATACAGGTGACAATCCGCCACCGCAAGGAGAAAGCAAGCGGTGGCGGATTGGACAGATCTTCTACGCGATCTGTAAGTCAGGCGCCGGTTCGTTCCGGCAGTTCTTGCGTCGGTCTACCGTGCCAAAGACCAGGTCTCGATGTTGTGGTAGAAGCTCCACGTGCCCGGGTCGGTGCCGTCGAACTTGCCTGAGTAGCCGATATTGCCAACGGAACCGGTGACGAAGACATAGGGAATGTCGTCGTGAATGATCTGCTGAATTTCCTGGTAGAAGGTTGCGCGTTCGTCGGCGGCACAGCCGGGAACGCTTACGCCCTGCTCCAGCAGTTCATCGATGCGGGCATTCTGATAGCTGACAAAGTTGAAGCCGCTGCCGGGCGTGTCGAACTTTGAGTGCCAGAAGGAGTCATCGTTGGGGTCGGTGCCGAGGCCGGTCCAGCCGATGATGACCATATCGAAGGTCTGGCCGAGCAGTTCACCGACGAGGGTACCGAACTCGATGGCTTCGAACTGGATGTCGAAACCGATGCCGTTGAGCTGATCCTGGACCAGGGCACCCAGGTCTTCACGGGTGGTGTTGCCAGCATTGGTTTGCAGTCGAATGGTCAGGGTAGCGCCTGCTTCGGCGGTGGCGCAGCCGTTGCACTCGCGTACGCCATCCCCATCGCTGTCGGTCCAGCCGGCGTCGTCGAGAATCTGTGAAGCCAGGTCGGTATCGAAGGCGTAGGGCTGAAGCGTTGGGTCATGGGCCCAGCCAACGGCGGGCAGAACATTGGAGGCGATTTGATAGCCCTGGCCAAGATAGACCTGGTTGATAATCGAGTCGTAATCGAGTGCGTGGGCAATTGCCTGACGGACGGCGAGGTCGCTGAGAATTGGATGGGGATCCTGTTCGACGAGGTTGCCATCTTCATCCTGACCGGCCGTCGGGTTTTGCGGGTTGGCCTGGTTGAGGCCGATGTAGCTGTAGCCGTCGTCCTTGAACTTGTACAGATTCAGGTTGGAATCGAGTTCTACTGTTGTCAGCTGTTCGGGCTGGACACCGATCAGGTCCAACTCGCTTGTCTGCAACTGGGCCAGACGGGCGCCTGGGTCGGGAACGACCTTGTAGATCCAGCCGTCCATGTTGGGCGCGCCTTTCCAGTAGCCGTCGTTACGCAGGACGGTTGCGTTATCGTCGCGCAGCCATTCGTTGAAGACGAATGGGCCGGCGCTGACGGTTGGCTCTTCGTTGAGCGGGCTGTCCATAACGTCGCTGAAGTCTGCGGCATAGAGGTGGCTTGGGAGCCAACCGAGACCGAGATTGTTGAGGGCGTCGCATTTTACTTCGCCGTAGGTGACCTGGATGGTGAGCGGGTCGAGGACCTCAATGCTTTCGATGTTATCGAGGTTGGCTTTGCGGGGGGTCTCGACGAGATCGCTGGCGATGGCGTCATAGGTGAATTTGAAGTCGTCGGCTGTGACCTGCTCGCCGTCGGACCACATTACGCCGTCTTGCAGATTGAAGGTCCACACGAGGCCATCATCGGATACATCCCAGCTTGCGGCCATTTCGGTGGGGACGATGGCGCCGCTGAAGGGGTCCTGACCGAGCAGGCTGGGGAAGAACCACCCGAGCACGTCAAAGCTGGCGCTGTCCGAGGCCAGGATTGGGTTCAGGATAGTGGCGTCTGCGCTGGTACCTTCGACCCAGACGCCGCCCTGAACCGGCGGTTCGGCCATCGACTCTTCGGCTGGCTCTTCGGTTGCCTCTGCGGCTACCACTTCGGTCTCTGCTTCGGCAGCCGGTTCTTCTTCGGTCGGTGCGATTGGAGCGGGTTGAGGGCAGGCTGCCAGGACCAAAGCGGCCACCAGGAGCACTGCCAGGAGAGACAATCTCTTATTTGTCATTTTGAAGTCCCCTGTGATGATAGTTGGGGAGCCATACTCCATGTATGGACTCCGGCTCGGAATCGAACTGCTGAATCGCTGGTACTCGGTGTTGCAGGAGTAGCAGCAAATGGGTCTACGTTATGGTCTGTCTCGGAGGAATGCTTTGCCAGATCATCCGGTGAGACAGACACACTACTCACAAATAATAGGCTGGGAGAATAGCAGCATGGTAGCATTCCCATCGGTTGCTGTCAACACGCATATGCCATCTGCCACAGTTGGATTCGGTGGCGCGATGGCGGTACCGTTATAATATTTTGGGGGTTGTGGATGGTTGTTTGGACTGGAAGTTTTGGGGTTGGAGTGTGGTCTTAACACCTTTGATCCACGAAGGGCCGCGAAGGGCCACTAAGGGCCACGAAGAAGGTCAAGGGCAACTGCAGAACTGCGAAGAGCAGAAGGTCAACGTCAACTGCATTTTCTTGTTTCCACGATGGGCCGCGGAGAACTGCTTAACACCTTTTGATCCGCGAAGGGCCGCTAAGGGGCGCGAAGAACTTCTTAACACCTTTTGATCCGCGAAGGGCCGCTAAGGGGCGCGAAGAACTTCTTAACACCTTTATCGTCCACGGAGGACACGGAGGACCACGGAGAACTGCTTAACACCTTTGATCCACGAAGGGCCGCGAAGGGGCGCGAAGAAGGTCAAGGGCAACTGCAGAACTGCGAAGTGCAGAAGGTCAAGGGCAACTGCAGTTTCTTTTTTCCACGATGGGCCGCTAAGGGGCGCGGAGAGTTTCTGTTTTTGTTGACGGGGGCGCGAGAATTGCGGTGGATAGTGGACGGGGGCTGGTGCGGCGGAGGCAGGGAGGGTTTTGAGAAGGGGCGCTTTGCGCTGTCTGAATCAGGATTTGCGGGTTTTGAGGATTTTCGGGATGGCTGGAGTAGGGCTATGATGCCGCCTACGCGATTTGAAGTGCCTTCTATGACCAACTCTTGTCTCTTTTGACCGGTTCTTCTTCGCTGACACCGATCAGGCTTTCGCGGTAGGTATTTGGTTGATGACCGCCAGCGTGCTGGAGCCGCACGGCTGGAATGAGCACACATGGTCGGTGAGCGATGGTTTTGTAGGGGGGCGTTGCGGGGGCGCAGCCCCTGGACAAGGGAGGGCCGAAGGCCCGACCGCCCATATAAAAATGCGACCGACAGTCCTAAGTCGGGGGGCGGAAGAGTTCCAGATTGGGGCGAGAAGGATTGTCAAACCCATTTGAATGCAGCGACGCAGACGCGTCAGGGGGCCTATCATGACCAGTTCAGAAACGCCGACTCATAGCAACCAGCTGGCGCATGAAACATCGCCGTATCTTTTGCAGCATGCCCACAATCCGGTGGACTGGTATCCGTGGGGGGAGGAGGCGCTGGGGATTGCACAGGGGGATGACAGGCCGATTTTCTTGAGTATTGGCTACAGCGCGTGCCATTGGTGCCATGTGATGGAGCGGGAGAGCTTTGAGAACGAGGATACGGCGGCGTTGATGAATGCGAATTTCGTGAACATCAAGGTGGACCGGGAGGAGCGGCCGGACCTGGACTCGATTTATATGGAGGCGGTGCAGGCGATGACGGGAAGCGGCGGCTGGCCGATGAGCGTTTTTCTGACGCCGGCGGGTCAGCCTTTTTACGGGGGGACGTATTTTCCGCCGCAGCCGCGGTACGGGATGCCCTCGTTTGCGCAGGTGCTGCTGGCGGTTGCGGACGCCTACAAGAATAAGCGGGACGATCTCGAAGAACAGGCGCAGCGCTTGACGGACGCGATCGGGCGCACGGGCAGTCTGTCTGCCAGCGGCGGGGCGCTTGGCACAGGGATTCTCGATCAGGCCAGCGCCAACCTACTGCAGAACTTCGATGAGCAGTACGGCGGTTTTGGAGACCAGCCCAAGTTTCCGCAGCCGATGACGCTGGAGTTTGCGATGAGCCAGTACCGGCGCGGCGGGGACGCGGATGTGCTGCACATCGCCGAACATACGCTGGAACAGATGGCGGCGGGCGGAATCTATGATCATCTGGGCGGGGGGTTCCATCGCTACAGTGTTGACCGTATCTGGCTGGTGCCCCATTTCGAGAAGATGCTGTACGACAACGGGCAGCTGCTGCGGGCGTATCTGCACGCGTGGCAGATTAATGGAAGGCCGGAGCACCGCCAGGTGGTTGACGAGACGGTGGATTATGTGCTGCGGGAGATGACTTCGCCGGAAGGGGGCTTTTACAGCGCGCAGGACGCGGACAGTGAGGGCGAGGAGGGCAAGTTCTTTGTGTGGACGGCGGAGGAGATCGAGGCGGTTCTGGGCGAGGAAGAGGCGGACCTGCTGGGACGGACGTATGGTGTGACGCCGGGAGGCAATTTCGAAGGCAACACGATTCTGAACCTCAAGCGCACGGTGGCGGAGGTCGCGCAGGAGGCGGGCGCGGGGGCGGATGCGATTACGGCGCGGCTGGCGGCGGCGCGGCAGGAGCTGTTCGCGGTGCGGGAAGAGCGGGTGAAGCCGGAGCGGGATGATAAGGTGCTGACGGAATGGAACGGGCTGATGATCCATGCGCTGGCGGAGGTGGGGGTTGTGCTCGGCCGGGCGGATTCTTTGGAGGCGGCCCGAAAGGCGGCAGATTTTGTGCTGGCGGAGATGAGCCAGGAGAATGGCTTTCTGTTCCGCAGCTACAAGGACGGCCGGGCGCGTTTTAATGCTTATCTGGAGGATTACGCGGCGTTTGCGCGCGGGCTGGTGGCGCTATACGAAGCCACGTTTGAGCTGCGCTGGCTGGCGGAGGCGGTGCGGTTGACAAAGGTCATGCAGTCGGAGTTCAGCGATGAGGTGCGCGGGGGATTTTACCAGACGGGCATGGCCCATGAACAGCTGGTGGTACGGCGCAAGGATTTCATTGACAATGCGATTCCGAGCGGAAATTCGATGGCGGCGGAACTGCTGTTGCGGCTGGCGAAGCTGACGGGCAACGAGGCGTATCGCGGCGAGGCGGCGCGCATTTTCGAGATTATGGGGGCGGCGATGGCGCAGCAGCCGACGGGCTTTGGACGGATGCTGAGCGCGCTGGATGATTTGCTCACCCCAAGCCAGGAGGTGGCGGTGGTGGGCTCGCTGGAGGATGCGCGCACGCAGGCGCTGCTGGAGGAGGTGCGGCGCCATTATTTGCCGCATACGGTGGTGGCGTTGAGGGAACCGGACAGCGAGAATCCGTTGCCGCTGTTGGAAGGGCGCGGGCTGGTGGATGGTGAGCCGGCGGCTTATGTTTGTGAGAATTATGCTTGCAGGCTGCCGGTGACGGGGGTGGAGGCGTTGCGGCGGATGTTGGTGGACGGCAGTTCTTTGTAGTCAGTTTTTCGTAGTCAGTTTTTAGTTTTCGGTTTCTAGTTTTTAGTGAAGTGCGAACGGCAGAGGCGCATACACGGAGTTGTGGGGGGATGATGACGGAGAAGCTGTTAGGGTATCGGGAAAGTATTGCGGCCGCTTGCCCTGAATTGGCGATTGAGACGGTCGAGCTGTTTCGGGCGGGGCAGAATAATGGGAACTACATACTTGAGTGCCCAGAAATGCGAAGGGGGGGGCTTTATGCGAAATACTATAGTATTTGGTTTGTAGGGACGCAGTGAGTGCGTAGACGAAGTGGGGTTGTGTCCTAGTAGATCAGGGTGAACGTTTGGGGAAGTAAGGGATCATCATGCGCGCGGTGGATTCAGGCAGGCGTCCCTGGGTGAAGCCAGTCTCAAAAAACGCTTGAGAGGATATACTTCGCGTTCACCCTGATCTACTAGGACACAAAAGGCATGGGAAGTACATAGCATCTGGGTGGCGCTGCCATATTCGCAGTTGGCTATCTGAATTGCAGGTAGACGGACACTATGGAGGTTGCAAGTGCCAGCCCTGAACCAATCTGTGCCCAAATGATCCTTTTGTTAGTCCGTCTGTTTTCGCTCTTGACCGAAAATAATTGTTCTGCATTTTCCATAGGCATCCCTTCATAGAAAGGTACAAAGAAACAAGATTCCCCTCTGTTGCGAGATACTGTTTTCCGTAATATTTCCTTGTAATACGAGGAATCCGCATCACTCAATTCGTTGTGCGTTTGAGTCCAAATTCTCTTGTGACACCCGATAGTCATATCGTAACTTTCATACCCTCTCCACCCATCATGTTCGAGTTTATTGGGGGGAATTCTGCTGCGTGGGAATCCTTCTTCGCGGTCTTTCTCATTCCAACTCGTTAAGGGCAAATGTGGGGAAATCTTCATTAAGAAATGACAATTTTTGCATTTGTGTCTACTACGCTTAACTTTCACGATAACATCACCACCGTTGAACCCCACCCAAAAGGCAGAGTATCCCAATAGCGACAGGACTATAATAGGAGACAGAGTATTCAGCCACTCGGTAGCGGTCATATTCTAGGCCAATGAGACAATACGGAGGTTACGTGACAGTAGAGGCCAGCCCATAAACAAGGCTACCAAGATTTGCAAAGATTGTCCAATTGGGGGTGCAATATCCAGATTTTTGGCGGGCTGGCAGGCGGTTCTTATAACTTGCCAAATCCAGTGGGGTTTATACGCTTAACTTCCCAAAATTCTTGGGAATTATACGCTTAACTTCACAAGATTCGAGGCTTCGCCAGTAATAATATAGCTAACATTACTGGAAATACAGTTTGTATTATTGGAAAGGGGTGATCGAAAGAAAGAGCACGTAGTAATGAATAGAAAGTTAAATCAAAAGCCTACCGTCGCGGTAGGCTTTTCCTATTGGGCTAGGAGGTCCAACATGACTACGGTTACGAATGAGAGCGAGAGACTTGAGTGGTTAACAAATCGGAAAGAGCGGTTAGTCGAGCAGATAGCACCTGGCGAGCTTGGTGAACTAGCTCGTCATACCCTCGACCTTGTTGATCTTGATGGAGAATCAAAACTGCTATTGAGACGGATTCTGGCCTATCAGTCAAATCTTCAACCTGAAACGACACCATTACTCCTGACGCAGATTCTGCTTCATCGAGACTGATCCAATAGATAGGAGAAAGTTCAGCGTTCGATTCAGACATGGGGTTACCCTTTCGTGGTTGGGTTACATGTAGACTTTCACCCTGCCACGAATAGGAACCCTACTCCAACAAGTTCACAAAATCGGGGCAGAAATGTTAGCGTAAGCTTTGCCAAAAATCACCGCTCTGCGGTTGATCAGAAGGCAGCAAACGACCATTCAAGGGATTGACCATGGTGCGTTCTAGCCTGTTCCAATCTTGCTCAAGATGATGCTCGATGGTCTGAATGGCAGCACTTGGTCTTAGGAAAGTATCTTCGCTTTTCGTATCTGAATGTTTTAGTTGTTCATCGGGATTCTTATGGATTTGGTCAACTATATCTATTTCCTGCAACAATGCTCGCAATGTCTCTCCGAGCAAATTATCTTGATCGGAAATCGTCTTGATGTTTTTTTCGAGGTCCCATCTATGTACTTGGTATTCATCGGGGTGACCTTCGGGGTGCGCCTCTTCATAAGTTGGCGGTGCAAGAAAGGCTTCAATTATTGCATCCGCTATATTCTTGTATTGCGCCTCATTCATCGCCTATCTCCATTTGTGTTGGAACTAGAGGCCAGCCATACATAAGTCTACCACCAATTGGTAGACTTGTCCAATTGGTGGGGTGCCTTCTTCCAGATTTTTGGCGGGCTGGCAGATCGTTTTTATAACTTGCCAAAATCAGTAGAAGCGATGGCCCAGTTTGCTGTGATTTGACAAATTCGATCACTTGTGCTACACTGGCGAAAATCTGGATCGACGCAGGTTCTATTGGGGGCCACCGCAAACGCGGTGGCTTTTTCATTTCAAGGGAGGTGTCCCATGCCAGCGAGAATTGAGAAGGAAGGCGTCATCAGTGTTTTCGATTTCTTTCAGATGTTCCCGGACGAGGACAGTGCGCGGGAGTACATCGAGAAAATCAGGTGGGGGGATAGCGTGTGCTGCCCGCACTGTGACAGCGAGGGGGTGACGAAACGCAAGCGGGTGCCCAAACGCAAACGGGTGACCAAGCTCAAGCGCAAGGGCTATTACTATTGCAGATGGTGTCGGGTCAGGTTCACAGTGCGGACCCGAACCGTGTTTCAACGGTCGCATATCCCGCTCAATAAGTGGCTGTACGCGATCTATATGTTGGAAACATCACGCAAGGGGATCAGTAGCATTCAGTTGGCAAAGGAGGTGGGCATTACGCAGAAATCAGCATGGTTCATGCTGCACAGACTACGTGAAGGGTGCGACGTGGAGGTTGCCCCGCTCAAGGGTGAAGTTGAGATCGACGAAACCTGGATCGGTGGTCGGAAAAACCGGATGCACTACGCCAAGAAGAAGACGCTACCGCCTGGCCCATACGGAGGCAAGGTTCCGGTGTTGGGGTTGCGGGAGCGCGAGACGGGCAGGTTGATTGCGTATCCGATAGAAAACGTAGGGATCGACACGCTGACCGAGAACGTGTTGGCAAACGTCGAAGAGGGATCGACTGTCCATACGGACGATCACAAGGGCTACAACAGGCTAGGCAAGTGGTACAACCACCACTCGGTGAATCATACAGGCTGGCAGTTTGCGGACGGAGACACAACCACGAATCGCATCGAGAGCATTTGGGCTGTCGTCAAGCGAGCCTATAAGGGTGTGTATCACTACATGAGCAAGAAGCATCTTGAGCGGTATATCAACGAGTTCGTATTCAGGTTGAACGCAGGCGGGGATGAGGTGCCAATCATGGAGCGTATGGAACTGCTCATACGGGGTGCATTTGACCGCCATATCACTTACGACGAGTTGATAGCAGATTAAACTGGATGTATAATGGCATAAACACTCAACATGGAGGGGATTCTATGTCAGAAGAAGAGAAGAAGGAGGAGGAGACGCCTGAACCAAACCCACGCAGAATCGACATGAGGGCACTGGAGAGGGGCGTTAGGAAAGCCCTTGAGATCAGGCCAAAAGATCAGAAAGGGAAAGAGAAGGGGAAGAAGGCCCCCCAACAGGATTCGAACCTGCATCTTACCACGTGACTAGGCGGTTGCTCTACCAAATTGAGCTATGGGGGCCTTCAAGGACAAGCGTACCACAACTGTGGTACGCTTGTCCATTTTGTTCAGTCATCTACGCCTTTCATACTCTCGTTCATTTCTTCGACGATGGCGTGTGGGTCCAATTTCATTTTATTCACCATTTCCCAGACGAGCGCATAAATGTGGTCAACCCCACTGCCAATGCTACCTTTATGCAACAACTGCTCTCGAATTTTCGCAATCAGAGCCTCATGTTCGCCAGATAGAGCAAGAGCATCATCAGTCAAAGTTCTTTCCAATTCGTCCAATCGTTTATCTAGGGCGTCAAATCTCCCAACCATTGTTGCGTTCATCCCGAATATCTGATCGCTTACACTTGGCTGCTCTTCTGATTGTGACATGGGGGTGCCCCCTTGGTGGAAACTGATGAATGGTTGCCACCACAGCGACACATTTATCTGACTACCAACAAGGGGGCGCAATGCGCCCACTCATCGAGTCTTCACTTGTAGTCAGATACATCGCTGTGGTTACAGAAAGCCTAGCACTTCTGGCAAGAAATGCCAAGCAACAGAAAACTCTCATTTCTCGGAAGGTGTAACATGGAAGATCAAGACGCCCATCGTAGACACGATTGGGAGATAACGTATACGAATCGCGATTTCACGAACGGGTTCATCGAATACGAGCGTTGCAGGAAATGTAACGCCAAGCGTGTCGTGCAGTACCCGCCAGGTATGACTCTCGACTCAGACCCGAAGCCCGTGCCTAGGTACTGCTCTGTGCATTCTGGAAAAAATACAGATATGGTAAAATGAGGGGTGTAATTTATTCGCTTATTTAGATTTACACACAGGGAGACTCAATGATGCAGCGGGCGCAACCTTCCTCTGCCAACACACTTAATTGGAAAAACCAGACCATTTGGACAGGCGATAACCTCGTGACCTGCCCCCCAAGAACTGGTCCAGGTATAATGTTAGTATTGGGCCGTAGAAAGGGGGGAAAGATGGCGAAGAAGAGACATACGCCGGAGCAGGTGATTAACAAGCTTAGAGAAGCTGAGGTGGC
>MPML01000043.1 GCA_002238445.1 Caldilineaceae bacterium bin5
TCAGCCACTGTGCTGCCCTCGCCTATCGCCACCTCAGCTTCTCTAAGCTTGTTAATCACCTGCTCCGGCGTATGTCTCTTCTTCGCCATCTTTCCCCCCTTTCTACGGCCCAATACTAACATTATACTTGGACCAGTTCTTGGGGGGCAGGTCAAGTAAACCGCTCCCCTTTTTGCTTCATGGATACTAACTAAACGGTCATTTGAGTTAAAAGCAAAGGGGTAAAGAATTGATTTCATGTTTTCTTGCCCATAACTAACTACTCATTGTCAATCAGGAATCTGTCAACCCTCAAATGTTACTTTGGTATGTAATCCCCAAAGTATACGAACAGCAACTCACTCCACCCACGACGCCACCTGCTCCCCAACGCGCGCCACCGCGCTCGCCCCGCTCTGCTCGCCCGTCAGCACCCGGTTCACCTCAATAAAATACACCAGCGAAATCTCCGTATAATGCCCGCCTGTCATCGCCGCCGGCCGCGCCACCGCGTGCTCAGCCAGGCTCTCCGCAATCTGCGCCGCAGCCGGAATCCGCGCCTGCACGTCCGCATCATCGTACAGCCCCGCCATCGCCGGCGGCGTCCCGTCTGCGATGGCCCGCCGCCGTTGCGCCGTCGCGTCCGTAAGACAGCGGGCCGCATCCGCCGCCGCATCCGGGTTGCGGCTGTAGCGGCTGACACCGATCTGCTGCCCCCCAATAACGCTCGCGTGTCTCGCGTCCGCGCCATCGCCCTTCGGCATGCGCGTCACCCCGAACCGGTCGCGGATCGGGCTGTCTTCCCCCTGGCTCAGCCCGTAAGCATACGGCCAATTGCGCATGAAGGCCGCATTGCCATTCTGGAACATCCAGCGCCCATCCTCCTCCTGGAAGACCGTTACCCCCGGCGGGCTGATTTCGCCCACCCACGCCGCCGCCCTGTCAAGCGCCTCCGCTGCCGCGCCGTTGTCCATCGGCAGGCGCCCATCCGCGTCAACGATCAAATCGCCCCCCATACTCGCCTGCCACTCCAGCGCATTCACCGTCAACCCCTCGTACACATTCCCCTGCCACACATATCCCCAGAACTCCGCATTCTCGCCCCGTTCCCCGTCCTGGATCGTCGCCGCCATCTCCTCCAACTCGCTCCACGTCTCCGGCGGCTGCTCGAAACCGTACTTCTCCAGCAGGTCCGTCCGGTAGTACAGAAGCCCGATATCGCCCGTCTGCGGCAAACCGACCAGCGCGTCGCCCACGCTGTTATTCTCCAAATAGATGTCGAAGTATTGCCCGCGCTCATCTGCCGAAAGGTGCGGGTTCAAATCAAGCAGATGCGGCGCCAGCGTGCCCGACCAGATCACGTCGAAGTCGATCAGATCGATGTCATCCGACTCAGCCGGCAGGAACTGTCGATAGAGCCCCAGCCTGTCCACCGGATTCGCAGGCGCCGGCAGCAATTCGATCGCCATGCCGACCTCCTTGCCGCAGCGCGCAACGATCTCCCTGTCCACCGGCCGCACAAAAGCCGGCCCCATCCAGCGCAAAATCGGTCTGGAAGCGGTGGCCGCGACCGTAGCTGCAGCCCCTTCCGCTGCAGGCGCAGCGCTCTCCTCCCCCGATCCATTCCCACAACTGGCGCACAGAAGCGCCGCGCCCAAGAGGAACAAAAAGAATAGGAGGTGGGCCGCCCACCTCCTCCGCCCCTTCCCTGCAGGCGCAGTCGCCATAGCTCTTCCGGGATTACCAAAAACCAAAAACCCCTCCCCGCATAAACGTAACTACCGCCGCCTCATCCGCCGACAACGCCACTTCGACACTGATCTCCAGTTCCGCGCAGTGGACCAGATATTCTCCCGGCCGAAATGGTCCGAACTCGGCGCGGTAGGGCGTCCCGGTCTCGCTTGCCTCCCCGGCCTCCCGCTCTTCCTCGCCGCCATCCGCGCCCACCACCGTAACTGTCAGATCGGGCCGCTCCACCCACTGCACGTAAATCATGCCGCTCGCGCTGGCAGCCGTCCGGATGCGCGTGTGCTGGCTCCATCCATCCTCCGTCTGCCAGAGCTGAATACTGAGCCGGTCGCCAGCCTCCAGATGAAACCCGCGCCGGCCGAAACCGTCGGCGTAGAGGTCGTAGTCGCCCGCCGGCAGGCTGTCGAACCTGAACGCGCCCGAAGGTTCCACCTGCGTCACGTAGCGTTGCCCCTGCGCGTCCAGCAGTGTCACCTGCCGCGCAGGCGCGGCCGTCGTGTCGGGCTCAGTTTCACCCTGCAGAAACGCCGGCTCCGGCAGCGGCGCCAGCACCTCTTCCGCCAGCAGAAACAGATCGCAACGCGGCTGGTTGCGCCCATCCAAGACCAGCGGGCGCGGGCAGTGGAGCAGCCGCCTCTGTTTCACATCCACAAAATAGGTCCCGGCCGGCAGCCCGCTGAAAACATATCTGCCGTTCTCGTCCACTTCGGCAAAACGCTCGCTGGGCCCCCCGCCCGCCTCCGCAGCCCGCAGCCGCACAATGCCGCCCTTCCCGCCCTCCACCGTGCCGCTAACGGCCGACTCTTGCGGGACCGAGCTCTTCTCATCATAGGAATAGACGAAAAGTACATGGGTCGCCATTTCCCGGTCGACCGGCACCTGGCACTGCACAGGGGTTGTACCGCTGTTCGGCAGCCCCAGCGCCTCCAGCCGGTAGCTGTCAGCCGGCAGTGGCCCCACCTCGCAATGCGCCGTCTGCGCCTCCACGCTGCGCGCCAGCGGAACCACCCAACTCTTCTGTTCGCTGTCGCTGATGCGTAACGCCGGCGGCCGCGCATCGTCGCTCGGCAAAAGCTCCATGTTGCAGGTCAACACGCGCCCGCGCTCCACCGGCCGCTGCTCCACCTCATAGCCCCAGCCGTAGGCCGCCAGATCGCGGACCGCCTCCTGCGCCGGCGCCAGATCGATCGCGTCTACACGGCTGCCGGCAGGATTCGTCACCTCCACGCTGTAACGGCCCGCCGGCAGATTGACAAAACGGTAAACCCCGCTCTGTCTCGCGATCGATTCGTAAGCGAATCCGTCGCTGTGCGTAAGGCGAACATGCGCCCCGGCGCCGCCCCGCACCTTACCGCTCAACACACCCTCGCCCGTCGACCGCAGTCCGTTGCGCGCCGTGATCACCGGAGCCTGAGGCGCACTCTCCTCGTGCCCTTCCTGCCCTCTTGGCCGTTTGGGCTCCGCCTTGAGCAGGGGAACGATCGGCAGCGTCGACCAGCCGAACGTCTCAGGAACCGGAACCCGCCCCCCAGGCAGCGAAAGCAGCTCCCCCTCTCCGTGCTCCTCTTCCAGCCCCTCCGCCAGATGCAGCGGACTATACCAGGCGTTCTGCTCGTCAACCGCGCCTTCCCCCTGCAGCGCCTCATGCGCCAGCAACCAGAAGGCCGTGCAGAAGTAATAGTCCGGCGCCGGCGGCGTATGGCGGCTGGTCCCCATCATCGCCCGGCAGATCTCCAGCGTCTGCGCCATATGTAGCGTAGGTGTCGTCGCCGGGTAACGCGGGTCTGCGCTCTCGTTGATCAGATAACCGTTGGCTGTCGAAAGGATCGGCAGACTGCGCCCTATCAACCCCACCGCCGCACTGTTCAGCCGTTCAAATGCGCGCCAATGCACGCCCTGCGCTGGTAACTCAGCTTGCGGTTGGCCGGCGGAAGGTTTCTTCAAAGCAGCCGCCAGCCTCGCCCGCCAGTCGACAGGAGCATCGTCATCAGCCGCCGGCTGGTCCTCTAGGCTCGCCAACTCGCGCCGCAGGTCATTGATCTCAGCCAGTGGCCGGTCCTGCCACGAATCTCCCTGCCACGCCTCCGCCGCCAGGGCCAGGTAGAACTCGCGCGCAAGCGGCGCGCCCTCGCGATGGACCGCGTCTTCAGGGTAATGCGGGGGCCGGTTACTCGAATAGTTGTGGATCGCCAGCCAGATCGGCTTGTCGAACAGCGTATCACCGCCGGCGCGCCCAATCTCCTCTACCAGCTGCCAGTCGCCCTCCGGCGTCAGCGCGGGGATGGCCGGCATCCCGCCCCGCTCCAGAATCGCCGCCATATTCGCCGCCGCCGTCTGCGCCGTCACCGCCAGCGCATCGGCTGGCAGCCTCCCCTGCCCCCAGAAAGCGGCCCTGTCCGGCTCACTGTCAAACTCAAAATAGCGCACCCCCGCCTCGACCAGCTCCTCCACCACGTCCAATTCCGCGGCCGAAAGCAGGCCCGGTCCCGGCGCCTCCCGCACGAGTTGCACGATCGGCATGATCTGCCCAGCCAGCAGCGTCTGCGCCAGTTGCAGCGCCTCGCGCTGGTCCGCGATCTTTACCCACTTGATGCCCAGCTCAATAAGTTCCCGCAGCCAGAACCCTTCCACCATCTCGGGCGGCGCCGCGCCAACACCGGCGCACCAGTGGATACCGATTCCTGTATCGTCTGCAGGGCGGGGATAAGTGTGCAAATCCATAAAGGGGAATTATACAGCGGTTCGCAGCCACTGGCTAGCGGAAGTCACAATCGGGCGCTTCCCAAACGGTCGTCCCCTGCAAAGCGAAAGTGCTTCTCTTTCCTCATTATATTATGGGCGGTCGGGCCTTCGGCCCTCCCTTGTGCAGGGGCTGCGCCCCCGCAACGCCCCCCTCCAAAACCATGCCTCAGCGACCTGACGCCTTCAGTCCAGCCGTGCGGCTCCAGCACCCTGGCTGCCGCCAACCGCATACGCAATCAGATAGCCTGCATGGCGGCGGGGAAGTAGAGCAGGTCAAGACAATCACTATATATAGCCGAGAAGCTACCCAAAAACGCAACCACCTACAAACGTTTGCACCTGCCCGGAGATTGTCCAACTACCTATAAGTGCTGTAAACTGGACATGTGATCTGTCCGAATTTGGCAATGCCGATAAGTCACATTTCAGCCTTGTCCCGTGTAAATCGCATATTTCATCGTCGATTTCAGCGACTTTGGAGCCTGGCGTACACGCGCCTGCCCACACTATGCGTCATAATCAACTAATCTGCCCGCTATGCAGTCTCCCCAGTGAGCGTGCATGGCCGGAGGGCGCTTTCGGAACGGCGAGAACCCTACTGACCACCAACCACTCGCCATGAACCACTGACAAGAGGAAAACCCCATGCAAGAAGTGCAAGACGTCGCCAAGCGCATACTTGCCAACGTCGAGCAGGTCATCATCGGCAAGGAGCGGGAGATACGCATGACCGTGGTGGCTCTGCTGTGCGAAGGCCATCTGCTCATTGAAGATGTACCCGGCGTCGGCAAAACCATGTTGGCGCGGGCCATCGCCCGCACCGTCGGCAGCACCTACCGCCGCATTCAGTTTACGCCCGATATGCTGCCCAGCGATGTCACCGGTGTCAGCGTCTTCAATCAGAAAAACCTCGAATTCGAATTCCGGCCTGGCCCCATCATGGCGCAAATCGTTCTCTCCGACGAGATCAACCGCGCCACGCCCAAAACCCAGTCCGCTCTTCTCGAGGCGATGGAGGAGCGCCAGGTCACCGTCGATGGCACTACCTATCAGATGGCGCGGCCATTTATGGTGCTGGCCACCCAGAATCCCATCGAATATGAGGGCACCTTCCCCCTGCCCGAGGCGCAGGTCGACCGCTTCCTCATGCGCATTCGGGTCGGCTATCCTTCGAAGGCGCACGAGATCAACATCATGGGTCTGCAGGCCCTCATGCACCCGATCGAAAACCTGGAGAGTACCGTGTCTGTCGAGGAACTCGCACAGGCCCAGAGCGCAGTGCGCGATATGTATGTCGACGATAGCGTAAAAGAGTATATCGTCGACCTTGTCTCCACTACCCGCGATCATCCCGACGTCTATCTCGGCGCAAGTCCCCGCGGCAGCCTCGCGCTCTTCCGCGCCGCCCGCGCCTGGGCCGCAATCGATGGACGCGACTATGTGCTGCCCGACGATATCAAGCTCCTCGCCGAGTCGACGCTCGCCCACCGCCTGATCGTCAGCCCGTCGGCCCGCATCAAAAATGTCGACGCCGCCCAGGTGATCGAGGACGCCCTTGCCCATACACCCGTGCCCGGCAGCCGTGTCGGATCCCGCTGAACGCCTACCGAAGTTTTCAGCTCTTCAGTCCATATCCCCGGCTCTTGGTCACTGCTCCACAGCAACTGCCGGGAAATTGCCGACAACTGAAAACTAAAGACTAAAAACTGCCGTTCATGTCTTCACGACTCCTTTTCCTGCTCACCGCACTGATCGTTTCCTGGATCTTTGCGCTGAATAGCGGCCGCCCCCTCGCTTTCAACCTCGCCTACCTGTTGAGCGGCATCCTCGCGCTCAGCTATGTCTGGTCGTGGAACAGCACCCGCGCCATTCATATCAATCGCCACACCCGGGCCCGCCGCAGCCAGGTCGGCCAGCACTTCGAAGAAAGCTTCGAAGTCCGCAATCAGGGCCGGCTGCCCAAACTGTGGCTCGAAGTGCGCGACTTCTCTACCGTGCCCTTCCATGGCGCCAGCCGCGTCGTCAGCCATCTGCAAGGGCGGTCCCGCCATCGCTGGCAGGTGCGAACCTACTGCCAGCAGCGCGGCTTCTACCGCCTCGGCCCCATGCGCCTCCTCAGCGGTGACCCCTTGGGCCTCTTCTCCATCGACCAGAACCTGAGCCAGACCAGCGACCTGATCGTCTATCCCGCCACCGTGTCCCTGGCCGCCTTTCAACCACCCGCCGCCGACCTTGCCGGCGGCGAAGCCCTCAACCGCCGCGCCCAATACCTCACAACCAATGTCTCCGGCATCCGCGAATACGCGCCCGGCGACAGCTTCAACCGCATCCACTGGCTCACCACCGCCCGCACCGGGCGCCTGATGACCAGAGAGTTCGAATTGGACCCTTCAGCCGATATCTGGCTCTTTCTCGATCTGCACAGGGGCGCGGCGCACAGCCTGCCGTGGAAACTGTCCCCTCCTGCCGCCGGCGTCTTTGGTCTCAGCGGCCACAAACGCGGCGACGCCCTGGAATTGGCGCCCAGCACCCTCGAATACGCCGTAACCGCAGCCGCCAGCATTGCCCGCTACTTCCTGCTTCGCAATCGCGCCGTCGGCCTGGTTTGGCAGGGCAGTCAACGCTACCTGTTACAGATCGACCGCGGCGAGCGGCAGATGCGCAAAATGCTGGAGGCCCTCGCAATCGTGTCAGCCGAAGGCCGCATGTCCTTCGATCAACTGCTCGTCACCGAGGGCGTGCGCCTCAATCGCAATGACATGATTCTCGCAATCACCGCAGACCCCGACCCCGCCTGGGTGCGCGCCCTGCGCGAGATCCGCCGCCGCGGCGTGCACAGCGTCGCCGTTGTCATCGACGGCTCCACCTTCGGCGGCCAGGAACCCTACCAGGAGCTCACCCACGAGCTGGCCCTGTCCAACATCCCCACCTATCACGTCCGCCGCGGCGACGACATCGGCGCCGTCCTCGGCCGCCCCGGCAACGGCGAACCCTGGCCCACATTCACAGCCCAATAAGTCGCTCACACTTCCAGCACCCCCGCCCCCGATCGACCCAAGCAAAGGTTTTCTCCCCCCCTATTTTTTGGGCGGTCGGCCGCAAGCGGCCTCCCTTGTGCAGGGGCTGCGCCCCCGCAACGCCCCCTCCAAAACCCCGCGCCGCAGCCATCCGCCATCGTCGCTGCTTGCCCGCTGCTCCAACCGCAGACCCAACCTATCAACCCGAATAGCGGCATAAACAAGCAGTATACGCGGCCCTCCGTGTCCTCCGAGGAAGAAAAGAGGTGTTCTTCGCGGCCCTTCGTGGATCAAAGGGGTTTAAGGTGTTCTTAGTGGCCCTTCGTGGTCCTTCGCGGCCCTTCGTGGATCAAAGGGGTTGAGGTGTTCTTAGTGGCCCTTCGCGGCCCTTCGTGGATCAAAAGGGTTTGACGTGTTCTTAGTGGCCCTTCGTGGCCCTTCGTGGATCAAAAGGGTTTGACGTGTTCTTAGTGGCCCTTAGTGGCCCTTCGTGGTCCTCCGCGGCCCTTCGTGGATCCAAAGGGGTTTAAGGTGTTCTTAGTGGCCCTTCGTGGTCCTCCGCGGCCCTTCGTGGATCCAAAGGGGTTTAAGGTGTTCTTAGTGGCCCTTCGTGGTCCTTCGCGGCCCTTCGTGGATCAAAGGGGTTCGAGGTGTTCTTAGTGGCCCTTCGTGGTCCTTCGCGGCCCTTCGTGGATAAAAGGGGTTTAAGGTGCTCTCCGCGACCCCTTCAACTAAACGATCGCGCACCAGCGGTGTTACTAAAAACTAAAAACCAAAAACTAAAAACCAAAAACCGCACTTCTAACTGCTCTCCCGAACAACAAGCCGCGTCTCGCTTATATGCGGCGTTTCCAAATCCCCCTCACTAATCTGCTCATTGATCAACTGAAAAAGAGTGCGAATCGCCAACCGCGGCTGGCTGTCCACATCCCGATGAACCGTCGTCAGCGGCGGGCTCGATACACTCGCATCCGGCAAATCGCCAAAACCAACCACCGCCAGGTCGTCAGGCACCGAAATCCCCTCTCGGCGCGCCCCGCTCAGAATCCCCAACGCACGCACATCGCTTACACAAAAGACCGCCGTCGGCCGCCGCCGCAACTGCCAGATATTCTGGAACGACTGGTGCCCCGCCGAAGGCACGCCGCGCGCATGCACGATCTGCACCGCCGCCGGCGGCAGACCGGCCTCCGCAACCGCCTGCGAAAATCCCCGCACCCTGCGTTCGATAGTAGGAATCACCACCCCGTCGCGGCGCGGTGTCATCGTCGCGATCGCAAACTGGCGGTGCCCCTTTGCCAGAAGATGCTGCGCCGCCGTATACGCGCCGCCGTAGTCGTCAATGTTGAAAGTCGGCGCCTGAATGTTGTCCGCGCTGTCGAGCAGAACGATCGGGCGCAGCGACCGTTGCACCGCTTCGGTCACCGGATGGGCGCTGTCGATGAAGAACATCAGGAAACCGTCCGCCGCAATCGAGGCCAGCCACGTAGACGGCGCCATCGCCTCGCTGCTCGGGGGCGAATCGCCGCGCCATGACTCATGCATCGACGCCAGCAGAATACGCTTCTCCTCCCGGTCGCAGGCCGCGCCTACCTCACCCAGAAAATGGGTGAAAAGAGGATCATGCAACATCCAGTTCAAGCTGGTGGGCACCAGCAGGCCAATTGCGTTCGTGCGGCCCGTCGCCAGTGTGCGCGCGACCGGATGGGGCTGGTAGCCCAGCTTCTCGGCCGTGTCTAGAATATGTTCGCGCGTGCTGTGGCTCAACTGGTGAGGAGCATTGTATGCGAACGATACCGCGGTCGGAGACACGCCCGCCTGGCGCGCCACATCCCGCAATGTCACCCGCTTCCTCTTCCTGCTCAATACCCCATTCCCCCTCTCTCGCTTCCCGTTCTCACAGTCTGACTCTTAGTGAAAAAGCTCCCAGCGAACGACCGACTGCCACTGCCCGTACGCGTCCAGCGGTTTCTAGAAACGTAACTACTCAGCCGCAACTGATTCGCAAATCTGAACGAGGGGAGCAAAGGTGTCTTTCTCCCCTCAATGTCGTATTTTTGGGCGGTCGGGCCTTCGGCCCTCCCTTGTGCAGGGGCTGCGCCCCCGCAACGCCCCCCTCCAAAACCATCCCTCACCGACCGTGTGTGCGCATTCCAGCAGTACGGCTCCAGCAACGTGGCTGCCGCCAACCGAATACGCAATCAGATAGCCTGAATGGCGGCCGGGATAAAGGGCTGGTCAAGACAGACACTGTAGATGGCTTAGTAGCTACCTAAAAACTAAAAACTAGAAACTAAAAACTAAAAACTAGAATCTAAAAGCCCGCCTCCGCGAGCGCGCTCTTCTGCATGCGGTGCAGTTCTTCAATACCCATCTCCGCCAGCAGCAGCATCGCGTTGAACGCACCCTTGCTGAACGGCTCCCCCTCCGCTGTGCCCTGCGCCTCGACGAATTCACCGCTGTCCGTCATAACAACGTTAAAATCGACATCCGCGTTCTGGTCCATCTGGTAGTCAAGGTCCAGAAAAGCCTTGCCGTTGAGGATGCCAACACTGACCGCTGCCACCTGGTGGATCAGCGTGCCCGGTTTGGCCCTCTTCCTGCGTTCCAGCCGCTTGATCGCCAGCGCCAGCGCCACGTACCCGCCCGTCACCGCCGCCGTGCGCGTGCCCCCGTCCGCCTGGATCACATCGCAGTCGACGATGATCTGGCGCTCGCCCAGCCTTTCCAGGTCCACCGCCGCCCGCAGACTGCGGCCAATCAGCCGCGTGATCTCCTGCGTGCGCCCCTTCGGCCGCATCGTCTCCCGATCAACCCGAGTATGCGTGCTGCGCGGCAGCATCGCATACTCTGCCGTCACCCAACCGTGCCGCAGCGACGAACGGTGCAGCCAGCGCGGCACGCGCTCCTCCACCGTCGCATTGCACAACACCTTCGTATCCCCCATGCTGATCAGCACAGAGCCTTCCGGGTGCAGAATATAATCAAGTTCGAATCGGACCGGGCGCAGTTCATTCTCAGCTCGCTTTTGCGCAGCCACGTATAGTCAGCGCTCCTTTCACGCGTCCCCGGCCCTTGCCAAATGCAGCCGCTAACGCGTTTACTAAACTGTTTAATTAACCGCGCAATCATACGCCCTAACAAGGTAAGGCGCAAACCGGCCGGCGAGTTGGTGTGACTCGCGTTTGTTGAGGGTGACTACGGAGTCGGCGCTCTGATCAGACGGAGACTGGGAATCCCCACAAAGTGACCGTCATGGGAGGCTAAGGAGCAGTCTAACAATATGGCGGTGGCGGCGATCCAGGCGTCTGCCATGTTCAACTCACGCCCGGCGGTCCTTCGTTCAGCGCGCAAACGGGCACATACTTCCACCAGGTCAGTGTCTGGCCAGATGATCTCATATCGTTCGAGATGACTTGTAAGTTCCTTCATCCGCCTTGCGCCCCAACCGCGGCTATGCGCTCCGTACCAGGCTTCCTCAAGCGTCTGGAACGATATGTACTGCCGGTTGCCCCGCAGTCGATTTACATAATAGCGGGCGATGGGATCGCGGTTGAAGATGTAGGAGACGACGCTGGAATCCAGGACTATCGGTCTGACGGTTTCCCCCACTCTCGCCCGCGGCCCTCATAGATGATACGCAGGAACTCATCCACGTCGAAAGGCTCACTGGCCGTGACGACAGTATCGGGGTCGAAGAGCTTCGGGTTGGGATCGTTAAGAATCTCCTCGACTGTGCGCACCTCAGACGACGTTGGAACGATTTTTTCTATGTTGATGACGATCCATTCGTCCTCATCACTGATCCAACCTTTACCATCCACCCTGACGTGTTTGGTTTCCAGGCGGATCACATCTTCCCCCAGTGCGGCTTCAAACCGCAAGGGCACTGAGTCATCCATGTAGGTGTCGAGTCTGGCTATTCCCTGCTTCAGGTCAACGTTTTGGAGCCAGCCTCGAATGAGGGCGGGTTCGGGTTCCCCCAGATGATCATTCGAGTCGGATGATATCATGGTTGTTGCCTTCCAGTTACCAGATGCCTTCTGTTCGGCGGGGCTGCTGCCAATGGAGGAATGCGCCTATCTCGTTCGCTCCTGCTCTGGGTCAAATATAGCACGGAAGCGCTGTAATTCGAATGTGAGATAAAGTCTATTCATCTGCATACCCTCCTCCCATCTCTCAATCCAAATCCCCGTCCACAATATCGTCCAGCGTCGGCGCGCCCGCCTTCGGCAGCGTCACACTGTCCATAGCCATCACCGCATCGATAACATTCAGCAAAAACCAGGCATCCGTCTCGCCCATCCTGAATATCTCCGGCTTCGCCCGCGCCGTGTCGCGCATGATGCCCAGCCCATCCCGGTAAGGATCAAATGAAACGATCTTCTCCAACCTCACCCGGAAACTCTTGCTGTTCCCCTTGAAATAAATGTGCTTGGTCGTAATCCCAAGAACACCCGAGTCCGTATGCTTCATCGAGCTGGTCGCGACCGAACGGCCGCGAAACGCGCCCGGCCGGATGTAGACGCCCTTTGCCACCCGAAAACTCACGCCCAACGATCCGCCTCTGAACTCCCTCTGGGTCACCTGTTCAAAGTAATCCGTGCCGCCGAACAGCCACAGCAGCTCCTCACTCTTCATCAGATTGAAGGGCGGCCGCACCGCCCGCCGGTCGAACCGGGGCGCCAGTTCATGCTCGCTCAGCGCATTGAGCAGGTTCATCATCCTGAACAGCGTAAAGTGCCCGTCCCGATCCAGCTGCGAAGCGCTCAAACTATAATGGCCGCGATAGCGGTTGAGCGCCCGCTTCTCCTCGTTCGAGAGAAAATGATCATCCATCGCCGCATCGACCGCCTGCCCCCAACCCCGCGCCAAAGTAGCCGCCATCGCCGCCGCCGATGTGTCGATGTAGGCTGCCGCGCCGATCGACCGTACCCTGTCGGACAACTGGCTGACGTCAACTCCGTGCAGCGCCGCCTCCACACAGACCTTTCGAATACCGTCCAGCCCCTCCTCATGCGCCGCCGCGCACTCCTTGTGTTCTTTACGCAGAAAGCCGGCAGACTTCCCGCAGTATCTGCAGTCGCCCATAATGATTCCTCCCGGGGGATGACGCCAATCTCCGCCGCCTCTATCATATCCAACTGCGCGACTGCATCGCACATCTGCATCGCGCATAGTTCAGCCAGCGGCTGCGAGGATAATAAACGATTTCACCCCACCGTTCAATATCATCCATAAGAAGCGCGGCTCTCGCGCCCAGCCGCAGCCGCGACAGTCCCAGGCAGCCCCGCCAGGCATAACAGATCAACCCCATTTGCGCCCCCCCCCACATCCGCGCCTGTTTCCCCGCATCTCTGAATGGTCAACGTACCGACGAAAGTCCATCTGAATCTGATCTACGATTCGTATACGATCCGCCTATGAAATCGACGGACCACTGCTCTACCGCGGACGTCAACGCGCCGGCTTCCATACCGCATGCCTACGCCCTTTCGACGATTCTCCAGTCCGCTACACTGGGAAACTGCCTTCCGCAAGCCCGAATCGGTGCGCCGACCCCGGCGGACAGCCGCAGCATTTCAGTGTCCAAAACCTGAACGAAAGCTTGACAGCGGCAATACATCGATCTACAATCCTGATCCCTCCATTCGCGGGGAGTCGCACGGAACCATTCAAACAAATCAATCGTTCGGCTCGGCAATTCAGAAAGGCGGCCAAAGCGGTATAACTGCATGTAACACAGACGGCGTCACAATCGACGGGCCTGCGCGGGCAGCTATCCCTCAAAAACTGTCGCCAGAAGAATCCCCCAAACGGTTGCGGATGGCCTGGAGTCAGCGGTAACTGCATTCGGACTGCCACCACGATTGGCATTGCCATATCCCCGATCGCAATGACGCGAGCGCATTCCAAGAGGCCCCCTGTTGTCAACGACGACAGCGGAGGCCTCTTGTGTCTGTTGGAGGCGCCCATGTTCGAAATGGGTGCGGCTCTGGAGCAGGATGCACGGTACCACAAAGGCCCTTGCCCCGCCGTCCAATACCGCCCACGAATTTCCTGGTGCGACCAGAGCCTGGCGCAGGGCAAAAGAACAATTGAGCTTGGGCCTACCAGAAGGGGATGGATGTGCTACCGTGCCCTAGGGGTGTTCCCAGCCACAAGCGATGTCCGGATGAAATGCGGGGTGCACCAGTGGGAACCATCTGGGACGATAAAAGGCTGATTCAAGCTACGTCCGGAGAACGTGTTTGATTCCCGACACAAGAGTCACTGGCCCTGCTCGATAGCGTCATCTAGGCCAGTTGCAATGAGGGTGCTATGACTTGCTTGGCGGCTGACCTCCTGCGTCGGACGCGGGTCCGCATCGCCCTTTCACCACTTGCGGCCAAACTCGTGCGCCCGCGTATGTAGGAGAAGGGGGCATTTCTCTATCGCCTCAAACACCGCACAGACATTCCAAGCCGCACCGACATAGACGGGGTTCCGAATTCTCGAACGCAGAAGCATACGCTGCTTGGGCAACAGGAGGGCCTTCGCAGCGGCCTTCGAATCTGACCCTTATCAGTAATTGACGCCTCCAAAGCCCACCAATCAACGACCACAATCGGCCAGACGCCACCTGGGGCGGCACGAACCTTCTTGTGCCTGCCAGCCATCTAAGTCTCGATCATACCACTACTATGGTTGGCCCCTATCACTGAACATTCGGGCCAACCATGCAGGTAGAGGATTCTCAACATCGTTATTGTACCAAGCTGCATCGGCAGCACTAGGCTCAATTTAGTGTCAACGATTCCGATTTGGAATGACGCCGCGATCAGAAGTAAATAAAAATGCAGGAAAAAGTCATACGATGTAGGACGAATCGTGTTCTTTAAGAGCTTGCAAGTCGTTTTCCGAGACATCAGAACTCGGAACCAAAACGTATTGCTTTTCGTCAACGATGTTCAGCTTCAGAATTTCCTCATCGTCGCGAACAGCGAGTTCCAATATTGCTACTCTGTCTTCCTGAATGAATTGTAGAGCGATGGGTCTGCATATCGCGTAGGGATATCTGGCCGCGCATAAAGCCAAATCCTGAAGGACCTGAACAATGCCGAATCTGTCGCCCTGTGATTTGGCCTGGCATGGCAGTACAAAGTGTGTTCCCCTTTTGTTCAATCCTGCGTAGATTTCATCAACTTCAACTTGCCCAATGTCCACAACGGTCGTGCGCAGGTGATTCTGAATGGAGTAGCATGTCAACCCTGTAAATAGATCGACCAATCGATTATATCTTACACGGGTCAACAGGGCCTGTTCATCAGTACCAGGAGAGTAATGCCGGACAATTTCGGGCGTTGCGTCTGGAATCTGGATTGGATAATAGTGTAATGTTGGCGCGATTTTGCCAGGCATCGATAACCGAAACTGGTATTCACCAATACCCGTACCAACAATAATCCATTCAGAATCTTCCGGGGCCGTGGACAGTATACTTAAAGGAAGTTCTCGGCGAAAACGGAATGAGTACGGAATGTCGCCAATGTTTTTGGTTCGAGGCAAGTCTAATGCATCATGCGCTTCAACCAGTTCTTCCCTCGTGAACTGCACTCGGATGTCTCCCTGCTGATAGTTCTTCCTAAAGACCCATTCGATCACCTGCTCATACTTGCTCATCAACAGTCTCCCAGCATCGGCTAGCCATTCGTCAACGTATGGCCTGGAATTTCGCCAATTGGCGCAAAATCATCCGGGCCACTTCAAAACGACTACCTCCTCTCGCAGTTCGCGCTGAGTCGCGGTAGCAAAACGCGTTCGGAACAGGTCAATTCTTACCAGTTGATACCCCAAGTCTTGTGCGATTTCAGCCAAGAGTTCTCCTGTGCGGATCATTACTTGCAAATAAGATGCCTGGTCACCAACAACATAAGCTAAACTCGCACCAGGTTTCAGCACATGTCGAAGTAGCGCAAAGTGGCGGGCCATTCCACCAAAATACAGTTTGGTTGCCCTTGAGTATAGCTTTTCAAACCCGGAAGTCTTCCCTAATCGGATTCTACGTTGCTCAATTCTTTCAGCTATCTGCTGAATTCGGGTATGACCAGACACCCATTTGTCGTCATTATCGCTTGTATATATTCCACGCGTATTTGAGCGCAATAGAGTTTTTTTGACTCGCCTGAGTTGCGCCATGTCCTCATAAAATCCTAAGATCACCGACTCAAGACGGGTGGTGCGTGTGTAATCTTTCTCATTGGGATAGGGCGGCGACGTGATTACGGCATCAACCGAAAAAGGCTCTAATGTGCTGCCGAGATCTCTGGCGTCGGCCAAATGGACCTTGGAAGTCGGATAGTCTGCCCCCTGAACTTCCCGCAAATCGTCCGCCATTTTTCTTACTTGGTTTTTCCAAATATCTGTAACAGGAACATCAGTCTTTATCTTACCGACACCTACTTCAGGACCGAATCTGAGATTTCCTATTTCGTTTACCAATGCATTCCCCAATGCCAGGATAAAGTGACCGTGCTCCTCGCAATGATGAAACCTGCTGATTTGTTCCAGTAAAACAAGAGTTCTGTGAAGAGGAAGAGGACTAATCGAGTTCTTAATAAGAGTTTTTGTCGCAGCCTCAGGCAGTTTCCTCAAAGGAAGGCTTGCTGATCCATCGGACATGGGGTCGGAGAGACCTTGGTCGGAAAGTATCCGTTGTGTATTCCCTGCAATCTCTGCTGCCTTCTCAGCAAGAGACGACGGATTCATAGACCAATCTGTCTTCACGCACGATGCAAAGTGCGGGAAGAGATTGGCTTCAATTCCAATGGATTCTAGACCTTGCAGTTTCGCTTCAACAACCGTTGTCCCTGTCCCACAAAAGGGGTCGAGAACTGTTGCCCCATCTGCCAACTGAAAGTCGTCGATGTACTCTCTAACTAGGTGGGGGGGGAAAGAAAGAACAAACCGATACCAGTCGTGAATGGGGCGATCTTGCGGCGCTAAAGAGTTCTGTCGTTTCCCGATATGCACATCCCGTCTGCCATCGGCATCTGAGAACTCGTTCAACGGCAAATGATGTTGTATGGCTTGTCTAGTCATCTGTGGTTGGCCCCAATGTCTAGATCACGAAATGGGAAAAATAAGGTGCATCCAGACGGACGCGGCAGGCTCGGATAAGCAGCGGATAGTGTATTATGCATAGGCTAACTCTACCATAACGCACGCCAATCCACTCAACTTGATGTTACCTTTCTGACCGCGGTGCGCGCCGGGTTCTAGGCTCTCCTCGAACACTGCGCCCGCCAATGCCGCCAGACCGGCGCGTCAACATGATGCAGGTGTCCAAGGACAAGACGCAGTTCCTCTACAATGACTTTCTGACTCTGGCCGGCGTCCCTACCCCAGCCTTCGCATACCGGCTGGACAGTCGCTCGGCGCTGGCGTGGATAATCGACCGGTACCGGATGAAGACGGACAAACGCAGTGGCGCCGTCAACGCCCCTGACCGCGTCGATGATCCCGAATACATCGTGCGACTGATCGGGAAGGTGAATAACGTAAGTCCTGAGACGGCAAAGATCGTAAGGGACCCGTCGGCGTTGGGGGTTGGGCAGGAGGAGGTTGACCTGAGTGTGTAGCTCGGTTTCTAGGTCTTGTTGACAATTGGCGAAGGCCTCTTAAGAGCTGACAAATGCAAGCCCTCAGCTACCTTACGGGACAGAAAAAGTGACTTTCCTAACCGTCCGCGAACCGGAAAGAAGTTCTTCGCGCCTCTTCGCGGCTCAAGAGAAGTAGCTAAGCCGTTCTCCGTGACCCTCCGTGGATCAAAAGCAGTTAGGTGCTTTTCGTGCCCCTTCGTGGATAGACTAGGTTTTACCCTTGGATATCTCGGTTCAGGCAAACGTCAATGAGCCCGAATCAACGGTGAACGCCGAGCAACTGATTGCTGTAAGTTCCTCGCCCTTCCCAATGCTTCGCTAGGGCGCGCTAAACTACAATCTGACATATCCGCCGCTGTGCGGTAGAATCAGTATTCGAAGACTTGAGGCTAGGTCCGCGGCCATGCTTCAAAACACATCATCAGGGAATTCTCGGTCTGGTATGGCTTCAGTCCGCCGCAGCACGTGGAGGAGGCATGATGATCCTGCATATCAATGTTGGCCTTCTGCGGACTGCCCTGATGCTGAATCGGAGCAGCTTTAGCCGTGCTGTTCATTTGTGTTCTCAAATTGTCGTCTTAATTTGGGGACAAGAGGGGGCCGCTGCCCGCAAGCAGCGGCCTTTCTGTCGTAACGCACCAATGTTACTCTGGTATATGGACGGCAAATAGGCCTCTCTGTAAGCCTTTCCACTGTATCGGTACAAAAGTGAAAGTTTGCAAACGTTGTAGTGGGTGCCGAAAAGCAAGTTTTGCCGCTTTGATCGACGCGTAGGGTCGATATAGTTTTCTCTGTCGAATCTTCACATCCCTCCCCGACGCCCACAATGAAGCATGGCACCGATCTCTGGGCGTGGCACGGCGCGCTATACAACCGCGCGACTGTGCAGGGCCCGGCTCGGCATCGATTGCACCGCTGTACCTACGCCCTGCCGCTTCATACGCTGACTCCACTTCGCTACCTTGCAAAATGAGCATGAACAATGAAATTCCGGCCAGCCCACCGCGCGCAAGCGTGTACTCTGGGTACCATTTAGTCCGGGGGAATGGGAATTTCTGGCCGAACGGTGGGCGGCCCCATATTCCTCTCACGCTTACATCAAGTCTTGATCTGGTGGATCTCTTCCGCACTCTTTGCACTCTTCATCCTCCCCCTGCTGCATCCACCTGAATCCCCATACCAGGACACCAAACCCTGGCAGTAACTACAAAAAGCCGCCCTTACATGACAGTAGGGAAGAAAGGGAAGATGAGAGCCAAGCTGGTGGGAAGAAAGGTTGTAAACAAGTGTGTTTCGTACACAACTGTTGGAGATGGAGAATACGCGCTTGTTCGCACAAGTGACAAGATGATCATTGGAAAAGCCAAAAGGGTTGATTTGCGTTTCGAAGCCAGCGTAGGAGAGCACAACCACCTTTTTCGGACAATGGCCGATCTGATTCTCTGGGCTTCAAATCTCGTGTATGATGGCAAAGCATGAGGGATAATGGTCGTCCCCACCAACCCGGACCAGGTCAACCTAGCCGCCAACTGGATTGGAAGTTTCTCCAAGTCATAGGGGAATCAAGAGTAATTCTGGGCGCACGTCTGTAATCCGAGTCGACTTCTGACATCAGAAGGGGGTTAAGATCCTCGTAGCTTCCTTCGGCCAGATACGTAAGGTATCCTATGGCGTAAACCAATTCTTCGTCTCCGTATGCAAATACATTGACAAATGGTCTTTCATAAATGGATCTCCCCGGAGAATTATTGGACTGAAAAGACGATTTGTGCGGGTTGTACAGCGTTACCGCCACTAATCCTCAGTCTTAACGATACTTTGACATCAAAGTCCTTACACAGATTGGCTCGAGGCCCAGTTTTTGGGGCCCACTTCAAAGATCAAGTACTGCAGAGACACTGCCGATCAAGACCCTGGCAGCCGCTTTACCTTCTCCTCCAGCCACGGAATCAACTGAGCAAAGCGGAACGAATTTATCTCGAACAGCCGCATGAAAAACTCATAGGCTTCAACGCTGTCACAGTCGATGAAATAGCCGTTTAGGTGCAGGAATGTGTCGGTGACGGCCAAGGCAGTTCGCTTGTTGCCGTCCACAAAGGGGTGATTGTTCGCCAAGCTCTCCAGTAGCGCGGCCGCCTCCTCGATCAGGCAGTCGTAATAGCCCAACTGCGGTCGCATGAGTGCCGCAGCCAGCGCGCCCTCGTCACGTATGCCCATCGTGCCGCCAAACTCTCGGATCAGCGCGTCGTGGATAATAATTGCTTCGCCGATCTCCGGGTAGACATAGTTCATTCAGCAAGCAGCTCATACAGCCGGCGGTTTCGCTCGACGCTGGCCCGGAAATGCGCCATGACCTCGGGACGGGGTGACTTCCGGCTGCGGTTCACAATATACTCTTCCATCGCCTCTTGGACCACCGTCTGGAACTGGCGTCCCTCACTGCGGGCGATCTCCCGTATCGCAGCCAGCGCCTCCGGCGAAGCCTGGCTTGAAAACTTTACTTTCTGCATGCCCATTCCATTACCTCCTTATTTGTTTGCGCTATTCTTGCAAGGGAGCACAAATTTGTCAAGATCCATCAAGATTGATCTTGACAAAAACGTCACACCACTGGTTCACGCCGCCAGCCCCAGATTCAACTCCTCTCCAAACAGCGCATAAGCCCGCGCCAAGTCCCCTCCTGATTGAAGGGCGCCACATCGAAGACATCCAGCCCAATGCTGACACTGCCCGCGATGTCGTCGCGGACGTCCTTCAGCCACCGACGTTGTTCAGCTGCGAAAGTCCGCCCGCCAACCTCTTGCGTTGCCATACACGCTTCGAATCGTTCGTTTGCCCGCGCCTCAAAAGGGACCAACTCCTCCTCTTCGCCCATGGCGTACCGCACCAGCGACACGATATCCGCCAGCGCCCCCTGACCAGACCCCCGCACCCTGGACTGGTCCAACTGCCGGTAAGCCTGCCAAAGCCGTTCAGTCGTCCACGCCCGCGGCGGCAGCCGCAGCCTGTCCGCCAGCTCCTTTATGTCGCCGAAACGCAGCCGCTGCCGGTAGGGCCGCTGATGCAGCAGTCGCAGCGCGATGATCTCGTCCCGGTTCTACTCAACGAACGCCCGAAACGACTGCACCACTCTTCCCGCCTGATCGTCCGAAAATCCCGCTTCAATCAGTTGGTACGCGCTAACCGTGTCTATAGTCTGCTAGTAAGACCAGTGAATATCCACAAGCAGGTTGCGAAGCTCCGGACTGGGCGGCAAAGGGCCGCGCCGCATCTTCCAGCAAATCCTGCCGCGCTTGCGCAACTGCCGTTTCCTCTGGTTCCTCCTCTCCCGTCGCCTGCTGCGCCGCCTCACTACAGCTTCAATGGAGCCATGACCTCTCAGCCATGGATACGGCACGACTGGACGCCCTATTCTCGCCCCAACCGATCCTTCAATGGAGCCATGACCTCTCAGCCATGGATACCAGCCGAGGCGGAACTTGCGGCATCCGGTTTCCCAGACCTTCAATGGAGCCATGACCTCTTAGCCATGGATACGAGCAGTCCCCGGCAGTGTGACGTCACTTATCGCCCAACTTCAATGGAGCCATGACCTCTCAGCCATGGATACGGCGGGGCCGGCGCGCTGGCTGGTGTTCTCGGACAGACTTCAATGGAGCCATGACCTCTCAGCCATGGATACTCCGCAAGCGTAACGTCGTTGCCCACTATACTCGCCACTTCAATGGAGCCATGACCTCTCAGCCATGGATACAGCAGACCGGTCGTGATCGTCACCGCCGCGCCGAACAACTTCAATGGAGCCATGACCTCTCAGCCATGGATACCCAGATATTGAATGCATCCATCATGGACCGGGCAAACACTTCAATGGAGCCATGACCTCTCAGCCATGGATACTCGCTCCCGCGGTCTTGGCATCATTCACGGTGCTGACACTTCAATGGAGCCATGACCTCTCAGCCATGGATACGTGGCGAAGGGCACGACATCGAGCTGATTTTCATTGACACTTCAATGGAGCCATGACCTCTCAGCCATGGATACACGGTCAATATGGAGTTGGCTCTCCCTCCGATCTGGCAACTTCAATGGAGCCATGACCTCTCAGCCATGGATACCAGCGCAAACGCCTGGGCCGGCGCACGACAGCTGATGTGACTTCAATGGAGCCATGACCTCTCAGCCATGGATACACGTCAACCATCTGGACGCCCTGCGGCCCGTAGGAAAACTTCAATGGAGCCATGACCTCTCAGCCATGGATACGAGCAGTACCCCGACATCGACGCCCAGCGCATCCCTGCCTTCAATGGAGCCATGACCTCTCAGCCATGGATACGCAGTACGCCGACTGCGTTCTCCTTCTCCATCTGGCGCACCTTCAATGGAGCCATGACCTCTCAGCCATGGATACGCCGAAGGGTAGCTGCCGCTGACCTGCTGCCAGGTACCTTCAATGGAGCCATGACCTCTCAGCCATGGATACAATTCCAGATCACGAGCTCTACACCTATACCGACAAACCTTCAATGGAGCCATGACCTCTCAGCCATGGATACCGAGCGTGAGTGTTTTTGGGTTGTTGGGGTCGGACTCGCCTTCAATGGAGCCATGACCTCCCAGCCATGGATACTCGGATGCCAAGCGACATGGAGGGAAAATGGAATATCCTTCAATGGAGCCATGACCTCCCAGCCATGGATACTAGTGACAATCTGATCATCATGCCGGATATCTAGCACCTTCAATGGAGCCATGACCTCCCAGCCATGGATACATCTGTCGTTTTCAATCAGTGTGTTGTCTGTGTCGAGACCTTCAATGGAGCCATGACCTCCCAGCCATGGATACGTTCGGCGTTGCTGCCGAATGAGTTCGCGCGGATCCACCTTCAATGGAGCCATGACCTCCCAGCCATGGATACGTCCCCGCGGTGTAGAGGGGCCTGGCTACGCCGTCTTCCCTTCAATGGAGCCATGACCTCCCAGCCATGGATACTCTTGTGCTAGATTAGACCTCAGTACCCGGCTACATACCCTTCAATGGAGCCATGACCTCCCAGCCATGGATACCGTTTAGGGGCATCAGGGCACTTTATCCGAAACTCATCCCTTCAATGGAGCCATGACCTCCCAGCCATGGATACATCTTCGAGCCTCTCCCAGTGCGGAATTGCTGGTCTTCCTTCAATGGAGCCATGACCTCCCAGCCATGGATACGCTGAACGCAAAGCTGCCGAAGCTGCTGCGGAATCCCCTTCAATGGAGCCATGACCTCCCAGCCATGGATACTAGTATCCCTTATCGGTCATCTTCATTACCCATTCTTGCCTTCAATGGAGCCATGACCTCCCAGCCATGGATACTTCGAGCTGTGTTTTTACACCGTCGTCGAGATTCGATTCCTTCAATGGAGCCATGACCTCCCAGCCATGGATACCAGTCAGCCGGATCGTATCGCCCCGGTCGCTGACCTGCCTTCAATGGAGCCATGACCTCCCAGCCATGGATACGTCGCCTGAGGTGCCCGGCATATCGTTGCGCTACCACCTTCAATGGAGCCATGACCTCCCAGCCATGGATACCGGCGGCATCTGGATTTCGGTCGCGCCAGTCGTCACCCTTCAATGGAGCCATGACCTCCCAGCCATGGATACCCGTAAGGATGGCCGGTCACTCTGTCGTCAACCTCACCCTTCAATGGAGCCATGACCTCCCAGCCATGGATACTGCCACCTCCAGGCCCCGTGTAGATGTCAATCGTTTGTCCTTCAATGGAGCCATGACCTCCCAGCCATGGATACATTTCGCTCCAGAGCGTTTAACAAAGGGGCATTGCGTCCTTCAATGGAGCCATGACCTCCCAGCCATGGATACGAGAAAGCGGAAGCCAACAGGTCTATACGGCCCGTCCCTTCAATGGAGCCATGACCTCCCAGCCATGGATACGCGCGCAAACTGGATCATCGACCTGACGACAGACTGGCCTTCAATGGAGCCATGACCTCCCAGCCATGGATACTTGTCATTAAATTGAAAAATCGTTGAACTGAACCGTCCCTTCAATGGAGCCATGACCTCCCAGCCATGGATACGCGGTTTCCGGGCTGCACAAACTTCTTCCCGTATGCCCCTTCAATGGAGCCATGACCTCCCAGCCATGGATACGCGGTTTCCGGGCTGCACAAACTTCTTCCCGTATGCCCCTTCAATGGAGCCATGACCTCCCAGCCATGGATACCTCCCACCAGCGATAAGCCATCTCAGCCTGAAAATGCCTTCAATGGAGCCATGACCTCCCAGCCATGGATACCCGCCGAGCCTATCCGTCGAAGAACTGGCACGGTACGCCTTCAATGGAGCCATGACCTCCCAGCCATGGATACGCTGATCATCGTAGGCGTGGCCATCGGCAGCCTCGGCCTTCAATGGAGCCATGACCTCCCAGCCATGGATACCTACTTGATAGCGTTTACGCCGGCGGCGACATCTTCCACCTTCAATGGAGCCATGACCTCCCAGCCATGGATACATGGATGTATTTGACGAAGGAGCGCAGAATTTCTCCCCTTCAATGGAGCCATGACCTCCCAGCCATGGATACAAGCAGCAAGCCGGTTTTTGCGTCGCTTTCGACGAACCTTCAATGGAGCCATGACCTCCCAGCCATGGATACAAGTTTCAACTCAGGATCGACAGAACAGACTAGCCACCTTCAATGGAGCCATGACCTCCCAGCCATGGATACCTGCTTGAATAGCGCGAGTTGCATCGACCGCAATACTGCCTTCAATGGAGCCATGACCTCCCAGCCATGGATACGTGGAAATGGACGCTGAATTCCGGCGGCGCTATCCGCCTTCAATGGAGCCATGACCTCCCAGCCATGGATACATGAGGTGCGAGAACCGGCACATCCTACGATTGGCGACCTTCAATGGAGCCATGACCTCCCAGCCATGGATACTCGGAATTGTCCTCGTTGTCTTCATCGAGGATTTCCTCCTTCAATGGAGCCATGACCTCCCAGCCATGGATACTCGATGGTGATGCCGATGTAGTGGCCGCGCTTGGCCCTTCAATGGAGCCATGACCTCCCAGCCATGGATACGCCGCCTGCAAATCTGGATATAGTGCATCGCCATTACCCTTCAATGGAGCCATGACCTCCCAGCCATGGATACGACGAAAACCTGTCCGATGAAGAGAGGAACGACTTCCCTTCAATGGAGCCATGACCTCCCAGCCATGGATACCAGCAGGCTGCACTGCCGCCAGAACTCGCGCGCGCCCCTTCAATGGAGCCATGACCTCCCAGCCATGGATACCGAGCAGGAGGGCGGCGCGTCGGGCAAGCTAGTCGTCCTTCAATGGAGCCATGACCTCCCAGCCATGGATACAATGCGCTGGTGGATCTCCGTCAGGGCGCTCTCCGGCCTTCAATGGAGCCATGACCTCCCAGCCATGGATACTGCCCTGACTGCATCCAGATCGGACCCCAGATCGATCCTTCAATGGAGCCATGACCTCCCAGCCATGGATACGGGAAGTCTGACGACTTCCTGCGCGGCGTCCTGTACATCCTTCAATGGAGCCATGACCTCCCAGCCATGGATACCGGGCCTCTGCCAGCACCGCCTCCACGACAGCATCCCGCCTTCAATGGAGCCATGACCTCCCAGCCATGGATACGACCAAGCTCACAGACTGGTTCCGCGCCAACACAGCCCTTCAATGGAGCCATGACCTCCCAGCCATGGATACAGCGGAAATTCAGGATTTTCCGCCCAAATGGTGCCAATTGCACCCGCGAATCAAGGTTTTAACGTCCGTTCTGCTATTCATTTGGTGGTTCCGGCCTGACAATTCCACCTTTCTGTCCCCTAACCGTGCGAGCGCTTCCCCTTCAACGAGCACGGCACCCGACCTCTCGCACCCTGGCCGCAAACACAACCGCCCCACGCCTGCACAGTCTGCCACAACCCGCTCAGACGATCAAAGCCTCCCTCTCCTTAGGCTTGACTTGGCGGCCCAAAGTACGCACCACGTCCCCGCCTCGCCCTTCTACCGGTCCAACATCGATTATGATCACCCGGTCTTCCTTGATGTCCATAATTTCAGTCAGCGCCTCCTCCATAAGAACCCGTTCCTTCGACGACAGGTCGCAGGCGAAGACCGAATACTGCAACGCGTCGCCGAACCCGTTCATCTTCTTGAAAATTCTGCGCAATCGCGTGCCGTCGCTTACGTCATAAGCCACGATATACCTGTTGCGCATCCATCACCTCGTAGTAAAACTGGGGTACCTACTCAGCTCTCCCAGCAGGTGGCGGCCCAACAACCGCGCCTGAACCTCCATAATCCGCCGGTAGCTTATCGAATACTTGAACAAAGAGTGCGTTATCAATGTATCCATCCTGCGCTCGAAAGCGCCGATTACCGCCTTCCGTCCCTCCTGCGTCAGCGAGACAGCCCCGCCCCGGCGAATAAAATCCTTCTCCTTCAACTCGCCGTTGTTGAACAACGTCAGCGCAGCCGAATCCGCAACCAAAGGACGGAACTCCTCGGCAAGATCCAGCGCCAGCGCAGGCCGTCCATACTTGGGCTGATGATAGAATCCCATATACGGATCAAACCCAACCGCCATCGCCGATACCATCGCCTGCCTCATCAACATCGAGTACAGAAACGAAAGCACCGCATTCACCGGGTCCTTCGGCGGCCTGCGGTTGCGCGTCCGAAAATCAAACGCCGAAATTTCCGATCTGATCATGTCGCCGAATTTGGCGAAATAGACCCGCGCCCCAGCGCCTTCAATGCCAAGTAGCGTCCCAAATGAATCCGCCGCCTCCACCATCGCCGTCAACCGCTTCATCTCCTCCAGTGCCGTTCCCGGCGCCTCTGGGTGGTTGCGGCGCAGCATTACCCTGCTGTTTCGCAGCTTTGCCTTCACCATCTTCTTCGCTATCGCCAGCGACGCCGGCTGGTCGCCCGCCACCCGGAACTGATGCATACGCAACTCTACGTTCTTATGCGCCATCCCCCAGGTCACCCCCTTCAGCCAGCCCCCGTACGTGAAATGGCAAATCGGTATCCCCCGCTCCAATAGCTCGCGCGTCGCCTGTGCCGTCACCTGTGCGTTGCCAAAAATCGACACGCTGGAAACGTCCAGCAACCTCGCCTTGGCAACAACCTTGCCTCTGACCTTGACGGTAAGCGTATCGCCCGATTTCCCCACCATGCCGCCCTGGGCTACCACATACATCGGCAAAGCGTCATCCCGCGCCGGCATCAGGCGCCGCACGTCGTCCGGCCGCACCACGTAACGGCTGCCCTTCAGAAAACGCACCTCGTCCGGCAGACAGATTCCCACAAGAGAACAGCGCGGACACTTCGGGCTGTCCTCCAATGGCGGCGGAATCTCGCCGCCCTCCGCCATCTCCCGCGCCGCGCCCAGCAATTCCAGCGTCTGCTTCACCAGCACTTCGTCAAAACCGACGTGTACCCGCCGCTTCGACCCCACGTAGTAAATAACCCCCTGCTCGCACGCATAACCGTTCGCCCGCAACAACAGCCCCTGCAAGCACAGCTGCACCCGCTCCGGATCGTACACATGGCCTGGAATATCCGGCACGGTCCCCCGCTTATAGTCAACCGGCGTCGCCCAATCCCCCTCCGCCTCCACCAGGTCGATGCGCGCGATCGCCCCCAACCCTTCGTCCGAAAGCATCACCGACCGCGCGTGGATTCTCTCAGGCTGCGCGTCCCCGTCTTCTGATTCAGGCGACTTGCCGTCCTGCGCCCGCGCCGGCAGGTCGCCCGTGGGTTGATCAACACGCCTGTGCTGGAACCGCCCGTCCACCGTGTCCGCGCTGTGCGCGAACTCTCCCTGCACCCACTCCATATAACATAGCCTGGGACAGTACGTATACTCGTTCAGCATCCGCGCCGGAACTAGTTCCGGCGCGTCGGTGGAGGAAGTCGCAGCTGTCGCCATCTACTCTCTCCCAGCCTCAGTCAACTCGTACAAAGATGCCCGGTCCATGGTGGCAGGCAAAACCGAGAAGTAAGCCTATATCGGTTGGGCAGGCAAAAAGTTGCTGTAATACTGATTCTGCTGAATTCGTTGGCTACGATAGACCTCTTGAACTCCCCTCTTGGATAAAGATCTGTGGTCAATGGGTTCATTCGTAAGGTCAGGCAACATCAGCAAAGAACGAACGGAGTCTGTACTCAACATTGGCGTCCAAATTGGCCACACAAAGTAAAACTCCCGCCGGCTAATGCGTTGGAATCCGGTCGTTTCCGCTTGGCGTCCGACAGGAAGTGTCGGAAACCATCGCAAAGCTTCGATAGCTAAACAGTCCGCGGCGAGCATCATTCCTGGACCATCACGAAACTTGGATTTGCTTGGATCGCGCCAGCGCAGTGCGTAGCGTTGGTCTCCTATAGGATCCCATCGCAGACTGTAGCCATCGTCACGATAATCCCAGACGCCAAAAAGCGTAAGATGAACGTGTTCAAAATCCAGTTTTGCGAGATTGGCTTTGGCATAGAATGGCAATCCCTGTCCCGCGCTGTCTCCGCTGCGGACCATACGGAACTTTGAATCTTGAAACTGCCCACCCTTCTTGTCGGGATATAGTTCGGTGCCCATGCTCGCAAGCAGATCTACATTGCGTCGGTCCACCATTGACGAATGCTCCCGTTCCGCTCTCAGAGCGTCTGAGAACCTGCCAGCGTCAAACGGCATTTTGTTGTCGATATCAAAGACGGTCGTAGGCGCGCCTCTAAGTGTTTGCAAAATCAACTCCGAGAACGCTCTGTCATCAACCCCGCATTCCTGTAGAGAAGGCCTCCACCCACTGCCAGTCCGCTTCCATCCAATACGAAGTCCCGGGAAGGACTCCTCCGCGGCAATCGCGACGCCGACTGTTGCTAAGAATCCGAGCGGATTGCTACCATCCAATCCTTTTAACAGAAGCCCGGTATCTGCTTCATTCGTGCTCATTATGCGTCTCCTCCCATTCGCTCCGTCGCCAGTCCGCAAGACGCAACAGCGCCTCCAACCATGCCAGACCCCACCATCCGTAGTTCCGCACCAGACTCCAGTATCTGTCGGCCACACCTGAGTCAAGACGTTCAAGGTCTGTGGGGCCAGACCACTGCATCCGCTCACCGTTCCATCCATACTCTGAGTTCACGTACATATCATCGAGCACCACTGGCGCGAACGGTCGACAGTTGCCGTGATGACTGGCAATCATATGGAGAACTAGATCGCGAAGTCCTGTGTTTGTCGGCAATAGAGTCTGGGCGCTTTCGGCCAAACGGACAGACAAAAGTTCATGCCGACCACCCTTTGGATATTCCGGTTCCGTGCTGATTCTGGTTGCTGTTCTGCTCTTTTGTATCTGACCGGACTTGGCCAAAGGTTCTCCTTCCCACCAGCGGACACCCCCCCGCAGCAGCGACTGAAAACGAGGGTCGACCTTTCCCACATCGTGAAGCAGGCCGGCACGCGCCATAGCATCGGTCAATTCGCCCGGCAGCCCGCACCCTTCAGCATAGCGTCGCACAAACGACTCAACGCCGCGAAGGTGACGCTCCAGTCGGACTGGTTGACCATTTCTGTGAGAGAAACCGGATGCGCTGCTGTCGTCTTCATCAGTGAACGTATCGGCATCGCCGATGAGCCGGGCTATCTTTCGGTTTCCGACGATGACGATCTGATTGTCGCCTATAATATGAAATGCTGGAAGCAGCTTAGTCCCGCTAACCTCCTTAGCAAGCTCTACCGTCGCTTCCGATAGCCAACTCCAGTTTTCAGGCAGGATTCTGGTTGCCAGATTAACCAGAATCCTGCCAATGGTGTCGATAATTTCTTCTGGCTCTTGCTCGTGCCTCTTGTTCTCGTCTATATCCTTGAGCAGATCGAGAGTTTCTTCTTTGGCGGTAGCCACTTCCGAAGGCCACGCTTCTACCAATTTACGGTGCAAGCGGAGAATTGGCTTGGCCCGCGCAGCCATGTGCGCCTGATCCCCGATATCCATTATGTCAACCGATCCGACTGAATTCGAGGGAAAGTCGCCAATCTGGTCGTACTTACCTGGATGACTCGTCGGTATTATAATGACATCACCAGGACGAATCTTCCTTGGATCTGCTGTTATGTCATCCTTCATTTGTGTATCTCTGCTTCCTCGCCACCTGACAACACAGTGTTCTTCACTGGGCGATCCTTCACCAGACTGGTCTGTGTCTTGCTCGGATCCCTCTACATCACTGCTGTCGTCTTCAGCATGCTCTTCAGACAGCCAACGTCGGAATACACTAATGGGCACAGGGTGGGACTCGCCGCTGCTGGGAGGGCAGAGCCTCAACACCTCCAAAGCATTCGCTTTCCCTTTCGATGTTGCCAGATCAATATCAGCGCGCCAACAAACCTGTACATCCGCGGCACCCTCTCGTGGCCCGTGCAGGAAGAGCGCCACTTCAGGCGAAAGGCGAGGCTCCGGCGCGGTCTGCGCCCAGCAATCGACGTGGGCTGGCAGCATCACCGGAGCATCCACCGATGGAGCGTTCAGCGCCTCCACAGAATCTCCTGCTGACACTTTTTTGTCCAAATAAGCAATCCCGAAATCTACTTCGCCGTTCTCATTCTTGATTTCATTCAGCCAATCCCAGGTCTTTGTAAGCGCCTCTCCATAAACCGGGTCGCCTTCGTCCCCTTTCCTGAGTGTGGATTGGTCTTCACGGACGAGAATGACTGCGCGTGATTCGATATCCCTGCCTAAACGATTAAGCCGCCCGAAGCGCTGCCGTAGAGCGTCGAGACTAGCGCATTCGGTAACAAGGCCGTCGAAGTCGAGATCGGCGCCGACCTCCAGCGTTTGTGTAGCAACCACAATCATCGGCCTTTCAAGTTTGCGCCCTTCCGAATAGTCGGACTGAAGTTTTTTCAAATACTGTTCTACTACCCAATCCTTATCGATGGGGCGCATTCGACCGGTGAGAATCACAATGTCAATGTCCTCTTCGCCTTTCAGCAGCTTGTGAGTTGCCCTGGCCGTCGCGACACGGTTGACGAACACTACAACTGCGCGAAGCTGTTCACTAACTAGACCCAGCGCGGCATCGGCTAGAGACTTGGCTAACTCAACCGTCGCCCGTTTCCCCTTGGCTCTGCTAACCCTTTGAAGAATCGCTGGCTTGTGCGCCAACTGACGTCTTCCAAGTGGATGGTTAGGGCTGAAGCGTTCGTCAGATCTGTCCTTGAATACAATGTTCAGCTCTCGCGGAGGGGTTGCCGACATGATAACAGGATGAAACGCGCGCCCCAGCGGAGCGTGCGCCCATTCCCTGTATCGGCGGACAGCCTGAAGAGTTTGCATAAACGGCCGCGCGCAATGCGCCTCATCCAAGAGAATCAGACTGTCGTTGGCAATCAGCGCAGCGTAAACGGGCCATGTGCCAGAACCGCGTCCATATGCGCGGAACAGAAGACGGGACCCGACCTGATCTACGGTAGAAGCAACCACAGTAGGTTGCAAGGGGTCGCGCGCCCAGGCTTCTGAACGAAACATGCCGCCCCGTAATGCGTAAGCCCTTAAAGGTATCTCGCGGTCATATCCAGAGGTCGCGCCGAATGCGATCTGCCGTAGACTGTCCGCCACAATTCTGAGGACTCCGTTCTCTGCATGGCGCAGTTTTTTAGCAATTTCCCGTGCCCTCTCGTAAGCCTGGTCAACGATCACACGACGGTCCACGACGAAGAAAATCCGCCGTGGCGCGGTTATGAGCTCGCCCCTGTCCATGCGCGATGCCTGCTTTGCCAGCGCAAACACGGCAATGTCCACACACGCCGTCTTGCCCGAAGCTGTAGGCAAATCGATTGCATCCGGCCATTCAGCCAGCCCTGTGGCGTTACCGGCTACTCTGTCCGCCAATTCCTGCTGCCAGGCAAAAGGTGAATTGCCCCACAACGTCCGAAAAAATTCAGCGAAATCTATGGAATCAGACTTGGTCACTTTAGTCACCTCAATTGTCCATTGGCCGACACAGTCCATATCCCCGGAATCGTCCCGCCCCAACAATTACAGGACCGCGCACGGGTACGTCAAAAATCATCACAGCGTGAGCATGGCTCTGGCGTCCACCGTCACTCTTTCGAGTCAGCTGCGGGTACTCCCTTGCAATAGGAGCTCCCTCTACCAATGAGACCGGATGCAGCATCACCTCGCGCGGGCGCGGCAAACCTATGTGCCCGCAGGCATCTTTCACGCTCTCAGCGGCCTGCGCCCACTTGTCCTTGCCCTTGAAATGCCGGTTCAGGACAACAGGAGTAACGCTTGCCCAAGTACGAGAAGCCCGTGTCCAGGTGTCTACATCCAGATTCTTCGGAAGCCGTTCACGAGTCTCAAGTTCAATTCGGCATTCGAACCACCGTCCGTCGAACAAGCGGTGCTCTCGCGGGAATCTCGTCTTGGTATCATACAGAAACGCGCCCAGGCACTGACCAGCCTCCTCCAAATCCAAAGAACGAGGCAGCGCCAACGCAAGACCCATCACTCGCCCGTCTCCATATTGATCGCCCACGAAAGGAAGCGGGAGTAAGGCCATGTGAGGTTCTGAAGTCGGTGTTCCACTCAATTTGTGCCCGCTGAACCACTCTGGAGGCGGCTGCTGGGGACAACAGTCCATCAAGACTCCGCGCAGAGCTTGCGTTAGTTTCAGCGTCGTTGTTAACGGGACACGTCGGCCCCGGACCGTGAGTACTGTCAAATTCGGATCAAAAACCGACGCAGGCCGATCAGGAAAGTCGTTCTTCACTGGTTTTCCATAACCCTGCCAGCGAGTTGGCAGGGGCCGCAGCCTCACCGGTGCTTGTGTACCGAAACGTTCGGCAATGGCACTGTCCATTCGCTTCTTTTCCTCTTGCATTGCCTTTCTCCGTGTTCCCCTTAGAGCATCCGAGCGAGCTTTCAAATCCTCGTATTCCACGATATTTGCTCTGTTATAGGCAAGGGTGAGATTCTCTAAGCGACCAGTCGAGAATACGCGCATGCGGTGCGTGGCAATGCCTTCCATCGGTTCCCATGTCGGACAGATTTCACCTTCCACTTCAACCCAGGCCTGAACGAGCGAGGCGGAATGTCCAACATGAGTCACCTTGGTGGTCAGTCGCTCCAGCGCAGCGCGATGTTCGCCAAGTTCGATCTCTGGCCAGATCAGGTACACATTTGGGTCGTAGGGAATTGCGACGGGAAAGCCTCGCGGTTGACGAGATCGATGCTCTGGTAGTACTGCTAACCCCGCATCTCTTAGCTCCCCCAAGTCCATGCTGCGAGGAACATTGCGGCTGACACGAGAATCGTTTACCGGAACAAAACTCACAACCGCTCTTCGCGTTGTGCAGTCTGAGGCACTTATGCCAGGATGAGGGAGAGTTTCAAGCCAGCGCAGCGCCTCTCCCTCTCCAGGATTTTCACCCGTCTCGAACCACGCGGCTGCCAGTGCCATGTAAACGCGGTCCGGGTGCGGAGGCCACTCAGCCAGTTCTTTCCTCGCCCCATCCGCCGCGGCCATTGCCCACCCGTTCAGGTAGGAGATGCCAATCGCGAACATCAGGCTTCCTCCTCTGTGGATGCGCTCGCCATTTCCTGGCTGAGCCTGACCAGTTCGACCAGTTCGGGAGAGGGAGTCAATTCGATCTCACCTTCCCAAGGCAATCCTGTCGTTCTCGCTTGAGCAATGGCCGCATTCAGCAACTCGAGCGCGTCATCGGCCGTTACAACGAATATTTTGGGAGTCTGCCCAGGGCGTTCAAGCAACTCCCACATTGGTTCCTGCTCAGCGAATAATTGACAGCGTGAGCGAAGGTCGGTATCTGTTCGTGCCAACGTCCCGGCGGCAATGCCCAGCGCGGCTAATGCAGTGCGTGCCGCAAGATCAACTTCCCTTATGGAGTCGGTCGCGCCGTCAAGAGGGAATCGAAGCCGACGCAAGACTGAAAGCGACAGGACAGTAGTTTGGGCTGCTTTCGATATAGTAACCCCACCGTCCGCTATCGTAGGAACAACATTGCCATGATTTGCTTCCGATGGTCTACCAGTGGGATTACGTCCTTTCCCCAACCTTCTACCGCCAGACTTCTCCTCCAGTGTCCACTTTGGATCCTCGTGGCTCACTGACCGTCGTTCATAAAGGGGTCCTGCCTCCCGTTGAATTTCTGCAGGATCGATGCGGCTTGCAGTCTTTACTCCCACTTTTGAATCATATCCGATGATCTCTGAGACAACCGCTCTCTGGAACTTGGTACCCAAACCGCCTCGCGGTCCAGTAGAGTCCCACAGTCCGAATATTAGTGCCGTCGGACAAAGCCCAAATAGCCCTGTTGCATTTCGAATGTCTGAGTTATCGAGGACAGAACCTGTGTCCGACTTGCGGAAAATCTTTCCATCCAACAGGCTATCCCGGAAAAGGGCGTCAGCAATCCGGTGTGGAGCCTCCAGGCTAGTAACTGTGAACTTCTTAAGGAGGTTCTCTTGATCGAATCGTGTCGTCAGAATTGGAAGTTGTGCTCTGCCATCCCGATGCGCTTCCAGCAAAGCTAGTTCCATACGGTTCGCCTGCGACTGCACAGAATCCAACAAGACACACGATCGAATTTCGCCGTTTTTGGGATTGACGCGATCTTCGGTCGCGTACCTTCCACCCTGGTAGGTAGGAGGGAATACCTTGTCTCCTGGCCCACCCGCGGGTTGGTATTCGGTCACGCATCGAAACGCGGCGGCGATCCCGCCAACCGCTTCTTGCAAGGTTTGCAGATCGATCTTCATGATTCATATCTCCTCTCGGTATATGCTACAATCGAGTAGCGAACGTAGGAACTGTATTGAAGCGAATGTTCTCATGAGGTGGCGTAAGAAACTTAACGATATTGTTCGGAGCCTCTTGGGTAGCTTGCATCAAAGGACAGAGTAATGGACTCCCGAGTCTTAGCCGTCGAAATCTGTTGAGAATGTCACTGTCAAAAGTAAATGGTTAATCTAATCACACATATAAACAGGAGTGTATCACATAGAGCGAAGGTTGTCAATAGGCAAATGTAGGCCAGTCCAACTTTCCTGGCACTTTCTGATTGTCAAAGGCCACTGGGCCCGCCGGTCAGACCCAATTGAAGGATATGCGTCATTAGATTGTATGAGGCAGCCTAACCCCTCTCCGGGCCGCAAGGCCCGGCCCCATTGAACCATTACGCGACCGCCGCTTCTCCTTCACCGTTCGCACTGCCCAAAGTGCCGAATGCTGAGTGGAGTCGGCGCGTCCCGCAATAGCAGGCAACTGCCCCTGCCTTTCAATCACAGCCCATCCCCGAATCCCAATAATCACAGTTCAGACCACATATGCCCATATTTCTTCCCGTACCACAACATATAGTATTCGAGTTGCCAATATCTGAGATGTGTAGTACAATAGTTCTTAGACTTCGCCGCAACGTTGCGGCCATCACACTACGAGACTGAGAACATGCCCAAGACACCTTGCAAAGGCGTCAAAAAAGATGGAACCCCTTGCCGGGGAAATGGCCTGCCCGACTTCGACGGCTACTGCATCGCCCACGCCCCCGCCGACAAAACACGCGCATGGCGCACGCGCGGCGGCAAGAACTCCTCCACCGCCGCCAGGGCCGACAAACGCATACCCGAACGACTGCGGGGGGCCATCGAAGCGCTCGAACAAGGCCTCCTCGATGTGCGCGCGGGAGATCTCGACCCCGCCGCCTACTCCGCAATGTGCCGCGGCGTCAAAGCGATGACCGATCTCTACCGGCTCGCCGATGAAGAAATGGAACTGATCCGCAACGAGGAAACCGAAGCCACCGCCATCGAAGTCGTCGGCGACCACGGCGACCCCGCCATCCTCAACGCCGCCGCCCAAATCGCCGCCCAGCAAAACCAGTACAGGATCGAATCGCTCATCGATCAGGGCCTGGCTACGCTCGAACAATCGCAGGATAACGACCAACCCGCCCAACCGGTCCTCACGGACAAAGGCAGACGGCGCTTCGGCTACCAGCGCCTGACCAACTACACACAAGAGGACCTCGACAACCTGAAATACCTGTTAATGGAGAGGGGTATAAGTGGGCGTCAAATTCCCGACCTGCGAGACGCTCTGGCCAAAATGCGCGCCGCCATGGAAGAAGCCTTGGCCGACCTCGCCCGCAACCCCGCACCGCCCCTCGATTCCCTGACCGGCCAGCCTCTCAGCCGGCTGCCGGCCGGCGTCAAAACCGGCCCGCTGCCACCCGCCAACCCCGACAGCGCCGAACAAGCCGCAAAAATCCTCGAGGATCAACTCCAGCAGACGAAAATGCTTACCCGTGAATTCAAGGAGCTTTATGAAGACGAACTGGTTGACGATACATTGGACCGGCTAACCGCAAACTCGCGCTGATTTGACCGCATCACCCCTCTTCTCCCCATCGCGGGACGAGCTAGATTTCAAATAAATATTATATCATAATATCAACATCTTACACTTACGTAGCGCCCATGTTTCTGCCGCCATCCTTTTGGAAAATTTTTCCTGCTAAACGCCCGTGAACGCTCGTAAACGCTCGTCCAACTCTCGTACGAGCGTTTACGAGTTAACTCGTACCTCAACCCCCCCCTTCTGATCCCCTCTACCCCCAATGCCGGCAGTTCCCGGCCCTTCCCGCATCTGACCGGCGCCGGCTCCATCCCACTGAACGCACGGCCCTTGCCCCACACAAAAATCTCAGTCCGAACAACTGTCCGCGCCCTCCTGCCTCGGCGCCGCCTGCTGGCGAACGTCAGCCACATCACCGAGCCCGACACCTCCCTACCCCCTGCCGCCATAACCCAGCCCCACGCGCTCTACACCGTCTCCGGCCCGGGCCTTCGACACTGTCGCCGCACTCCCTAAAGGGACACAGCCACACATCTAGGGTACTGTTCCGAACGAGAGCCGGTTCCTGGTCCGGTTGCACGGGCACAGCTCGCTGGTCTGGATCGCCCGCAATCTGCTGAAGACCACCGGCGGCTCTCTCGCAGGGATCCCCAGGCCGAACCGAAGGGTAGCTAGCTGGCAGCTGTCGCCGCCGCCAGCCTTTCATGCTGACCGACCATCATCGACCGCTTCCCAAACAGAGCATGTGTAGCAAATCAAAGGTCCCGCTGTTATCAGCGGGACCTTTCTGTATCAGGTCATTTTCATCGAATCGGGCCAAAACGTCGTGAGACTGCCCGAATCAGGTAGGGGGCCCCTTGTGGACGCCCTTCATGTGCTACTCATCTTCTTTCGCTTCAGAAAACCTCTTCCAGGACGATACTGAAACCCCGCAGCGTGGGTGAACGCAAACTCTGTTCTGCTCCGTAGATACCCCCCACCTCAAATCGGCCCCTCACTCGCCGCAGAAGCAAGATCGTACTGGCGTCAGGGTCCACGATCCAGTACTCTCGCACGCCGTACCGGGCGTAGAGGTCGAGCTTTATCGTTCCGTCACGTTCGGCTGTGACCGGGGAAAGGATTTCAACTGCAAGGTCCGGTGCGCCCTGGACATTATCCGCCGTGAGGATGCTCGCACGTGCACTGGAAACGAACAACAGGTCCGGCCGCACCACGTCGGTTTCCGAAAGTACGACATCGAAGGGCGAACAGTAGATTCTCCCCAGGTTGCGCCCGTATATGAAGGCACCCAACCGCAGGAAAAGACGCCCCAGGATGTACTGGTGTATCTCTCTAGGCGATGGAGACGTAACCAGCTTGCCGTCGAGAAGCTCGTACCGTTCGTCGTCCGCCGTCTTCAGGTAGTCGGCGTATGTGAGTTTGGTCTGTAAGTCTAGCATCGTGGTCCCGCCTGCAAAACAGGGAGCGAGTGCACAGAGCACCTGATCTGTGCCAAACGTAGCAAGAATGAAGGATATGGGGGGAATGGGGCAGACTTGGCCCACGCAGGCTGCGCACCACAAGTCTGCGGCTCCAGCCTGAGTTCGCCCTGATCCTGCCTGGCCGGACCTTGCCTGTCGAAGAGGATCAAAGTAGCCCCTCGTCGGCATCGTCCGCAGCACCGAACCAGTCCGCCGGCATCGGCTCCAGCATGTCGCCCAGGATTCGGATATTGTCTCGATTGCGGCCGAATGCCATTCTCATCTTCTTCCGGTACGGCAACAGCCGCGAAACCGGACGACCGTACTTGGTGATGACAATCTCTTCACCGCTTTCAGCCACCTCATCCATTAGCTCGAGAAACCTGGCCCTGAACTCGGATGCCGTGATCGTGCGAGGGCCTGTCGCAGCACTGCTGTCTGTTGGCACTGTACGCTCCTTCCGTTGCCTATTGGCCGAAGCCCCGGCCTGTCACGGCGTCCCACTCCACATCGATCGGTTCGTCAAGGTCCCCATGAATCTGCACAATGTCGCGGTCGCGACCAAATGGATTCCGCGGCGCCTCCCGGTACGGCAACAGCCGCCATAGCGGTTGGCCGTTCTTCGTGATTACGATCTCCTCACCACGCTCAGCCACTTCATCCATCAACTTGAGACACTTAACCTCAAACTCGGACGCTTCGACAGTGCGAGGCCCTTTCTCTTCATTGCCATTGGTCGGCATGATTCGCGCCTCCAGTCGTCTGGTGGCAACAAGTATAACATATTTATGATGACAGTTGCGACTAGGGTTAGTTGACGTTTGTCTGAACAACGACTTCCGGGTGCAAATTGCAGCTGATCATCGAAGGGCGGCGCAGCTGCGCAAAGAAAATCCGATACGCCTTTGGTGTTCTCCGCGTCCCTCCGCGTCCTCCGCGGACAAAAAGGTGTTCTTCGCGACCCTTCGCGTGACTTCGCGGATCAATTGGTTTTGATTATCACAACATTCAAGCGAGAAGAATCCCTATCAGGCCTGCCGGCTTTCCGTTCTTTCTGAATTTTGAGCGGCCCTCGCCAATTGTCTACGAGACCTAGCAAGCAATCAGACCGACGCGGCCTCGCCAACGAATACGGGACCATGAATTCCGGGCCAAGACGAATGTCGTCAGCGCACAGGAACTGCAACCCTCCTATGGGTCACAGATCGTTTTCCACCGCCGGCTTTACCCTATCCTAAGGAACTCTCTTGGCGTCAGACATCTGCCGCTGTTGAAGAAGACGGAAACGATCGCGTGGAGTGACGTGCGGGGCAGACGCAAATCGAATAGAGGGCATATACCGGGTTACCGGAAACGGCGAACGCCGTACTGATCGAAGATCGCTTCTCTTTACACAAGAACCAGGCTGCCAGACAGCGCCTGCGCAATCAGCATTCTGTCAAAGGGATCGCGATGAGGACCTGACAACGACCCCGCAAGTGATGCATGATCTACCGATATCGCCTATTCCTCAAAGCCCTGGTCTGCGATTGCGCCGCCAAAGTCAAGTGCGACAGCCGCTGCCTCCGGGAGCTTGCCAAGCCGATACTTGGTCGTGGTCTCCCAAGCTGACGCCGCGCTTATGAGCACGCTGTTTGCTTCATCTCCAATAGCACGACGCGCAGGCAGTGACAAACTTGTGCTTCCGGCAAGCCACCACAGAAACGCGTGCGTGTCGAGCAAGAGCCTCACCGCTCACGACTCCCACGCTGACAACTCATCCTCAGGCAGAGGGTCAAAGAAGCTGTCACTGACGGCAATACGGTCCTTCCATGCGCCGAATTGACGTTTCCCGCGCGGCTGAAAGTCTACGAGACGCGCCACCGGTTTGCCATTACGGGTTATGACAACTTCTTCACCGGCCTCTACTTGCGTCAGCAGAAGCGGCAGTTGGGTTTGTGCTTCTTGCACATTCACTTCTTGCATAGTCGGCCCACCAGAATATGTGTCCAGATAGAGACTCTGTAATGCAGTGCTTGATGAGTATATGGAATACAAACTCCCGTGTCAATACCTGGACCCCGACCTAGGGCGACCGCACCGAGACGCTTCGAATACAGGGCTTCAGCGTCACCTGTGCCAGCGCCAATACCACCCCCTACCCCCGCAACGCCTTCACCACGCCATACGCCCCGCGCGAAAACGCCGCCAACGCGCCCCCGCGGCTGAAAAAAGGCGCCGGCGCCGGCATGCATGCGCCCGCGTCCAGGTCTTCAATGGCGGCCAGGCTTCGTTGCAAACCGACTTCGATCATCTGTCGGCCGCCCTCGTCGCTCAGGTCCAACCCGCCGCAGGCAAAGACCACGACCAGGAGGCCCGCCAGCGCGCTCTCGCGGTAGAGGCGCCAGCACTCTTCGAACGTGAACCCCTCCACCCCCATTTCACCGATGATTCCGGTATACTCTTCCAGCACTTCCCGCTCGATCTGGCGGCGCACCTCGGTCGTCACACTGCTCCCCAGGAAAATGGCTACATCGTACAGGGGACTGTTGATTCCACTTATCTGCCAGTCGATCATTGCCACATCGTCCGCAGCGTCGGCCGCGAAGAACATATTGTCCAGCCGGAAGTCGCCGTGGCTGAAGGTCTTGGGTCCGGCTGCGGCACGCTCGATATGGTCCGCGATGCGCGAACAGTAGGTCTCGGCCACGCGGCGCACATCGTCTGAGAAAAAACTGCCGAATTTTTCGAGCGCCGGCGCAAGGTTCGCCAGATAGACGAGTTGCACCAACACTCCGCGCTTCGGTGCCAGGAAGTCGTGGTAGCCGTTCAAGGGCGGCTGATCGGTCTTGTTCCAAAAGGCCCCGTGCAGCTTGGCGATCGTACGGATGGCGCGTCTGGTCTGTTCCGCGCTGGCTCCGTCGAAATGACTCACCGTATGCATGCCCCCCAAATCCTCCAGCAGGAGCACAAAGCGATCGCTCCTGTCTTCAAAATCACCGTAGAGCAGAGCCGGCGACCGCACCCGAGCCACGGGCGCGACCAGCCGGTAGAAGTCGTATTCCCTTTTGTGTAACCCCAGGCGTTTGCTCAGGCGCCGGTTCTTTGCGTGCGGACTGGGTAGCTTGACGATAACCGTTTCCGGCGCGGCGGAATTCCACTCGGCCGCCGGACCTCCCGGATCGGCGACATCCGGCGCCTTCGGCTCGTCATAACTGAGATGGCAGCGGATCAACGCGCCCAGGAAGCCGACGCCGACGCCGATATCTTCAAGAACGATCTCTTTGACAGGAGGAAGATCAGACGCGCCGCCCGCGGTCAATGCCTGTTGCATCCACTGGGCGGTAACTTCCTCCGCATCCCTGGGAATTGGCGGTCTGGTCATAGCACTGATTCGCCTCTGACTTCAGCGCAGGCCGGCCATGCGCGGTCGTCAACGTGTCGCCCTATCTGCGAGATTGTTAGAAATTCTATACTATCTGCGCAGCGCAATGGCTGCAGAGGGGAACCTTTTTCATCTGGCGCCACCCTCTCAGCATTACCCACCGCCTACAAACAGCCCAAATGGTCGAAATGGACAGCTATCGTTGGCCCTGGCGCGCCGCGCCAAAAAAAGACGGGGCCGTCCCCCGCTCAGTGCGTTCATACTCATCATCAATCGGCAGGTTCGGCCCCGCCAGCGCCGCCGTCGAAAGCGCATCGCAGCGTTCGTTTTCCACGTCGCCCGCATGACCCTTCACCCACTGGTAACGCATCTCGTGCCTGTCACACAGCTCCAGCAGCCGCGTCCACATATCCGGATTGACCGCCGGCTCGCCCTTCCTGTTGCGCCGCCAGCCATTTTCTCGCCACCTGCGCGCCCAGCCCTTCGTCAGCGCGTCCAGCACATACTTCGAGTCGCTGTAGAGCGTGACTCTGCACCTTCCGTTCAAAGCCTCCAGCCCCTTGATCACAGCCAGCAGCTCCATCCGGTTGTTCGTCGTCCTCCGATATCCGCCGCACAGCTCCTTGCGGTGTTCGCCGTAGAGCAGCACCACCCCAAAACCACCCGGCCCCGGATTCCCGCTGCACGCACCGTCCGTATACAGCATCACCTCTTTCATCTACGACATCCACCCATCCATTCCACCTCTATCCGTTACCATGCATCCACAGTCAATTCCCGACCCGAAACGAGACCAGCGCCGCGTTCGAGCGCCGTTCACTAAGAACGAAACTACTCAGCCGCAACTGGTTCGCAAACCCGTACGAGGCGAGCGAAAGCGATTTTCACTAACCACTAACCACTGATCACTGACCACTGCAGTTCTGGGCGGTCGGGCCTTCGGCCCTCCCTTGTGCAGGGG
>MPML01000044.1 GCA_002238445.1 Caldilineaceae bacterium bin5
GCAGCCCCTGCACAAGGGAGGGCCGAAGGCCCGACCGCCCAGAACTGCAGTGGTCAGTGGTCAGTGGTCAGTGGTCAGTGATTGGGGAGTGGTTGGCAGGGTTAGCGCGGGCTGTTGGGGGGCTTGCGCTGGGTAGGTGGGAGAATGATTTATTGTGGGAGGCTTGGTTGGGTTGGCGTCTGTGTGGGTGTGTGATAGGGTACTGGCAATGTCCGGCGCTGCCATGGAGGCGTGCCGGGTTATTGGATTTTGCGACGAGTTCGACCGTCGTCTTATGCTGGACGCTCCGGCCCGAATGTTAATTGGTCAAGACGGATTGCATGCACGAGGCCAGGCATAGGCAGTGCCTGAGGCTGGAGCAGAGATGAATACAAATGAATTACTGAGCCGGGCTGTCATTTGGATCGAGACGGCGCTGGCCGGCTCACTATCGCCCTCCGTGCGCCGGGTCATGCATGTCGAGCTTTCGATGTCGCTGGCCTACGGCGTTTTTTATGCCACGATCTTCCCCTTCACACAGGTTGTGCTGCGTCGTTTGGGCGCCAGCGTTGACATGCTGGCCGTGTATACGGCTCTTCTTTTTGCCGGCTCGGTCTTCACTGCGTTCAGCATCGTCTTGATGCGGCGGCGGCGGACAATCAACATTATCGTTTTCTGCTGGCTGTTGGGGCGTTCGCTCTTTCTGCTCACCGCGTTCGTGACAGGCGCGACGCAGCTGATGGCGATCGGCATTGCCTTCTGGCTGTTGGAAGCGTTTGTCATTCCGGCGTACACGCGCGTTATTCAGAAGATCTATCCTGAGAGCGGGCGTGGGAAGGTGATGTCGGCGGTGCGGATGGGGCGGGTTTCGGTTATTCTGCTGGTCACGCCCCTGGCTGGATGGGCATTGGACAAGGTAGGGTACCAGGTCCTGTTCCCTATTGGGGCGCTCTTTGGCATTCTGGCCACATTTCTTTTCACGCGCATTGATTTCGACGAGGAGGAATTGCCGCCGCGCAAGACGAAGGCGTTTTCGGATCTGTGGCAGATTGTACGGAGCGACAGGAATTTTGCCGTCTATCTGATCAGTTACTCGCTGTTTGGGCTGGGTGGGTTGTTGAGCTGGCCGCTATACCCGGTTGTGCAGGTGGACCGTTTGCAACTCTCCTATTCGGAAATCGGATTACTGGGGTTAGTGGAGTCGGTAACCTGGTTTTTCAGTTATTTGCTGTGGGGACGGGCGATCGACAAGCGGGGCGGCCTCTTTGTCCTGCGGGCAATCTCGGCGGTCTCAATTGTGACGCCACTCACTTACATGTCAGCACAGAGTTTGTGGATGCTGATGCCGTCGGCTATTGCGCGGGGTATGGGGATGGCGGGCTTTGAGATGGGGCAGATCAGCGCAGGAATACAGCTGGCGGACCCGGAGCAGGTGACGGAGTATGCGGCGATCCAGTCGACGGTGGTTGGGTTGCGGGGGATGGTGGCGCCGGCAATCACTGTAGGGCTATTACGGCTGGGGACGCCGCACAGCGCGATCTTCCTGCTGAGCGGGCTGTTTTCGTTGCTGGGGTGGGTCATGTTTGGACGGGTTGAGGCGCCGACGCCGGGTGACGAGGGTTACAACGAGCGGCAGAGGCTGCGTTACCGGTGGCCGTTCCGGCGGCGGATTACGCGGGTGTAGTTGGGGGGGGGTTGGGAGTGCATACGATCTCTTGATGGCGCAAACCAGGGCTGGTTGACTTTCGCCTTTACCGGGACATGCAGGGGCAAGACTCAGTCTATCCATGAAGGGCGGCAAAGAACACCTTTTTTAACCACGGAGGGCCGCGGAGAACACCTTTGGGGCCACGGTAGGCCATTGACTGAACATGATTAGGGTTAACGCAGGTCAGGTCGACGAAAAGGAAGTTACGCGATTTACAGTTTTCTTCTTCCCGCGGGTGGATTGGGAAGGGCTCGCTTCTAACGGAGTTCTCCGATTGGCAAGAAATCCTGATCCCTAGAAGCCTGTCGCGGCGGCCAGTCCATACTTGACCTAAGACAACATGCTTCGCGAGAAGCAGTCTCAGCCTGATGTCCTGTCCGAACCTTGAAAGTCAGGCGAGACAGGTCGCTTGCTCGCGGCTGCCAAGTATTGGTAGGATGGCACGTGTGTAGCCAGAAACTCACAAGAACGACAATCTGCGGGAAGACGTACTCTGCGGAAAGAAGTACAAGGGAATACGCGGGCTACCGAGGACTCATCCTGCGGCAAAGTCAAGGAAGATCTCAGACCAACTGAATACTCCTGTGAATCTCAGGCAATGTATAGGCTACCTGATTTGAGTGTAGGGAATCGGAACGGGGTCGATCCGTTTGAGAAGTACTCGCGGCAAGAGTTGCTAAGGATCATTTACGAAGAAGAGGAGCGGCTCTCCTTATAGGGCTGAAGGAAAGGCGCTGAATCCGCTCCTTTGACACCTCGCAAGTTGACCACAGAAAGGAAACATATGAATACATATCGCGCCGGATTGGTCGGATGCGGCCGGATTGGCACTCTTTGGGAGACGGATCCGCCTACGCCGCTTACGCATGCAGGGGGGGTGGCGGTTTGCGCGCAGACGGAGTTGGTGGCAGGGGCGAGCCGCGGCAACGAGCATCTGCAGATATTTGGGCGGATGTGGGATGTGGACGCGCTCTATCTGGACTACCGGCAGATGTTGGAGAAGGAGAAGCTGGATATTGTGTGCGTGGCGACGCATCCGGGGCTGCACCGGGACATCGTGGAGGCGGCGGTCGAGAATGGCGCCAAGGGCATTTTGTGTGAGAAGCCGCTGGCGCTAAGCCTGGAGGACGGCGACGCGATTGTGGCGGCCTGCCGGAGCACGGGGTGCGTGCTGTCGGTGAATCATTCGCGGCGCTGGAACCCGGCTTTCATCAAGGCCAAAGAGATGCTCGATGACGGCGACATAGGTGATTTGATTTCGATGCTCGGCATCTGCCAGGGGGTTAAGCCGTTCCCGGCGTGGACGGCGGACGAAGAAGGGCCGCTGATCCACGATGCCGTGCACACATTCGACCTGTTTCGCATCTATGCAGGCGATGTCAAGTCTGTAGTAGGCACTGCGCACCGCCGTCACCGCGAGGAGTTTCGCGTCGAAGACATCAGCGACGCGATCTTCAGTTTCCATTCGGGCGTCAGCGCGGTCAGTATGGCAAATGAATTGACCCGATATGCCCGCTTTGGGATCGAGTTGCAAGGTACCGACGGCGTCATCAGCCTGGAGTATGCCGGCAACCAGTGGCTGCTGGGCGTTGACACGACCGACCGCCTCAATGAACCGGATTCTCGCATCGAGTGGTACACGTTGGAGCCGCAGCCGTTTCCGGCAATCGAGGAGGCGAGCTCGATTCAGCTGGCGGTGGAGGAGCTTGTGCGCTGCATCGAGGACGGGGGCGAACCGAGCTCAAACGGGGAGGACGGGGTGGCCTCGCTGGAGATGGTAATGGGCATTTACGAGTCACAGCGGCAGGGGAACCGACCGGTGGAGCTGCCCCTGGCCGATCGTTCATCGCAGCTGTACATGCTGCGGGACGAAGGGCACTTCTGATATTGGAGGGGAACAGGAAGGAGGGGCCGTAATGAAACATCTCTTTATCGATGATCACGAGGTCGAGGAGATCGACAATCTGGCGCGCAAGCTGCACCAGCCGCAGAAGGCGCGTGACAATGTCGTGCTCCGGCCCGAGTACCGCTGGGAGAACAACTCGATTCAGATGCGGACGACTCCGGTCTGGCTACCGGATGAGGGGCTCTTCAAGGCGATCTACCTGAGCAGCGCGGAGGGACTGGATCCCGAAGTCCGGTTGGATGTGACGGGTGCGCCAGCCGGCGGTGAGCGTTTTGCCTGCTACGCTACTTCGGAGGACGGCGTGAACTGGGAGAAGCCGTTCCTGGGCCTCTATGAATATGAAGCGCCGACCTGGCGGGGGACGCCGGTCGGGGGCGAAAACAACATTCTTCCCAGCGCGAATGGAATGCTGCAGGGGCCGATTTACGACCCGCACGATCCGGATCCACGGCGCCGCTTCAAGGGGCTGCGCTATGGCGGGAGCGAGCTGCGCTCGATGGTGTCGGCTGACTTTTTGCATTGGGAGGAGCTCGATATTCCCTCTCTTCACAGCCATGATGAGTCGCACCTGACTTACGACGAAGCACGAAGGCAGTTTATTGCCGCGGCTAAACGGAACGGACCCTACGGGCGATCGTGGCAGCTGTATACGAGCGAGGATTTCGCCAACTGGACAGAGCATGGCCTGATCTTTCATGCGGACCAGACGGACCAGGAGAACGGAAATGTTCGTCTGCAGCGTTTCTTCGACGACCCAGACTATCTGACGCCTGTTTTCAACCGGCCGGAGGAGTGGCGCACGGATGTCTACAACTTCCCGATATTCCCCTATGAGGGTATGCACCTAGCGATGCCGGTGATGCACCATTGGGCGGGCAAACATCCTCCTCTCTATGAAAACGTAGACAGCCGCAAGTCGGTGGAACTGGCTTCCAGCCGCAATCTGGTGGACTGGGAGCGGGTGGCTGGCCGGGCACCCTTCATGGAACAGTCACCGGTACGCGACGGCGAGACGTACGATACGGGCCAGATTGTAATTTTGAACAGGCCAGTGCAGCGCAACAACGAGCTGTGGTTCTACTATATGGGCCTCCGCTATCGCAATCTATCGTTTGAAGACGTACGCAACAGGCGCTATCTGGATGCGAGCGCGATCTGTCTGGCGCGGTTGCGGATGGACGGGTTCGTTTCGCTCAAGGGGGGCGTTGAGTGGGGATCGGTGCTTAGCCGGCCGCTGCAGGTCAGCGGCGATACTTTGCATGTGAATGCGGATTCATGGCGGGGACGGGTGTTGGTCGAGGTGATCGACGCCGGTAGCGGGGAGCCTATTGAGGGCTACACGAAAGATGACTGCGTTCCCGCGATCATTGACAGCATAGATGAGCGCGTCCAATGGCGGGGCGGGCGCGATCTGACAGAGATGACGGGGAAGACAGTTCGACTGCGATTTCATTTGTGGCAGGCGGAACTGTATTCCTTCTGGTTTGAATAAAGCTCAGTGGATTTCTCTACCGTTGAGGGCAGCAGCCTTACAGAAGCGGGTTGTCCGCTCTCTCGACATCGCAACAGGAACGGAGTTTCAAGATGAAACGACTTGAGGGGAAAACAGCTCTGGTCACCGGGGCGTCGCTCGGAATCGGGCGCGGTATCGCGCTCTGCCTGGCGGAGGAGGGGGCCAATGTGGTGGTGAATTACCGCACGTCCGAGGCCGAAGCCAAGAGCGCGGCGGAGGAGATCCGGCAGATGGGCGGTGAGGCGCTGGTGTGGCAGGCGGACGTTTCTGATCGCGACGCGATCGCGGCGATGGTCCAGGGCGGGGTCGAGCGGTTCGGCCGCATCGATGTGGCGGTGGCCAACGCGGCGGTCTCTATCCGCGAAGCGGTGGTGGATGCGAAGTGGGAAAACGTGTTGCGCACGTTTGAGGTTACGCAGTTCGGCGTTTTTCACACTTGCCAGATGGCGGCGCAGCAGATGCTGAAACAGCCGCAAACGGGGCGAAGTCGCGGCAAGATTGTGGTGATCAGCTCGGTTCATGAGGAGATCGCTTTCCCCAGCAGCGGCGCGTATAACATGTCGAAGGCGGCGATTAATCACCTGGCGCGGACGATGGCGGCGGAGCTGGCCGGGGACCGCATCAATGTCAACGTGATCAATCCCGGCTGGATCGACACACCAGGGGAACGCAGTTTTTACAGCGAGGAGGATATAGCCGAAGGCGGAAAGCGCATTCCCTGGGGGCGGATAGGGGTGCCGGAGGACATTGGCAAGGCGGCGGCCTATCTGGTCAGCGATGATGCCGATTACGTGACGGGCTCGATCCTGCGGGTTGACGGTGGCTTCGTGCATGGACTTGTGCTGCCAGAACCGGAGGAGAGCAGTGGCTAGTGGTCGGTGGTCAGTGACGGCCGCTTGGAGAAGGTCAGAGTAAGGCGTGAGCGGTTTGGCTTGAGAAACTGGATTCAGCACGGGAGCGTCAGATGAGAGTTGCAACAGGCGGGCTCAGCCATGAAAGCAGTACGTTTACGCCGGTGCCGACGACGATAGAGAGTTATCGGGAGAGGTTCCTGCTTGAAGGCGACGATATCCTGAACACGTTCGCGGGGACGAATACACCGATAGGGGGCTTTATCGAGGGCGCGCAGGCGCATGATTTCGAGCTTGTTCCGACACTGTTCGGGGAACCTCAACCGAGCGCGCCGACGCCGCGGCCTTTGTATGACGAACTGCTGGGCCGCATATTGGACGGGATCGAGAAGGCGATGCCGTTGGACGGCGTGCTGCTGGAGCTTCACGGCTCGATGGCGGTGGGGGACCTTGACGCGGCGGACGGGCTGGGGGATGCGGAGGGTCATCTGCTGGCCGCGGTGCGGGAGACGGTCGGACCGGATGTGCCGGTCCTGGCGCAGCTTGACATCCACTCGAATGTATCGCAGCAGATGGTAGAGCAGGCCGATGTCCTGATTGGGCGGGAGACTTTTCCGGAGATCGACATGGCGGCGCGCGGGCGCGAGTGCGCGGATGTGTTGGTGCGCGTTGTCCGGGACGGTTTGCGCCCGACGATGGCTTTGCACCAGATCCCAATGATCTGGGGGCAGAACCAGGTGACCGCGCATCTGCCGATGCGGGATGCCATTGCCGAGCTGCACGGCATTGAGGCGTTGCCGGGTGTTGTGTGCGGATCGATTGCGACGTGCTTTTACCTGGCTGATGTGCCCGATATGGGTGCTTCGGTCTACGTAGTGACCGATGACGACCAGGCGTTGGCCCAGGAGTATGCCGACCGATTGGGCAGTTGGATTTATGCACGGCGGGAGGATTGGCAGTTGGAACTGTCCTCGACCCGGTCTGCGTTGGAAGAAGCGCAGGCAGTGGGAAGATACCCTATCATATTGGCTGATGTGCGGGACAACACGGGCGGCGGGTCGCCGGGCGACAGCACTGGTGTGTTGCGCACTTTCATTGACATGCAGATAGAGGACGCATGCGTGCTCTATATCGTCGACCCTGAAGCGGTCGCACGCTGCCAGCAGGCCGGTGTTGGCGCCCGCCTGTCGTTAGAGGTGGGGGCGAAGTCGTCGCCTTTGCAGGGAACGCCGGTACCGATGGAGGTGGAGGTTGCAGCTGTGTCGGACGGGGCTTTTCAGTATGACGGGCCTATGTATGCAGGGTTGAGCGGAAATATGGGGCCGTCGGCGCATGTCGTTCAGGATGGCATCCACGTGTTGCTGGTGAGCGGGCGGGAGCAGCCATTTGATACGGCGTTTTCCCGTTCGCTCGGTCTCGACCCGCGGCAGATGCGGTACATCTGCGTGAAGTCCGCAGCCCATTTTCGCGCGGGATTTGAGTCATGGGCGGGCGCGATTCACGTAGTGTCCGAGCCGAGCTTGCATAATCTGGACGATCTATCGTTCCGACGCCTCGGCCGCGAGCTATATCCGCTGACTACGCGGACATAGCTTTTCTTCTCTTTATGCCCAACTAGAGAGGTGAGAGGCGCTGGTGCGCCTCTCGTTTCACTTTACGGCATTCTTGGAATTTGTTGCTGGAGAGCGCCCCCGGTAGGAGTCGAACCTACGGCCAAAGGTTTAGGAAACCTCTGCTCTATCCTCTGAGCTACGGGGGCAGGTAAACCTGCACACGCTGCAAAACGATAGCATAAAGCTCCTGACTGGTCAAAGAAAACACCTGATTCCGCCGTTGTTGCCCGACTGTGCTTGAGCGGTACTCGGCGATTGCGTCGAAATCGACATTGTTTCGATTGTGGTCGCAAAGTTCGGCGATATTGCCGGGCTGATGTACAATCGGCGGATATGAAGTGCCCATCCTCTGTAAATTGGCGCGATTTTGAGGCCCGCCCCTTCCACGAATAGAGGCTCTGCATGCAGACCGCACAGGATTTTTCGCGTGGTGTACTGAGTAATGTCGGCGATGTGATCGTCGGTAAAGAAGAGGTGATCGAGCACCTGCTGATCGCGCTGCTGTGTGAAGGTCATGTCCTGCTTGAGGATGTGCCCGGCGTGGGCAAGACGATGATGGCGCGGGCGCTGTCGGTCAGCCTGGGGGTGGACTTTCGGCGGCTGCAGTGTACGCCCGACCTGCTCCCCAGCGACATCACGGGCACAAGTATTTTCAACCAGGAGACGCGTCAGTTCCAGTTCATAGCCGGCCCAGCGTTTACACATGTTCTGCTGGCGGACGAGATTAACCGGGCCACGCCGCGTACGCAGGCTGCTCTGTTGGAGTGTATGGGTGAACAGCAGATCACGGCCGACGGCGTAACCCGTCAACTGCCGCGCCCGTTCATGGTAATCGCCACGCAGAACCCAGTGGAGTATGAAGGCACCTTTCCTTTGCCAGAGGCCCAGCTTGATCGATTTCTTTTCAAACTTAACCTGGGCTACCTGTCGGATAAGGAGGAAGGGGAGATGCTGATCAGTTTGGGACACCGGCATCCGATCGAGACGCTGGAAGCGGTGGTCGACGGGCACAATCTGCCGGAACTGGCGGAACAGATTTGGCAGGTGACCGTGGCAGACAGCATCCGCGAATACATCGTTGCGCTGGTACAGGCGACGCGCAGCCATTCGGATTTGGCGTTGGGCGCGAGCCCGCGCGGATCGCTGGCACTCTATCGCGGCTCGCAGGCGCGGGCTGCGCTGCGAGGCCGGGATTACGCGCTGCCTGACGATGTGCAAGCGCTGGCGCTTCTGGCGCTGCCGCATCGCTGCATTGTGCGCTCGGACGCGGCGTTGCGGGGCCGTACGGCGGAACAGATCATTACCGAACTGCTTGAGGAGACTACGCTCAATTTGGGCGATGAGACGGAGGATTGGACGGAGGCCCCCGCTGCTGTAGTGCAGGAGTAGTCATTTGTTTGATCTCTTCTTTCTTCTCCTTTTTCTGTTCGGGTTCGCCGTTTTTCTACGGATGGACTGGATATACTACGTCTTCTATGTTGTCGGAGGCGTCTGGATAATCAGCCACTGGTGGACCCGGCGCAGCCTACGCAAACTGAACGTCTCGCGGCGGGTGCCGGCCAAGGCATTTGCAGGCGAGACGATCCGGAGCGATGTAAACTTTCACAACCGGAGCCGCCTGCCGATACCCTGGTTACGGCTGCAGGAGAATATCCCAATCGACCTGCGAGCGGTCGATGAGTACAGCACGATTATCAGTATCGGCGGAAGATCTTTGACCAGGCGCCGGTTTGCGCTGCACTGTCATCGCCGCGGCTACTATGAGATTGGCCCGCTAAACCTCCATACCGGCGACCTCTTCGGGTTTGCCGAATCCTCGTGGCAGGAGACGGGCGCTCACTTATTGACTGTCTACCCCAAAGTCTACTCTCTGGCCGACCTGGGCCTGCCCAGCCTACTGCCCTTCGGCGATATTCGCAGCCCGCATCGATTATTTCAGGATCCATCGCGTATGGCTGGCGTTCGTCCATATGCGAGCGGCGACAGTATGCGCCACATACACTGGCGGGCCAGTGCGCACGAGGACACGCTGTTGGTGAAGAAGTTCCAGCCTTCGATGGCGCTCAGCACGACGGTTGTGCTTGATCTGGACCGCAGCTCATACCCATATCGAGAGGAGTACGGCGGCAGCGAATGGGCAGTCGTGCTGGCGGCGTCTCTGGCCAGTCATGTGGCCGAGCAGAGGCAGGAGATTGGATTTCTCAGCAACGGGGAGGATCCCCGTTCGGGCGAAGAGGTTCTGGCGGTCCCCGCGCGCAATGGGCGCGGCCATCTGATGGGGATACTTGAGATTTTGGCGCGCATTCAGCTGAGGGAGGTGCGCAACGCCGATGGAGACGCGTCGACCCGAAAGCCCGGCGCGCCCGAACGGACGGCGACCGACGGTTCCGAAGAGGAAGAGTGGAGCTCCCCCATTGCACTGCCGAACTGGTTGCCGGTGCGGGTGGCGCATCTGAGCTGGGGATCGACGTTGATTGTGGTGACACCCAGCCTGACTGAGAATCTGGTCTGGCTGCTGCACGGCATGTACCGCCGGGGAATCAATGTGTACGTGCTTGCCTGCACGCTGCAGCCGCAGTTCAAGCGGATGCAGGAGCAGGCGGAGGCCCTGGGCGTTACCTCGCATCAGACGATTTGGGAATCGGATCTGTTGAATCTGCAGAGTTAGTCGAGGTTAGTCGAGAGACGGATGGTAGAGACAGATAGTTCGCAACAGCGACTCGGATATGACAGTTCCTGGCAGGACTCTCTTTTGCGTCCGGCTGTCATCGCGGCGTTAGTTGGCTGCATCCTGGTAGCGCTGGTTTCGTTCATCCGGCATATCGGGCCGGGGCTGCCCGCCGGTTATATCAACATCCTGCGAATCACGTCGATTGGTGCGGCGCTGGTAGGCTGTTATACGACTACCGTTCTGGTACGTCCGGGGCACCGCCAGCGGAGGACGACGACTTTTCGACTTGCGGAGCTTGGATTGATCCTTTTTGTCGCCCGCTTCGCGCTGTGGTCAACGGTCGAAGGCTGGCCGACGCCTGCAGCAATGATTCTGCAACCGTTTGGTGTTTTTCTCACGCTAGGTTTCGTCATCAACGCGATTCTGATCCTGATTGCCTGGGGAATGGCAGTGCTGGTGACCAATGACTTTCTGGCGATGGGTTTGCAGGCGGACGAGCTGGTCGATTTGGAGGCAGCGTCCAGACCTATCAGCGGAGACGACCATCGAATTCAGAGTGACCGCAGGGCACTTGTGCGCCGCTTCAGCGAACGTTGGGCAATGGGTGGGATGCTCATGATTTTGCTGACCGCGGCGAGCCAGGTGGGTATGGGGACGAACGGATTCTTTGCGCTGGTACGTCAGGACATAGCCGGAGGCGTAATCGGCGCGGCGATCGTCTACTTTATGCTGGGATTGCTACTGCTAACGTTCGGCCATTTGGCGGCGCTGAGAGCCAGGTGGCAATTGGCAAAGCTGCCTACCGAATCAACGATTGCCCGCAATTGGCCTTTTTATGCATTCGGCTTGCTGCTGGTGGTGGCGGCGGCGGCCTTTTTGATGCCGCTGGGAGGGACGTTTCGACTAGCCCAGCTGATGGGGCTGACGTTTAAAATGATTTCAGGAGCGGTTTATCTGATCCTGGGGTTGATAATGGGCTTGCTCGCCCTACTGTTCGGCGGGGAGGAGGAACAGGTCGAGGAGCCGGAACGCGAACCGCCGGAAATGGGAACGCCGCAGATCGAACAGGCGCCGCAGGCCGAAGCGCCGCCGTGGCTGGGCGGCACTGTGTTCTGGATAATCGTGGCGCTCCTGTTGGGCTATGCGGCCTACATCTATCTGCAGGGACGGGGTGTGAACTTCCAGCTGCTGTTGGCGTGGCTGCGGCAGTTTTTGCTCGGCTGGAAGCAGATTGGCAGCGCGTTTAACGAGTGGAGGGCGCGTACACTGACCCCGATTGAGGAAGAGAAAGGCAGGCCGCGTCGCTCGCGCATGCGCCGCTGGCTGGATGACCTGATGCTTGGCCGCCTGCCACCCGATGAGCAGGTGAGATATTTTTATGTATCGACGCTGGAGAACGCGGCCGAGCACGGAATGCGAAGACGCCCGGGCGAAACGCCGCACAGGTTTCAGGCACGCTTAGGGGAGATGGTTGAGAGCGAAGATGAGGCGGCGGCCGCCGAGCTGACAGCCGGTTTTGTGAGGATTGAATTCGCTCATCAGAGTACGGAGGCAGCGGCAGTTCCAGTGTTGAAGAGGGCCTGGAGTCAGATTCGAAGCGCACTTGGGCGTTTACAGGAGGATACGCCGCCTGCAGACGAAGGTGAGGATTCGGACCCGAAGGCGTAGGAGTAAGCAGACCTTACAGGCATTGTTTTTGTGACCAGAGTGGGATCGTTGCTTGCGCTTCCTGGTAGCTGGTTGACGGATTCGAATTGTGAGGATGCCACGTTCCTGGGTTTTCCAAAGCGATAGATGTATTGCAGGAATAGATAACACATGTTTGGAAACTGCCAAGCCATATGCAGTTCCTGCCTTGACCAGCCCCTTATCGCTGCCGCCATTCAGGCTATCTGATTGCGTATTCGGTTGGCGGCGGCCAGGTTGGTGGAGCGGCACTGCTGGATTGAGCGGACAAGGTCGGTGCGCGATGGTTTTGTAGGGGGGCGGTGCGGGGGCGCGGCCCCTGCACAAGGGAGGGCCGAAGGCCCGACCGCCCATAATTAGGTAGAGAGTTGAGAGAGCACCTGCGCTCGCCTCACTCAGGATCGCATATTAGCTGTGGCGGCGCAGTTTCCATAATTGTTCTTTTCCACGCAAGAATCTGGACAAGCAACTTCTCATACCCTGAATTCTCTCTTGATTTCTACAGGTTTTGAGGCACCCTGAGTATTTTTCTTGTGTTTGACTGCTCTGTAACTGGTTGTTATAATGTAGGGACGCAAGTAGTCAGCACAGGGCGGTTATTGCGGCCTGCAGTTATGGGGCTGCATTGTTGGGATACCCGCCGCCTTGCGAAAAACTGCGCAACCCATAGGTGGACAATTCGATGATGTCAGAGTCAGAGCAATCAGGCAACGTGGCCGAGAACACCGACGGTGAGCAAGCCAGTATTGAGCGACTGATTGAAGAACCGCGAAGCGAGACGCAATTGAGTGAAGAGCCCCAGAGCGAAGCGCAAACGAGCGAAGAGCCCCAGAACGAAGCGCAATTGAGCGAAGAGCCCCAGAGCGAAGCGCAAACGAGCGAAGAGCCGCAAGGCGAAGCGCAATTGAGCGAAGAACCAGAGAGCGAAGCGCAACTGAATGAAGCGCAACAGGCCGATGAAATGCTCTTTGAACAATACCTCGCAGAGGAGGAGGATCTGAGTTTGCCGGAACGCGGCGACCTTCGTGAGGGTATTGTGGTGGAGGTGCGCTCGAATGAGTTGTTGGTAAACATTGGCGCCAAGCGAGACGGGATCGTGCCCCAGTCCGATCTGAATCGACTGGAGGATGATTATGCGGGCACGTTGCGAGAGGGCGAGACGGTTCCAGTTGTGGTGAGCAAGCTCACGACCAATGAAGGCATGCTGGTATTGAGCATTGCCGACGCCTTACAGAAGAAGGACTGGCTTGTTGCTGAGAAGATGTTGGAGAGCGGCGAGATCACGGTCCGGAAGGTTGTTGGCTATAACAAGGGTGGTCTTTTGGCCGATTTTGACCACCTGCGGGGCTTTATACCGGCTTCACATATTGTTGGGCTGCCGAGGAATATGAACGAGGAGCAGCGCAATGAGCGGTTGCAACAGATTGTGGGTCAGGACCTGCCGGTCAAGGTAATCGAAGTGGAGCGGCAGCGGCGCCGGCTTGTACTCTCCTATCGCCTGGCTGAGCGAGAGTACCGGGCGGGGCGCAAAGCGCAGTTGTTCGAAGAGTTGGCAGTGGGCGCGGTGGTAGATGGTGAAGTGCGCAGCTTGCGCCCGTTTGGAGCATTTGTCGATATCGGCGGCGCGGACGGGCTGCTGCACGTCAGCGAGATTGGGTGGACGCCGGTCAGTCACCCGCGCGATGTTTTGAAGGTGGGGGAGCAGATTCAGGTCGAGGTACTGCGCCTGGATCCGGAGCGTAGCCGCATCGCGCTTAGCCGCAAGCGGCTCTTGTCGAATCCCTGGGAAAGCATTGAAGAGCGATATAAGGTGAATGACACGATTCTGGTCACGGTTACAAGAGTGATCGATTTTGGCGCATTCGCTCAACTTGAACCGGGTATCGAGGGGCTGATCCACATCAGTGAGTTAGCCGATATTACCGTAGCCGAACCGCTGAAAATGGTTAGCAGCGGCGATCGTATTCCTGTAAAAATCCTGCGAATCCATCCGGACCGGCAGCGAATTGGTTTGAGCCGAAGGCAGGCTGACGAATTTGTCGGGCAGGAGCTGCTGGAGACGGAGGCAGATAATCTAGAGATTAACGCGGCAGAGGAGCAGGAAGAGCCGGCAAGTGAGCCCGAGGCGTCCGTTTCTGAGGATGCTGCTGCCGCTTCGATTGAGCCGGAAGCGACCGCGGGTGCGGCTGAAGAGCCTGCGAGTGAGCCGGAGGCGTCCGTTGCTGAGGATGCTGCGGCCGCTTCGAGTGAGCCGGGAGCGACCGCGGGTGCGGCTGAAGAGCCTGCGAGTGAGCCGGAGGCATCGGTAGGCGAGCCAGAGGCGCTTGCAACCGCAGAAGGGATGGCCGGGGATGCGGAGGTAGAAGGCGCGGTTGCGGATTCTGCCGAAGTCGCTGAGGAAGAGGGATCTTAGGAAGCTGGGCAGGATGGGACTGAGGAAAGTTCCTGAAGGCTGCATCCCGGAATTGGGCTAGAAGTGGTCATATGCAGGCATTTGCACTCTTTGCCTCTGGTCGTTTATACTTGAACTGCCTGCCAGTCTCTTGAAGCAACATGGGCTGGCAGGCTTGTTTTGTCCATTTGCACAAGCGTCCAGAAGGGGGTGAGTTCAATTAGCGTTGAATTAAGGCCTGGAGAATCTCAGGAAAGCCTGATGCGCCGGTTCCGAAAGTCGATAGCCGAGGCGCGCATCCTGCCGATTGTGCGCCAGAAGCGCTGGTTTACGTCCAAGAGCGAAGTGCGCCGCATAAACAAACAGAAGGCGATCCGGAAGGCACGAAGAAATGCGGCCCGTTCGTTCCGATAGCCCAATCTACACACACCAGGTAGCATAAATGCCGGCCTAGCGCCCACTGATGGAGATTTATGGCTGAGGAAATACTCACACTGGAAGGTAAAGTCGTCGAAGCCCTGCCGAATGCCCAGTTTCGGGTGGAATTGGAGAACGGACACGTTGTTCTGGCCTATCTATCCGGCAAGATGCGCAGAAACTACATTCGGGTGTTTCTCGGCGACAAGGTGAGAGTCGATATGAGTCCATACGATTTGACACGCGGACGCATTACATATCGACGAAAGTAGGAAGTTGAAGGTACCGGGACAGCCGGGCTGTGCGCGTCGCAAGAGGCGCGGCAGACGTTCCTGAAAGCAGGGGCGCCGGCACTTCCTGCGAAAAATTCAAGACAGTTGACAACGAAACGAGCCGGGAATGGGCACATTCCCGGTTTTTGTATTTTATTTAGCGCGGGTCACGAGCGGGGAACCTTCGCAAATGCGGTTACGGCGTCCTCGACAAAGAGCCGCTCGGCTTCAAAGGTCAACCGTTTGCCTGCGGTCGCTAGCGGTTCCCACAGTACTTGAAACTGCTTAGCGTCTTTGGGGGGGCGGGCGGTCTGACGTGCAGACAGCAGCTGCATGAGAAAGTATCGTTCTTCGCGGATATAGTGGGCGCGCTTGTAGTCGAATTCGACGGTGCGCCAGCCCAGGTCTGCCAGAATGCGCAGGTCGCAGAAGCCTGCTTCTTCGCAGGTTTCGCGCAGCGCCGCTTCTTCAGCGTTCTCGCCGGGATCTATATGCCCTTTGGGCAGCCGCACTTCGGCGCGGCTGGGCCGGTCGAGGAGAAGGAGATGGGTCTCTTCAGCTGGTAAATGGGAGAGGATGTTTCTTTGGGTCACGATGCCACCGGCGGAGCGGTATCGAATCGTCTTCACTGGTCAACTCCTGTGCTACAATGTTCTCATGCAGACTCTAACTTCGGGGGCAAACTCTATAGGTATCCCTCTTGCCAGCGCACAGATTGAGCAGTTTCGGGCCTTTGCGGCGCTGCTGGCAGAGTGGAACCAGAAGATGAATCTGACGGCGATCACGGAGAGTGAAGACGTGCAGAAGAAGCATTTTCTGGACTGTCTGGCCGGTCTGCCGCTTGTGGCAGAGGAGATTGGGGCATCATTGCCACCGAACAAGACTTTGGCTTGCGTTGATATTGGAACGGGCGCGGGATTCCCTGGTATACCTCTCAAGATTGCATGGCCGAATCTGAAGCTGACGCTTGTTGATGGCACGGCCAAGAAGATACGCTTTCTAGAAGAGGTTGTGGCCACTTTGGAGCTCGAGAATGTCACTCTGGTTCAGGGGAGAGCTGAAGAATTGGGCCGTCATCGTCGTTTCCGCGGCCAGTTCGACCTGGCGACGGCCAGAGCGGTGGCCCGGCTCAATACACTGACTGAGTATGTATTGCCGTTTGTGCGCCAGAGCGGATTGGCGGTCATATATAAGGGCCCGAACGCGGCTGAAGAGTTCATGGAAGCCCGCAATGCGATAGAAATGCTGGGCGGCGAAACGGTGCGGTTCTCGCCGGTGGGCGTGCCGACACTGGATGAAGAGCGGCGTGTTCTGCTGATACGAAAGACACGCAAGACACCAAAGCATTACCCCAGGCAGCAAGGATTGCCTCGCAAAGAGCCACTCTGACGGCGGGCAACCGTTCCGAATTGCGCATGCGCGAATTTCGGGCGGTGGTGTGCTTCTGCCCTCCACGTTTTTCAACGCAGATAGTAGGTCATATGCTGGAAGTGAACAACCGGATCGATGTATTCGACGCGGACGTGCGAGGGGACCGCCAGGGTGATGGGTGCGTAGCACAGTATGCTATTCAGCCCGGCGTCGATAAGCTGACTGGCGACGCGCTGGGCGGCGTACGCAGGGACAGCCATCACGGCAATCCGCACGTTTGACCCTTTGACAAGCTGGCTGAGATCGGCGAAATCCTCGATCAGCAATCCGTTTCCGATAGGCTGCCCGATTTTTTGCGGGTCCTCATCGAGGACGGATACGATGCGAAAGCCGCTCGATTCAAACTCCTGATAGTTGGCGATGGCTGTGCCGAGGGAGCCGGCGCCTACCAGGACAACGGGCCAGATCGTGTCGACGTTGAGGATCTTTTGAAGTTGCCGGCACAAGAAATCGATGTTGTATCCTGTACCTTGCTTGCCAAATTCGCCGAAGTGGCTGAGGTCTTTGCGAATTTGCGCTGAACTGATGCCCAGGTGCTCCCCCAATTCCTGGCTTGAGGTGACATCCCGTCCGTCATCCGCCAACAAGCGCAAGGTGCGCAAATAGACCGGCAGTCGTCCGATAACGATGTCGGGGATTGAAGGCTTCCCCGGCGCTTTTTCGTCCTTCACCGTTACGTTTTCGCTTTCCTCAGTTGTGGCCGAATTGACACTTTTTGCGGGAAACTGTTTGAGACAGCAGGTAAGGCAGTTGCGTGGAAACTTGGGTCGCGTTCCCAAATGTTCCAATTTGGGTTGCGAAACCGTTCACTAACGATAGCACAGTCTGCTCTGGAGAGCAATCTAAGGGCAGTTTTTAGTTTTGCGTTTTCAGTTTCCAGTAAGGGCTACTTTATGAGCAGTTGACTGAACCGAAATCATTGGGGTTTGGGGATTGGCGGGATTTGGTGGCGAAGGTGGCACGGGGCGGGGCCGCGTCTCGCTCACATGCGCATCGTTTCGGTGTGACCGTCGACGGCCAGGGCCTGGCCCGAGATACGGGCGCCGTTGTCGGAACAGAGAAAGAGGACGGTTTCGGCGATATCGTCGGCAGCTATCAGCGTGCGCAGAGAGCTCTTCTGGCGAAATGCGGCCCGGATTTCCTCTGTGCTGACGCCGCGCGCAGCGGCTTTGGCGGCGAATACGCCGTCGATGCGCGACCCTTCGACGGAACCGGGACAGACGGCATTAACCCGGATGCCGGAGGGTCCCAGTTCCATGGCCAGGGTCTTGGTCAGCCCGATCAGGGCCCATTTGGAGGCGGCGTAAGGTGTGCGGAGAGGGTAACCATGCAGGCCGGCGGTGGAGGCGATGTTGACAATCGAGCCGCCGCCGCTTGCTTTGAGCATGGGAATGGCAAGACGGGCGCAGTAGAATGCGCCGTTCAGATTCACTTCTATTGTGCGCTGCCAGTCTTCAGGGTCGATGCTTTCGGCGTTTGCTGTTGGGCCTGAGATGCCGGCGTTGTTCACCAGCACATCCAGCCCGCCCAGTTCATCTGCAGTTGCCTGAAATACGGCTTCCATCTGCGCCGGGTCGGCAACGTCGGCGCGGGTGCCTGACAGGCGGGCTGCGCGACCAGGCAATTGGGCCAGCGCGGCATCGTCTACATCGCAGACGTGCACGCGGGCGCCAGCCTGTTTGAAGCGATCGGCTATGACACGCCCAATTCCTGCGGCTGCGGCGGAAACAAAGACCCGCTTGCCAGCGATTCCATCCATTTTTGAGTCCTCATTTCCTGGACTTCAGTGTCGAGGAAGGTTCCTTGCTGCGCCGGCCGCCCGCGGTTACCCGTAGGCCCCGTGCGGCAGGAAACCGAGAAGGCGCCGCAGCCTGTCGTCTGCACCGTCAAAGACATGCTCGGGCATGGAGTAGTTCATGAACGGGTAGTACTTATGGCCGATGATCCGCCGGCCGTACGTGACTTGCGTTATGTAGCGTGTGCGCTGGCTGCGATTGGGGCCGCCCCTGTGCCAGACCTGGTTGTTGAAGAGGACCACGCTGCCAGCGCCACCTAGATTGTACTGGATACGATCTTCCCACTCCGTGCCGTCCAGCTGGCGCGGCGGGCTGGCGCCGAAAAGGTGCGAACGGGGGATGACTTCGGTGCCGCCGTGCTCGATTTCGGTGACGTCGGTCAGGTAGTAGTTGGCGGTGAAGAAGAGAGTAGGCAGTTGTACATTGGCGGGGGCTTCGCCGTCGGTGACAATGAAATGGGGCCGGTCATCCTGGTGCCAGCCGTCAAGGCCGCCGCCGGGGGGAGAAATGAAGGAGTTGTTGTGGATTACGTGGCAGTCCGGCCCGATAATGGCTTCGGCCAAGGAGATCATCGGCTCCATGTCGAAGAGGCGCAGGTTGGCGGCGCTGGTCTCGAACATGCGGTGGGCCAGGTGGGCGCGATGGCTCTTGTTGTTGAGCCCATTGGGGTTGTCGCGCAATGACTTTTCCAGGTCGGTGCGCAGTTCGGCGGTCCAGTCGAGCGGAAGCACATTGCGCAGGAAGAGGCATCCATCGCGGTTGAACTGGTCCGTCCAGGCGCAGAGTTGCTCTTCGCTGACTTTCTGATCTGCAAGATAGTGCGTGTCCATTGCTTTCTTCTCCCCTTCTTTTTCAGATTTCGGTCAATTGCGGCGTGCGGCCAACGAAGCCATTAAAACGTGTAGCAGTCACAGTCCATCTCTTGAATTCGGAAAAAGTATTCAGGCGATCAGAACCCTTGCAGGCGGCTTAGATCGGCGACGGAGGCGGGAATCAGGGCGATGCGTTGGACAAGCGCTTGGCGCGCCAGACGCACGTCATCCTCCTCAGCGTTCACCAATACGGTGTCGAAAAAACTGTTGATCGGCGCGGACAGGTCGGCCAGCACTTGTCCCAGCGACTCAGCAGCATCGCTTGCGCCATTTAGTTTCATCGCCGCACTTTCGTATGCGGTATGCAATTCGTGCTCCACTTTCTCCTGGTAGGACGCCGGTTGCAGGGGCAGGTCGCGTTCGATGCCGCGGACGATACGGGCGCAGCGGGCATAGGCGGTGAAGGTCTGTTCCCAGTTTGGGGAGGCAACTGCGGCGGCAAGATGGTGGACAGTGCCGACGGCAGAGTAGGGGTCGTCCCCGCGTGCGGCCAGGACGGCGTCCACGACATCGGGCGCATGGCCCAGATCGCGCAGCTTTCGCTCAAGACGGCGAACAATGAAATCTCTGGCGCTGGAAACGGCATCTTCTGCCAGAAGATTTCCGTAATGTGAGGCCGCGTGCTCGAGAGCAGTCGACAGATCGAACGAAGAACTGGTCAGTGTCAAGGCATTTACGATCCCAAGGGCGGCGCGGCGCAGACCGAAGGGGTCGGCACTGCCGCTGGGCGACACACCGACACCGAAGAGACCGACCAGACTATCCAGTTTGTCGGCAAGGCTGAGGGCAAGGCCGGCTGCGCTCTTGGGCACTGCGTCACCGTCGAAACGGGGCAGGTAGTGCTCCCGGATAGCTTGTGCCACTGGCGGTGGTGCGCCGCTCCTGAGGGCGTAGATCTCGCCCATTACGCCTTGCAGACTGGTCATTTCGACCACCATGGAGGTAACCAGGTCGGTCTTGGAGAGCGCGGCGGCCCGGCGAGAAGTCTCGGTTGTCTGCTCGCCGGCCCCGAGCATCTGGGCGATCTGGGGGGCCAGCGTCTCCAGGCGGGCTGTCTTCTCGAGCATCGAGCCGAGTTTGGCGTGGAAGGTGAGGGTTTCCAGACGGTTGGTGAAAGTGTCGAGGGGCTTGGCCGTATCCTGCCGGTAGAAGAATTCAGCGTCTGCGTAACGGGCGCGAATTACGCCCTCATTGCCCTGCCGCACTACGTCGGGATGGTCCAGATCGTCGGCGTTGGCGATGGTAACAAAGCGAGGCGCCAGCGTTGAGCTTTCTCCGTCTGAGGACTTGGCCAGGACCGGGAAGTAGCGCTGGTGCTTCTTCATCACCGCTGTCAGTATCGGCTGAGGGAGGTCCAGGTAGCGTTCCTCGAAAGCGCCGATTACGGCCTGCGGGGATTCCACCAGATCTGTGACCTCTTCCAGAAGGTCCTCATCCGGCTCCCACTCGTAGGCGCCGGGCGGCAGTGGGTCGGCGCCGCCTGTTTCAATGGAAGCGGCGCGGGAGGCCGCGTCCTGGACGGCTTCAGCGATCAGGCTACGGCGATCCGGGCGGCATAGGCGAATGCCCAGCGCGGCCGCGTCATCGAAGTAGCTGTCGGCGTCGGCGATGTCGAAGGTTGTAAACTCGCCGGCGGGCAGGCGCGCCCTCGCATCGTGATAGCGGGGCCCGCGGCTGACCCTGCCGCTGGTGACGTGGGCCCACGATACGGGAATAACGTCAGTACCATAGAGGGCGACGATCCAACGTAATGGGCGAGGATAGCTCTTGTTGCTGCTGTTCCAGCGCATCGTCCTGCCCCACTGCATACTTTCGAGCAGATCTTCGATTAGCTGGGGCAGCACGGAAGTGGCCGGCTCACCCTCCAGCCTGGTTACGGCGTAGACATAGTTGTCCCGGACTTCGAGATCGGATGGTTGGACGCCCTGGCCGCGGGCGAAGCCGATGGCAGCCTTTGTGGGCTGGCCGTCGGAATCGAAGGCGCGCTCAGCGGGCGGCCCTCTGCGTTCGACGATCTCGTCCTGCTGGCGCGGGGCCAGATCCTGCACGTGCGCAACCAGGCGGCGAGTTGTTCCGGAAACGGTAAGATCGCCGCATGTGAGCCGCGCCTGTTCCAGCAGGTCTCGCAGCCGTAACTCAATTTGCTGGATTCCCACAGGCACATCACCGGCGGGCAGCTCTTCGCTACCCAGTTCGATGAGCAACGATTGGGGCTCGGACAGTTGCTCAGCGGCGAGGTCTTGTCTGGGGACTGATTTGCCTTGGCTTTCCGGGCTCTCTTCGCCGCCGGCCAGCCACGGATATTCCTCGTGCTGCCGCTGTTCCACGTACAGTTCGGAGATGCGGCGGGCCTGGCTGCGCATTGCGGCGAAGAATTTGGCGCGTTCGGTGACGCCGATTGCGCCGCGTGTGTCCAGGATGTTAAAGGCCTGGCTCTGCCGAAGCACGTAGTCGTGGGCGGGGGCGACGAGGCCGCGCTCGATGCAGGCTTCGGCTTCGGCGTTGTAGAGATCGCACAGTGTGCGCTGGCGTTCGACGTCGGCCAGCTCGAAGTTATAGATACAGTGTTCGATCTCCTGCTGACGGTAGATCTCGCCGTAGGTGTGGACGCCGTCGAAGTCGATGGACCAGACCTCTGTCCGCTGCTGGAGATACATGACGATGCGCTCGAGCCCGTAGGTTATCTCTACGCTGACGGGGTCGAGGCTGACGCCGCCGGCCTGTTGGAAATAGGTGAACTGGGTGATCTCCTGGCCGTCGAGCCAGACCTCCCAGCCAAGGCCCCAGGCGCCGAGGGCGGGCGATTCCCAATTGTCCTCGACGAAGCGGATGTCGTGTCGGTCGCGCTGCAGACCGATGGCCTCCAGGCTGCTCAGATAGAGTTCCTGCGGGTTTCCGGGGTCCGGTTTTAGCAGCACCTGATACTGGGTGTGCATCTGCATGCGGTTGGGGTTTTCGGCGTAGCGGCCGTCATCGGCGCGAAAAGAAGGCTCGACGTAGGCGACGTTCCAGGGCTCGGGACCGAGCACGCGCAACACGGTGGCGGGGTTCATGGTGCCAGCGCCAAGTTTTTCGCTGTGGGGCTGCCAGAGCTGGCAACCGCGCGCGGCCCAGTATTCGTGCAAACGTCGGATTGTTTCCTGCATTGAGGGGGCGTTACCCATTGTTCATCTCGTTGGTAGCGTATTGCAACCGGCGGTTCACGGTCACTGAAAGATGGTTTCCGATTCTGACTTTTTGGTATTTTGCCATGACTAGGAGGCTTTTGCTACATAGCCATTAGCGGCAACTGCTTGTTGGAAGAGGCTCTCGTCCAGGTTCAGCCCGAAGCCGGGGGCGTTCGGAAGGCACACATGTCCGTTGTCAATAGAGTAGGCGGAACTGTCCAGCCCGGGCGTGGCGAGCTCGTCCCATTCGACGAAGGCAAAGCCAGCGACGGCGGCGGCCAAGTGGCCGGAGACAAAGTTACCCAGGTGGGCGCCGTAGTGATGGGGCGCTGTGCGCACGTTCCAGGCATCCAGTTTGGGAGCGGTTTCGAGCCATTTTGTCATGCCGTAGGAGAAGATGTCGTATTGAATGACATCGACGATCCCTCTTTGTGCGTAATCGAGCAGGTGAGGTGAGGCTGCGCCTTCGCCGTCGGCGATGAGGACGGACAGCCCCTCGCGCTCGATCCAGGCATGCAGGTCTTCATACAGTTCGTCATCCTCGTGAAAGGCCTCTTCCAGCCAGTATACGTTGCAGTCGGCAGTTTCGGACAGGATATGTTTGGCGATGTTGAGTGTGTAGCCGTTGTTGGCATCGATCAGGATGACGGCGTCGGGGCCGACCGCGGCGCGCACAGCGCGGATCACGGCTATGTCGCGGCGGTCGCCTTCCAGAGGAGGCATGTGGCGGGCGCCGCGACCGACTTTGATCTTAAAGGCGCGGTGGCCGTGCTCGAAGCCGAAATTGGCCTCCGACGCGATCAGAGCGGCGCCTTCCTCGTCGGTGGGTATGTGCAGGTCGTCGATCAGGAGCGTGGTGTCGTAGCAGGGCACACGCAACTGGCCGGAGACATTTTTGCCGGCACGATCGGCGAGGAGCTGGTAGACGGGGCGGGCGCCGCGCCGGCCCAAGAGATCCCAGAGTGGGTACTCCATAGGGAAAGCCGCCTGGTTGACACCACTGTCAACGGTGATCAGCTCGTCCAGCTGCCGATCGAGAAGCAGTTGGGCCTGCTGGCGGGTGAGACGACTGAAACCAAAGCCTGAAATTCCATCCGAGGTTGTGACGCGCGCCAAGGGGATCTTCGACTCCCAGCCGTGGTCGCCTTTTTTGCGGGCGTTGAACCCGGCAAGGCGGGGCCGCCGGCCGACGAGTGTTCCCGATTCGATTGCGGCGATACGCGCACTGCTCATTGCGTTACTCCTGGACCTTTCGTCAAGCTAGTGGGAATTGTAGAAAAGCTGGCGCAGCAGCGCCAGTGTGATGCTGCCCCTGCGATGAAGATACAAGGGAATCGTTCTGAAGTCGGCGGCGACTTCTCCGGTCTTTCGGGTCGGTTTCGTTACAGGCGTACGCTAAAACCGTCGGCGGCGACGGCTTGTTGAAAGAGATCTTCATCCAGTGTAAGGGCGAAGCCGGGCGCGTCGGGCATGCGAACATAACCCTCCTCCACCTGATAGGCGGAGCCGTCGAGCCCGGGGGTGGAGACCTCGTCCCATTCGATGAAGAGAAAGCCGTCGACGGCCGCGGCGAGGTGGCCGGAGACGTAGTTGCCTATGTGGCGCCCGTAGTGATGCGGCGCGGTGCCGATGTTCCAGCCGTCAAGTTGGGCGCCGGTCTGCAGCCAGTTGGTCATGCCGTGGCTGAAGATATCGTACTGGATGATATCGACGAAACCGTCGCGGGCGTAGTCGAGGAGCATAGGAGAGGCCTGACCCTCGCCGTCGGCGATGTTGGTCGACAGCCCTTCGCGCTCGATCCAGTCATGCAGGTCTTCGTAGAGTGCGCCGTCCTCGTGAAAGGCTTCTTCGAGCCAGAAGAGGTTACAGTCGGCGGTTTCGGCCAGGATCTGCTTGGCGATGTTGAGATTGTAGCCGTTGTTGGCATCGATGAGGATGGCGGCGTCGGGGCCGACTTCTGCGCGTACGGCCCGGATAACGGCGACGTCGCGGCTGTTGCCTTCCAGGAGGGGCATGTGCCGTGCGCCGCGGCCAACTTTGATCTTGAATGAGCGATGACCGTGCTCATAGCCGAATCGTGCCTCGGAGGCGATAAGGGCGGCACCCGCTTCGTCGGTCGCGAGGTGCAGGTCGTCGATATAGAGCGAGGTGTCGTAGCAGCGAACGCGCGGGGGCTCAGAAACCGTTTTGCCGGCTGATTCCGCCAGGAGTTGGTAGACTGGGCGGCCGGTGCGCTGCCCCTGCAGATCCCACAGCGGGAATTCAAGGGAAGCGGCGCGCGGTGCGACCCCGCGGCCGGCGTCGATGAGGTCCTCGACCCGCTCGCCGAGAAAGGCGTGGGCTTGTTGCTCGCTCAAGGGGCGGCAGGCGCCGAAGCCCGACGTTCCATCTGTCGCGGTGATGCGGGCCAGGGGCACCTGGACCTCGTTGCCGTGAACGGGCCCCCGGGAGTTGCAACCTGCTTGTCGGGGGCGCTGGCCAACAAGGGTGCCCCACTCGATGGTGGAGATCTTAGCGTTGTTCATCGAAAGTCTTACTCCTTTTTTCAGGTCCGGCGCGCCCACTTCAGGACGTGGGCCGAGGGCAGAGCCTCAATTTTCACCGTAGCGAACGCCGGTGGGGACGACATCGGTCGCCTCGCCGCGGCGGATGGCTTCGGCGGTCTCGACGATATTGACGAGATCATGCTTGGAATTGAAGCCGAGTCGTGTCTGAATCTTGGTCAGGTCAAGGGTAAAGTAGTTCGCCTCGGGCGTGCGCGCGTCGGCGAAACTGAGGTCGTAACGTTCGGCCAGCCAAGGGACAGCCTCGCCCCAGTCGATGACTGCGTCGCCGCCCAGGGTAAACTCCTCGCCAACGGCCTCATCCTTTTCGATACCCAGGACCAGCCCGCGAGCGATGTCGCGCACATCGCAGAAGTGCTGTTTGTGGGGTACGCCATTGGGGTTGCGGTTGAGGAGGAGTTGATCTTCGCCAGTCCACTGGGCTCTGAGGTCGTCGAGCATCGCCTGTGTGTCCGGATCACTGCTATTCATCGATTTGTAGCGGTCGTACACCGAACTGAAGGCGAGTCGCGCCGGCACACCGTCCTCGTTGAAGAATTCACTCGGTTCGATGATCGTGGAAAAGCGGAATGAGGTCGCGGGCACCTCATATTGGTAGTAGTAGGTCATGGCCAGCTCCTCACCGATCCACTTGGTGAGAAAGTAGGGCATGTGGTGGTAGCGGGCGACCATGTCTTCGGTGATTGGCTCTTCGAAGTAGCGGCCGTAGTCCTCCAGACGCCAGTAGACGGCTTCGGTGCAGGCGTATACGAAGCGGTGCAGGTTGGGACATTCAGTGCGAACGCTCTCGAGAAGATTGAGGGTTCCCATTGCATTGATGTCCAGGTATTGCCGGTTGTCGAAGGGACCGCCGAAGGCTGCGGCAAGATGGACGATGGCATCAACACCTTTGACAGCGCTGCGGACATCATCGAGGTTGCGGAGATCGCCGGTCACTGTTTCCACGCTGGCGAAGGCGTCCAGCTTATTTGCGCGACTGGCATCGCCTGGATAGACGAGGGTGCGAACGTCGTGTCCTTTGTTCAGCAGGCGTGTGACCAGATTGGCGCCGACCCGGCCGGTGCCGCCGGTTACCAGAATCTTCATTGCGGGACCTTTCAATTTCTTTGGTTCAGGGTTTCAGTTCTTGCAGCATGTAGGAAAGGAAAGGTTTTCGGCGAATTCTCGAATCATGTTTCCTGACAAAGTTACCATGCGGCCAGTTGCTAATTATCCGGCACCTGAATCTTCCTGCCAAACGGAGGGGACGGCTAGATAGTTTGGCTCGTTTTCTGGCGCAGGATTTGCAGCAGTTTTCAGGATAGTAGACGACGGAGTTTTGTAGGGCGGTCCTTTGGCGGGGACAGATGGAGCGCTTGGCGGGCCGGATTCCGGGATACATCCCCGCTGTTCGGGGGAAGGGCCGGCCGGGAGGACGCTGCTCGGCATCAGCTCTCTCCGTAGCGGATGCCGGTGGGGACTACGTCCGTTTTTTCGCCGCGGCGGATGGCTTCTGCGGTCTCGATGACGCTGTCCAGATCGTGTTGCGGTACAAAGCCGAGTTTGGACTGGATTTTGGTCAGATCGAGCGTATAGCGGACAGGCGTCGGCAGGCCCGCGTCGATGTAGGTGACACCGAAGCGTTGGGCGAGGCGCGGGACAGCCTCTTCCCAATCGATGATCACGTTGCCGGCCAAGTTGAACTCCTCGCCGACGGCTTCCTCCTTTTCGAGGCCCAACAGCAGGCCGCGAGCGATGTCGCGCACATCGCTGAAGTGCTCTTTGTAGGGGATGCCGTTGGGGTTGCGGCTGAGAAGGAGTTGGTCGCGGCCGGTCCACTGGGAAATGAGGTTGTCGATCATCGTCCTTGTATCCGGATCACTGCTCTCTATGCTTTTGCAGTGGTCGACCGCGCTGCTGAAGGCCAGGAGTCGGGGCAGGCCGGCATCGTTCAAGAACTCGCCAGGCTCGATAATTGTGGAGAATCGAAAGGAGGTCGCCGGCAGATCGTACTGGTAGTGGTACGCCATGGTCAGCTCTTCGCCGATCCATTTGGTGAGAAAGTAGGGCATGTGGTGATAGCGGGCGGCCATGTCCTCTCGAAGGGGCTCCTCGAAGTAGCGGCCATAGTTTTCCAGCCGCAGATAGACGGCGACGGTGCTGGCATATACGAAGCGGTGGAGATTGGGGCAGTGGGCGCGCACGCTTTCCAGCAGGTTGAGCGTGCCCATGGCGTTTATGTCCAGGTACTGGCGATTGTCGAAGGGGCCGCCGAAGGCCGCGGCCAAGTGGTAGACGGCGTCCATGCCCTGGACGGCACGGCTAACGTCGTCCAGGTTGCGCAGATCGCCGGTCACGGTTTCCACTCCGGTGAAGGCGTCGAGCTTGTGCGCGCGGCTGGCGTCGCCGGGGTAGAGGAAAGCGCGGATTTCGTGGCCTGCGGCCAGTAGACGCGGGACCAGATTAGCGCCAACCCGGCCAGTGCCGCCGGTTACCAGGATTTTCACTGCGGGACCTTTCTGTGAGCAGATTTTGGCGGTGTGGGGATTGCCTTAAGTTTATCAAAGGGGTAGGGGCGTGTCTAAGAACGGCAGTGGTCGGTGGTCAGTGGTCAGTGGCTTGAGACTGAAAGGGAGGGGAGCGGACACTGTTGGCTAGACACTGTTGGCTAGACACTGTTGGCTAGACACTGTTGGCTAGACACTGTTGGCTAGACACAGTGCTGGAGAAGAGTACACTAGGTGGGGAGCCAGAAAGGGGCGTTGCCGGGGGCGCGGAACTGCGGTTTTGGGTGGTCAGTTGTAACTACTATGCCATATACAGTGCCTGTCTTGACCAGCCCTTTATCCCTGCCGCCATTCAGGCTATCGGATGGCGTATTCGGCTGACGGCAGCCGCGTTGCTGGAGCCGCACGGCTGGAATGCGCACACACGGTCGGTGAGCGATGGTTTTGTAGGGGGGCGTTGCGGGGGCGCAGCCCCTGCACAAGGGAGGCCGCGTGCGGCCGACCGCCCATATGCAAAGCTCAATGGTTAGTGGTCAGTGGTCGGTTTGGGGCGTTTTGTGTTGTTGAAGTTTGTGGTGGGCCGGAAATGGACGTATAACGGGGAAGAAGTTATCGATCCATGTCCGGACAGGACAGTCCAGGAGCAAAAGGGAGCGGGTCATGAAGATTACGGATATGACGGTTGAACGGTACGCCTGGCCGCGGCCGAAGCCGATCAGCAATGGGAAATATACGTACGTGGATGTGAGCCTGAACCTGGTTCATATTTACACCGACGAAGGGGTTACAGGCGTGGGCTGGGGAGGCGGCACGGCGTCCGGCCAGGGCAGCGATCTGACGACTACGCTGATCGACTACTTCAAGCCGGTCGTCATCGGCGAGGACCCGTTCAACTACCGGCGCATCTGGGAAGATATGTGGCTGCCGAAGCTGGTGGGTCGTCGCGGGCTGTCGACGCGGGTGATCAGCGCCATCGACATTGCACTGTGGGATCTGATTGGCAAGGCGGTGAATCGGCCGGTATATCAACTGCTGGGCGGGTACAGGGACAGCATCCCAGCCTATATTGCCGGCGGCTATTATGAGGAGGGCAAGGGTCTGCGGGAGCTGGCGCAGGAGATGGAGGAGAACCTGACGCTGGGCGCGAAGGCGATCAAAATGAAGGTCGGCGGCGTGCCGATCAATGAGGATGTGGAACGGGTGCGGGTCGTGCGGGAGACGATCGGACCGGAGATCAAGCTGCTGGTTGATGCAAACAACGCGTACACTGCGCACGAGGCGATCGAGATGGCGCGCAAGATGGAGAAGTACGAGCCGTTCTGGTTTGAGGAGCCGGTCGCGCCGGACGATTACAGGGGGCACGGGCGTGTTGCACGTTCGACTTGGATTCCGATCGCCAGCGGTGAGAATGAGTACACTCGCTATGGCTTTCGGGATCTGATTGAAAAGGAAGGGGCGGCGATTATCAATGCTGACGCCCAGATTCTAGGGGGCATTACGGAGTTTATGCAGGTTGCCGCGCTGACGGCGGCGGAGGACCTGGTCATCGCTCCGCACGGTGCGCAGGAGGTGCATATCCACGTGGTTTGCGCGATCGCAAACGGCCTTATTCTGGAGTTTTATCGTGAGACGGTGGACCCGCTGCGGATGCAGATTTTCGAAGAGACGATGAAGCTGGACGCGGACGGCAATGTCGATGCGCCTGATCGCCCGGGGCTGGGGATTACGCCGAACTATGAGCTGCTGAAGGAGTACCGAGTAGGGTGAGCGGGTGAGGTTGTTTGGGGGCCAGCCTAAGTCAGGAGGCACGCGTTGACGCCGGATTAAGTCTTATCAGACCGGCATGGTCGAATTCGATTCCAGAGAGTTCCGCCCGATGGGCGTAGAGCTTTACGGGGTGATACAGGTATAGCCAGTGCGGGTTGGCGTGCAGCCAGGACAGACAGCGGCTGTAGGCTTCGCTCCGCTTGCGGTTGTCAAGCGTCAAGTGGGCAGCATCTATCAGCTGGTCGGCTTGGCTATCGGTTACACCTTGCCACCAGAGACCTTGGGTCTGGCTGGATATTTTCTCTTGCAGCACTCGGTACGTGCTCAATGGGCTGGAGTCGAATAGCGCCAGGTGGCCGATTCGCTTCTGGCTCGTGTCCATCGCATACTTCGGGCGGTCCGATTCGCTTTCGATGCGGACATGAATGCCGATGTGGGCGAGTTGCTCCTGGATCATCGCTGCCACTTGCGGCGCGCGATCGGGGATGACCAGAGGCGTGCGCAGGACCAGCTCTTCCGGCATGTCACAGGTGTTAAACAGCTCTCTGGCGCGCTCAGGATCATAGGCGTGCGGGCGCAGAGCATCAGAAAATCCGAAGTGAAACGGGCTGACGACGGTCGCGGCAGGCTCGGCAAGTCCAGGCCAAACGCGGTCGATGATGGCATCTAGGTCAACAGCGAAATTGATCGCCAGACGTGCTTCCGGTTGCGAAAAAGGCTTCTCGTATCCGTTGAGGAAACCGATCACGGAGAGCGTGTTGGTAGACCTGCGCCACGTCAGTCCGTCATTCTCAGGAAGCGGCTGCATCAGTTCAAGGCCGGTTGCCAAGTCTGCCTGGTCATTCAGTAGTGCACTGTACCGATCTGACGCGGACGGCATCTGCGAAATGGTCAGTTCAGAGAACTGTGAATTGTGATCGGGCCTGGCCGCGCTTGACAGCCGGAGAAGTTCGCCCTCGACGTACTCTTCGAGCCGGAATGGTCCCGTGCCCAATGGAGGCTCAGCAGGGCCCCTCTGCTTGCCCACATACACTGCGGCGAAGATGTCGGCCAGGTCCCCTGTCGGGGTGGAACTCTTAACGAGCAGTTGCGTTTTGCCAACTGGCTCAAAGCTGAGTGGCTCAAGGTAGGGAGAGTACACGCCCCCCATTCCGAAAGCGCCGCCTGCTTCCCGCATCCGTTCCAGACTTTGCACGACGTCGTCAGTGGCGCAAAGGGAGCCATCATGGAAGCGGACATCATCACGCAACGTAAGCAACCATGAGCGACCGTCGTCTCGGACCTCCCAGGAGGCGACCAATCCAGGCGCGACGCGTCCACTGCGCCATTGCATGAGCGGTTCATACACCAGCGCCAGGATGGACTGCAGGTCGGGTTGATCGGTTGTGAATTCCGGTTGAAGCAAATTCACTTGCGATTGGGCAATACGCAGTTCATTCACCTTCGCGCCTCCCCTGCTTCTACATTTGCCTGCACGGCGACAGTCCTCTTGTCAGAATTGCGATTTGGGCTTTGGAATGCGTGGCGCCAACAGTGGAGTCAGGTTTGCAGTTTCGGATCGAGTCTGTCCCGCAGCCAATCACCGACGATGTTGATGGAGAGTACTGCTGTCATTATGGCAAGGCCCGGAATGGTTGCCACCCACCAGGCGACGGCCAGGTAGTTCTTGCCTTCGGCCAGCATCAGACCCCAGGATGAATAGTCCAGCCCGCTAGGCCCCAACCCAAGAAAACTAAGCGCGGCTTCGGCGATAACCATTTTGGCGAATTCAAATGAGGTGAGGACGATCAGGGGCGGGGCAACATTGGGGAAGATGTGTCTGAGCATGATGCGCGCATCGCCGGCTCCAATCGCCTTGACAGCCTCTACATATTCCACCTCTTTGAGGACGAACACTTTCGAACGAACAACCCTGACATAAGCGGGCCACCCTCCTATAGCCAAGACGATGATCATGTTGACGAGACTGGGGCCCAGTACCGCGATCACGGAGATAGCCAGCAGTATGAAGGGAAAAGCAAGTTGCACATTGACAAACCAGTTTACGATATCGTCAAACATGCCGCCATAGTAACCACTCAAGATCCCAAGGACAGTGCCGAACAGTACAGATATGAAAACGGCTATCGAACCGACACTAAGGGAAATCCTTGTGCCGAAAATCAGACGCGTTAAGATATCGCGTCCAAGGTGGTCAGTCCCCAGTGAGTGACCGGGCGTCAAGGGAGGCATGAACCTTTTGACCAGGTCCTGATCATCGGGGCTATAGGGCGCTACGATTGGTGCAAGAATGGCCAGACCGATCAGGACAATGAACACTGCCGCGAACGGGATCATGCCTCTGTCACCGGCTCTAACTTTCATCGTCTGGTCACTCAGTACAGTCGTACTCTGGGGTTAAGGAAAGCGTAGGACAGATCCACCAGAAAATTGATCATCACATAGATCGAGGCCACGACGAGGACGGTAGCCTGAACGACCGGATAATCTCGACCGTATATGGCGTTCACGGCAAGGCGGCCAATACCCGGCCACGCAAAGATTGTCTCGGTGATGACCGAACCTGCCAGAAGCGCGCCCAGGTCCAAGCCGATCAGGGTCACCAGCGGGATGACTGCATTGCGAAAGGCGTGGCGCCAGAGAACGACGCGCGCTGACATTCCTTTGGCCCTGGCGGTCATGATGTACTCGGCTTGCAGGATTTCCAATAGCTCAGATCGAAGTAGACGTGCGGTGCGGGCCATATTGAACATGCCCAATGTAATGCCGGGCAGAATCAGGCTGCGCCACCCGGCTCGCGTGCCGGTGGCCGGCAAGACGCCAAGATTCACGGCAAATACGAGAATCAGCAAGATGCCAAGCCAAAACACGGGCATACTCTGACCAATGAGCGCGGCGCCCATCACTGTCCGATCTATCCAGGTGTTGCGTTTTACCGCTGCCAGAACACCGAACGGCAGCGCGACAATGAGGGAAAAAAGGAGAGCGGTAAATGCCAGTCTTGCGGTTGCCGGTACCCGTTCCAATGCAAGATGCAGTGCGTTCTCACCGCTGCGGAGCGACTTTCCAAAATCGCCGCGCAGAACGCCCGTAAGGAAGTTCCAGTACTGCACAGGCACCGGGCGGTCCAGGCCGTGCAACTTGCGTATCGCTTCAAGTTCCTCTGCGGTCGTGTCGATGGGTGCGAGCAGGCGAATCGGATCGCCGCTCAGATGCATGAGGCCGAAAACGACGATGGAGACGCCCAGAAGAATGGTCAGGGACTGCCATGCCCGTCGAATGACATAGGACCAGAAATTGCTCAAGGGCTGCGTTCCTCAGTCCAGCGTTGCACATCAATGAAATTGAACCGTCCAAGTTTGATCGTCGGCGCGACGACACAGGTCGGAAACCACAACTCATCCGTGAATTGAACTTTACGCTCTCTAGATATGCCCTCGACCGTCTCGAAGGCGGAGAATATACGATCCATCCAGCGAAAATTGCGAATAGGGCCGGTTATGCGGCCGTCTTCGACCAGGAACAGGCCGTCGCGAGTCGTGCCGGCAATGTACCCTTCCTTGCCCGACAGGGGCGAGACGAAACCATGAATTCGGCTCACCAGCACACCGTATTCGGTGGATTCGATCAGGTCGGCGACGGAGCTGTCGCCGCCCTCTATCACGAGGTGCTGCGGCGAAGGACCGAACTCATTTCCGGGCATCTGCGCGTGGCCGGTGGGCGCGTGGCCAAACCTGGCGGCGCTGGTGAGGTCGTGCGCGATGCCTTTTGCCACACCATTGACTATCAAGTCGAGGCGCTGCTTGGCAACGCCTTCGTAGTCGAATGGCATCGGCGCCAGGCCATCGGTCATCATCTCATCGTAGACTATTATATTGTCTGCGGTTATGCGTTCGCCCAAGTTGTCATAGACGATGTTATCACGATTGCCGGCAGATTGCGCGCCCCAGACGCCCAGGCTCCTGAAATTCAGGTGGAAGAACAGCTGCGCGACCGCAGGCGGTTCAAGGATGGCGGTCATCGGTCGGGCTTCGATTAGCTTGGGGCTTCGGCCCATCAGACACTTGACGGCAGCCTCACGGGCCGAACTTTCGGCATCCATCGCCTCGATGTCGCGGCCTATCCAGGTATTGTAGCCTGAGGCGTTGTTGGCCGCGTCAAGCGCTACTGCCACCAGCGCGATGATTGAAAAGGGCGCGTAGCGGAGCAGTCCAGCCGAGTTGCCTACGGCCATTTCCAGCCGCCGCACCCTGACGTTGCCGGCGCCGCTCACGCCGCAACTACGGAAGACGTTGCAGACTCGATCCACGATGTGGGCCCGCTCTTCCGCTCCGCAGTTCGCTGTAGCGGGATTGAATGTAACCACGTCCTGGCGTCCATCGTTCGCGGCCGATTCCATGGGGTAGGCGAAGTTGGGCAAGGCGGCGCTTGGGGAAACGGAAGCGGCCAACTCCTCGCTGCGAAGCAACGCTTTCTTCACTGCCTCTTGTGAGAGATCGTTGCCCTTCACAACTACCAGCCGATCATTCCAGACGGTGCGGAAGAAGATCTGGTACTGGGATTCCGTCACGTTCTGGTGGATGGCGAGATTGGCGAAACGCGTCAGATCGGTGTTTTCCGCCAGAACCAGAACTTCGGTCGCGTCGGCAGGACTTGCTTGCAAGCCGAAGTTGACTGCCTCCAGAGCTTGATCTTCGCCGAGGGGCATGTCAGGCCTTTTGTCGGTGCTCATCCGATGCCTCCTCCAACCTTAACATGATCAAACCGGGCCGGCGGTCCACCTTGTCCGGTGGGGATGAACTGCCACGGAAGGCCCTTACCGCAACTGGAGATGCCCAAGACCCGGTCCTCGTCGGGACCGGCGATTCCACTGCAATTGCGCCAGAAGATGGGGGCCTCCCCGTAGATGACAGGGTTCTTTACCAGACCGACGATTTTGCCGCCGCGTATTTTCCACGCTCGTTCGCCCATGAAACTGAACGTGAGACGCTTGTCATCAATATCTCCGCCCTTGAACGTCTCGATGTAGAGTCCATCATCGGTTTCAGAGATGAGCTGCTCGCTTGTCGATTCCCCTGGCACCAGAGACAGGTTTGTGATGCGCACCATCGGGATGCGATTCCAGCTGCTTGCGCGGGCGGTTCCGTTGCTTGGCTGATCCAATTCGGTCGCACATTCGCGCGACATCAGATAGTTTGAGAAAACGCCGTCCTTGATGATGGGAATGCTTTGGGCCTTGACCCCCTCATGATCATATCCGTAGGTCGCGACCGCCTTGGGCCGGGTTGCGTCAGCGACCATATTCACCAACTCTGATGCGTACTGGAAATCGCCGAGGTGGTGGACTTGCAGGAAACTCGGCCCGAAATTGTCCGATTCGTCGCCCAGGGCACGGTCCATTTCGATGGGATGGCCCATGGTCTCGTGAAGCACCATGCCAACGAGTGTCGGATCCAATATGACCGTTGAGACAACATCGCCGCAAGGGGGGGCATCCAGCAGTTCAATCGCTTCATGAACTATCGCGGCGGCCGCCTCGGTCGGTTTGAGAGCGTGGACCAACTCGAATCCTCCCGTTCCAAAATCGGTATGACTATAGGGATAGGTTCTGCGGAAAACCTGGCCCCGATCGGCGACCGTGACGGCCATTCCTGCGCCGGTCAAGGTGATCGTCTGCCCGATCTCGGTACCTTCCGAGGTTACAAGCTGCGATTCCTCGCGCCTGAAGTCGAGCTTGGCCTGGGTCTTGGATACTTTGTCGCTCGCGCCCGCCATGGCCTGCATGATGGCCTGGACCATCTCGACTTTTTCAGGGACAGGCATGTTGAACGGGTCCTGTTCGCAGGGCGTTTCGTAGATGGCTTGAACGGGCGGTACATCAGCCAGCCTGACGGTGCGCGTGCGCCGGGGCATAGCCCGTGCGAGCGAGATTGCTTTCCAGACTGACTCAGATGGCTGCTGTTGGGAAAGGTTGTCGCTGGCGAATCCCCACTGTCCGTCCACGAGGACGCGGATTCCGAATCCGCAGGTGGTAAATTCGGATACGCTGGCAGCACCGTCCGTACCGACTATCTCCTGTTGGGATTGATCTGCGACGCGCCCTTCAGCATACTGTGCTCCCATGGACAAAGCCATCGATACCAAGTCGCGTGCGAGGTTTATCATACGGTTGGCTCCGTTCTAAACATGCTGAAACATTGTTCAGTTGGGACAAAGGCCTCCTCCTCTATGGTCACAGGGGAGGAGGCCTTCTCAAGCGGCGCCTTTCAACGACCGAGGCGCCAAGGGATCAACGGTCTCCGGTCACGTCAATGGACGCGTCAATTTTGAGGCGGCCATCCGGGAACGGGGCGAAGTTCTGGACGCGGTCGTGAACGCCCCACAGGATGTATTGCTGATGCAGGAATACGACCGGCGCATCCTCACGGAAGTATTCTACGGCTTCCTTCACTATTGCGCGACGTGCGTCAACGTCGGTTTCATTGATAGCGGCGTCGGACAGTTCATCAAATGTGGCATCGGGGTGCTGATCGTTCGGGTGGGTCGAATGCCAGATTGACAGCATGCGGGCGGCGTCGGGGACGGTCATGTATCCGAGCAGGAAGACCGGGCCGCCTTCGTGGCTGTACTGCTCCTCGCTGAACACGCCCCATTCCAGGGTGTCGACTGTGGCATTGATGCCGACGTCCTTCAACTGTCCAGCTACAGCCTGGGAGATTTCGGCATCCATCATATAGCGACCACGCGGGCTGACGATACGCAAGTCAAAACCATCGGGATAGCCGGCCTCAGCCAGTAGCTCTTTGGCCTTGGCAGGGTCGTAGGGATAGGCCTCAAGAGCAGCCTGGTACCCCCAGTATTCCTCGGACAGCACCTGGCCTTCAAGCTTCTTGCCGAAGCCGTCGAGGATGTTCGCGATAATCGCATCCTTATCGACTGCGTAGTTGATTGCCTGGCGAACGAGCCGATCTGTGACGGGGGAATCGATCTTGGTATTGAATAACAGGAACACGGAGCGCATACCAGGCCGGCTCACGACACTAAGACCGTCCCGGTCTTCGACTTCCTGAACCGTTGCAGGCTGGAGGTCGGTCGCGATGTCCGCCTCGCCTGCAAGCAGAGTGGCCACTCTGGATGCAATGTCAGGTACGGTAAGGAAGGTGAGTACATCGATGTTGGGCTCTTCACCCCAGTAGGTTGGATTCTTGCGAAGCGTGATGTGGTCATCCTTGACCCACTCTTCCAGAACGTAAGGACCAGTGCCGATCGGATTGTTGGCAAAGTGCTGGGCGCCATTCTCGGTGATGTAGCCTTCAGGCACGATGGGGAACTTCGCCGTAACGTACAGGTCGAACAGGGGGATGATGCCATCGGTGTGGAAATTGACAGTGTAGTCGTCCACGACTTCTACGCTCGAGACATAGCGTGTTTCGCCCTTGCGCATCGAGTCGCTGTCAGGGGCCATTACGCGATCGAAGCTGAACTTAACCTGATCGGCGTTGAACGGTTCGCCATTAGAGAACTCAACCCCTTCTCGCAGTTTGTACTGCCACACAGTAGGCTCGATCTGCTCCCATGAGACCGCCAGATTGGGTTGCAGGGTCATGCTATGGTCGTAGTCAAGCAGGGTCTGCTGAATGTGGTTGCCGACGTTCACGATCACCTGGGCGGTAACCCACTGCATGTCCATCGTCCACGGCTCTGTTCCTTGAACGATAACAAGCTCCTTCTCCGCTTCCATTGCTTGCTCACCATCTGCCTGTTGTCCTGTTGCAGACGGTGCAGGTTGCGCGACACACCCAACCAGGACCATCGCTACGATCAAGACGTAGGCCAGCGGGAACATCCTCAGTTTCTTTAGCATCACTCTCTTGCCTCCTTGTGGCTGAATGTGATGAGGTACAATTTGTCGAAAACTATCGAGGATACACACGGAACTCGTTCTTCTCACTTCGGCAGTTTTGGTAGGTCTATTGCATTCGAAACTACTAAGCCACAACTAAATTGCGATCCTGAATGAGGCGAGCGAAGGTGGTTGCTCTCTCCTCACTCCTTTATACTCTCTTTTTGCATTTGGGCGGTCGGGCCTTCGGCCCTCCCTTGTGCAGGGGCTGCGCCCCCGCAACGCCCCCCTACAAAACCATCCCTCACCGACCGTGTGTGCTAATTCCAGCCGTGCGGCTCCAGCAACGCTGCTGCCGCCTACCGAATACGCAATCAGATTGCCTGAATGGCGGCAGCGATAAGGGGCTGGTCAAGACAGACTCTGTAGATGGCTTAGTAGTTACGTTCATTCTACTTAAGCGAAGGTCGTTCGTGTCAAACAGAGTGGGACGGTCAAGTGGCAGGTATTGGTCGGGCGTTGTTGACTTTTCTTTTAAGCCAGGTCGGAGTAGCGACAGAGATCAAGAATTGTGTGAAACGTCTTGGCAGATTTACATTGCGAGTGTAAAAGCGTCGATTCCAGCTGACTCTGTTGAAATTGCTTTCGACGATGTCGCGTTCTCGGTAACTGTCATACTGCCGGAATCGAATCGTTCGCAACGGGGTTCAGGCCACTATCAGCGGCTCCAGGAACCTATGACTCGATCATACTCGCCTACAGTTGGATGACCAGGCCACAAATAGAGAACGGCATATTGGGGGTGTGCATATGTAATATAATTGCAGGGCTGTCTGCTGTCAAGAAGGTTTTCTCAACAGCCGGGGTCCTGTCGAATTCGCTTCCGGGGTTGGACATGCGAAACATTGCGCGGTTGCCTCGAGGCGTCAGTCTTTCAGAGGCGCATGGGCCCCGGTGGTCTTGAAAAATACTCACTTGATCAGGCACGCTCATAGCCCGGGATCCAGATTGCTTCACCTGCCTCTTCGCCAACCCGTTTGCCAATGTCCGGCACTGTACGATACAGTTAGGGACACTTTTCGGACTGGTCATGTGAACAGGTTTGCGCGCGTGGATGAAGCCCAAAGAACGTTACAGGTAATCGAAAAGGGCGGGGTCGTGCCGGTTGTACGACTGCCCGATCTAGCCGGGGCGGTCGGTCTGGCCGAAGCGCTGCTGGACGGCGGGGTGACGGCCGTCGAGTTGACGATGACCAGCCCGGGCGCGCTGGAGGCGCTGTCGCTGCTGCGGGAGCGAGTGGCTGGTTTCGCACGAGGTACAGCCGCATTGGGGATGGGTTCGGTGCTGAATCGGGATATGGCGGCCGCTGCCATTGAAAGCGGCGCACAGTTTGTGGTTGCGCCGACGCTGGACCTGCCGACGGTATCCTGCTGCGTCGAACGCAAGATTCCTGTCATGCCCGGCGCGTTTACGCCAACGGAAATCCAGACGGCATGGTTGGCAGGGGCGGCTGTGGTGAAGGTCTTTCCGGCAACCAGACTTGGGCCAGGCTATTTCAGTGACGTGTTGGCGCCGCTGCCCCATCTGAGGTTGATGCCCACGGGCGGAGTTGGACTGGAGAACGCAGGTGAGTTCATAGGCGCCGGCGCGGTGGCGGTGGGCGTGGGAAGCGCGCTTGTACGCAAGGACTGGGTGGCGGATGGCAATTGGCCGGCACTGACGGCGCAGGCTCGCAAATTTGTGGAGGCTGTACAGGAGGCGCGGGCGAAAGAATGAGCAATTACGATGTAGTAACATTGGGCGAGACGCTGCTGCGCATGGCGCCGCCCGGCCAACTGCGAATTGAACAGGCCGCTCATTTTGAGTTGGAGGCGGGCGGAACTGAATCGAACACTGCGGTAGCGTTGGCCCGGCTCGGTGTGCGCACAACCTGGATTTCGCGCATGCCGGAAAACCCATTGGGGCGACGGATCGCGCGCACCTTGATGGGGCACGGTGTAGACATTTCACACATTGTGTGGGTAGAGGGCGAGCGGATGGGCCTGTTCTTTGTCGAATTCGGCGACGGCGCGCGCGCTACCTCGATCATTTACGACCGCGCAGGTTCGGCTGCCAGCCGCATGACGCCCGATGAACTGCCGGCCGAGGTTTTCAGTGCGTCTGGCGGGCGGCATCTCCACTTAACCGGAATTACGCTTGCCATCAGCGAGAGCGCCGCGGCGACGGCCAAACGTGCTTTGCAGCTTGCGCAGGCGGCAGGCTGGAGCGTTAGTTTCGATTTCAACTACCGTTCCAAATTGTGGACGCCTGAGGAATCGCGCCGGGGTTGCCATCCCTTCGCGGCGGCCGCGGACATCGTTTTCGCGCCGATTCGGGATGCCCAGACGCACTATGGCCTGGCTGAAGAGGTCTCGCCGGAAGACGCGCTGGCCGCACTCCAGCGTGAGTTTCCCGGGGCGACAGTCATTCTCACTTTGGGCGGGGACGGCTCGATTGCGGCTGAGCCGGGGCGAGCGCCGCGGCGCCAGCCGGTTTTTCCGGGAGGGGGGACGATAGGCCGGATTGGCGCGGGGGATGCGTTTACCGCAGGCGTGCTGTACCGCTATCTTTATCCAGACGGCGAAGATTGGCTGGGCGATGCTCTGAGATGGGGGGCGGCGGCAGCGGCAATGAAATATACGATTCCCGGAGACATGGGGCTTTTTGAGAAGGAGGAGGTTGCTGCGCTGTTGGAAAGCGGCGGATATTCAGACGAAGTCAGCCGATAGTATGTCCGAACGAGAGGTCGGGGAAGAAACGGCGATAGGTGACGTTCCTTCACCTATTGCAATCCTCCATTAGTACCGAAACCGGCAACAGACAGATAAGATCAGCGGTTGCCGAAACCTTTTACCTCGAACGAGCCACGGGTAGTGGAAAGCAGATCCCTGGAGAACTACTATCAGATATTGGGTGTTCAGCCCAATGCTACGCAGGAAGTGCTCGATGCTGCATACCGGCGCCAAGTACGCCTGCATACCGGCGAATATCTGGACGATTCTGCGCTGGTGGCGGGGCCGGTACGGTCGGACCCATTCCTGGCACGCGTAGATGAGGCATACCGGCAGCTCTCGAGTCCATTGAAGCGCTGGACGCACGACGAGGAGTTGAAGGGGGCGCGGCTGGTTCCTCTCAGCGAAGAGGAATTGGAGTTGGCCCGCAAGCGATTGGAGCCTTCGGACGCGTGGCTGTCGTACCAGCGGTTGGAGAATGGTTCCATCTATATTCGGGTGGGCTGGGCGGTGGATTTCACCGCTGTACACGATGCGGTCATGTCGGCCATTCCGGAGTCGGGGCGAATCTATAATGACCGCCTGAATGAGTGGCGCGTAGATCCCAGATACGAAGCAAAGCTGGCCGAAATTTTCGCCAATTTCAAGCGGGCGGACGTGCAGGCGCCGCCAAGGCAAGTCGGCCCAACGTACCAGGGTGTAGGAAACATAGCGACCACAAAGCGTCCGTACCAGTCCTGGAAGGGCTGGCCGTTACTGATCATTGGTGGCCTGATTTTGGCGATAGTCGGTGCGGTTCTGTTTCCTGCCAACCGAGTCGTACCGGTCACAGTGCAGGCAACAGCGACTGCCCTCGCTCTGGCCAGTTCGTATGAGCCTCTGGAAAGCAGCTTTCTGACCAGGACTCCTGCCGCCACGCCTTCATTGACTGGGACGCTCCTGCATCCTTCTGTCAATTTGCGCGAACGGCCAGAGGCGGTTGGGCCCGTATTGAAGCTATTGGGTAACGACCAGACGTACCAGGTCGTTGGTCGGTCGGAGGATAGCAGCTGGTATGTGGTCACGGACGATGATGTAACCGGCTGGCTTGCGGCGTGGACTATTGCCATTGAGGGGGAAGCTGAGATACTGCCCGTCTCCGCTGAGATTTTCTTTTTGTCGGAGGGTGGTGACGAAGAGCAGGTTGACGGCGACGCAGAATGAGCTTCAACCCAGATTTCCTGGCCCGGCTACTTGCAATTCGTTTTTAAGTATCGGGTAGCTACTAAGCCAAGTACAGTACCTGTCTTGACCAGCCCTTTGTCCCTGCCGCCATTCAGGCAATCTGCTTGCGAATTCGGTTGGCGGCAGCCACGTTGCTGGAGCCGCACGGCTGGAATGCGCACACGCGGTCGGAACTGCAGTTTTTTTGGTAGTCAGTTTTTGGTTTTCAGTGGAACACCAGTCGTCAGGGGAACACCGGTGATTAGCGGTCGATGGTCGGTGGGTTGAGGCGGCAAGTGGGGGAGGAGACACTGGTGGCTAGACACGCTGCTGGAGCCGCACGGCTGGAATGAGCACACAAGGTCGGTGAGCGATGGTTTTGTAGGGGGGCGTTGCGGGGGCGCAGCCCCTGCACAAGGGAGGGCCGAAGGCCCGACCGCCCA
>MPML01000006.1 GCA_002238445.1 Caldilineaceae bacterium bin5
AGTTCATCCTTCAACCACGCCGAGCCTTGCGCCTCCAACTCGGCGCGCAGATTGCTCTCCAGCCGGCCAGGTACGCCGAGCGGGTTGAATGCCGCCACGCCCCGGTCGGCGATCAGGTTATGGCCGGTGATGGCGTCCGACTCATCTGACGCCAGGAAAAGCATGACCTCGGCCACCTGTTCCGGCAAGGCGGGGCTGCCCAGAGGGTAGACAAATTTCTGCCTTCTGACCTCGCTCGGATTCTGTTCGAGCATCTCGTATTTCTTCTCGGTGAGCATACGGGCAGGGGTGAGCGTATTGGCGCGGATGCCCTGAGGGCCATAGGAAATCGCAAGATTCTGGCTGAGATTGATCATGGCGGCCTTGGCCGGGCCGTAGGATGACATACTGGGGCTGCCGAAGAGAGCATTGCCTGATGAGACGTTTATGATGCTGCCGCCGCCCTGCTTGATCATGAGCGGAACCACCTCCTTACAGAACAGAAGCGGCGCGGTCACGTGGCAGAAGAGCCCGTCTTCCCAGTCTTCGAGCGTGACTTCCTCCAACATCCCGCCCGGGTTGTCGATGATGGCATTGTTGACCATGACATCGACGCGCCCATAGCGCTCCACGGTGAATTGGACCAGGGCGCTGATATCCTCTTCGATCATGACATCACAGCGCTTGTAGGCGATCTCACCGCTGAGACCTTCCGCCGCAGCCAGTACTTTCTGCGCGTTCTCCGGGGTTCGGCCGCGGTCGCAGATGACGACGGAGGCGCCTTCGCGGGCCATCGCCAGCGCGCCGGCTTTGCCCAGCCCCAAGGTTGCACCGGTGATGATGGCTACTTTGCCTTCCAATCTCGTTCCCATGAGTTTCTCCTTATGGTCAGTGGCGATGCTGCAAGATTCACCCGCTGAACGCGGCCTGCATCTTGCGGGATGACGCGGGCGGCAGAGCGCCCGCTATACAGACAAGGGGTTAATCGCTGAAAGAGAAGGAATAGAGCGTCGCGTCCTGCAGTTCGAAGATAAGCTGAATTTCCCGGCCCACCAGCGCGGTCAGGTCCTGACCATTGCGCCATTGCATGGGGAGATCGGTGACATCCGCCTGGACCGGAATCGAATTGGTCAGGCCCTTGGCGGCGACACCGGCCAGCGCAGGGCGATAGGCCGCGCGTTCCCTTGGTACGGGCGGGGTATGCGTAGTCGCCACATCGAAAATGAAGGGATTGTACCAGCACTTGTAGAGTTTGTCCGTCGGGTCGTAGATAACGTTGGCGTACAGGTTGTCGTAGCGAGCCTTCCAAGGCAGTTCTTCGCCGAACAGAGGGCTTTCGCTTGCTTTGCGTGCCGGCCCTGGTGTCAGCTTCGGATGATCAGCTTGCGCCCACAGGGGGTTATCGAGCAACAGATATCTGTCATTGTTCATGTTCCGGTCCGTCCCGTCAAGGCGATGCCGCGCACCATATATTTCTGACCGATGAAAAAGACCGCAATCATCGGCAATGAGGTGAACACGGTGGCTGCCATCAGCAGTCCTGGCACCGGATCGCCCTGCGCGATTTGCCATCTCAGAAAGGCCAAGCCAATGGCTACCGTGTACTTACTTTCCTGACTCAGGTAGATCACCTGTTTGACAAAGTCGGTCCACACGTTGATGAAGGCAAAGATGGCGATGGTGGCCAGCGCCGGCTTGGTCAGCGGCAAGAGGATGCGCAAGAAGATGCCCAGTTCGTTGCAGCCGTCGATTTTGGCGGCGTCGTCCAATTCGGACGGCAGGGTCATAAAGAACTGGCGCATGAGAAAGACATAGACGGGGTTGGCGAAGTAGCTGGGCACAATGAGAGGCAGCCAGGTGCCGGTCCACCCTATCTCCTTATATAGCAGGAAACGCGGAATGATGGTCACCCAGAACGGCAGCATCATGGTGCTGAGCAGGATCATGAAGAGGAAATTTCGCCCCCAGAACCTGAGGCGGGAGAATCCAAACCCGACCAGGGAAGCGCTCACCAGTTCACCGACGACGCAGAGGGCGACGATAATGGTGGTATTGAGAAAAAAGATGCCAAAGGGAACGCTGTTCCAGGCGCGCGGGTAGTTGCCCAGGTAGAGTTCGGAAGGCAGAAGTCGCGCCGGAATCTGATTGAAATCCTGAAAGGTCTTGAGCGAACTCAAGATAACCCAGACGAGCGGAAAGATAAACCAGACAAGACCCACCGCCAACAAGAGGTAGGCCAGCAGGTCACGAATACGTCGCTGGGTTGTTCTGCTCTTGCTCCAGGAAGCGGTCAGGGCGGACAAGGCGGGCTACTCCTCACCCTCGTAGTAGACCCAGTAGCGGGCGATGCGGAAGTTGAGAATGGTCAGCCCCAGGATGATGAGGAAAATCATCCAGGCCAGCGCTGAGGCATAACCCATGCGAAAGAATCCAAAAGCCACTCGATAGAGATAGAGACCATAGAAGAGGGTGGCGGTGCCGGGGCCGCCATCGGTCATGATGAACGCGTCCACAAATGACTGCATCACTCCGATTGTAGTCACGATAACGTTGTAGAAGATAGCTGGCGAGATCTGGGGCAGGGTCACATGCCAGAACTTGGCCCATTCTGCGCCGCCATCGAGTTCGACCGCCTCATAGAGGTGCTGTGGCACGCCTTGCAGCGCAGCAAGGATAATCAGCATGGCGCCGCCGGCGGTGGCAAGGGCTTTTAGAGCCAGTGATGGCAGCGCCCAGGTGGTATCGAAGAGCCAGTTTGGCCCCTCTATTCCAATCCACGCCAGCGACGTGTTGACGGGGCCGTTCTTGGCAAGGATCGTCGTCCATAGCAGGGCCAGGCCGACGCCGCCGATCACACTGGGCATATAAAAGGAGGTGCGGAAAAAAGGGATGCCGCGCACTTTCTGGTTGAGCAGTATCGCAACCAATATGCTGATGGCCGTGCCGGCCGGAACGGTGAGGAGGACATAAGTAAAGGTAACCTTTAGTGAGTCGCGAACTCTGGGATCCTCAAACAGCATGCGCTGGATGTTTTCGAAGCCGATGAACTCAGGGGAGCCGATCAACTGATAGCGGGTAAAGCTGAGGACGAAGGAGGCGATGAAGGGGTAGACCATCAGGAAGCCGAAGCTGACCAGCCAAGGCGAGATAAAGGCCCAACCGACCAGGTGTGGTCTCAGCTTGGCCCAGCGAATCCTGCTGAGGCGCGGCGCAATCGTCATGGCGGTTTGCATCTGTCTTCAGAGTGGATAGTGGATAGTGGATAGTGGCAAGCGTTCCTCACAAGCCACTATCCACTGCTGTCTAGAAACTATCAGGCATGCGCCGCCAGGATTTCGTCAGTCATCAGGTCGGCCACGATCACCTGCTCCTCCACGGTTGTCTCACAGCGCAGGACAGATCCCCAAACGATTTTGATCTCTCCGAACCATTCCAGGACCCCCGGAAGCTGGGGCGTGAAGACGAAATTGTCAAAGGCATCGAGCCTGGCCTCGACCGCTTCGGGTCCGCCCCATGTCGCCTGGTAGTCTGCGTCCAGCCATACGCCGGCGTTGACCGGTTCAGCCTGACCACTCAGGCCGATTTTTTTCTGGTTCTCGAAGTTAGCCAGGTACCTGATGAAATCAAAGGATTCCTCGGGGTGCTGGCTTTGCGTTGTAACGATGTGGAAGTGCATGGATCCAAGACCGGCGCTCTTACCGGTGTTGGGGGAACGAACCCAAGCTACCTGGGTGAGATCGGCCTCACTTTGGGCTGCCCATGCCAGATCGCCGCGGCAAGTGATGCCCACGACGCCGGCAACCCAAGGATTTATGCCCAAAGCCGTCCCATGGCCGTTATAGTCGTCTACGTTCAACATGCATCCGTCCTGGCAGATCATGTCGACAGCAAAGTTCTGCCCTTCGATGAACTCGGGCGTGTTCCAGGATCCTTCTTGTTCTCGACGTCGATGAGTTGGCCGCCGTTGGAAACACTCCAGTTCATCAAGCCATCCTGCTCGAGATGGCCTGCGCTGTATTGGGAGCCAAAGATGTTCTCGTCCAGGTCGTTGATGGCACAGGCGGCCTCGCGGTAGTCGTTCCAGTCCCACCACTTGTCGCCGTTATGATCGTGTTCCCAGGGCATGGGGACGCCGGCTTCCTTGAAGAGGTCCTTGTTGATGCCGGACATGACGATATTGAGCTGGAAGGGCACGGCCTTTACCTTGCCCGGCTCGTAACCGACATGTTTGGGGATGCGGATCATTTCGCTGCCCTCTTCGCCGGGGAAGGGAAGGCCCTTTGCCTCGAAGTAAGGAGTAAGATCGGCGGCAATCTCATGGAAGGCACTCAATTTGAGATCGTTGAACAGCATAATGTCGCCCCACTCACCTGCGGCGACCAGGATAGGCATGCGGCGATCGAAGTCGGCAACCGGTTCAAAGATGATGCCGATCTGCGGATTCTCTTCGGCCCATTGGTCGAGGAAGCCGTTCATGAGTTCACGACGAGCGCCCGATCCCCACTTATTGAGGAACCGCAGGGCGACGCGTTCGGAGGAAGGGCCGGAATCTTCCATACCCGTTGGAGCGACGGGGGCCACACATCCAGCCACGGCTGCACCCGCCACCAGGCTACCAGACACTTTGAGAAAATCACGTCTGCTTGACTTGCTTGTCATCGATTTTTCCTCCTTCGGACCTGTGTTGAAAGGATAGAAATGCGTTACATTCCCCCACGTCACTGCCTTCAGAAGCTGTTCGAAAGGTAACAGCTGTCGGCCAGATGATTGGAAAGCGATGTGTTTGTGAATACCCAACGATACCCATCAGATTAGGCCGACAGCCGCTGGCATCGTATCCAGGATCTGATTCCAGCGGCCAAACCGGGCGGACGACTTCGCAGACTGAATGTGCGCCAAGTCGTCAACGAGGTTTTCAATTTAACTGTGGGTAGTGTGACCGACGGCGCACGCTGCCTAACACCTAACCGCGTTGTCGGCAGGGCATTTGCCTTCTTCAGTCAGGTAGCCGGGGATGGTCATTGTCACAGACTCAAGGCAGGCTACGGGCTGAAGTGCGCCAGCAGGACGGGCGATAGAAGCACCCGGCAGGACGGTACAGCCTCCCATCTTGCGGGCATCGCGGCGCCGTTGGATAGTCAGACGGTCACGACTGGCTGCACACCCACAGGAGTACGAGACCTGGACGGCGGCAAACGGATCAGCGGATGCCAACGGCACATCCTGAGCGATACGATGGGACTCGCGTTGACCGTTTTTGTCACGTCCGCTTCCGTTTTCGATCGTAATGGTGCTTGTCTGCTGCTCGAATGTCGCACCGATCTCGGCAGAAACTTTGTCTCGCCCGATTTTATGGCACCCTGTGCGGCCCTCTCCAAGATTGGGTCGCACAGGGATTGCGTTTTCGCCTGCTACATGTTCTGTGCTCTAAAGATTAGGGGGGATTCGCTCTCTTGACTCGTCGCTGGTTTTCCAATGCAGCGCCTCGCGAACGCGCATTCGCTTCAACACCTCGGTTTTGTATCATTATAATGATATATGGTTGAAATTCATCTGTCAAGTCCCAAGAATCGGGTGGGTGTGTCCCGGATTTTTGGACAGCCGCTGTCTGAATCAGGAGTGGACAGGACTGATATAGCACAGTTTTCATGCCATCAGCCCTCCTTTTGGCGCCATGCTTGACCAACCCTTCACTGCTGGCACCATGCTGGCCTTCTTCGCAACGTCGTTGGTTGGCGGCGGGAACACTGCCGGACAGGCGCACCGCTGCGAAGAAGGCGCACCGGTCGGGGAGGCATGTTTTTGTAGGGGGGCGTTGCGGGGGCGCAGCCCCTGCACAAGGGAGGGCCGAAGGCCCGACCGCCCAGAACTGCAGTGGTCAGTGGTTAGTGAGAAACGCTTTCGCTCGACTCATAAAGGATCGTAAATTGACTATGGCTGAAACGTTGCGGATTTTATAGCGCAGCGAAATAGGGCGCTACGAATCGACACAACAATTTGGGATGCACCCGGCGAACGTAGCCGGAAATCTTAGGTTCGGGATTGCCCTAAGATAAAGGCCCGGCCGACCAAGAGTGGTCTCGGCCTGGCCCAGCGAATCTTGCTAAGGCGAGGCACATTCGTCCATGAAGACGCTGTCTGGATGGTGGGGAGCGGTCAGTGGGCTTGAGGGATTCGCGTTGTCAGAGTACTTGGCGAGCCCCGGGGTGGCGACTGCCTTTGGGGTTGTGTCTGTTCTCTGCAGGTACGGGATGAGCGCCCTGGCCAGAAAGACGCGAAAGGCACAAAAGTGACCGTTGGGTGAAGGCGCTGCAGGACACGACCGAGGCCGCGTTGCGGGCGGTACTGAAGGGCGATGCCGGCGCCTACTTTGCCGCGCTTGAGGCGCTGCAGCCGGGCGCCGGTGATGATGGCAAGATGGTCCTGTCGATCTACCTGTGCAAGGCGGCTCTGCATCTCCAGGTTGTGAAGCATGAGAACGCAGACACTGACACAGACTCCGATCCCCTGGAGGGGATAACCGAGGACTATCGTCAGCGTGCGCGCTCTTCACATTCGATCTCGATCAACTGGGGGCCGCAGTTCGCGGAGCGCTTCACAGTTGACGAGGCCGCCGCTCTCCACAGGCGCTTTGCAGTCCTGGACGACAAACTGCAGGCGGATGACGAGCATTTCGCGCCCGGTTTCCAGGCGCGGCCGATGCGTTACTTTTTCAATGAGATGCCGGCCGATTTCACGCTCGAGGACTTTATCGGCAGCTGGAACTGAGTACGGCCAACGCCGCGGCGTTCATGTCCGACCCTGGCTGAAATCGTAAAGTCACGCCTCACAGTTCGCTCTCTAGCCATCGGGAACCCTGCGCTTCCAGCTGGGCGCGCAGATCCTTCTCCAGCCGCCCGATCATGCCGCCGGGGCTGTATGCTGCGTTGCCGGCGTCGGCGACCAGATTATGGCCGGTGATGGCGACGGACTCATCTGAAGCCAAAAACAACATGACCTCGGCCACGTGTTCGGGCAGGGCGGGGCTGCCCATGGGATAGGCGAATTTCTGTGTGCGGACCGAGGCCGGGCTGTTGGCGAGCATCTCATACTTCTTTTCGGTGAGCATTCGCGCGGGGGTGAGCGTGTTGGCGCGGATGCCGTCGGGGCCGTAGGTGATGGCCAGATGCTGGGTGAAATTGATCATGGCGGCCTTGGCCGGACCATAGGATGAGATGCTGGCGCCGCCGCCAAGGGCGGTGCTGGATGAGACGTTGATGATGTTGCCGCTCCCCTGCTTGATCATCAGCGGAACCACCTCTTTGCAGAAGAGAAGCGGCGCGGTCACGTGGCAGGAGAAGCCGTCATCCCAGTCCTGGAGCGTGACATCCTCCAACATGCCCCCCGGGTTGTCGATGATGGCGTTGTTGACCATGACATCGACGCGCCCATAGCGCGCCACGGTGAATTCGACCAGGGCTGTAATGTCCTCTTTGATCATGACATCACAGCGCTTGTAGGCGATCTCACCGCTGAGACCTTCCGCCGCCGCCAGCACCTTCTGCGAATTCTCCGGCGTTCGGCCGCGGTCGCAGATGACGACGGAGGCGCCCTCGCGGGCCATCGCCAGCGCGCCGGCTTTGCCCAGCCCCAGAGTTGCGCCGGTGATGATGGCGACTTTGCCTTCCATTCTCGTTCCCATGAGTTTCTCCTTAATGTTCAGTGATGTTCAGTGGCGATGCTGCAAGAGTCACCCGCTGAACGCGGCGTGCATCTTGCGGGATGACGCGGGCGGCGGACGGCCCGCTATACAGACAAGGGGTTAATCGCTGAAAGAGAAGGAATAGAGCGTCGCGTCCCGCAGTTCGAAGATAAGCTGAATTTCCCGGCCCACCAGCGCGGACAGATCCTGACCGTCGCGCCATTGCAGGGGGTGATCGGTGACATCGGCCTGGACCGGAATCGAATCAGCCAGGGTCTTGCCATCGACATCCGCGAGCGCGGCTCTGACCTGGCCGCGGGCCGCGTCGGCGCTGAGACGGAGTTGGCGTCCGCTGCACAGTACAGGCTGCGTGACGAGCGTAGCGGTCTGTGTCTTGCTGGCCGGCGTCAACCCGGCAAACCCGTCCGGCCGCAGCGTCGCCAGCCCAAGATAGGCGGAGCGCCAGTCGGTGTGGGGGCCGTCGCTGCCGCCGTAATAGAGCTGCAAGCGCCCGTCCTTTAGGAAGGGATAGGCCCCGGCGTAGACGCAGCCCCAGTCGAAGCTGCCTTCCTCGCCGCGCTCGATCAGGGGCGTCCCCGGGGAGACGCGCTGCCATTGCACGGTGTCGGAACTCCAGGCCAGCTCACAGTCGACCAGGTCGGTCGCGGTATCGAACATCATCAGCAGGCCGAGATAGAACTGGGCGTAGGGGAAGGCGATCAGGGCGTAGGTCTGGCGTTCGGGTTCGTCGGGCAGGGCGCTGAGGACCTCGACCGCCCGCGTCCAGGTGCTGAAGTCCTCGCTTTCGGTGCGGCCAACGGTGCGCTGGCGTCCGTCAGAGAGGCGGGTGATGCCGACATATCTGCCATGGCGTTCATCCCAGAACAGATTGTTGTGGGTATCCCAACGGGCGTCGATCTCAGGGCAGGGCTGGATGGGGGACCAGTGCAGGCCGTCGGGCGAACTGGCGACGCCGCCCTCCATGAAGGCCTTGAACCTGCCGGCCGGGTCGGGATCGCTGGGGTCAAGGGTTACGCCGACGCCGTGGACATCGCGCATGACCAGATTGTTGCGGGTGGAGCCATTGAACTCGATCAGGCCCAGTTCGGGCCTCTCCCAGCGGATGCCATCGGTGGAGACGGCGTAACAGACGCCCATCTCGCGGTGATTCCTGATGTGTTCGTCGGCTCTTGCGCGGGCAAGCGCAGCGCGATAGGCGCCGCGTTCACGTTGTGCGGGCGGGGTATCGGATGTGGCCGCGTCGATGATAAAGGGATTGTACCAGCACTTGTAAAGGTTGTCGGTGCGGTCGAAGATCACATTGGGGTAGAGGTTGTCGTGGCGGACTTCCCAGGGCAGATCTTCGCCGAAGAGAGGATTTTCGCTCTCCTTGCGCGCCCGCCCCGGCGTCACGGTGAGATGCTCGGCTTGCGCCCAGAGCGAAGTATCCAGAAGCAAATATCTGTTGTCGATCATGTGCCGGTCCGTCCTGTGAGCGCGATGCCGCGCACCATGTATTTCTGCCCGATAAAAAAGATCGCAATCATCGGCAAGGAGGTGAACACGGTGGCGGCCATCAATAGCCCTGGCACCGGATCCCCCTGCGCGATCTGCCATCTCAAAAACGCCAGCCCAATGGCGACGGTATACGTGCTGTCCTGGCTCAGATAGATGACCTGCTTGACGAAGTCGGTCCATACGTTGATGAAGGAAAAGATGGCGATGGTGGCCAGCACCGGCTTGGTCAGCGGCAGCAGGATGCGCCAGAAGATGCCCAGCTCGTTGCAGCCGTCGATTTTGGCAGCGTCGTCCAATTCAGCCGGCAGGGTCATGAAAAACTGGCGCATGAGAAAGACGTAGACGGGGTTTGCGAAGTAGCTGGGCACGATGAGCGGCAGCCAGGTGCCGATCCAGCCGATATCCCTATAGAGCAGGAAGCGGGGGATGATCACCACCCAGAAGGGCAGCATCATAGTGCTGAGCAGGACCATGAAGAGGAAATTGCGGCCCCAGAACTTGAGGCGGGAGAAGCCGAAGCCGACGATGGAGGCGCTGACCAGCTCGCCGACGACGGAGAGAGAGACGATGATGGCGGTGTTGATAAAATAGCGGCCAAAGGGGACGCTGGTCCAGGCGCTGGGGTAGTTTCCAAAGTAGAGTGCGGAGGGAAAGATCCGCAGCGGGATCTGATTGAAGTCTTCAAAGGTTTTGAGCGAACCCATAATAACCCAGAAGAGCGGGAAGATGAACCAGACAAAACCGACGGCCAATAAGATGTAGGCGAGCACGTCGCGCAGGCGGCGCTGGGTGGTCTTGCTCTTGCTCCATGAGGCGGTCAGCGCGGACAAGGCGGTTTACTCCTCACCCTCGTAGTAGACCCAGAAGCGGGCTATGCGGAAGTTAACGAAGGTCAGGGCGAGGATGATGAGGAAGATCATCCAGGCGAGCGCGGAGGCGTAGCCCATGCGGTAGAACTCGAAGGCCTGGCGATAGAGATAGAGGCCGTAGAAGAGGGTGGCGGTGCCGGGGCCGCCATTGGTCATGATGAAGGCCTCGACAAATGATTGCATCACGCCGATGGTCGTAACGATGACGTTGTAGAAGATGGCGGGCGAGATCTGGGGCAGGGTTACGTGCCAGAATTTGGCCCATTCGCCGCCGCCGTCGAGGTCGACGGCCTCGTAGAGATGCTGCGGTACGCCTTGCAGGGCGGCGAGGATGATGAGCATGGCGGCGCCGGCGGTTGCGAGCGCTTTGAGCGCCAAAGAGGGCAGCGCCCAGGAGGTATCGAAGAGCCAGTTGGGGCCCTCGATGCCAACCCAGCCGAGGGCGGCGTTGACGGGGCCGTTGGCGGAGAGGATGGTGGTCCAGAGGAGGGCGAGGCCGACACCGCCGATGACGCTGGGTATGTAGAAGGAGGTGCGGAAGAAGGGGATGCCGCGCACTTTCTGGTTGAGCAGGATGGCAACGAAAACACTGATGGCCGTGCCCGCGGGGACGGTGAGCAGGACATAGGTAAAGGTAACCTGCAGGGCGTCGGCGACCCTTTCGTCGCCGAAGAGCATGCGCTGGATGTTTTCAAAGCCGATGAACTCCGCCTCGCCAATCAGCTGGTAGCGGGTGAAACTGAGGACGAAGGAGGCGATGAAGGGGTAGACCATCAGGAAGCTGAAGCTGACCAGCCAGGGGGAGATGAAGGCCCAGCCGACGATGTGCGGCCTCAGCTTGGCCCAGCTGATATTCGACGCAAATGTCCTGGGGCTCTGCATCGGCGATCCGGATGGAAAGTGGGTGGTGGTTAGTGAGAAGTGGATAGCGGCACGCGTTTTCACGCGCCACTATCCACTGTTGTGCGGAATGTATCAGGCGTGTGCGCCCAGGATTTCGTCGGTCTTCTGGTCGACGATGACGACCTGGTCTTCGACGCTTGCCTCGCAGCGCAGCACTTCGCCCCAGAGGATCTTGATCTCACCGAACCATTCGAGGACGCCGGGGAGCTGCGGGGTGAAGATGAAGTTGTCGAGGGCATCCAAGCGGGCTTCGACCGCTTCGGGGCCACCCCATGTGGCCTGGTAGTCTGCGTCCTGCCACACGCCGGCGTTGACCGGTTCGGCAGTGCCGGCGAGGCCGATGTTCTTCTGGTTCTCGAAGTTGGCCAGATACATCATGAACTCGAAGGCTTCGGCCGGGTGCTGGCTTTGCGTGGTGACGATGTGGAAGTGCATGGAGCCAAGGCCGGCGCTCTCGCCGGTGTTGGGCGAGCGGACCCAGGCGACCTGGGTGAGGTCGTGCTCGCTGCGGTTTACCCAGTAGAGATCGCCGCGGGAGGCTATGCCCTGGACGCCGGCAGCCCAGGGGTAGATGCCCAAGGCCTGGCCCTGTCCTTGATAGTCGTCCACGTTCAGCATGCAGCCGTCCTGGCAGATCATGTCGACGGCGAACTTCTGGCCTTCGATGAACTCGGGCGTATTCCAGGATCCTTTTTTGTTCTCAACATCGATCAGTTGACCGCCATTGGCAACACTCCAGTTGACCAGGCCGTCCTGCTCGATATTGCCGAAACTGAAGTTGGAGCCGATGATGTCTTCGCCGAGGTCGCTGATAGCGCAGGCGGCTTCTCGGTAGTCGTTCCAGTCCCACCATTTGTCGCCGTTATGGTCGTGTTCCCAGGGCATGGGGACGCCGGCCTCTTCGAAAAGGCTCTTATTGATGCCGGACATGACGATATTGAGCTGGAAGGGCACGGCCTTGACCTTGCCCGGCTCGTAACCGACATGATCGGGGATGCGGATCAGCTCGCTGCCCTCCTGGCCGGGGAAGGGCGTGCCGCTGGCCTCGAAGTAGGGCGTGAGATCGGCGGCGATTTCGTGGAACGCGCTCAGCTGCAGATCGAAGAACAACATAATGTCGCCCCATTCACCGGCGGCGACGAGGATGGGCATGCGCCGATCGAAGTCGGCGACCGGTTCAAAGATGATGCCGATATCGGGGCGCTCTTCGGCCCAAGTGTCGAGAAAGCCGTTCATCAGTTCACGGCGCACGCCGGAGCCCCACTTGTTGAGGAAGCGCAGGGCGACGCGTTCCGAGGAAGGGCCGGAGTCTGCCATATCCCCTGCCGTCGGGGCGACCGGCGCCACACATCCAGCCACCGCTGCTCCCGCAACCAAGCCGCCAGACACTTTGAGAAAATCACGTCTGCTTGTCTTGCTCGTCATCGGTCTTCTCTCCTTAGGTTGTGCATCGAACGTACAAAATTGGGTTACTTTCTTATCAATTCCTCCCTTCGGATTTTTCGTGATGGCGGCGGAGCGCCCATTGCATGAACGAGATTCCCAAGCCTATGAACACCTGGAAATATAGCACCTTGCAGAAACCTATTATAGAATAAGATTCATGTTGTGTCATGTAACAAAAAAATTCTGATTCTTGGCGACCCCTGGAGTACACCACCCATGCAATTTGGAATCTGTCTACCGATTGCCGACGCGGGCATCGCGCACGCGGCCGGCTTTGATTTTGTCGAGCCGACGGTCCGATCTCTGTCCCCGCTGGACCCGGATTTCGACGCGATCCGTGCGCCGTTCGACAGCGCGCCGCTGCCGACGCCGGTTTTCAACGTCTTCGTGCCCTCTGAGGTACCTGTCACCGGGCCGAATGTAGATTGGGAGCGGGTGGAGAGCTATCTGGAAGCCGCCATCGGCCGCGTGGCCGCGGTCGGCGGCGAGAAGATCGTCTTCGGCAGCGGCGGCGCCCGCAATGTGCCGGACGGATTCGACAAGGAAGAGGCTTTCATGCAGCTGGTGCGCTTCCTGCGGCTGGCCGGGAACGTGGCAGTGCGCAACGGCGTGACCATCGTCATCGAGCCGCTGAATTCGCGCGATTCGAACATCATCACCAGCGTGGCCGAAGGCATGGAGCTGGCGCGGGAGACCGCGCATCTGCGCGTGCGCCTGCTGGCCGATCTCTACCATATGATGGAGGACGACGAAACGCTGGAGAACATCACGACCTGCGCCGCATGGATCGAGCACGTGCATGTCGCGGACACGCATCGCGTTGCGCCAGGTGAAGGCAGTTACCCATATGAGGAGTTTTTCCGCCGCCTGCACAAGGGCGGCTACAGCGGACGCATCTCGATCGAGTGCCGCTGGGATGACCTCGCCGCCCAGGCAGGCCCCGCCGGAGAATATCTGCGCCGCATGTGGGACGAGACAAAATGACACAAACCGATGAGTCTGAACTTGGCTTTGCCATCCTCGGCGCGGGGATGGTGGCGGAGTACCATCTGAACGCGCTCCAGGAGTGCGCCGACCTGGGCGCGCGCCTGGTGGGCGTCGGTCACTACAACCCGGCCCGCTACGAGGATATTTCGCAGCGTTTCGGCGCGCCGGCCAGCTCCTATGACGAGTTGCTGGCGGACCCGGCGGTGGATGCGGTCTGCATCTGCACGCCCAGCGGCCAGCACGCGCAGCAGGCGATCGCGGCCGCTTCGAGCGGCAAACACGTGCTGGTGGAAAAGCCGATGGCCATCTCGCTGGCCGACGCAGACGCCATGATCGCGGCCTGCCGGGCGAACGGCGTGCAGCTGGGCGTCTGTCTGCAGCGGCGGGCTGAGCCGCTCTTCCGCCGCGTCCACGACGCCATTCACGGCGGCGACCTGGGTGAGATCACGCTTGCCGTGGTGACGATGCCCTATTTCCGCGATGAGCCCTACTACGCCCAGGCGGAATGGCGGGGCACCTGGGCGATGGACGGCGGCGGCGTGCTGATGAACCAGGGCATTCACATTATCGACCTGCTGCTGTGGTTCCTGGGCGACCCGGTCGAGGTGCATGCCTTCGCGGATTCGCGGCATCGCTCGGTGGAGATCGAAGACACGGCGGGCGCGGTGCTGCGATTTGCCAACGGCTCGGTGGCGACGATCACCGCTACAGTGGCCACTGAACCCGGATTTCCCCACCGGCTGGAGGTCTACGGCACCAACGGCGGCATCCAGATCGAGGGGGAGTCGGTGCTGCGCTGGGGGCTGGCGGACGAGTCCAAAGCGACGGTCGAGCCGTGGCCGGTCGCGACAGAGCAGGTGGATCCGGGAATGGCGGGCGACCCACGCGGTATCTCGACGAGCGGCCATATCGCCATCCTCAAGGATTTCATTGCCGGCATCCGCCGCGGGGAAGACCCGGTCATTGACGGCGCTGAGGGCAGACGGAGCCTGGCTGCGATATTGGCAGTGTATGAGGATAGCTTTTAGTAGGGCCTAATGCCAGTTAGGGAAGTCAGTTTTTGGATCTGCAGGGAGTCGGGTACCCCCCGTGAATCGCTTGATGTAGAGGCGGGCGCACAGTCCCTGGAGAGTATGGGCATGGTCGGTCTCGACATGGAGTTGTTCGACCAACTGGCTGCTGACGGTCTCAATGATTTGGCGCAACGCGTAAAAGAGGCGGCGGAGAGACCTGGGGAGCTGTCGTTTCTGGTCACGTCGGGGCTATGTTTACGTCGGGGCAAGGTGTGCAGACGGATGCGATTGTGTTGCCAAAGTTCAGCAGCGACGGCTCGTTGGCAGACCGCCTCGACACCCGCAGTGTTCCAGAAACGGAGTAAATCCGGTCAGCACCAGACGCGCCTCGACCAAAGAGATCTGTCGAGAATCTTGAGATTTTCTGTCTCGCCGGCAAGATGGTCCGGTCAACAGGAGTAGTTTGAGAATGCGAAAGCAGTTGACTGGAATCCGGTATTGACATCGCCCCCGGCCTGTGATAATGTTGGTTAGTTGCAACAATTCTCAACAAATAAGATTATCATGTGCCACAATACCACAGAGATCAATCGGCAGTTACGCAAACGCGGCTACCGGGTAACCCCCCAACGCCAACTCATCCTCGACGCCGTCTGTCAGCTCGGTAAGCACGTCACGCCCGAAGCGGTGTACGACCACGTACACCGCATCGCTCCAACTCTGAGTCGGGCCACTGTCTACCGGGTTCTGCATTTTCTGACAGAACAGCGCATCCTGACGATGGTGCATATGGCCGACGGCCGGCTTGCCTTCGAATTGGCCGGCCCCGAACCGCATCACCACCTCGTCTGCCGCTCATGCGACAACTTGCTCGAGCTGCCGCACAGCGTCTTGCGTTCCTTTCGCCGGGCGATGAAGTCCCAATACGACTTTGAGATCGACGTAAGTCATTTCTCATTCTTTGGGCATTGCACCGACTGCCATGACTCTGCCGACGCCTGGCGTCAATTGTGGGGACACACGCCACCTGTCTGACGAAAGGGTACCCGCAGATGCTTCACTCACTTCGAATTCTGTCATCGGTTCTCACGCTGATAATCCTTCTGGCCGCTTGCACCCCAATCGCGCCTGGGACGACATCTGCCAGCGCGGATGCTCCTCAGGCCTCAACCTCCGGGCCGCCGGTCCGGGTGGTGACAACCACCAACTTTGTGGCTGATTGGGCCCGGGTGGTAGGTGGCAGCAGGGTCGAGGTCTTCACCCTGCTGCCGGTGGGTGGCGATCCGCACACTTTTCTGCCAGGAGCTCGCGACGTTGCCCAGGTAGCTGACGCGGATGTTGTGTTTACTGTCGGTCTCGGCCTGGAAGGCGAATGGCTGCATGAACTGGTACACAACGCCAGTGCAGATGAGTCCAAGATTGTCGCGCTTGGTGAGAGCGTAGATCCCATTGAGTTTACCATGGTCGATATGCATGACGAGCACGGGGATGAAGACGAGCACGAGGATGAAGACGAGCACGAGGATGAAGACGAGCACGGGGATGAAGACGAGCACGAGGATGAAGACGAACACGAGGATGAAGACGAGCACGGGGATGAAGACGAGCACGAGGATGAAGACGATCACAGTGACGAAGGCGACCATGAAGAGCACGCACACGGACTTCTGGATCCCCACTTCTGGTTCGATCCGCTCCGGGTGAAGGTCGCGGTCAACGAAGTAGCCGCTCGGCTCTCGGCCATAGACCCTGAGAACGCGGGGGACTACTTACGGAACGCCTCAGAGTATGGGGAGCAGCTCGACGAGCTTCACGCCTGGATCCAAGAGCAGGTTGGTACTGTGGAGCCGGGGCGCAGACTGCTGGTTACATCACACGACAGCCTCTCCTACTTTGCAGAGGCGTATGGGTTTGAGATAGTTGGCCTGGTTATACCGTCTCTTGCGACTCACGTGGAGCCGTCTGCGGAGCACATTGCGGGCGTGGTCGATGTGGTTCGGGAGCTCGAAATACGAGCGGTGTTTGGCGAGACGACAGTCAGTGAGAGGCTGGCGCAGACCATAGCAACGGAGACTGGCGCGGAGCTGGTCCGGCTCTATTCGGGTTCCCTTGGGCCGGAGGGCAGCGGCGCTGACACCTACCTTGGCATGGTGCGTACAAACGTGGAACGCATCGTCGGGGCATTGAGATGAACCCCGCTCCGAACGTACACGGCGCGAGCATGTCGCTTCAGGACGTGACTGTCGAACTCGATGGGCACATGGCCCTGAGTAACGTCACCTTCGACGTACATGCGGGGACTCTGATGGGCGTTGTAGGACCGAACGGAGCCGGCAAGAGCACGCTGTTCAATGCTATTGCCGGGCTCCTCCCCGTCCGCCGGGGGAAGGTAACCCTTCACCGGGTAGACCGGAGAAGTGGAGCGTTGGCCTACGTGCCTCAGCAAGAGAGCGTCAACTGGCGGTTCCCTGTGACCGTCATGGACGTTGCAATGATGGGCCGGTGCTGCAAACTGGGATGGTGCCGGCGACCCGGGAAGAGAGATCGCGAACTTGTCGACGCGTGCCTATACCGTGTGGGCCTGTGGGACCATCGCTCGGCTCTAATGACCGAGCTTTCGGGAGGGCAGAAGCAGAGGGTATTCGTAGCCAGGGCGCTCACCCAGGAAGCAAGTGTTCTCCTTTTGGATGAGGCATTCAGCGGCGTTGACGTGGGCGCCCAGGAAGGCCTGATAGAGGTCCTCCAGACAATGAAGAATGAAGGGCGCATCGTCCTCTTGGCAACGCACGACTTGACCAACCTGGCCGGTCGCTTCGACCAGGTATTGTGTCTGAACCGCCAAGTGTGCGCCTGCGGCCCTCCCGACCAGGTGTTCACGTCCGAGGTCATGGAGAAGCTGTACGGCGCCCACGGTGTGCGCCTTACGAGGGACGGGAGCGGTAGCGAGACGAGATGATAGATTTCGTTGTCGCACCACTTGAGTACAGCTTCATGGTGAGAGCCCTAATCGGCTCGGTGCTTGTTGGCGTGATGTGCCCGCTGCTTGGCGCGTACGTCGTCACCAGGAACCTCGCCTTCATGGGGGACGCCCTCGCCCACGCGGTGCTGCCGGGAATGGTGGTTGGGTTCATGGTGGGCATCAACCCGGCCATAGCCGCCGTCCCAACAGGCGTCTCCGTTGCCGTGCTGGTCAGGATTGTGAGCCGGCGTGGGGGTCTCAGCGCGGATACTTCCATAGGCATTCTCTTTGCGGCCATGTTTGCCCTGGGGCTTGTAATGCTGGCGACTTCACCGACGATTGGGGTCGATATGGAAGACTTGCTCTTGGGGCAGATCCTGGCCATTTCTTCGACCGACATTTATGTGTCCCTTGGGATAACCATCGTGGTCATCCTGGGGCTATTCGCTCTTCACCACTGGCTCCTGTTCGCGAGCTTTGACCCTGTCGGGTCGCAGGTTGTCGGTGCGCGTGCCAACGTCGTCGACTACGTGCTGCTGGTCATGCTTGCCCTCGTTATTGTGATTGGGATTCAGGCGGCGGGTATCGTTCTGGTCATGGCGATGCTGGTAACACCTGCCGCCACGGCCTATATGTTGGTCAGACGTTTCGTCTCGATGATGATGGTGGCCGCGGCAATAGGGACCGCGGCCGCCGTTACTGGCCTCTACATCTCCTACCACTTCAATTTGCCCGCCGGCCCTGCCATGACCCTGGTTGCAAGCGGGATATTCGTACTGGTCGTTTCTTTCAGGCGAAAAGCCCGTGCCTGAGAATCCTCTTCTCGAAAGCCGCTCGTTGTCAGAGTCCCGTACGCCGGCAAAGACCTGTCCCGCATTCGCCGCTTGACGATCTTGCGAGACGGCATCTTCAGGGCAGCCCCATCGTCCACTTCGGCCATATGGTGATACGGCGGCTCACTGCCTGGCCGTTAACCCCATATGGCCTTGAGTCCTCGTACGGTACTTCATTTACGCCTTCTCCAATTCTGTATAGAAGAAGAACACGGCGAAGAATGGCAAGCATATTGTGGGAGACGATATGCGCATGTCCGATAGGGATATCATTCCTGATGATTGTTGCAGGCCTATACCTGTCGATGATGCTATTTCGTTGGTAAATATATCGTCGATCTCTCATCCACTGTCGACCTCCATAGGTAAGGACTTTCCGGGGTGTGCATTGATCGTCGAGCCGAACGGTAAGCCTGGAACTTGGAATGCTGACAGCGACATTGCTCCGAATGTTCTTTTCCAAGGCAGCGCGGAGGGGACACCGGCTTGCTCTGCGGCCTCCTGACCCTGGTTTCCCAACGACAGTTCCGCCCGACTTCATACACACATCATCGATCAAGAGATTGTCGATTCTCTTCCAATAGAAGGGAACTCGACGGTTTGTGGATTGACCGCAATGAACCAACTCGTACCAGTTCTTCTGGCGCACTCGATCTTGCCTTATTGGATACGCAGGAATTGCGCTCTCTGGTAAGTAACGATGTAGCATGCGATGACAACGTTCGACAGCGTCTACAGATTCCGTTTGCAAGGTTTCAATTTACCGCTGCGAGATATTTCTTGATGATGTGGATCCAGGTTGGGTAAGGTACCCGAAAGGGTTGATCGCGACTGGCGCAACGACTACCTTGGACGATCAGCTTTTCGAAGATGTCTTATGTAGAATGATGGTCGGTCTTTTTTGGATAGAGAACGAGAAAAGACTTATGCTAGTTAGGGAAAGCCAGTTTTTGGATCTGCAGGTAGTCGGGTACGCCCGTGAGTCGATTGATGTAGATGCATAACGCGTTTAAGGTGAGCTTAGTGTAGAGGCGGGCGCACAGACCCTGGAAAGTATGTGCATGGTTGGTCTCGATTTGGATGGCCTCATTCGGAGAGATATAGAGATATGACAACTGCATCCTTTACTATCAGCGCTTTTGGCGACGAGATTGCGTCGGACCTGGAGTCGCAGCTGCAGACGCTCAACGATTTGAAGATCCCGTGCCTGGAGCTGCGGGCGGCGTGGGGTGAGAACGTCCTCCACATGTCGGATGAGCGGGTCGCGAAAGTGCGGGCGATGTGCGATGCCAGCGGGGTGACGGTCAGCGCGATTGGCAGCCCGGTCGGCAAAAGCCCGATCGAGGAGCCGATTGAAACGGAGGTGCAGAACCTGCGCCGCCTGAGCGAGATCGCCCGCCAGCTGGGCACCAGCAATGTTCGAATCTTCTCCTTCCACCCGCCCGAAGACTGCGACGATTACGACAGCTATGTGGACACCGCCATTGACCGGCTGCGCCGCCTGACGGACGTCGCCGCGGAAGAGGGCGTCACGCTGCTGCTGGAAAACGAGAAGGGCATCGTCGGCGACACGCTCGACCGCTGCATCAAGCTGGTCGACGCCATCGACAGCCCCCATCTGGTCTTCCTGTGGGATCCGGCCAACTTCGTGCAGGTGGGCGAGGAGCGGATTACCGAGCGGGGCTGGCCTCTGATCGGCAGCCGGGTGGGTTATGTACATATCAAGGATTGTACGCTGAACGGCTCGGTCAAGGCCGCGGGTGAAGGCGACGGGCAGATTCCCGAACTGCTGGAGCGGCTCATCAGCAGCGGCTATCAGGGGATGCTGGCGCTGGAGCCGCATCTGGCAGTCGCCGCGCATAGCAGCGGCTTCAGCGGGCCGGACGGGATGGCCTACGCGGTGGAATCGCTGCGGAAGGTGATGGGCGCCGCAGGGGCGGCGGAGAGCTGATTTTGAATAGATCCTGTATTGCCCAGCCCTTCATCTTTGCTGCCATTCAGGCTATCTGATTGTGTATTCGGTTGGCGGCAACCACGTTGCTGGAGCCGCACTGCTGGAATGCGCACACACGGCCGGAACTGCAGTTTTCAGTTTTCAGTTTTTTGTGGAACACCAGTCGTCAGTGGAACACCGGAGATTAACGGTCGATGGTCGGTGGGTTGAGGCGGCAAGCGGGGGAGGAGACTCCGGTCGCCAGACACGACGCTGGGGAAGAGTAAACACGGTCGGTGAGCGATGGTTTTGTAGGGGGGCGTTGCGGGGGCGCAGCCCCTGCACAAGGGAGGCCGCTTGCGGCCGACCGCCCATATGCAAAAAGAGAGTATAGAGGAGTGAGGAGAGAGTAAACAGCTCCGCTCGCCTCGTTCAGGATTGCGAATCAGTTGCGGCTGAGTAGTTGCGACGGTTTGTGAAAGAACTGTCCGCTGAAATGTAATTAATGTAAACGAACCTGGGAGACAAAAGCCGATGATTGACCTTGATAATCTGGTCGCCAAATGTGAAAGAACGGTCGATTTCGCGGCCGTGCAGCTGCGCAACCTGGTGGAGGCGCACCCGGACCATTTCCCGATGTACACGCAGAACGGGAAGTGGATGCACAGCGGGGAGGCGTGGACGAACTGGTGCGAAGGCTTCCTCGGCGGACAGCTTTGGCTGGTCTACCAGGCCACCGGTGACGAGTATTCCCGCGAGAAGGCTGACCATTATTCGCGCCTGCTGGAACACCGCAAGACCGACCTTAACGTCCACGATCTGGGCTTCCTGTTCTTCTCCACCTGGAAGCGCTGGTACGACCTGACCGGCGAGGAGGACAAGAACGCGGTCGTCATCGAGGCCGGTCAGACGCTGGCCAAGCGCTTCAAGGAAAAGGGCGAATACCTGCGCTCCTTTGTCTCCGACGAGAGTCTGTTCATCGACATTATGATGAACGTACCGATCATCTTCTACGCGGCGCAGGCGACCGATGACGAGGAGCTTTGGGAGACGGCCTACCGCCACTGCCTGACCACCCGACGCTACCTGGTGCGGGGCGACGGCAGCACTTCGCACGAAGGGATCTTCGACCTGGAGACGGGCGAATTCCTGCGCCAGACTACGCACCAGGGCTGGCGCGACGACTCCTCGTGGGCGCGCGGGCTTGGCTGGTCGCTCTACGGCTTCGGCACGGTGTACGGCCTGACCGGAGACGCCCGCTTCCTCAAAACGAGCCAGGACAACGCCTGGTTCTACATGGAGAACACGCCGGACCATGGCGTGCCGCAAAACGACTGGATGGAGCAGGACCCGCAGAACCCGCACGAGAGCTCGGCCGCGGCGATCAGCGCCAGCGGCCTGATCCAGCTTTCGCAGCTGGTCGGCGATCCGACGCTGGGCAAGCAGTATCACGACTACGCGCTCCAGATCGTCGATACGCTGACGGAGCCGGAGTTCGTGGCCTACGAAGACGAGGGCTGGGAAGGCATCCTCAAGCAGGGCATGTACCACGAGCGGTTGGGGCTGGGCGTGAATGAGAGTGTGATGTGGGGGGATTACTTTTTCCTTGAGGCGGTGTGTAAGGTCTTGGGGGTGGAGTAGGGGCAGTTTTTGGTAGCCAGTTTTTAGTTTTTAGTGACTGCATTGGCGGGCAACTGTTCGCTGAGGGTTAGAACCCGTGGAGTGGAAGGGTGATGCTATGGCCAAGGTAGCGTTGGTAACCGGGGCGGGTCGGGGGATTGGGCGCGGCATTGCGCTGGCGCTGGCAGAGGCGGGGTGGGCGGTGGTAATTAACTATCGCGGCAATGCGGCTACTGCCAACGAGACCGCCGGGATGGTCCGAGATGCGGGCGGCGACGCGCTGGTGGTGCAGGCCGATATCGGCTCCGCGGCGGACCGGGCGCGGCTGGTGCAGGCGGCGCGCGAACAGTTCGGCCGCATCGATCTGCTGGTGAACAATGCCGGCATGGGCCCCCGCACGCGTATGGACATTCTGGAGACGACGGAAGAGTCCTACGACGAGGTGATGAACGTCAATCTGAAAGGGCCGTTCTTCCTCAGCCAGCTGGTGGCGCGGACGATGCTGGAGCAGATGGAAGCCGGGCCGGCAGAGGCCGATGGCGGCGGGCCGCAGATCATCAATATCGGCTCGATCAGCGCGTATACCAGCAGCCCGGCGCGCGGCGAATACTGCATCTCCAAGGCCGGTGTCGGCATGATGACGCTGCTGTTCGCCGACCGGCTGGCGGAGAGCGGCATCAACGTCTGTGAGGTGCGGCCCGGCATCGTCGAGACGGACATGACGAGCACGGTGAAGGAGAAGTACGACAAGCTGATCGGCGACGGCTTGACCCCGATACGCCGTTGGGGGCAGCCGGAGGACGTGGGCAAGGCGGTCGCCGCTCTGGCGGAGGGGCTGTTCCCCTTCTCGACCGGTGCGGTTCTGGATGTTGACGGCGGCTTTCATATGCACCGGTTGTAGCACCCACTTGTAAGACGACAATGGCCGGCGGCCAGCAGACCAGGGGAGACTTTTACGCATGAAACTGATCGTTTTCAGCAAGATGCTCCAGGAAAAGAGTGTTGCCGAGCTGATCGAGTTGGCGCAGAAGCACGGCTACGACGGCTATGACCTGGCGGTGCGGCCGGGCCATCCGGTCAACCCGGACAACGCGGCCTCTGCTCTGCCGCAGGCGCAGACGCAGATGGAGCAGGCCGGGCTGCAGATTGGCATGGTCACGGGCAACTTCGACCTGCTCACGGCCGATCACCCCCTGGCTGAGCCGCTGCTGGCGGCAATGGACAGCGCCAATGTGCGGCTGCTCAAGCTGGGCTATTTCAGGTTCGAGCCGCAGACGATGGATTACTGGGAGCAGGTGGATAACGTGCGGCGGGCCTTTGCCGCTTGGGAGAAGCTGGCCAGTATCTACAATGTCAAGATCTGCTATCACACGCACTCGCACTACTGCATGGGCCTCAACGCGGCCGCGCTGATGCACCTGCTGCGCGACTTCGACCCCGCCTATTTGGGCGCGTATCTGGACCCCGGCCACTTTGCGGTCGACGGCGAACCGTTCGACTTCGGCCTGGCGATGGCGCGCGAGCATTTGAGTATCCTCTCGGTCAAGGATGTCCTCGTCGAGCGTGTCGAGAAGAACGGACATGGCGCGGCTAAAGCGCTGTGGGTGGCGGCGGGCGAGGGGATCGTGGACTGGACGGCCGTTTTCGGTGAACTGCGGCGGATCGAGTATGACGGTTTTCTGTCGATTCACTGCGAGTATGATCTGGACGACGGCGAAGATTGGTTTGAGACCTTTAAGCACGAGGTGGCTTTCTTCCGCAAGATAAGAGATGCAGTTTGATCGGGACGTATAACACCTGAAAGGATACACACCCTTGCCTTATCCTTACCCACTTGTATTCAGCACGCTAGGCTCGCCGGGCTGGTCGATTGAACGCGCCGCGGAGCAGGCGGTCGCCGACGGTTACGCCGGGCTGGAAGTCCGCATCCTGGACGGCCAGGTAATCCCGACGGACTTGCCGACCGAGCGCCGCGCGGCCATTCGCAGCCTGATGAGGCAGCACGGGCTGGTTATCGCCGGCATCGGCGCGTCCACACGCTTTTCCTCGCCGGACGCGGACGACCGCGCCCAACATCTGGCCGACCTGCGCGGCTATCTGGCGCTTGCGAGCGACATGGAGGTGCCGATCGTGCGCACCTTTGGCGGCGGCCCTTCGGAGGGCCAGACGATGGCGGAGGTGATCGATTTGGTCGCGGCAAGCCTGGCCGAGGCCGCGCCGGACGCCGAGCGGCACGGTGTCACCATCTGCCTGGAGACGCATGACGCTTTCTGCCGCGGGCAGGAGGTGGCGGGCGTACTGCGGCAGGTTGATTCACCGAACGTTAAGGCGGTCTGGGACGTGCATCATCCCTACCGCATGGGCGAATCGACCGAGGATACCTGGAATTACATCGGCGAACGGCTGGCCCATGTCCACATGAAGGACGCTCTGCGCAGGGAGGACGGCAGCTGGGAGTTGAAGCTGATGGGCGAGGGTGAAGTGCCCTGTCGGGAGATCCTCCATCTGCTGGCGGCGAAGGGCTACGACGGTTATATCTGCGCCGAGTGGGAGAAGGCGTGGCACCCCGATATCGAGGAGCCGGAGGTCGCCCTGCCGCAGCATGCGCGGGTTCTGCGCCAGTGGATGGCTGAGTGAGAATTCAGTTTTTAGTTTTCAGTTTCTAGTTTTTGGTAACGGCATCGCTTCGAGTTGGGTATCGTTGCGAAGGTCGGAAACGAAGAGTTGGAAACGACGGGGCGAGTGGGGTTGCGATGCGAACAGATAAGCCGAAGGGGCTGTACCTGCTGGGAGAGAGCGCCTTTGACCGCATATATGGGGCGGATTCGCGCAGCGACATTGAAGCGGCAGTGGAGATGGTTGCGCCGTTGCAGACGCCGGAGTCTGTCGCGGCAGACCCGGCGGCGCTGGCGGATGTCTCGCTGATTTTTTCGGGCTGGGGCATGGCGCCAGTGGACGAAGCGCTCCTCGACGCCGCGCCCAATCTGGAGGCGATTTTCTATGCCGCGGGCTCGGTCCGCTACTTTGTGACCGACGCCATGTGGGAGCGGGGCGTGCGCCTGACCAGCGGTTATGGGGCCAATGCCGAGTTTGTAGCGCCGTACACGCTGGCGCAGATCATCCTCAGCCTGAAACGCGTCTGGCATTTCGCCAACAAGCTCCGCCACGAGGGAACCTACAACTCGTTTGATAAAGAGCCGCTGCCCGGTCTCTACACCGGCGTCGTCGGCCTGATCTCGCTGGGCCAGATCGGACGCCGGGTTGCGCGCCTGCTGCAGGAGACGCTCTCCGTACGCGTTCTGGCCTACGACCCGTTCCTGACGCCGGTGATGGCCGCGGAGCTGAATGTGGAGCCGGTCGGGTTGGAGGAGCTGTTCCGCCGCTGCGATGTGGTCTCGCTGCATACGCCGTGGCTGCCGGAGACGGTCGGCATGATAACCGGCGCGCACCTGGCCTCGATGAAAGAGAACGCCACCTTCATCAACACCGCGCGCGGCGCGGTCGTGAACGAGCCGGAGATGATCGCTGTGCTGCAGCAGCGCCCGGACCTGTTCGCCCTGCTGGATGTCACCTACCCGGAGCCGCCAGAGGCCGGGTCGCCCCTCTACAGCCTGCCCAACGTACTCCTCACCCCACACATCGCAGGCGCGCACAACACCGAGTGCCTGCGCATGGGCCGCGTGATGGTGGACGAGCTGGCCCGCTACCTGGCGGGTGAACGCATGGAGTATGAGATCACGCGGGAGACGCTGCCGCTGCTGGCCTGATGCGGACCGTGTACTGGCCGCGCGGGCGGGATGGTTGGGCGGTCTCCTTCCCCGACAGGAGCGCCAATGTTTTTGCCCGGACTCGTCTCGATCACTTTTCGCCAACTCTCCGTAGAAGAGATCATTGCCCTGGTGACGCAGGCCGGTGTGGCCGCGGTCGAGTGGGGCGGGGATGTCCATGTCCCGCACGGGGATGAGGCGCGGGCGCTGGCTGTCGCGCGCATGGGCGCCGATGCCGGCCTGGACGTGGCGGCATACGGCTCCTACTACCGCGTCGGCCATCCTGAAATAGGCCCCTTCGAAGCGGTGCTGGCCTCGGCGGTTGCGCTGGGCGCGCCGCAGATTCGCGTTTGGCCCGGAAACCAGGGCAGCGACGTTGCGGACGAGACCTACTTTCAGACGGTGGTGGAAGACAGCCGCCGCATTGCCGATTTGGCCCAGGCCGAAGGAGTTGGCATCGTCTACGAGTTCCACGGCAACACGCTCACGGACACGAACGCGGCGGCCGTGCGACTGCTGCAGACGGTAGATCATGCCAATGTGCGCTCGCTGTGGCAGCCGCCCCGCTTCTCTGCACACGCCGACAACCTGGCCGGATTGGAAATGGTGCGGCCCTGGCTGGAAAATCTGCATGTTTTCCACTGGCATCTGCAGACCGGCGAGCGCCGCCCGCTGGCAGAAGGCGAGGATCTGTGGCGAGACTATCTGGCCCACGCGGCGGATCCCGGGCGCACGCGCTACGCGCTGCTGGAGTTCGTTGAGGATGATGCGCCGGAGGCATTCCTGCGCGACGCCGCGACGCTGCTGCGGTGGCTCGGTAGCATTGCTGACACGAACAACTGACCACTACGCATGGCCCACCTCCGCCAGCAGACTCCCATTGACCCGGACGGCCCGCGCGCCGCGCTCGAACTCATGGTCCGCCCGTGGGCGCCGGCCGCGGTCAATGAACATGTGCGCCTCGTGCTGGGGGATGTCGAATGTGCCGCGAGCGACGCGGTCTGGGTGGAGATCAGCTATGGGCTGGCGGGCGCGCCACTGACATATCTGCGGCATATTCTGCAGGTTGACGGCTGGCGCTGCGCTGAACCGATCGAACAGCTGCTCAACGGGGCGACACCCTACGCGACCTGGCGCAGCGGTTGCCCGCCGGCGCTGCTGATGGCGCGTACAGGGGACGACGACGCGCAGGGGAACCCTACTTATCAGGTGACGCTGCAGCTGACGGTCAGCGGGCTGACCGACGGCGGGCCCCGCGACGGCTCCGCCATCACGTTCGCCCTGGACGGGATCAGCGGCGAGGAGCTACTGCGCTTCGGCGAGACGTTCGACGAGGAGTTGCGGCAGGCGCTTGAGCACCATTGGTCTCAAGCCGTCCCGGCTAGGGCAGCGGAGGCGGCGGTTGGCTCCGAGGTGAACAGCTTCAGCGGTCGCGTCAACACAGTGGCCTATGACGCGCTCGGCAGCGACTACAGCCACGACTATTTGGCTGAACCGTTCTTCCGTGAGGCGTTCGAGGGCTGGATAGGGATGTTACCTGCCAGTGGCCGCGTATTGGAGGTCGGTTGCGGGCACGGCAGGCCGATTGCGGCCGCGCTGGCAGCCGCGGGACAGCGCGTCACCGGCATCGACCCGTCGGCGCAGATGATCGCCGAGGCCCGGCAGGCTGTGCCAGGGCAGGACTTTCACCAGATGGCACTGGTGGAACTGGAGGAGACGGACGCCTTCGACGGGGCCTGCTGCTTCTTTTCGCTGCTGTGCATGGACCCGATCGAGTTGCGGATTGGACTGGACCGGCTGCACAGGGCGCTGAAACCCGATGCGGCGCTGCTGATCGTTTCTGGTGTGCCGGATCTGTTTACGCGGACATCGCCGCTGCGCAGCGTACAGGGGCGGACCACTTGGGAATGGCCATACGATCACGAAGACATGGCCGCCGTTCTGGCCGCGGGCGGGCAGTGGCAGGTGGGGGCGCCGGCGCTGCGTTTTTACGATACGGACACGCTCCAACAGATCGAGGCAGACTCGCTGGACCAGTTGGCGGCTGACCCCCGCTATTTGCCCGGCGCGGAGATGGCCGATGCGCTGGAGTTTGCTACGGGGAAGCGGATTGTCAAAGGCGTCTATGCGCTCGTCGCGCGTAAGGTGTCAGGGGTATAGCCCGTTGACATTTCACGCAGGAAATCAAGAGAGCAATAGGGGCAGAGTCTACAGGGATGCGCGCTGATAGGTCTGCTAACGATCCGGAGGGGCCACCACCTGTACGTTCTCACTATTGGTCGTGGTCACAAGCGGCCCGTAAACCCACCCGAATCGGTCCCCAGTTCTGATCTGCCACCAGTCGCCAAGACCAGGACTTTTGCCGGTGATTTCGTACCGTGCTCCTGGCGCGGCTGTTCCTATAACGGCGTAATTGGTCCCTGGGCCTTCCCTCACGTTTACTGGAGTGTCTATCGTCACCCAAGGGGTCATAGGAGTCAGTGTAGCTGTAGGGGGGGCTTGATCTACAGTTAAGACATAGCCGCTTGGCGGGTCCCATCTGCTTACCACGCCTAGGATGTATTCCCCCGTATGTGGCGCCTGGAAGACAATCCTTGCGTCCAATCCGAACAGACCGCCCCCGCTGTTCTCATCCCGTAACCACACCTCTAGAGTCTCTCCCTGATAACCCCATACAGTGAGTTGGGTGTCAGCCAAGATTGACATAGCCAAGATTTCGACCGTCTCATTTCTCGCCAGGTCCAGGTAATAATAGTCAATATCCGTAGGGAAATCGATATTGCCGTGGAGGATCTGTCCAACCCGAATCTCCTTACCTCTGTCCGGGTCATCGAACTGAACAAGTCGGTGACTCGCTGCCAAGATTGTCTCTCTCGAAATCTGCCGCGGAATCAGGAAGAGCGGTCCATACCTTCGTGTAACAAAGGAAAATGAACTGGTCTCAACTTCTGCCTGAGTGTCGCCATAGGAGTCGACGATCTGGAAACTGACATCGTCCCCACCGCTAAACTCGATCTCGATTGCAGTTCCGGGCGGTTCGTTGATGATGTAGACATCTCCATAGTTTTGCGGCGTCAGTCTATAGCGGAGGGAGCCGCCTTCCATATCGAATTGTCTCTTGCCAAGGCCGGACGGGTCCCTGCCAGCAATGAGTTGACGGACGCGCGGCAGGAGGTCGGCGGACGAGGCGGCAAGTCCGAACTCCTTGCGGAACGAAAAACCGCTGATGCCTATTACATCGCCCATATCGGATACTAGCGCGCCGCCACTTTGTCCTCCTGTGATCGCAGCATCGGTCTGGAAATAAGTGATCCCAACCGTCTCCCACTCTCGCAAGCGCGACAAGATGCCCCGGGTCATTGTCGTTTTCGGATAGGCTTCGACCTCGCCCGGGTAACCAATCAGGTACACCTCAGAGCCAATCGATATGTTCTCTCCGTCAAGCATGGGCACGGGTTCCACTTGGGTAGGAATTGGGCCAAGAACGGCTAAGTCCACCAACAGATCCCAGCCTATTACCGGCACATCCCTGTAGTCGGTACCATCCGGAAACGCGACACGAACGGCGTTGAACGGCCAGACCACATGGGCGTTCGTTACTACGTATCCCCCTTCAACAAGCACACCACTACCTGTGGCGGTGCTTGTATGAATGAAGACTATTGCCGGCGATACCTTTTCGAAAATATGGGCGGAGGATACCTTCTCTGCGATTGCCGTAGGCGCTGAGGTGGTCGCAGTAGTGGCGAAGCAGAACGGCAACTCAAGTTCCTCAAAGTCATTGCCCTCAACGTTTTCCCAATTGGCGGGAACACATCCTTCCAATCGGTTACCAGAGAGGTAAAGATGCTCTAAGGTAGAAAGGTTACCCAATTCTGGCGGGATACCCCCACTCAGCTTATTGTCTGCGAGGACTAGCCCTGTCAGTTTTGTGAGGTTACCTAATTCCGAAGGCATGATCCCACTCAACTCGTTGCCCCAGAGGCTCAACCCTGTCAGTTTTGTGAGGTTGCCCAATTCGGAGGGAATTGCCCCACTCAATTTATTCGATTGGAGGAATAGTTCTTCCAGGTCGGCTAGATTGCCAAGTTCTGGCGGAATGGTTCCACTCAGTTCGTTTTGCCCAAGATACAACCTTTTCAGATTGGTAAGTTTGTCTAGTTTTGGCGGAATTGGTCCACTTAATCGATTCTCTGTAAGACTTAGCCATTCCAGGTTGGTCAGGTCGGCCAGTTCTGCCGGAATCACCCCTGTCAATTTATTTGAGAAGAGGCCTAACCCTTCCAGATGGGTCAAGTTTCCCAACTCAGGCGGGATCGTTCCGTTCAACTCGTTTTTCCCCAGTTGCAGTGTTTCGAGGTTGGCAAGCCGGCCTAGTTCAGGGGGAATTGGCCCGGTCAGTTCGTTAGTCCAGAGGTCCAGCTCAATCAGGTTGGCAAGAACGCTTATTGCTGACGGAATCGAACCGCTCAGCTGATTCTCTGAAAGATACAAGGCTTCCAGAAAGGCAAGGTGGCCTAATTCTGATGGGATCGCACCGCTCAAGTCATTTTCTGAGAGGTCCAGTTCAATAACGCGGTCGTTCTCGTCGGTGATGACACCATACCAGGTCCCGATTGGCCTGTTGCTCAACCAATTCTGGTTGCTCACCCAGTTGTCGCCGTCAGTGGCTTCATAGAGGGCAATCAACGCGACTTCGTCTGTGCAAATGGGCAGGCCAACCTCGTCGAGATCATTTTCCTCAACATCCTGCCATGCCTCGGGTACGCAACCGGTTAACCGGTTGTCAGCCAGAAAAAGCGCGTCTAGGCCAGAGAGCTTGTTTAACTCAGGTGGAATGTTACCAGTCAACCGATTGACATGAAGGCCCAACCCTTTCAGCCTGGCGAGGTTACCAAGATCTGGTGGAATAGTACCCGTCAACCGATTCCCAGAAAGAACAAGCGATTCCAGTCTGGCGAGCTTACCCAGTTCTGGAGGAACTGTTCCTCCCAACCGATTCCAAGAGAGCGCAAGGTGTTCCAGGTTGGCGAGTTTACTTAGTTCCGGCGAAATCGGACCACTTAACTGATTCGAGTAGAGATGCAATAGAGTCAACTTTGAAAGGTTTCCCAGTTCTGGCGGAATCGTCCCGCGCAACTGATTCACTGCGAGGCTTAGCACATCCAGCTTGGTAAGGTTGCCTAGTTCTGGAGGAATCGTGCCACTCAACTCATTTTCATAAAGATTCAGTTCAATAACACGGCCACTGTCGTCCGCCGTGACCCCGTACCACTCCCCAATTGGCCTACTGCTCAGCCAGTTGTCGTTTTCGAGCCAGTTATCACCGTCTGTGGCTTCATAAAGCGTAACCAGTACGTCTCTATCCGAACAGAACTGCAAACCGACATTGTCCAGATCATTTTCTTCAATATCACGCCAGATTTCGGGCAGGCATCCACCTAATTTGTTGTCTGCAAGGTATAGCTGTGTCAGTCCAGAAAGGTTTTCCAGATCTGGTGGAACTGTTCCGCTCAATTCATTACCCCAAAGACTCAAGCCCTCTAGGTTGATGAGGTTGCCCAGCTCTGGCGGAATCGCTCCGCTCAATTGATTGTCCGAAAGGGCCAGCATCGTTAGATCAGTCAAATTGCCCAATTTTGATGGAATCGTTCCTCTCAACTGATTCCCCCAGAGGAATAATCTTTCAAGATTCGTGAGATTGCCTAACTCTGTCGGAATCGTCCCACCCAGTCGATTGTCCGAGAGGTACAACCATCCCAGGTTGGTGAGTTTGCTTAATTCTGATGGAATCGAACCGCTCAGCTGATTGCCCGAAAGCATCAGCCATCTCAGATTGTCGAGTTCTGCCAATTCTGTCGGAATCGTCCCTCGCAAATTGTTTTCGAACAAGGCCAGCAATTCCAAGTTGGATAGGTTACCCAACTCTGACGGAATCCCGCCACTCAACCGATTACTGAACAGGGATAGCGCTGTCAGGTTGGTAAGGTTGCCCAACTCTGACGGAATCGTGCCACTCAACTGATTCTGTGAAAGGTTTAATTCTTCTAAGTAAGTAAGGCTGCCCAACTCGGATGGAATCGTGCCGTTCAACTCATTCTCCGACAGATCCAGTTCAACGACGCGACCGTTTCGGTCCGTTGTGACGCCGTGCCAGGAATCGAGCGATGCATTGGAGAGCCAGTTCCTGTTGTTCGTCCAGTTGTCGCCGTCGGTATCCTGGTAGAGTGCCTCTAGCGCGTCCCTCTCTGCGTCTTTGGCCGTGGCGATATGGGGCGATGCATGGACTTCAGGGCCTCTCAGCCCAACGAGCAAGGCACTTGCAACAATTGTGGCAATCAGGACTCTGAATAGTGCCTTCATGACATCCCTCCTGCTTGCTGAATGGACTAACAGGTCGAAACACCTGATATTTGTGGAAAGAGGTGATACGAGGAGCACTGCATTTCTTATTGTACAAAACTTTTACGAAACCAAAAAATTTGGACAGAAAAGACCCGCGTCTCTCAGACGCGGGTCCAAAGTACCGCTATATCCTGGTATCGAAGTCTCTTAGCACGCACCGTTTTGGCGGCTAGAGCTGCTTGATGAGAATCCGTGCAACCGCGATCATCGAAGGCGCCTTACCACTCGTTTCGCTGTCGAGTTCAACCATATCAAAATCGGCGACGATTTCGCGGTATGAGTGTGATTGCGGAATCTGCCTCGGGATAAATGGCTCGAAAACTCTACGCCACGGACAGGAATCCCCTCAAGCAACATCCACGCCGAACGAGCCCCTGACCGCGATCTTATACGCGGTCTTCCCGTCCAACTCATAGCCGCCGTCGAGGGCGTCAAAGCCTTCGGGTAACCGCTCGAGGGGCAGGACATGGCTGATCATCGCGCCGAAGTCGACGTCACTGTTCTGTAGCACCGCCACCGCGCGCGTGAAGTGATGGTAGCGGCTGCCCCATACGCCTTCCAGCCGTAGATTGGGGCGCAGGAAGTGCCGGTGCGGGTTTACCTCGATCGTGCCCACGTCCACGAAGTGTCCGACCTCGACGAAGACGCCGTCCTCTTTCACCAACTCCAGCCCTTCGGGGAAGGCGGGCAGAAAACCCGCGGCCTCGATCACGACGTCGGCGCCGGCGCGGCCAGGGGTCATCCCCAGCGCCATCTCCCGGCGCTCATCGGCGTCGGGCACGGCCATGATATCGATTGTCTCGTGCGCGCCCAGTTTGCGGGCGAGCTCCAGGCGGCCGGCCGGTCCGCCGATGACGATCAAGCGGCCGGCGCCGCTGATTTTGGCCGCGATGAGACACATCATACCGATCGGGCCGGACCCCTGTACGATGACTGTGTCGCCGATCTTTATGTCGCCGCGCAGGGCGCAGTGCACGCCGACCGTAAACGGTTCGGCCAGGACGCCCACCTGCGGCGGCGCCTCGAACTTGATCATGCACGAATCCGGGTTGGACAGGTAGATGTAGTCGGCGAAGCCTCCGCTGAAAGGTTCATCGGCGCTGCGGTAGCCGTAGATCATGCCGCCGTTGCGGGGATGAAAGACGACCCGGTCACCCTCTTTGACCGGGGTGCCGTTGAAGTCGGAGGTCAGGCCTTTGCCGAGGGCTTCGATGATGCCGACGTTTTCATGCCCCAGCATCGTTGCCGGCTCGATCCCCTTCTGCCAGTTGTGGATATCGGTGCCGCAGATGCCGCATAGCTCCTGCCGCAGCAGAACTGTGCCCGGCGCGGGGTCCGGCACGGTGTATTCGCCAATGCTGAACTCTTTCCCTTCTGTTGTAACTGCCAGTCCTACCCTAGTCATCTTTATCTCCTTAAAAGTTCCCTCTGTACTCAGCGCATGGACCCGCGGCGAAGCCAACCACACGCACTCCACGCCCACCGACCGCGGTGGGCTCGAGCAACGGATACTGCTGCACAACAACGCGGCCGCGTTCTGTGGATTGGCGTGATAGGGCGCTCAGGAGGCTCCAAACGCCCCCCGCACCGCGATCTTGAAAGCCGTCTTTCCGTCCAGCATATAGCCGCTGTCGAGCGCGTCAAAGCCCTCCCGCACCCTCTCCAGAGGAAGGATGTGGCTGATCACAGGCGCGAAGTCGATGCCGCCGCTCTCCATAATCGCTACCGCGCGCACGAAGTGATGGAAGTTGCTGCCGCGAACGCCTTCCAGCCGCAGATTGGGGCGCAGAAAATGCCGGTGCGGGTTTACCGTGACCGTGCCGACATCCACGTAGTGGCCGACCTCAACAAAGACACCGTCCTCCTTCACCAGCTCCAGCCCTTCGGGGAAGGCCGGCAGAAAGCCGGCGGCCTCGATCACCGCATCGGCGCCGGCGCGGCCCGGCGTCATCCCCAGCGCAATCTCCCTGCGCTCCTGCGCGTCGGGCACGGCCATGATATCGATCGTCTCGTGCGCGCCCAGCTTGCGGGCAAGCTCCAGGCGGCCGGCAGGACCGCCGATGACGATCAGCCGGCCGGCGCCGCTGATCCTGGCCGCGATCAGGCACATCATGCCGATCGGGCCCGCGCCCTGCACGATGACCGTGTCGCCGATTTTGACTCCGCCGCGCAACGCGGCATGCACGCCGATCGTGAACGGCTCGGCGAAAACGCCCACCTGCGGCGGCGCCTCCGACTTGATTATGCACGAATCCGGGTCGGACAGGTAGATGTAGTCGGCGAACCCGCCGCTGAAGGGCTCTCCCGCGCCGCCGTGACCGGAGGCCATGACGGTGTTGCGGGGATGGAAAACGACACGATCTCCCTCTCTAATCGGGGTGCCGTTATAGTCGGTGGTCACGCCTTTGCCGAGGGCCTCGATCACACCGACGTTTTCGTGTCCCAGCATCGTTGCCCGCTCGATCCCCTTCTGCCAGTTGTGAAGGTCGGTGCCGCAGATGCCGCCCAGCTCTTGCTGCAGCAGCACCGTGCCCGGCGCGGGGTCCGGCACGGTGTATTCGCCGATGCTGAACTCTTTCCCAACGGTGACAACTGCCTGCCCTGTCCGTGTCATCGAGGACTCCTGTGTGCTTCACGCGCTCAGAGAGATAATCTGCGGCTGGACCACCCGCGTCAGCTCTTCAACTGTCAGCTGCAGCATCGTCCTGTCGTCGCCGCCGCCGGCGTAGACGAACCCGGGCTCAAGATCAGCGATCGAGCTGTCGAGCAAGACCTGCTCAGCGGTGCAGTGGCCGAATGGGGGTACGCCGCCGGCCGGATATCCGAGCAGATGCAGTACGATATCCGGCGGGGCCAGCTTGATGCGCTTTATGCCCACCCCGCGCAGGTCTGCCAGCGGGCGTTTTTCCACGCGGCGTTCGCCGTGACTGATGACGACGAACGGGGTCGGCGGTGCATCCGGTTCCCCGGGTTTCTGCGCCAGAAACAGCAGCGTTTTGAGGATGCGGTCCGGCTCCACGCCAAGGGCTGCGGCGGCAGCCGGCACGGTGGGTGTGTCGCCGATTTCACGCAACAGCTGGGCTTCGATCCCGTTTTCTTCAATGAACCGCTGCAGATCGTCTGGTGTGCGCATAGGACTTCCCGTCACTTTTCGGTGCAACTTCTCGTTGGTTGAAATGTACCAGTACGCCAGGGGATACGCAAACGAATCATAGCTGAATCGCGCCGCAAGTGGCGCGCAACTTGCCGTTGTGTTAGCATACTCCGCGACGGTCTCAATTGGGGGGCGCGCGCCCACAGTCTAGTTCTCAGCCTTCTATTCTTTGGTGAACTTCGGCACGCGCAAGAGGTTGCTAAAAGCTGCAAACTGACCACCAAGACTAACCGACTCTATGCCAACCACCTCGATACACGGAACACCCGACTACGCCGAGTTAGATGCGCTAGGGCTGGACCCCTCCGAAGTCATCTACTTTTCGTCGAATATAAACCCGTATGGCCCGCCGGCGGCGGTCGTCGAGGCTGTTCAAAAAGAGATCAGCCGCTCCTTTCTGGCGCGCTACCCGGACAGCCGCAGCCAGCGCCTGCGCGAAAAGATCGGCGCCTACCACGGCCTGCCGGCGGATGCGGTGCTGGTGGGGAACGGCACCGCCGACCTGATCTGGCTGCTGGCCCACGCTTATGGAAACAACCGCCAGGCCGCCATTCTGTCGCCCACTTTCAGTGAGTACGCCGACGGCGTTATCATGGCGGGGGGGCATCCCATCCACCTTGCCCTGCCCGGCTGGCATCGTATCAGACGCCGCAGCTACGCCCCGGGCGGCACAACGCTGGCGCAAACGCGAAAGGCGTTGGAGACGTCCTCGCCCTGGCTGGTCTTTATCTGCAATCCGAACAACCCGACGGGCGAGTATTTGTCACCGGGCGAGTTGCGCTATCTGTGGGAAGGCGCGCCCAATGCCCTCTGGGTCATTGATGAGGCTTATGCCGAGTTTACCGAAGACCCCTGGAGCGCGGCGCAGTGGGTTATGGGAGCAGGGAATGGCAGCTCAGGTCGAGCGCGCAGGCCGGGCTGCGTCGTCCTGCGCTCGATGACGAAGGATTTCGCGCTGGGCGGGCTGCGTCTCGGTTACCTGCTGGCGGCGCCGTCGATCGTTGAACGTTTGCAGCAGGTGCAGCCGCCGTGGAGCGTCAACAACGTTGCGCAACTGGCCGGATTGGTGGCGCTGGATGAGATGCGCTGGCGCGAGGAGACGACCGCGCGTCTGCGCAAAGATGTCTATCAGCTGCAAGAAGATCTGCGCGCCTCTGGCTACGCGCCGCTGCCGACGACCGTGAATTACTTCCTGCTGCCGGTGGGGGATGCCAGTTCGATCCGCGACCGGCTGGTAGAGTCGCGGATGTTTGTGCGCGACTGTACCTCCTTCGGCCTGCCCGAGCACATACGCATCGCCGCCAGACCGCCGGAGGAAAACGCATCTCTGGTCGAAACCATGTCCAGCTTTGCCCACCTGCCGACTCGACGGCCGGATTAACCAGTAGCCATTGAGCACTGGCCACTGCAGTCATGATTGAAGCCATCACATTTGACTTCTGGGATACAATCGCGATCGACGATTCGGACGAGCCGAAACGCAGCGCTATGGGCCTGCCCAGCAAAGCCAATGCGCGCATTGAGCTGTTCGCGGGGCACGTGACCCAAAGGCACCCGGAGATCGCCTACGAGCAGGCGGTGCAGGCTTATCAACACGCCAATGAAAGTTTCCAGCACGCCTGGCACGAGGAGCAGCATACGCCGGGCATCGCCGCGCGCATGTACGACGCCTACGAATATCTTGGTATGCGGCCAGGGCCGGGGCGGTTCGCCCGCCTCATGCGCGAGGTCGATGAGCTGGTGCGCGAGATCGAAACAATGGAGGTGCGCATCCAGCCGGACTTTACGCCGGGCGTGCATGCCGCCCTCGATGAGCTTTCGATGCACTACAAGCTGGGCATCATCTCCGACACGATCCACACAACCGGCCGCGGTCTGCGCTATCTCCTGCAACGTCAGGGGCTGCTGCGCTACTTCAGCTACATGCTCTTTTCCGACGAAATCGGCGTATCCAAACCGGAGCCCGAGGTCTTCCGGCGGGCTGCTCTCGGTCTGGGCGCCGCGCCCTACCAGATTGTCCATATCGGCGACCGCGAAAGCAACGACATCCTCGGTCCGCTGTCGATCGGCATGAACGCCATCCTCTTCACCGGCGTGAAGGACCGCGGCAGCGACTCGACGCAGGCCAATGCCGTCTGCCGCACATACGCCGCGCTGCCAGCCATTGTCCGACGCCTCTCGGCCACAATCAGGCCCCTCCAACTCGGTTCGGCATAGTGGAGCCTTCACTGCACAACGCATACGAGTCCCTGGCCGCCCGCTTCGCGGCGCACTTCCCCGCGCGGCTGCAGGGTCCCCGCACCGTTGGCCGCGAAGCCGAATTCCCCGTCGTCGATCGGGACGGCCGCGCCGCTGATATCGACCGGCTGTGGCCTCTCTTGCTGAAGGGTGAAGATACTGCAGAGAGCAATGAGAAGGGTGCTTTCTCTCCTCTCAAGGTCAAACGGGATGCCGTCAATACCGACCTCACCGTCGGCCTTGACGGTGACTTCTACAGCTATGCGCTCGAAGTGGGCAGGGGCACGATCGAGCTAAATGTCGGCCCGTGCGCCACTCTTTTTGAACTGGAAAACAGCTTCCGCAGCGCGCTGGAGCGGCTGGTGCAGGCCGCCGCGCGGCTGGGGTGGCGGGTGCTGGGGTATGGCGTGCAGCCGCTCAGCCCGCCTACGCGCGCCCTGCTCTCGCCCAAACAGCGTTACGGCGCGATGGCCGACATTATGGGCGCGGACTGGATTTGGTACACCGTCACCGCCAGCGACCAGGCCCACGTCGACGTCAGCCGCGATGAGGCGGTCAACGTGCTCAATTTCGGCAATCTGATTGCGCCGGTCGTAGTGGCCCTGTGCGCCAATTCGCCGGTAGTGGCCGGTGCACTCACGGAGGACTGCTCCGGCCGCGAAGGCCGCATGATCGATGCTCCCTACGGGCAGCGCCACGGCATGATCGACCGCCCTTACGCCGACGTGACCGACTTTGTTGCCCGCCTCAGCCGGCTGCCCGCCCTGCTCGGCCGCGAAGGCGAGCGCCTGCTGCCCGACGGGCGTCTCTTCAGCGACGTGCTGCGCGAGGACTATGGAGCTATGCTAAATGAGGGCGCGGCTCTCTCTTCTGGCTGTTTCGACGCTTTTCTGCTGCACGATCACTATATCTGGCACAGCGCCCGCCTGCGCTCCGCTTACGCCACGGTTGAGCTGCGGCCGGCCTGCCAGCAGCCGCCCAACGAACTGATGGCCGCGGCCGCGCTCTATCTGGGGCTGGTGGAAGAACACGAGCAGATCACTGACTTTATACAGACCGCGCTGGCGCCGGCTCGTGAGGGAAGCGAGGATTCCGATCCTCTATCGGCCTGCTGGCCGCGCATGAGAGAGTACCATGAGCAGGTGATCCGCGCCGGCCTGGCCGCGCCGGAGCCGGCGCCCGGTTTTCTGGCCGAGGTGCTGGCGCTGGTTGAGGCTGGCCTCGCCCGCCGCGGATATGGTGAGGAGCGTATGCTCGCTCCTTTGTGGCGACGGTTGGAACGGAGGGAGAATCCGGGTCAGCGGGTGCGGCGGGTTTTCAAGGCGGAGGGGGTGGAGGGGGTGATGGAGGTTGTTGATGTGGAGAGCTATTAGTGAGAGAGAGGGAGGCACGATTTACTGCGGAATGTCCCTGCGGTTCGGGTCGTTGACCGGTTTGTGCAGGGGAGTGAGGGTGAGGATGGGCATTTTGATTGGGTTCGCACGAGTTATGGTAGAGTAGATTTCAACTGTGGTGCTGCAATCGCTGGCCAACATATGATGGCTTGGGCTGGTCTACAGGTCAAGAGGCGTCATCGCTATCTGGCCAATGATTTATCTCTTCACATTCTCGGTGAACTTCTCCACTATTTACGCTAACTCGTGGTCTGGTTCTCAGAGTCAGTCACACTGATTTTGACTGAAGGGGAATGACTCTCTTCCTATGCCGAATGAGGGGCCCAGAACTATGAATTCACAAGTGTCGGTATCACAGGCTACACTGACCGCCTTCTGTCAAGAGCACGGCATCAGGCGACTCGCCGTCTTTGGGTCAGCACTGCGCGATGACTTCGGACCCGACAGCGATATCGACCTGCTCGTCGAGTTCGAGCCTGACCGTATCCCCGGACTGCTTGGCGTGGCCGGTATGGAACTGACGCTATCCGAACTCTTCGCGGGGCGGAAAGTCGACCTGCGCACAGCGGAGGACCTGAGTCCATACTTCCGGCAGGAAGTTCTGGCCGGGGCCGAAGTTCAATATGAGCAGGCATGACAGAATCCGCTTGCGCCACATGATCGAAGCGGCGCGTGAGGCTGTGTCGTTCGCGCACGGCCGGGTGCGGGAGGATCTAGAGACCGACCGCCAGCTGCTCCTTTCGCTGGTCAAGGATATCGAGATCGTTGGCGAAGCTGCGTCCCAGATAACCGACTCTACTCGAAAGGAGTTGGCTGCCATCCCCTGGGCCAGTATTGTCGCAATGCGGAACCGGCTTGTCCACGCCTATTTCAGCATCAACCTCGATATCCTTTGGAAGACCGTGCAGGAAGACCTTCCAAGCCTGATCGACCAGCCGGAGCGGGTTGTACCCCCTGAATCCTGCTAAGGCTGACTACAGCGTAAACAAAGTCGACAGAATCCACTTCTCAATTGTCCGTCGCGCGTCCGGGACCGATCAGTCCGCGCTTTGGTTCCAGGTTGCGGGCGGAAGCGCGACGGCCTGGCCGCGCCCGAGCCGGCACATGGATTCCCGGCAGAGGTCCTCGCCCGCCGCGGCTACGGCGAGGAGCGCATGATCGCTCCCTTATGGCAACGGCTGGAGCAGGAGGAGAGCCCTGCCCAGCGGGCGCGGTGGTTCTTCGCTGAGGAGGGGGTGGAGGGGCTAATAGAGTTTTCTGATGTGGAGAGTTACTTGCGGGAGAGGTAGCGGCAGTCATCTGGCCCGGAAACCTGTTCCCATTTGGGGATATGCCGCCCCAAGGACAGGTTCATATCGACCACGAGTTTCACGATCATGGAAGGAAAAGCGGAACCTCCCGCTCTTCCAACTTCCATGGCGTATAGGCCAAGCATTGGTCGATATCTTCCCGCTCAAGTCACGGGTAGATAGCCACGTTCTCCTCGGCTGACCTCCTGGCTGCCAAGAAGCTGACAACGGTTCCAAACCGTCACGCGTAACCCCCGAATACATGCTTTGCCGCCCATGATGGTAGGGTCGGAAGTGATTCTCGAGAATGCTTCCATGCTCTGCCTTTCTGCGTGCGCGTCGTGCATGCATCGGCACTCTTACACTTAACTTATGCTCAGAGTGTTGCTACGATCCAAGCGAGTCGTAGGTTGTCGCGGAAAGTGCCCCTGCAGTCACGAGCGCCGGATTGAAGGCAAATGCTTGGCATCACATTCAGAGACCGAGTCACGAGATTTGACAAACTGTGCACTCCACTGTAACATTTGTTCTATTCCTTATCGCTGTATACAGTTTGACGTCCATAAGGTCCGCTACTGAAATCTTCGATTCGTAGACGTACCGTTTGCAACGCCGCATATCGACATTTCATGTTGATATGTTTAGCGTTTTCATCTTCCCGACCTTGTTTAGAGGCACGATTTGCACCTAGCGTTAGAAGCGGCCTGACATCGGCACATTCAGTCCTGATTGAGGAGAAGAATGGTAGTATGGGCAGAACGGATGATACGGACAACAACATAAGGAAGGAGCGGTTTTCTTTAGCGTACATTAGAGCTGTCGCTGCCCACGCAGGTTACTATACCGATGAGCCACAGGTGGACCGTCGCAGTATAGACGGCATTCTGAGGGCTGATTTTGGAAGAGGGCCCAGAATCGAATTCCAGGCCAAAGCAACTTCCCAAGACATTCTGCGAGAGAACGACTTGGCATTCCCTTTGCCAATCGGGAATTATAGGGACTTGTCACAAGATGCCATGATCCCCCGCATCCTGATCGTTGTTCTTATGCCTCAAGAACGGGCGCAGTGGCTGCAGCAAACCAGCAGTGAACTTTGTCTGCGTCACTGCGCCTACTGGCTGTCACTAAAAGAGCAGCCACCGGTACCCAATACGACCAGCGTTACCGTTCACATTCCTGTTGCCAACATCTTCGGCAGCGAGCAGCTATCTGTTCTGATGGAAAGGGTCGAAAGGGGGGAGTCGGTATGAGAGTTGACATTCGCGACCGGGAGGCGTTGTCTTCACTGTCACCCTTAAGCCTGCGTACTTATCTGAAATCTCGGCAGTGGGTTGACGAGGGCGATTGGGGAAATCGAGCCACCCTTTTTAGCAAGGAACATAAGGGGAGAAGGTGGGAAATCCTCAGTCCATTTCAAGACACATTCGCCGATTTTGCCGAAGCGATTGCGGAAGCGATTGCGGTTCTCGCCACCGTCGAAAACCGATCGCAGCTTGACGTGTTCCATGATCTGGAAGGGACTGGAGCGGATGTCATTCATATGCGCTCACCCAATGGGATGGCTGAGAAGCCGCTCTCTCTTCGCCAGAACGCGGAAATGCTTGACGCCGCCTACGGTATGTTGGCCTCAGCCGCCCGCGCAGCCGAAAAACCCAGCGCGGCCTATCGCGGCAGAGCCAGCTCCAATGTGGCCGACTACCTTGATAATGTGCAACCCCTTCCGGGTTATCATGAAGGATACGACCTGACGTTGCATTCCCCAGTGCCGGCGGGATTCGGTATGCAGACCGACTTCGGTGACGCTTATGCTGCGCCCTTCTCCCGGCGGGCTACGAAACAGTTATCCAAAGCTCTTCACCATGCTTCGAAGGCAATCGCCGAAACGGTATCCGGAGATAGGCTGGATCCCTTCAGCCAGGTGGTAAAGGAAGGAGTTAGCGCCAATCTTTGCGATTCGGTAGCGGCGCTGGCAGAAAACGGTCGGGGAATCGAAATTGCTCTGTTTTGGGCAGGTGTTCGCCCGTCGAACGTCCCGGATTCAAACTACAAGTTTACCGAGACTTCGGCGGGCATCCTGTCAGAGGCGGCCGAATTCCTCCGCCGCAATGATCCCTCTTTTGACGAGCACTTGGTTGCCCAAGTTGTCAGACTGGAGAAAGAGCCTGACAATTTCGATGGGAAGGCAGTCCTTTTGACTATAAGGGACGAGAGACTGTTCCGTATTCAGGTTGAATTTAAGCAGCCTGCCTACGACATGGTGATTCAAGCATTTCGAAATCAGAAGTTCGTCAGCTTGGATGGCGATATACTTCCTACCGGCAATGGATATGAATTGCGAAATCCCCGGAACCTGATATTCGTTGAGAACGATGGGTGATTCTCTGTCAGGTCTTTAGGCGCGCGCACTAGACAGCACTAAGGGAAAGGGCGCCTATCCCTCTCTCAAGCGCCATCACGCCTCACACACTACGCCATCCCCGTCCGCAAATATCCTTCCGGCGCATTCCACCTCTCCGCCGGCGCTTTCCTGAACGCACACACCCCCTACGCCGCCTCCACGAACACGCGCACATCATAGAAGGTGGCCGACGCGCCCATGTCGGTCTCGTCCTGCGCCGTGAGCTGGTTGACGTTGCGGCCGTCGGCGCTGTGCTTGTTCCACCAGATGCCCGGCTATGAGTCGCACCCCATTCAGGTAATTGCTGACGACATCGTGGCTTGTGTCTTCCAGATTTTCTGCCAAGTTCATGCATGTGCAGTAGACCGGCGTGCTGATCGGACATTCGACACTTTTTCTTTGTTGTCATCCTCTCAAGGCCACCTGCTCTTAATGTCCCAGCAGAAATCTTAACCCTTATCCAGGAACTTTGCTGATTCCATGAACAAGCACTCCCCGATCCACGCGTCCCCTTAAGGTTTCGACGCCGCGGGAACAGACACAATGACACAGAGCACGCCCGGCGACCCGGAGGAGCAGGCTGGAAAATCTGTGTTTTCTGTTGTACGTACTCAAGTGATAAAGGTCACAGATCTGTTATTGGCGGTAGCGCGCCGATTAAGCGTCTGAGAACGATCATTCCGACCCTAGAATCCTGCTTGGGGCAGCCTTAGACATGTGGTACTGTTTTTGCAATTCGTGTTACGCAGTTGGGCATCAAGGCGCATTGGGTCCAACCGGCAGGGGACATCGAAAGCCTGTTCCAACACAGAGAGATACAGGGTGGGTCTTGAGCGCATCGCGGCTTTTCCCGGTGCGCATTTCCAACATCTCCAGCTTGGTAAAGGGCCAGAGCGCGGCTGCAAAGTGAATGGGCAGAATGATTGGCGTGCGGGTCGCTGATTTGGCGAGTGATGCGCTCTGTTTGCGCAAACGAGGAAGCTCTTCCACTTCCCTTCGTTTGTGACGTATTGCAATGATCCCACGCTGCTGAACAGGTCGTGCCCGCTTGCCTTGTCCCTCAACGCCGACATGCCGGTCGCGGTCGTTGCCGCAAATGGACTCAGAAGATTGTCCGAAGTCGAGACGTCCTTGATCACCTGGTCGAGAGCCGCAACGCTCCTGGCAGGTGGCAGCATTGGAGGCTCCTCAAATGAAGATTACCAAGATCGAAACTTTTCGCGTCCGTGTACCGCTGCACCCCGTCAGTTGGCACAGTGCCGACATTGACGGTTTGGGCGGCCCCTGGTGGGATTTCCCTATCGTGCTGCTGCGGATGACCACAGACAGTGGTCTCAGCGGGCTGGGCGAGGCGCCCAAAGGTCTGGCAGAAGCCGCAATCCGTCAGTATGCGCCATTGTTTGACGGGCAGAATCCATTTGAAATGAACTGGCAGAATCTGCCTATCGGCGATCATTGGAGCCCAGAGAGCGGGGCCTATCAAGCCTATGAAATGGCCCTGTACGACCTGGTGGGCAAGGCGCTGGAGTTGCCGGTCTACCAGTTGCTCGGCGGCGCCTATCGTGACCGGGTGCGAACGTCTCTTTGCAGTGGGCAGATGTGGCCTGAGGATGCGGCGCAGCGGGCACGGCAGGCCGTGGATTTGGGGTTGGGTGTGCTAAAGATGAAAGCCAAGGTGGGCGATCCCGTGGTCGAGCGCATTGCGGCCATCAACCAGGCAGTTGGCACAGCCGTTAAAGTGACCATCGACCCGATGCAGCACCTGCAACATCCGATACACGTACTTGAGTTGGCCCGCGGGCTGGAGCCGTATCACGATAACATCGAATGCCTTGAGGATCCCGTCTCGCGCAGCAATTTGGATTGGTACGTTTTGCTGAGGGAGAAGCTGGACCTTCCTCTGGCATTGCACCTGGGCAGTCTTCAAGATGTCGTGAACGCGGTCAAGCGCGAGGCGTGTGATTACCTGAACCTGGGGGGCAGCCTAAACGAGTTCAAGCAGGGCACGGCGATCGCCGAGGCGGCCGGTATGCCTGTCTGGCATGGATCGGGCGCTGGCCTGGGTATCTCGGAGGCGAGCTACCTCCATGCATCCGCAGCGACCAAGGCGACAACGCTGTCCAGCGATATCGTCGGAGAGTTCCTGCGCGTGGATGATCTCATTGTCCGCCCTCTGGAATTCGAGGACGGATACGTCAAGGTCCCGCAGCAGCCGGGGCTGGGTGTTGAACTGGATGAGGAGGCGTTGGAGCGATTCGGTGTTCGCGAATCGTGAACGGTGACGGGCGCATCGCACAATGTTCGACAACTGGGAGGCGTCTCTTCAGCCGACGAGAAAAGCCCTTCTGCGTAGAGTTCGGCCCATCGCCTGCTATCCTGTCTATCCACGAATCCCCATAATCCTGGTTCAGACAATATGCGCCCTGAAAACTGGGATGCACCCACCGTGAAAGGGTGCATCCCAGTTTTTTGGACAGCTGCTGTCCGAATCAAGAATGGTCAGTTATTCGTTTCTTGTGACCCCACCCGTACAAGGAACTTAGATTGGGGAATGGACAGGACTGTTGTAGCACGATTTTCATGTCATCAGCCCTCTCTTCAGTGCCATTCTTGACCAACCCTTCACCGCTGGCACCATTCAGGCTTTCTTCGAAACGTCGTTGGTTGGCGGCAGGCACACTGCCGGACAGGCGCACGGCTGCGAAGAAGACGCGGCGGTGGGTGAGGCATGTTTTTGGACGGGGGCGTTGCGGGGGCGGAGCCCCTGCACAAGGGAGGGCCGAAGGCCCGACCGCCCATATGCAAGCAGAGAGTGACACTGCCTGGCCTGCCGGAGATCGGAACGGGGGCTGACCGCGGCCCGGTTGCAACGAGAGTTATAAGAGAGTTCACCCCCATTTTGGGATATACCCCCCGTGAAAGTGCGCTTTACATGCTCTAACCAGGCTGCTATAATACGCACGCTTCTAATGGGAATCTCTAACGAGACTAGGAGTGTGGGATTTCAGTAAGAGCAGGGGAAATGCCAACCTTCCCATTGCAAACTCCTTACTATTGGTTTCAAACTGAATTCACATTAGGACATCTTTCCACTTGCTCTCCTGATACGGCGCCATACGCCGAACGGGCCATGCAGGAGGGAGTCTAGGTGGACGACGCCGTCTAGCGCCAGATCATGGTCAAGCTTGTGGAACCGGCGCGGCCGGACACGAATATTGAGCAACTTTATGCTAAAGGAGGTCTGTCATGCGACAAACGGGAAAGATTTCGCGGCGACAGTTGATCCAAGGGGCTGGTGGACTTGGCCTGGCGATGCTGGCTGCGGCCTGCGCCCCGGCAGCGCCGGCAGCGCCGGCAGTCGAAGACGAGTCGGCGACGGCAGAGGATGCTGAGCCGGCGCCCGCCGCCCAGCAAGTTCTGACCCTGGCCCAGCCTGAGCCATTCAAGGCGCTGGACCCCCATACGATGGGCACGTTGGTTGACCTGCACTATCATGAAATGAACTTCAGTGGTTTGGTACGGACAGACGCCAACTACAACGTCGTTCCCGAGTTGGCCGAGAGTTGGGAGATCAGCGATGATCTTCTGGATTTCACTTTCCATCTGCGTGAGGGTCTGAAATGGTCTGATGGCAGCCCCTTCAACGCCAAGGACGTGGTTTACAGCCTCAACCGCAATGCGGCTCATGAAGACGCCTCCACCAAGCGTTGGCTGGCTAACATCGTCGGTTATGAAGCCGTGCGCGATGGAGAGGCCGAGGCGATGGAAGGCGTCGTGATTATCGATGATTTCACGGTGGCCATCACGCTCGATCAGGCCGTCGATCTTGTGGCGCGCATGCCCTTCGCCGCCTTCTGGATGGTTCAGCAGGCCAACGTGGAGTCCGATACTCCCGACGACCCGTGGACGCACCGCGCCGTCGGCACAGGTCCTTTTATGATTAAGGAGTTCGTCGAGGGGCAACGGATCGTCTACGAGCCGAATCCTCACTATTGGGCCGGCCCGCCACAGTTGGATGAGGTAGTCTGGCTACAGTTGGAGGACAAGCAGACCCAACTCGCGCTCTACGAGAACGATGAGATCGACGTGGTGGAGTTGGATACAGTCAATGTGCCGCGCTTCAAGGATGCCGATGACCCCGAACTGGTAGAGGTCGACATGATCTGGTGGTGGTACACCTGGAAGAAGGTGCTGATTCCGCCCATGGATGACATCAAGGTGCGCCAGGCTTTCAACGCCGCCATTGACCGCACTACCTTGATAGAAACAGTCTTGAAGGGGCTCTACACCGAAGCCCATGGCATTATTCCGACCTCCATGCCTGGGCATAATCCCAATGTGCAGGACATCCCTTTCAATCCTGACCGGGCCAAGCAACTGATTAGTGAATCCTCCTACGGCGATGTCAGTAACCTGCCGCCCATCAAGTTCTTCCAACCGGGCTGGTCGGGCATTTTCGGCATTGCCCCGCGTTTGATTGTCGCCTTGCAGCAGATGTGGCAGGACAACCTCGGCATCGAGGTGGAGATCAAGGTGGAGGAGTTTGAGTACGAAAGCGCGGAAACGCGGGCGCAGATGGGCATCAACAGCACCACCGCGCGTTTCCCCGATCTGGAGTCTATCGTCTGGGAGATGGCGCATAGCAAATCGCTGAGAAATGCGCCCGAGCTCAACCGTTGGGGATACGGCAACCCGGAGGTGGATGCGCTCTTGGATCAGGCTCGTTACACGCTCGAGCAGAACGAGAAGCATCGGCTCTACCAGGAGGCGGAGCAACTCTACATCACTGACGCCGCCATCATGCCTATCATGTTTAACCGCTTGTTCGTGCTGGTCAAGCCCTGGGTAAAGAACTTCCAGGTCGGGCCAACTGGCACGTACCCCAGCACACGCGATGTGGTCATTGAGGCGCGTTAAGAATTCGGAGATAGGTAGTTCGGAAATCGGAGGAAAGAGATTGGAGATTGCTGAAGCTCGTACTGTCAGTCTCCAGTCTCTACCGCCCAGGGGGCCACGCAATTGACGCTGTATCTCGTACGTCGTCTGCTTGTTTTCATTCCCACCTTCATGGCCATCACACTGATCACGTACACTCTTGGCTTCTACGGCCCTGGAGACCCGGTCAGAATCAGGTTGGGCGAGAACTGGCACGATGAGGAAGCCTACCTTGCGCTCAAGCACGAACTGGGCCTGGACCGGCCGTTTACGGAGCAATTTGCTGACTATCTATGGGCTGTTTTGCAGGGCGATTTTGGCGAATCCATTTATCGCAGCGATCTCCAAGTGGGCGAAGCCATGGCAAATACTCTCCCTGTTTCGGCGACCCTGGCTTTCGCTTCTTCTCTGGTGATCATTCTGGTAGGCATTCCACTGGGGTTGATCGCCGCACTGAAACACAATACCTGGATCGACTATCTACTGGTCTCCATCACCGTGCTCGGTTCTTCTATCCCTGTGTTCGTCCTCGCGCCCATCTTCATGATTGTGCTGGTGTTGAAGCTGAATCTGATCGATAAAATCTACGGTTGGGAGGGCCTATTCAGCCAAAAGATCATAATGCCGGCTCTCATTCTGGCCTTTGGGCCACTGCTCGGTGTGATGCGATTGACGCGGCAAGGCGTGTTGGAAGTCTTGAATCAGGATTATGTGCGGACAGCGCGGGCCAAAGGATTGTCTGGATGGGTTGTTGCCATTCGTCACGTCCTTCGCAATGCGATCACACCTCTCCTGACCAACATGGGGTTGGTGGTGGCTTTCCTCATTACCGGTTCGATCCTGTTGGAGAGCATCTTTGGCATTCCTGGATTTGGCAGTCTGATCGTCAGATCGCTGCGTCAACGGGATTATCCGATCCTGATGGGAACAACGATTATAGGCGCCTCGATTATTATGGTTGCCAATTTGATCGTGGATATTGTCTACGTCTATATTGATCCCCGTGTGTCCTACAATTAAGAAGCAGGCTATGGAGCCGACGCCTCAGTTCGATCACTCGGAGAAGTGGGAGATTAAGACGCGCAGCCTGTGGGGGGACGCGTTTCGCCGGCTGGTGCGCAGCAAGACTGCGCTTTTGGGCTTGAGTATCTTTTTGCTGTTCGTATTTGCCGCGATATTTGGTCTCGCACTCTCACCTTACGATTACCTGCGCCAGGACTTGTATGCTCTGGAGCAGGGACCGAGCCTGGCCCACCCCTTTGGCACCGATGAATTAGGACGAGATTTCCTGACCCGCATAATCGCCGGCGCGCGGACAGCTCTCTTCGTAGGGGTCTTTGTAACGATCCTGCAAGTGGGTTGCGGCGTTCTTATCGGCGCCACCGCAGCCTATCTGGGTGGCTGGATCGATACCCTGCTTATGTGGACCGTGGACACGATCTTGTCCTTCCCGCACTTCCTGCTGGCGGTCTTCATCAATGCGACGCTGGAGAATCCAATTGAAGACGCGATGGTAACTCTGGCCGAACGCACCGGTTGGCAATGGGTCAACAACACCGTGTATATCGATTATGTGGTTGTCTTTGGCGCGCTGGCCATGGTGGGTTGGGGACCGATTGCCCGCTTGGTGCGCGGTCAGATTCTCTCTCTACGGGCGCAAGACTTCATCCTATCGGCCGAAGCGACCGGGGTACAGACCCCTCGCATTGTGGTGCGCCATCTACTGCCGAATGCCCTGGGCCCCGTGATTGTGGCTGCCACAGCCGGCTTCGGCTCCATCGTGCTGGCCGAGTCGTCCCTCAGCTTTCTGGGCATCGGCATCCAACCGCCTGGCGCGAGTTGGGGCGCCATGATCACCGAGAATCTGGGTGTCTGGCGCGAGAGGCCGCATTTGGTGGCTGTGCCGGGGATAACCCTGTCCATCATCGTGTTTGCCGCCAACTTTCTGGGTGACGGCCTCAACGATGCGCTAAATCCCCAGTCGCGCCACTAGGCTGGGCGCGTATGAATACAAGAGCGCCATCTATAGTTGGCTCCAATGCCCAGACCACGAAATAGAAAAACAAGGCGCCACCTTTTCCGGACCACACCAGGGCAGATGGTTGGCCCGTCCAGCCAGATCTTTCTTCACTTTATTCAAGACGTGGGTTCAATTTGGGCCAATCACAGCCGGACTTAGGAATCCTCAAGGGGTGGCACATCCAGAAGAGAACTATCTCTCAGCATGCGCGACAAGCGAAGTAAGAACGGGGTCGCCTGATGGCCTAATCTCCGAATGGGAAATGTTTGCGTGGGAGGGTGTGAAGTAGGCGCGGAGGTTGGTGTGCAACGTTTCGATATATATCTTCCGGATGTCCCCCGAATTTAGCTTTACGAACTTCCTGCTCTGATCAATTCCCTCTTAGGTCGTAGTCCCACATATCCTCTGCAGAGCAATCTGATCATCTTCCCCGAAATAGCCCAGCCAATAGACAGATATGGCGGCTTCCGGATGCCGTCCTGACCTGATTGCCCTTGCTTTTGTTCTAAACCCTTCTGCTCTCAACCTTCTCCTGCTTCCTCTTCTACAGTACCGGACTATCTGCACATCATCGGGAAGCGCATCGCCGGGCCGCACTTCACTTCTCGTCATCCATAAACCTTTCGGCAAACATATCTATCGCCTTTTGCGTCTTCACGTGGGACAAACAGCCCTCAAAAGTCAGCCGCCGCTTCCCGCTCGCATACGGCCCAGACAGGATCGACAACGAGTTCAGATAGGACGGGTAGAATCGCAGGACGGCGATGCCATGACCATTGCCCCAATACGCGTCATCAGGATCATTGTCGTCAGCGACCGGAGACAGACGCCATTCCAACTCGACACAGCCTTCGTGATCGGCGTCGATCATCGCGTAGGGCAAACTCGTCGGCCCGGTATAGCTGATGAGAAACTAAGCCCACGATTACAATGATTGCAGAATGATGCCTGGACTCTCACCCTCTTCCAAGCCCTCCCGCCGCCATTTCAGACAGGCATGGTAATCCTCTACATGACGGGACAGCCCGTTCCGAGCCAGAATATCTAGGATCTCGTCATGCGTCACCGCCGCAAAAATCCTCTCCCGGAGGGCCTCGCGTTCTCTTGGGGACTCATACCTTTTTTTCTGCGATTCTTCCCCTGGCGTTATGGCAGATGGAAAGGAAAGATCCTTTACCGGGATAGAAGGACTCATCACAGTCCTCCTGTACGCACACTACCCCCTACGCCGCCTCCACGAACACGCGCACATCATAGAAGGTGGCCGACGCGCCCATGTCGGTCTCGTCCTGCGCCGTTAGCTGGTTGACATTGCGGCCGTCGGCGCTGTGCTTGTTCCACCAGATCCCCGGCGCCAGCACTGTGCCCGCCATGATCTCGTCGGTTACACGGGCGGTCAGGCCGACCTCGCCGAGCTCGTTCCAAACGCGTAGCCAGGCGCCCTCCTCGATGCGGCGGGCGGCCGCGTCCTGTGGATGGATCCACAACAGCGGTTCGCTCTCACGGCCGCGAAAACGCTCCAGATGCGAGAAGGACGAATTAAGGAACGAATGCGCCGGCGGCGAAATACAGGCCAGTGACCGGGGATCCCGCCCCGCTGGCGCGCTGCCATTCGTTCGCTCCTCCGTCTTCGCTTCGCTCTTGGGCGGCGTGTAGGTCGGCAGCGGATCGTAGCCGTCCTGCGCCATGCGTTCGCTGTAGAACTCGCACTTGCCGCTCGGCGTGGGAAAATTGCCGTCGGCGAACGGCAGATAGGGCTGGGGCAGGTTGAGGCGCACGAAGCCCTTTTCCAGCAGCGCGTCCCACGTAACCGTCTCGTAGATAGGATGGTGCTGCGCCTCCACAAAGTTGCGCAGAATCGTCTCGTCGTCCTCGTAGAAGCCGCTGTCGGTGTAGCCCATCGCCTGCGCCAACCCGCGGAAGATCGCGCTGTTGGGCCGCGCCTCCCCCACGGGCGGGATCGCCGGCCGGTTCAGCGCCATGAAATGATGGCCGTACATCCGTTGCAGATCCCAATGCTCCGCCTGCGTGGTGGCCGGCAGAACATAATCGGCGTAGTCGGCGGTGTCCGTCTGGAAATGCTCCAGCACGACCGTGAGCAGATCCTCACGCGCCAGCCCGGCATGGACCGATGACTGGTCCGGCGCTACGGCGGCCGGATTGCAGTTGTAGACGAACAGGGCCTTCACCGGCGGGCCGGCCGCGTCCGGCGTTGGCTTGCGGTCCAGCGGCCGCGGCGCGTAGTGGGACGCGGCCAGGCGCGTCCGGTCCAGGCTGAGCGCGTCGCCCAGCCGGTTCATATTGATCGTGCGCGGGATGCGTCCGGCCAGCAGGTCGGGCCGCTGCAGACCGCTCTTTTCCAGGTGGCGCAGCTGCCCGCTGACGCTCAGCTGGATACCGCCGCCCTGTTCGCGCCATGCCCCCACCAGCGCCGGCAGACAGGTGATGTTGCGCATCGCCATGCCGCCGCCGTAATGGCGTTGCATGCCGTAGTTGACCCGGATCGCGGCCGGTTTTGCCGTAGCGTAGTCCCGCGCCAGCGCGCGGATCCGCTCCGCCGAGATGCCGGTGATCTGGGCCGCCCGCTGCGGCGGCCATTCCTGCACGCGCGCGGCCAGCTGCTCGAAGCCGACCGTATGCGCGGCCACATAGTCGTGGTCGTGCAGCCCGGCGTCGATAATTTCGTGCATCATCGCCAGCGCGAGCGCGCCGTCGGTCCCGGGGCGGATCGGCAGCCATTCGTCGGCGGCCTTGGCGGTGCGTGTGCGGGCTGGGTCGATGACGATGACGCGCGCGCCCTGCTTGCGCGCCTGCTGGATGAACGGCCACAGATGCAGGTTGCTCGTCAGCGTGTTGCTGCCCCAGATCAGGATCAGCCGCGCGTGCGCGTAATCTTCCGGCTCGATCCCCATGGTTGCGCCGATTGTGTAGAGATAGCCTTCGAAGCCGGCCTCAGAGCAGATCGTGTAGGCCAGGCGGCTGGCCCCCATCTGCTGGAAGAAGCGGTCGGACATGCAGTGTTGCTGCAGCAAGCCCATCGTGCCGCCGTAGGCGTAGGGCAGAACCGCCTCCGGCCCCCATTCATTGATGACGCCCTGCAGGCGCGTCGCGATCTCGGCCAGCGCCTCGCGCCAGGAGATGCGCTCGAAACGGCCGCTGCCCTTCGGCCCCACACGGCGCAGCGGGTGCGTCAGCCTGTCGGCGTGGTACACCCGTTCCAGGTAGCGGTCGACTTTGCCGCACAAGGTGCCCTGCGTCACCGGATGATCGGCGTGGCCCCAGATATCCAGCGCCCGCTTGCTTGTGCGGTCCACCGCGATCTGCCAGCTGCAGGTATCCGGGCAGTCGTGGGGGCAGGCGCCCGTGACGATGCGGACCGCCGGGTTCTCTTCATAAAGGGCGAGTTTAGTCATGGCAATGGCTCTACAAAAATAGATAACATAGATGGTCAGCGATGGGCCGCTGGTCAGGCACCGCGTCGAACCGCTGCTAATGGGCCATCAGTGTAGCAGTGAAATCATGCACGGCGAAATTGGACTATGATGGCCCTGATGGATATGATATGCGTGCTCTGTTGCATACATCGCGCGCAGTCCAGGGCTGTTTATCACCGGCATCACTGCGGACTGCAGGATGCAGCCGGTACCGGCTGTAGGCTTTCGGAGATTTGGCGACGAAAGAACGCGATTCCGGCAGTCATGCAATCTGCACAAACAAACATGGACAATCGTTATTCGTATTGTCCATGAGAGCACTGTCAGCCGCAGGGTATACTATATCAATTATCGATTCATGGTTTAGTTATGCAGGTATTAACGGACCCCACGTCTTCTGTAGAAAGGATTAAGTGAGGAATGAAACTCAACGTAACTTCAATCGCCGATCTGAACAGTGTCATTCAGGAACACAACATTCTGATGGTGGATGTCAAATTCACTGATCTGTACGGGCAGTGGCATCACTTCACAATGCCGGTCGAAGAGTTTGATGCGGATGAAGCGGTCAATGAAGGGCTTGGCTTTGACGGCTCCTCGATTCGCGGCTTCCAGAGCATCGAAAACAGCGACATGGTGCTGCGGTTGGATCCTTCAACCGCGATCATCGACCCGATCTGCGCCATGCCGACGCTGAGCGCGATTTGCAACGTCCATGATCCGCTTACAGGCGAAGCCTACAGCCGCGACCCCCGCAACGTCGCCGGCAAAGCGGTCAGCTACGTCGAATCCTCAGGCATAGCCGACACCATTTTCATCGGGCCGGAAGCCGAGTTTTTCATCTTTGATAGCGTTTCCTACGAAGCGGGCCGCCACGCTGCCGGTTATTATATAGACAGTGTGGAAGCGCTGTGGAATTCCGGTGAAATGGGCGGCGGCCATACGGTCGGCCTCAAGAAGGGTTACTTCCCCGTCTCTCCCTTCGACACGCAGCAGGACCTTCGCTCCGAAATGACGCGCACGATGATCGATGCCGGCATCGACATCGAAGTACATCACCACGAGGTTGGCACCGCGGGCCAGGCTGAGATCGATATGAAGTTCAAGCCGCTCCTGCAGATGGCCGACCAGGTGCAGCTGTACAAATACATCATCAAGAACGTCGCCAAGGCGAATGACAAGACCGTCACCTTCATGCCGAAGCCGCTTTACGAGGACAACGGCTCCGGTATGCACACGCACCTGAGCTTGTGGAAAGACGGCACGCCGCTGTTCGCCGGTGACCAGTACGCCGGCCTTAGCGAAATGGCTCTGCACTATACCGGTGGCATCCTGAAACACATCAACGCGCTGCTGGCCTTCTGCGCCCCCCTGACCAACAGCTACCGTCGATTGGTTCCCGGCTATGAGGCCCCGGTGGTCGTGGCCTACTCCGCCCGCAACCGCTCTGCCGCCTGCCGCATTCCGATGTACAGCCATTCGCCGAATAGCAAGCGTATCGAGTTCCGCTGCCCCGACCCGGGCGCGAATCCGTATCTGGCCTTCGCTGCCATGGTGATGGCCGGCATGGACGGCATCAAGAACAAGATCGACCCCGGCGACCCGGCTGAGATAGATCTGTACGAAGAGGACGTCCTTCAAGAGGTTGAGATGGTGAAGGGCAGCCTCGGCGAAGTTCTGGATGCGCTCGAAGAAGACAGCGACTTCCTGCTCGAAGGCGGCGTCTTTACCCCGGACCTGCTGGAAACGTACATCGAGTACAAGCGGTTGGAAGAGGTGGATCCGGTACGCCTGCGCCCGCATCCGCAGGAATTTGTGATGTACTACGGCATTTAGAGTTGCATCGGAGATTTTTAACAACAAAGGGGGCGGCGCGTTGCACTGTGTCTGCCCCCTTTTTCTTTCATTCTTACGGTTGTAAAGTTTTCAGTCGTTGGCCCTTAGAGTCGACCCTCCCTATAACTAAGAACCGACTTCTGAAAACTATCTGAAAGGGGAAGGCAAACATGCTCTTGGATGCATTTGCAGACGAAAAACTGATGGAGGCGCTGGAACAGATCGACGATACGATCAAGCGGCACAATGTCCGCTTTGTACGTCTGCAGTTCAGCGATATCATGGGCATTGTCAAGCAGGTAACGATCCCCATTGAGCACTGGGATCGTGCAGTTGAAAACGGTGTCTGGTTTGACGGCAGCTCGATTGAGGGGTTCGCCCGTGTCGCCGAAAGCGATATGTATCTGGTGCCGGATCTTGAAACTTTCATGCCGATCCCTTGGGAGATGGAGCTGTCCACGGCCCGCGTTGTCTGTGATATCTACACCCCAAACGGTGATCGCTTCGCCGGCGACCCCCGCTTTATCCTGCGCCGGCAGTTGGAGCGGGCCAAAGAGTTGGGTTTTGATTTTAACGTCGGCCCGGAACTGGAGTTCTTCCTCTTCCGCCGCCACCCTGATAACAGCCTCTACCCCCTGACCCCCCACGACGAAGCGGGCTATTTCGACGTAAGCTCCGATTCGGCGCATGGCGTGCGCCGCCAGATGGTTGACGCGCTCAATGCCCTGGGCATCAAAGTAGAGGCGTCCCATCATGAGGTCGCCAGCGGGCAGAACGAAATTGACTTCCAGTACACTTCTGCCCTGGTCGCGGCCGACAATACCATCACCTTACGCACAACGCTCAAGGCGATCGCGCAGAAGAACGGGCTTCACTGTAGCTTCATGCCCAAGCCGATCACTGGTGTAAACGGGTCCGGCATGCACGTTCATCAGAGCCTGTGGAGACATGGTGAGAATGAAACCTGCATGTACGACGGCGACGATGAGTATGGCCTGAGCAAGACCGCGCTGCACTTTATCGCCGGCCAGCTTGCGCATGCGGCAGCCATCACCCCGATCATCGCGCCCTTGGTGAACAGCTACAAGCGGCTCGTCCCCGGTTATGAGGCGCCGGTCTATGTCTCCTGGGGGCGTACAAACCGCAGCGCGTTGATCCGCATCCCGCGCATCAATCCCAACCGTCCGCAAAGTACCCGCTGCGAGTTGCGCTGCCCCGACCCGAGCGCCAATCCCTACCTCGCTTTCGCGGTCATGCTGGCCGCCGGCCTCGATGGCATAGAACGCAAGCTGGACCCGCCCATGCCGGCCGAAGAGGACCTCTACCAGATGAACGGCGACCGCTCCGGCCTGGAAACGTTGCCGGGCAACCTGGGTGAGGCGCTGGATGCCTTGCGTGAGGACGAGGTCGTGCAGGACGCCCTGGGCCAGCACGTTGTCGAGCGCTATATCGAGGCCAAAAGCCTGGAGTGGGACAGCTATCGCAATTTTGTGACGCAGTGGGAGTTGGACCGCTACATGGGCGTGTATTAACCGCCAGCGGCGTGTGCGAGACAGTGGCGATTTTGGCCGCAGCCAAGGACGTCCTCGGCTCCCTGGCAGTGGGCACAAAAGGAGCCGGCCACTGGTAGCGACTCTCGCGATCAATCCGACATAGAAACGACGCAGCCATAGACAGTTCGCGACCATGCGAACTGTCGCGCATTAAGGTCGCGGTCGTCTCGCCCGCAACCGGCATTTGCGATCCTGCGTGAGGCGAGCGAAGATATTGCGCACGTCTCACTTCATGTTCATTCTCACCTCGCTATTGGACGGTGGGGCCTTCGGCCCTCCTTCCCCAAACCCGTCCTGCCGTCGCCGCACTTCTCTCCAGCCACAAGCACCTAACCACAGGCACCTAACCCCTATCCCCTGCTGTTAACCGTCCTGCCTCACACGCTCCAGCGGCGTGCATCCCAAATTTTCGGACGACTGCTGTCTGAATCAGGAACGGCCAGTTATTCGTTTATGGCGGCCCCACCTGTACAAGGCACTCAGATTGGGGAATGGACAGGACTGTTGTAGCACAGTTTTCATGCCATCAGCCCTCTTTGTTGGCGGCAGGCACACTGCCGGACAGGCGCACCGCGGCGAAGAAGGCGCACCGGTCGGGGAGGCATGTTTTTGTAGGGGGGCGTTGCGGGGGCGCAGCCCCTGCACAAGGGAGGCCGCTTGCGGCCGACCGCACAACTGCAGTGGTTAGGGGTCAGTGGTTAGGGGTTAGTGAGATACGCTTTCGCTCGACTCATAAAGGATCGTAAATTGATTATGGCTGAGACTTTGCGGATTTTCTGGGCCGGCGAAGTAGGGCGCTACGAATCGACACAGCAATTTGGGATGCAGCCCCCCAGCGCTGAAAGTAGACAAGCGGAACATTCGCGGGTACAATGTATGTGAAAAAATGAACTGGAAGAGTGCGTTTGGTCGCCGCTGATTCCATGTGTTGGAACAGTTGGCCGCGGACCAATAAGATAAAGTGCGAGATGAGAGGAATTCTCTCCTTTCTCGCATAATGTGCATATGTTGAATTCTTGCAGAAATGAAAGTCGCTTCTCGCGCTGGGAGCTAACGCTGCCCGGCGTTTTTGTGTTAAACGATATCCCTGGATACGGCAAGGCTGTGGCCGAGAAGCCTGGCGCGCCTCCTGGGACCCCCTGATAAAGGAGAAATCGAATGGAACAAACCGAAATAGCCCCTGTTGAAGCGGACCGTCCGCGCGCGGACGATGCCGCCACAACCCAACTGCGTGTGATTCCGCTGGGAGGCCTTGGTGGAATCGGTAAAAATATGATGCTGCTGGAATCCGGCGAAAACATTCTCATCGTCGACGCCGGCCTGATGTTCCCGGACAGCGACATGCACGGCGTGGATGTCGTGATTCCGGAGACCGAATATCTGCTGGACCGATTGGACTGGATTCGCGGTATCGTGCTGACCCACGGCCATGAGGATCACATCGGCGCGCTGCCCTATCTGATCGACCAGGGGCTGGACGCGCCCGTCTATGCCACCGCGCTGACGAAGGGCCTGCTTCAAGGCAAGTTATCGGAGCATGGCTTGCTGGCCCAGACCGATCTGCATACGGTGACGGAAGATGATGTCATCACGCTGGAGCCGTTCACGATCGAGTTCTTCCATACCTGCCACAGCTTCCCCGACAGCGTTGGCGTTTGTGTCGCCACACCGGCCGGCCGCGTGGTCCTGACCAGCGACTACAAGTTTGACGATACGCCGGTGGACGGCAAGTTGACCGAGGTGGACAAACTGCAGCGCTGGGGCGATGAGGGTGTTCTGCTGCTGCTGGGAGACAGTACAAATATAGAGGCGGAAGGCAGTACCCCCAGCGAGACCAAAGTCGAGGAGATGCTTGACGGCATCTTTTCGCAGGTGGATGGACGGGTGATTCTGGCAACCTTTGCCAGCAACGTCAGCCGCGTACAGCAGATTATCACCATTTCGCGCAAGCATGGACGGCGCGTAGGGATGATCGGGCGCTCGATGGTCAACAACGTTAAGATCGCGATCGGTCTTGGCTACCTTGATATCCGGCAGGACGAGCTCTTGACGGCCAAAGAGATGGAAGAGCTGCCCTCCCACAAGGTCACGATCATCGCCACCGGCAGCCAGGGGGAGCCGACCAGCGCCATGGTGCGCATGAGCATGGGCGACCAGCGTCAGATCAGCCTGCGCAAAGGCGACACGGTTGTCCTGAGCGCAACACCGATCCCCGGCAACGAGGAGCTGTTCAACCGGACCGTGGACAATCTGTACCGCCGCGGCGCACGCGTCTTCTATCACGAATTGTCCGACGATGTACACGTCAGCGGTCATGGCGGCAAGGAGGACTACCGCCGGATGCTGGAGCTAGTGCGGCCGCGCTATTTCATCCCGGTGCATGGGGCCTACCGGCACCTGGTACTGCATGGTGAACTGGCGCAGGAGGCCGACATTGCGGCCGAAAATGTCTTCGTCGTCGAAGATGGACAGGTGGTTGAATTCGGCAGGTTCGAGGATGACCACGATGCGATCGTGGGGCGGTTAGGCGAACATGTCAGCGCCAATCATGTTTTTGTCGACGGGTTGGGTGTCGGCGACATCGGCAGCGTCGTGCTGCGCGATCGGCGCCATCTGGGCAGCGACGGTTTCCTTGTCTGCATAATCGCCTTGGACGAATTCGACGGCTCGATTCTCTACGGGCCGGAAATTATCAGCCGCGGCTTTGTTTATATACGGGACAACGAGGGGCTGATTCTGCGGGCCGAGGAGATCGTGCGAAAAGAGGTCAAGGGCAAGGTGTCGCCCACGACGCTGTCCCGCCGCATCCGCAACGCTTTGGCCTCTTTCTGCAGCAATGAAATGGGCCGGCGGCCGATGATCCTGCCGGTAGTGATCCAGGTGTAGACGGCCAGTGACCGGCATTCGCGGCCAGTTGCCCTGGAAACGATTGCACGGTCACCTTAGAGCCTGCTTTCTTTGATGTCGCATGGGCCAGGGCAGGCTTGCAGCGCAGGGAAGACGCCCATCTTGCGAACGTGTAACGCAGTCGAAACGTTGGCGTTTTAAGCCGCATTCACATTAAAAATCGATTGGTAAAATCCGGGTTCACTGCTATAATGTGCTGGGAACGTTTGTTCTTTCCCCGCGTATAGTATAAGAGACTTTCGGACCTTTATTGGCCAGTGCGGGTGCCCACCGCGAGCCGCGAGCAACTTCTATGGATATGGTAGCCAAACGGCGTACGAAGAAGAAAGCGAACACGCTGAATCAGCTTCTGGACGGGTTGGCGGTGATAGTCCGCGTGGAGATTGTCGGCCTCAGTCTCGTGCTGATTTCGGTATTTACGCTGCTGAGCCTGCTGACCGGCTCGCGCGGCAGTGTCACAGGGCTGTGGATCGATCTGCTGCGCCTCGCCACCGGTGACGGTGTGGCCGGTGTGCCCCTTTTGACAGGCTTCCTCGGCCTGTGGATGGTCCTGCGCGCCATCGACGGACCAGACCGGCGCACCGCGCAGAGCGGCGGCAAGCGTCAATCGGGCAGGGAATTGCCCATTTTGCCGTGGCGGATGCCGACCGGCCTGCTCCTGATATTTCTGGCATACATTGCTGCAATTACGTTGTTGCTACCGCCTATGACCCGCGCGGCGCGCGTCCTTGACGGCGGAGCCGGCGGCGCGCTCGGTCTCTTCTTCGCCAATACGCTGGCGGCTGGGCTGCCGGCCTGGGCCGGGTGGATGGTTATCCTTCTGGTCGCCCTGTCGGGGCTGACGCTGCTCACCGGCCGCCGGCTGTGGGAGGCACTCTGGGCCACTGGCGGCGCTCTGACCCAGGATATCTGGAATTCTCTGCAAGAGATGTGGCAAGAGGAGCGACACAAGGGCCTCTTCAGCCCCAGAACCGAGGCAAACGAAGCGTGGCGCGAGACACCGCCTTCTCATTCCTCTCCGCTCTCCCCCCTTGCGCACGCTGGCCGCGCTGCCGCCGATGAACCGCATACAAAGACGGACGAGCTTGCCGGTTCTGACGGTCAGCCGTCGGTGATCAACGCGGACAGACACCTGAAAAACAGACGCGGGAAAGTTGAACCGACCTGGGAACTTCCGCAACTGAGCGACATGTTAGACTTCTGGGACCGCTCGATCGACAGCGACGACCTGATCCGCTACCGGGGGCGGCTGCTGGAGGAGACCCTGGCGCTGTTTGGCGTCCCCGCTGATTTTGAAGGGGTCAACGCCGGCCCCACCGTCACCCAATATCTGATTCGGCCAGGTTATACCGAGCGTACGGTGCGCGGGGAGACCAAGCGCACCAAGGTGAAGGTCAGCAAAATATCCAGCCTGAGCAACGATCTGGCCCTGGCGCTCGCCGCCCGCAACGTGCGCATCGAGGCGCCGATTCCGGGGACAAGCTACGTCGGCATCGAAGTGCCGAATTCGGAAAGCAACAATGTCGGCCTGAAAGAGCTGATGGAGAACGAGGAGTTCGAAACCGTTCTGGCCAAGGGCCGACTGGCCATCGCTCTGGGCGAGGACGTGCGGGGCAAGCCGGTGGTCACCGACTTGGCGCGGATGCCCCATCTGCTGATCGCGGGCGCCACGGGAACCGGCAAGTCCGTCTGTATCAATTCGATCATCGGCTGTCTGTTGTTGACCCACACGCCGGAAACGCTGCGCCTGCTGATGATCGATCCGAAGATGGTCGAACTGACCGTCTACAACGGCACGCCCCATCTCCTCAGCCCGGTGGTGACGGACGTGGACCGCGCCTCTGGTGTGCTGTTCTGGTGCATCAAAGAGATGGAACGGCGCTACCAACTTCTCAACAAGGCCGGCGTCCGTGATCTGGAACGCTTCAACGCCTACCTGCGTAAACTGGGCGAGGAGATCCTTCCTTACGTCGTCGTCATCATCGACGAGATGGCCGATCTGATGATGGCCGCGCCGGAGGAGGTCGAGAAACACGTGATCCGTCTGGCGCAGATGGCCCGCGCGGTCGGCATTCATATGATCATCGCGACCCAGCGCCCGTCGGTCGATGTCATCACCGGCCTGATCAAGGCCAATTTCCCCGCCCGCATCGCTTTCGCCGTGACCAGCCAGATCGACAGCCGGGTGGTGCTGGATGTGCCCGGCGCAGAGAATCTGCTGGGACGGGGCGACATGCTGTTTATGGCGCCGGATGCAAGCAAGCTGGAACGGCTGCAGGGCGCGTTTCTGGACGACGCTGAGACCAACCGCATCGTCCGCTATTGGGAAAACTTCCACAAGCTGGAAACCTACATCCAGGAACAGGAAAACGGCGCCCCGGGGCAGCCTGAAAGCGAACAGTTCCCACTTCTGACGCCGCACGCCTCACCGATTGAAGAGCGAGAGCTGCCCGCCTCGGAGAATGCTCTGCAGAAGAGCGGGAGTGAATCTCTGCCACGCCCTGCACGGGATGATGAGCAGGCACCCCTGCGTGATCAGACACAGCGTGAGCAGACGCAGAACGGCGACGCCCGCGACGAGCTCTTCGAAGAGGCCGCACAGGTCGTGTCCGAAGCCGGCCGCGGCTCGGTGACGATTTTGCAGCGGAAGTTGCGGGTCGGCTACAACCGCGCCAGCCGCCTGGTGGAGCAGCTGGAAGCAGCCGGCATTCTGGGGCCGGATCGCGGCCGCAGCCAAGGGCGAGAGGTCTATCTCCAGACCGCAGGAGAGAGTGAACCGGAGAATAGTGAGGCAGAATCGCTCCCGATTGTCGCTTCTCCTTCCTCAACCGTCGATTCTGACGATGCGACTGTCGACGGCGAGCAGACCGAGCTGCCACCTCCTGAGGAGGACGACGTCCCGCCCCGCATCTGGATGTAAAACGACCTCCAATTCGCTTCAGGAGACCTTCCAATGAGCCAGCGTTTACCCCCGACGCGCCCGGCATGGGTATCAGACGAGATATTCCCATTTGAAAGCAACTTCTTTACAACGCCATCCGGCCATGAGATGCACTTCGTAGACGAAGGCGCGGGAGAGCCGATCGTTTTCCTGCATGGCAATCCCACCTGGTCTTTCGAATTTCGGCACCTGGTCAAGGATCTGCGGTCCCAGTACCGCTGCATCGCTCCCGACCATATCGGTTTCGGCCTGTCATCTCGCAGCCACCAACACGCCGACTACCGGCCTGAAGCCCATGCCAGTGCGGTCGCCGCTTTGCTCGACCATCTTGACGTGCAGGACGCGACGCTGTACCTGGTGGATTGGGGTGGGCCGATTGGCTTGGACTTCGCGCGCAAGCATCCGGATCGGGTCAGACGGATCGTCATTACCAACACCTGGTGTTGGCCGGTGGCGCGCGATCCGCACTACGTGCTGTTCAGCTTCTTCATGTCGAGCCGGCTTGGGAAATACCTCATTAAACGCCACAATATGTTTGTGAACAGAGTGCTGCCAATGGCTGTCGCCCAGAAGGAGATCTTGACTGCGCAGGTGATGGCGCACTATCGCAATGCGCAGCCGACGCCTGAGGCGCGTGCTGCCTGTGCCGCGTTTCCGGGGCACATCATCGGCGCGACCGACTGGCTGCAGTCGCTCTGGGATGACCGCGCTGCGTTCACCGCGAAACCGGCGCTGGTATTCTGGGGGTTCAAAGACATCGCCTTTCGCGAGAAGGAGCTCAACCGGTGGAAGGCCGAGCTGGCGGACATTGAGGTGCACGAGTTCAAGGATTGCGGACATTTCCTGGCCGAAGAAGCGCCTGACCGCATGCTGCCGGCGCTGCATGCGTTTATGGAGCGGGCGCGGTAGGGCGATGGCAGGAATCGTCAAGTTGCCCGCTGTCCGATAACGACGTATCAGCGCAGTTTCCGGATTTCGGTGGGCGCCCCATAACGAAGAGCTGGCTACGCAAAAAGAATTCGATGAATCGCAAACGGATCGCCGCAACTGTTGTCGGACTGGCCCTCGCGGCCGGCGTCGGGCTGGCTATCCTTTTCTTCACCACCCGCGTGCCGGACGCTGACAGCCTGCCGGATGAGGCCGCGGCGCGGCTTGAACAACTGCAGACTGTCCAGGGACGGCTTCAGCTGGGGAAAGATGACCAGATGGTCGAGTACGAACTGTGGGTGCAGCGGCCCCGTTATCTGCGCGCGGAGGCAGAACTGGAGGGTCTGGGCCGCAAGGCCGTCTATATCATGGTCTTCAACGAAGAGGAAGCCTGGATGTACGACCCGCTGCTGGACCTCGCTACCGTTACCGATCGGACAGAAGGATCGCCCGTGGAAAGCACGCGCTTCGGCAGGTCACTGCTGGAAACGATGCCGGATGATGTGTTGGCCGCCCTGCACACGGGTGCTCTGCAGATCGTCGGTGAGGAGCCGGTGGCCGGTCGCAATGCGCTGCGGGTGCAGATGCTGCTGCCGCCGGCGCAGAATCCCCTTGCAGAGGCGGGCGAGCAGCTGACCGTCTGGCTGGACAGAAGTACCTACTATCCCCTGGCCATCGAAGGCGATACCGGCTTCCGTATGCGTTTCGACTTCATCAAATTCGATGAAGCGATCGATCCGCGGACATTCGTCTTTTTCCCGCCACCGGGCGCGAACGTGCGTCGGATCGGTGAGTAACCAGGAGCCGCGCGCGGACGAGCGCGCGGAGATGCCGCGGGGCTTTGCCCGTTTTCGCAATATCCTGGCGGCCTGCATTGCCACCCGGCTGGCAGTCGATACGACGACCCAACTCTTCTTCCCCTACCTGCGGACGATTGCGCTGGGGATGGGGATGGATATCGTTGTGCTGGGCCGTCTTGTCAGTCTGCGCAGCCTGGCGGGGTTGAGCGCGCCGCTGTTCGGCAGCGCTGCGGACAACTACGGCTACCGGCGCATCATGCGCTTGTCGCTGCTATTGATAGCGGCGGGCATGTTTCTGCTGGGCAGCGGCGCAGGGGTCTGGTCGGTCGTCTTTGGCATGATCGTGTCGGGGGCGGGGCTGACGGGCTTCCTGCCGACCTGCCAGGCGTATATCAGTGCGCGATTACCGTTTGCGCAGCGGGCGCGGGGCATTGGGATATTGGAGTACTCCTGGGCACTGGCAGGGATAATCGGTCTGCCGCTGATGGGCTTTCTCTTTGGCCGCTTCAGCTGGAGACTCCCGTTCTTTGTGCTGGGCGGGGCGATGCTGGCAGGCTGGGTTTTGATTAGACTTTTGCCGGAAGCGACGGCCGGCGTCCCAGTTGTGGACGTCGAAAAAGCGCGGCGTCGAGAGGCGGCCCGGAGGAGGCTGAGGAGCCGCTCTTTCACTCCGCTTCTTTCATCCCTCCCCCCTCTGCGCACGCAGAACATCACCAGTCTTTTCGATCTCGGCCCCAACTGGCGCGCGGCCCTGGCCGTGATCAGCGCAAATGCGCTTTTCTATTTCAGCCAGGTGCACATCCTGATTGCGCATGGCGCGTGGCTGGAAACCGAATACGGCCTGGTTCCGGAAACGCTGGGCCTGGTGGCCTTTGCGCAGGGCGCGGCGGACCTGTGCGGCAGTGTTCTCGTTTCGCTGATTACGGACCGGGTCGGCAAGAAGCGGGCCGTACAGGCCGGGATGCTGGGATCGCTGCTGGTCTACATGTCGCTGCCGGTTATCAATGTGGGGCTGGCGCCGGTGGTTGCAGCTCTGGTGCTGCTGCGGTTCGTGTTCGAGTATGGGATCGTGAGCGCGATCGCCCTGATCAGCGAACAGGCGCCGGACCGGCGAGGCAAGCTGATCTCCCTCTCGGTGGCGCTCAATCTGCTGGGCTCCACGTTCAGCGGCTTTACGGGACCGTGGATGTATACCCGTTTCGGCGTGTGGGGGCTGGGGCCGGTGGCGGCGGTGGGTACCCTTTTTGCGTTTGTCCTGTTGACAGTTTGGGGGCGCGAGTCGGCCTGACGGCTCGCACTGAGATTGGGCACAGGGGCAGATAATGACAGTTCTCTACCGACCTGACGACGGGGTAGCAGGTGACTTCATCCCCTTCTATTGGGAGGGCGACTACCACCTCTTTTACATCAAGGAATATGGGGCTGAGACCGGCCATGGCCCGGGCCGGCCCTGGTTTCACCTGGTGACGCGCGACTTCGTCAACTTCGAGGATTGGGGAGAGGCGATCACGCACGGCGCCCCTGATGAGCAGGACGTCGATGTCGGGACGGGGTCGGTGATTGCGGGCGACGGTATTTTCTACATCTACTTTACGGGCATCAATCCATCCTTCGCCGGTACCGGCAAGGCGGCGCAGGTGGTGATGCGCGCCACCAGCACTGACCTGCGTACGTGGCACAAGGATCCGGACTTCAAGTTCTTTGCGCCTACAGAGCTTGGATATGAGCTGGACGACTGGCGCGATCCCTTTATCTTCTGGAACGAGGCGGCCGGAGAATACTGGATGCTGATGACGGCGCGGCGAGATAGCGGACCGGTTCGCAACCGGGGCTGCATCGGCCTGGCGGTCAGCTCCGACCTGGTGAACTGGGAGGGGCGGCCGCCGCTGTGGGCGCCGGATGAGGTATGGGCGCACCCGTGCCCGGACCTGTTTCGTCATGGCGACCGGTGGTACCTAGTCTACTCGGTCTCGAGGGAGTGGATAGCCACCCATTACCGGATGGCGCACAGCTTGGAGGGGCCGTGGATGTCTGCAGCCGACGATATGTTTGATGGTCTTGTCTACGGCGCAGCCAAGACGGCGGGAGACGGATCGCAGCGCTATACCTTTGGCTGGCTGCCGACGCGCGCCGGCGAGTCCGACGATGGCGACTGGCTGTGGGGCGGCAATCTGGTGGTGCATGAGGTTGTGCCGCGGCAGGACGGCTCGCTGACGGTACGCATACCTGAGACGGTCGCAGGGGCTTTCGACAACTCAGCGCCGCTCGAGGCCCAGACGGTACTCGGCAGCTGGGATGTCCAGGGGGAGAGCGCCCGGACATCTGCGGTGGGCAGATACGCGCTGATGACGTTGGGGGAGATGCCGGACGAGTGTCTGATCGAGGCGACTGTGACGTTCGGGCCAGGGTTGATCAACTGCGGCCTGCTGCTGCGCGCCAGCGATGATCTGGAGTCCTACTACCAGGTGCGGCTGGAGCCGGCGAGGAACAGGGTCGTGCTGGACCGCTGGTCGCCGCAGTTCAGCGTAACCACGACGAATCCGCCCTTAATGCTCGAACGCAGGGTCGAACTGGCGCCGGACAGACCGATTAAGGTGCAGCTGCTGGTCGACGGCACGGCGCTGGTGGTCTATGTCGATGGGCGGGTGGCGCTTTCCGGCCGGATATATGACCGGCGCGGGGGCGCGCTGGGCCTCTTCGCGACCGAGGGCGAGGCCCGGTTTGACAGGATCAGGATGGCAACCAGATAGCTTTCTGCTGCAGGCGACTCGATGGCAACGGTCTTCTTCTTATCCACAGGCGCGGCCTTGCGCCGTATTCATGACTAGCCAGCAGCCGCGCGCAGACGAGCCGCGGGGTTTCTCCGAGTTCCACCGTATCCTGGCGGCCTGTGTCGCCACCCGGATCGTCGTCGACACATCGATCCAACTCTTCTACTCTTTCCTGCAGATCATTTCGTTGGGGATGGGCCTGAACGTCGTCATGCTGGGGCGGATGCTGAGCCTGCGCAGCGCGGTGGGGCTGAGCGCGCCGCTGTTCGGCAACACGGCGGACCGGTACGGCTACTTGCGCGTCATGCGCGTGGCCCTAGTACTGGCCGCGGCCGGCACCTTTCTGCTGGGCAGCGGGGGCGGATTCTGGACGGTGGCGGCCGGGATGGTCCTTTCGGGTGTGGGGTTGACGGGCTTCATTCCGACCCTCCTGGCGTACATCAGCGCGCAGCTGCCCTTTGCGCAGCGGGCGCGCGGCATCGGTATTCTGGAGTACTCGTGGGCCCTGGCGGGGATCTTCGGCCTTTCGCTGATGGGTCTCCTTTTCGACCATTTCAGCTGGCGGCTTCCTTTTTTCGTTCTGGGTGCTGCGATGCTCGGGAGTTGGGCACTGCTCGGCCTGTTGCCGAAAGCGCCCAGAGGTGTAGAGGTCACAGCGGGCGCGGACAGCGAAGCGGGCGGGCCGGCGGAGGCGACCGCGGCAGGTGGAGAAGGCGGGGCAGGCAAGGCCGTCGGCAAAGGGAGTATACCGTCTTACACCGCTCGCATTTCGACCATCGCGCCTGGCGCGGTGCGGCGCGTCACGGACCTTTTCGATCTCGGTTGGAACTGGCGCTCGGCATACGCGGTCATCGGCGCGAACTGCCTCTTTCTATTCAGCCAGGGCCACGTGATGATTGCGCACGGCGTCTGGCTGCAGAGCGAATACGGCCTGACTGCGTCCGGCTTGGGTCTGGCGGCACTGGCCCAGGGCGCGGCAGACCTGGCGGGGGCGGTACTGGTCTCGTTGATCACGGACCGGGTCGGCAAGAAGCGATCGTTTCAGGCGGGGATTCTCGGTTCGACGCTGTTCTACGGCCTGCTGCCCGTTGCCAATATCGGGTTGTGGCCGGTCATGGTTATGCTGGTGCTGCTGCGTTTTTCGTACGAGTACGGGCTTGTGAGCGCCATCGCGTTGATCAGCGAACAGGCCCCGGACAGGCGGGGCAAGTTGATGTCGCTGACGGTGGCGATCAACCTGGTGGGCATTACGTTCACCGGGTTTACGGGGCCGTGGATGTACACTCGCTTCGGCGCGTGGGGGCTGGGGCCGGTGGCGGCCGGTTGTACGCTGGCGGCGTTTGTTCTGGTGACGGTGTGGGGGCGGGAATCGGCGGGAGCTGCGGAGGGCAGTGGTTAGTGGCTGGAGTCGGTGCAGAGGTTGGCAGGGAGTAGTGATTTGGGAACTGCGGGGGCTGAGGGGCTGAGGGCTGAGACAGCGAGTGGGGGAGCAGAGACTGGTGGCTAGACACATTGCTGGGGAAGAATAAACACGGTGGCGAGCCTAGGGGGGCGTTGCGGGGGCGCAGCCCCTGCACAAGGGAGGGCCGAAGGCCCGACCGCCCAAAACTGCAGTGGTTAGTGGTTAGTGGATGGCGTGGGCGCAGGGGGCGGCCGGGGACAACGATTTGCGCCGTTCAGGTTAGACGTGCCATGATGATTTTGCTTTCTCCATCAGACAGTTCGGGTAGACTGGAGGCCGCTGCACGGGCGGCTGTGGTTGGCCCGCACACACGGTACTGAGGAATTTTGACATGAACATTATCTATTTACATTCGCACGACACGGGCCGGTATCTGCAGCCGTACGGCCATGCGGTGCCTGCGCCCAATCTGCAGCGGCTGGCGGAGGAGGGCGTTCTGTTCCGGCGGGCGTTCAGCGCGGCGCCGACGTGTTCGCCGAGCCGGGCCTGTCTGCTGACGGGCCAGAGCTCGCACTCCTGCGGGCAGTTGGGACTGGCCAACCGGGACTTTTTCCTGCAGCATCCGGAACGGCATCTGGCGAACTTCCTGCGCAGCCACGGCTACAGTACCGCCCTGTGCGGCTTTCAACACCTGACGCTCGATTCACGCACGTTGGGCTACGAGTGGATCGCGGAAGCCGACCCGCCCGGGTCCAAGGGTCCGGAGTACAGAACGGAGGCTGCGGTGGAGTTCATCAACCGCGAGCATGACCGTCCCTTCTTCCTCACTGTAGGCTATTCCGAGACCCATCGCGTCTTCCCGGAGCCGAGCGAGGAGGAGGACGTGCGCTATACGCTGCCGCCGGCGCCGCTGCCCGATACGCCGGAGACCCGCTACGACATGGCCTCCTACAAGCGCATGGCAAAGATTCTGGACGACCAGGTGGGAATCGTTCTGGAGGCGCTGGAAAAGGCGGGCCTGGCCGAGGACACGCTGTTCATCTACACGACCGACCACGGGCTGGCTTTCCCCGGCATGAAGTGCACGCTGACCGATCACGGTTTCGGCGTGTCACTGATCGTGCGCGGGCCGCACGGCTTTAGCGGCGGCAAGGTTGTGGACGGCATGGTCTCGCAGATTGACATCTACCCGACGCTGTGCGAGCTGCTGGACGTCGAGCGGCCGGCATGGCTGCAAGGACGCTCTGTTATGCCGCTGGTGGCGGGGACGGCGGATGAGATCAATGAGGAGATTTACGGGGAGGTGAGTTATCACGCGGGCTATGAGCCGAAACGGGCGGTGCGCACGCAGCGCTGGAAGTACATCCGGCGTTTTGATCAGTGGGAGACGACGACGATGCCGAATATCGACAACGGGCCGAGCAAGCAGTATCTGATGGACAACGGCCTGGCCGAGCGCAGGGTCCACCGGGAGGCGCTCTACGATCTGATTTATGACCCGAATGAAGCCGGCAACCTGGTGAACGATCCCGCTTATGCTGAAGTGCTGGCGGAGATGCGCGGCCGGCTTTCGATATGGATGGAGCGCACCGATGACCCCCTGCTGCAAGGCCCTGTGCCGATGCCAGAGGGGGCTTACGTGGACAGCCCGGGCGACGCCCATCCGGGTGTTTCGGAACGGGATTCGGTCAGCAAGTGGCTGCGGCGGGAGAAGCTGGACATTCGGGGCTAGTTTGGTGTGGTCAGTGGCCGGTAGCTGGCAGTCGATACAGCTACCGGCCACCGGAATCACTTTTCGCCGAGGGCAAAGACCAGCGCCTCGATGAGGAGATCGATTTCGGACTCGGTCGCCACGAGCGGCGGGGCTACGATCAGGATGTTGCCGAGGCCGGGAACGGTGTTGCCGTTACGTCCGAGGATGACGCCGGCCTGCTTGCAGCGGCCCAAGACCGCCAGCACCTCGGCGTCGTCGAGGGGCTGCTTGGTCTCCTTGTCGGCCACAAGTTCGAGGCCCAGGAGCAGCCCGCGGCCGCGGGCTTCGCCCACCCAAGGGTGCGACGACAAATTTTCTAGTTGAGCCAGCGCGTAGTCCCCCACGCTGCGGGCTTTCTCCACCAGACCTTCTTCTTCCACGATCTGAAGATTGCGCAGGCCGACGGCGGTGCTGACGGGATGGCCGCCGAAGGTGTTGATGTGGCGGAAGTGGCTCAGGTCGCCGGCCTCGCCCATGAAGGCGTCGAAGATGTACTCCTGCACGGCGGTCGCGGCGAGGGGCATGTAGCCGCTCGAAAGCCCTTTTGCCATGGTAATAATGTCCGGCTTTACCTGCCAGTGGTCGTGGCCGAACAGTTTGCCGGTGCGGCCATAGCCGGAGACGACCTCGTCGAAGATCAACAGCACGCCGTACTCGTCGCATATTTCGCGCACGCGCGGCAGGTATTCGTCGGGCGGGACCAGGACACCGCCGCCGGAGATGATCGGCTCCATCAGGACTGCAGCGACGGTCTCCGGACCCTCGTAGATGATGGTCTCCTCGATCGCCTGCGCGCAGGCGATGCCATGCTCGGACGCGGTGAGTTTGGGGTGGGCGCGGTAGGGATAGGGCGGCGGGACGTGGATAAAGCCGGGCGCCATTGGCCCGTATCCGATCTTGCGCTCGGCCTGGCCGGTGGCGCTCATGGCGGCGAGCGTGTTGCCGTGGTAGGCGCGGTGGCGGGAGATGATCTTGTAGCGGGTGGCGCCGCCGGGTTTGCCGGACTGCAGGTGGTACTGGCGGGCGAGCTTGAAGGCGGCTTCGTTGGCTTCGGAGCCGCTGGATGAGAAGTAGACGCGGCCGGGCCATCCGAGCATTTCCAGAATCTTGTCGGCAAGCTGCGCGCCGGGCGCGTGGGTCATGGTGGGGGCGAGATAGGGGAGCTCGGTCATCTGCGCGGCGGCGGTTTCGGCGAGTTCGGTGCGGCCGTAGCCGATGTTGACACACCAGAGGCCGGCCATTGCGTCGAGGTAGCGGCGGCCCTGGTCATCTTCAAGGTAGCAGCCATCCCCGCGCACGATGAGCGTAGGCGGGGTGTCGGCCAGCGGTTTGTGCTGGGTGAGGGGATGCCAGAGGGCGCGTACGTCGAGTTCGGAGATGGAAGGGGCAACGGTCATTTTTATTCTCGCTTCTTCGGTGGAGTTGGTGTCGTTTATGGTGGGATGATACCAGCATCTGGCGATCCGGTCTACAAAGCGCCTTAGGCTTTTCTTCCGCATGCCCTGCACAGTTGAATGAAGCCGAACAGGCTCCGGAACTACGGTTCAGACAGTGCAGCCAATGCCGTGTATCTTCGCAATAGATATGATAGAATGCGGACAGATGCACTTGCCAGTTGAGGATCGTTCAGTTCTTAGTGGAGGATCTCACAAGCATGAACTGACCATTGAAAGCGATAGGACGGGAGTCGAAAATGGTACCTGCACAGATACAATTGACAGAAAGTCAGGCACGAAGTCTGGAGCGGATAGCCGCGGAAAAGGAAACAACCGTAACTGAACTGATCCGCCAAAGTATCGATGACATGATTCGACACCGTAAGGATATTGATGGTGGCAAACAGATCGATGCCGAACGAGAGGAGCGCAGGCGGCGCGCTCTTTCCGTTGTCGGGGCGTTCTCCAGCGGTGTGGACGATCTTTCCGTCAATCACGATCTGTATCTGGCTGAAGCATATGCTAACGCAGACGGCGATGAGTAATGGTATTGGTCGATACCTCCGCGTTAATAGCGTTGCTTGATAGAGAAGACCGGTATCATGACGACGCAACTCTGGTTTGGAGGCGTCTCGTCTTACAAGATGAGCCGGTTATCTGTACAAACTACGTAGTTGTGGAAGCAATCGCACTCGTTCAGAGGCGCCTCGGCTTAGCGGCAGTGCGCCGCCTTTTGCAGGATCTGATTCCTTGGTTATCAATTGAATGGGTGCAGCCCGATATCCACGAAGTGGCTGTCTCAGCGCTTTTGACCGCGAACCGCCGTGGCCTTAGTTTTGTCGACTGCGTTAGCTTTGAAGTAGCACGTAGGAAGCGAGTCAGTGCGATATTTGCTTATGACCGCGATTTTGTTAAGCACGGTTTTACTCCCATAAATTAGCCACAACATCCCATATCAGGAGGTAGGAATGACTCAGGACACTATCCGCGTCGGTATCATCGGCGCCGGCGCCAACACGCGTGATCGACACATTCCCGGTTTGCAGGCGATTGACGGCGTCGAGATTGTCGCGGTCTGCAATCGCAGTCAGGAGTCGGGCGAACGGGCCGCGAAGCAGTTTGGCATCGAACGGGTATGCACCAACTGGCAGGATATCGTGCATGCCCCGGACGTGGACGCGGTTGTGATCGGCACGTGGCCCTACATGCACCGTCTCGTCACCGTGGCGGCGCTGGAGGCGGATAAGCACGTGATGTGCGAGGCCCGGATGGCGATGAACGCGTCGGAGGCCCACTGTATGTATGAAGCGCTGCGCAGCCGGCCGCATTTGGTGGCGCAGATCGTGCCTTCACCGTTCAGCCTGCGCGTGGACCGTACGATCCAGCGGCTGATCCGCGACGGCTGGCTGGGGGAGGTGCTGGTGGTGGACATCCACGCGGGCGGCACCTTCATCGACCAGGACGATACGATGCACTGGCGCCACAATATGGACTTTAGCGGGCTGAACGTGATGACGATGGGCATCTGGTATGAAGCGATGTTGCGCTGGGTTGGCGAGGCTACCAGTATCATCGCTCAGGGCAAGACCTTCACGCCGATGCGCAAGGATGAGCAGGGGCGCCTGATGGGCGTGCGCATTCCCGATCATATCGACATCATCGCCGACCTGGCCTGCGGCGGACAGGCGCATATTCAGGTCAGCAGCGTCACCGGCTTCGGTGAGCCGCCCTCAGCGGCCATCTATGGCAGCGAAGGCACGCTGCATTTCAGCGGCGACGTCCTGACGGGCGGACAGCGCGGCGACAGCGGCCTCAGCGAAATCGAGGTGCCCGCGCACGAGGCGGGCGGCTGGCGCGTGGAGGAGGAGTTCATCAGCGCGATTCGCGGGCAGGAAGAGATCACCCACACCGATTTCGCCACGGGCGTCAAGTACATGGAGTTCACCGAGGCCGTTTATCGCAGCCGGCGCAGCGGCGCCGCGGTGAGCCTGCCGCTGCTGTAAAGGCAGTGGCCCAGAGAGCGCCCCACAACTGACCACTGGGCACTGATCACTGGCCGCTAAAACAGGGGGAGACCGATGAAACGATACGGAATGGTCATTCGCGTCAGACCGGAGTTGGAGGATGCCTACGTACATCTGCACGCCAACACCTGGCCTGAAGTCCTCCAGCGCATCAGCGACTGCAATATGCGCAACTACACTATCTTCATGCGCGACGGTTACCTGTTCGCGTATTACGAGTATGTGGGTGACGACTACGAGGCCGACATGGCGAAGATGGCCGCCGACCCGGTGACGCAGGCGTGGTGGAAGCTGACCGACCCGTGCCAGGAGCCGGTGGAGAGCGCGGCCGAGGGCGAGCGCTGGGCGGAGATGGAGGAGGTATTCCATCATGACTGAGCGCGGGCGCTATGTGGATACGCACGTGCATTTCTGGGACAGCTCGGTGATCGACTATCCGTGGCTGGCGGGCGCACCGGCTATCTCGCATCCGCATCTGCCTGATGACCTGGAGCGGGCGCGCGCGGGTGTCTCGTTGGAGCTGGCCGCGATCGTCTTCGAGGAGGCCGACTGTCTGCCGGCGCACGCGCTGCGAGAGGCGCAGTGGGTAACCGAGCTGGCACAGGCGGAGCCGCGCATCCGCGGCATCGTCGCGAGCGCGGCTCTGGAGGACGGTGAAGGCGCCCGGCCCCTGCTGCAGGCGCTGGCCGAGCTGCCGCTGGTAAAGGGCATTCGCCGTCTGATCCAGGACGAGCCGCTGGGTTTCTGTACCGCGCCGGACTTTGTGCGCGGTGTGCAGTTGCTGCCCGAATACGGTTTCAGTTTCGACCTTTGTATCTACCATCCGCAGATGGGGGATGTGCTCGAACTTGTGGGGCAGTGCCCGGATGTCTCTTTCCTGCTCGATCATATCGGCAAACCGGGCATCGCAGCCGGCATTATGCAACCGTGGAAGGACCAACTGCGCGAGCTGGCCAGCCGCCCGGATATCCACTGCAAGCTCTCCGGCGTGACGACGGAAGCGGACCATCAGAACTGGAACCGGGATGAACTGCGGCCCTACATCGAGCACGTGCTCGACTGTTTCGGCCCGGACCGGGTGATTTTCGGCTCCGACTGGCCGGTGGTCGACATGGCCGCCGACTATCGCACCTGGTTTAATATCGTCCAGGACAGCATCAGCCATTTGAGCGCGCAGGACCAGCAGAAGATCATGCACGACAACGGCGTGCGCTTTTACCGGCTGTAAGGCAGTGGTCGGTGATCAGTAACGGCGCGGCGGTGCAGACACTGTTGGGTAGACACGTTACTGGGGAAGAATGAACACGGTGGGGGAGCCAGAGGGGGGCGTTGCGGGGGGGGCACCCCCCGCACAAGGGAGGCCGCTTGCGGCCGACCGCCCAGATGACCGACAACACCTGGCGGCGCCTGCACAGTGTCACGATTTGAAACGGTCTCATGGAAATGTCAACATAACCTTGTAAGAGAAACGCAAAATAACTGCGAGGAGTGATTCATGGCCTATACACCCAAACCGGAAAATAAGTTCAGCTTCGGTCTGTGGACCGTCGGCAACATTGGGCGCGACCCCTTCGGCGACCCTGTGCGGGAGGTGCGCTCACCGGTGCAACTGGTCCAGCTGCTGGGGGAGGTCGGCGCCTGGGGCGTCAACTTCCATGACAACGACCTGGTCCCGATCGACGCGACTGCTGCGGAGCGCGACCGGATCGTGCACGACTTCAAGAAGGCGCTGGACGATAACGGGCTGGTCGTGCCGATGGCGACGACGAATCTCTTTACGCACCCGGCTTTTCGGGACGGCGCGTTCACGAGCACCGACCCGGAGGTACGGGCGTATGCGCTGCAGAAGACGATGGCGGCCATCGACCTGGGGGTTGAGTGCGGGGCCAACACGTATGTCTTCTGGGGCGGGCGCGAAGGCACCGAGACGGATGCGAGCAAGAGTGCTGCCGATACCGGCAAATGGTTCCAGGAGGCGCTCAACTTCCTGTGTGAGTATGTGATGGACCAGGGTTACGATCTGCGCTTTGCGCTGGAGCCGAAGCCGAACGAGCCGCGCGGCGACATCTATTTGGCGACGGTAGGGCACATGCTGGCGTTCATCGAGACGCTCGATCATCCGGAAATGATCGGCGTGAATCCGGAGGTCGCGCACGAGCATATGGCCGGCCTGAACTTCACGCATGCGGTGGCGCAGGCGTGGAACGCGGGCAAGCTGTTTCACATCGACCTCAACGATCAGAACCTGGGGCGCTACGATCAGGACTTCCGGTTCGGCAGCCATAACATCAAGCAGGCATTCTTCCTGGTCAAGTTCCTGGAAGACGTGGGTTACGATAACCCGCGGCACTTTGACGCCCACGCCTACCGCTCCTCCGACTACGAGGACGTCAAGGCGTTTGCGAGCGGCTGTATGCGCACCTACCTGATCCTGAAGGAGAAGGCGGAACAGCTGCGCGAGCACGAAGAGATCCAGGCGTTGCTGGCACAGATCAACGCTGATGACGGCTCGATGGACGGTTTCAGGGGGGCTTACTCCTCAGAGAAGGCGGCGGGTCTGAAGGCGCATGCCTTTGACCGCGACGAGCTGGGCCGCCGCGGCAAGCCGTATGAGCGGCTGGACCAGCTGGTGGTTGAGCTGTTGCTGGGCGTGTAGCAACCTCCAGGGGTACTACCGGGCAACCACAAGGGTTGCCCCTACGAATAACGACAAAAGGGGCGCGGGAAAATGTACTTGATTGGCATCGATTCCTCGACTACGGCTACGAAGTCTCTGATCATTGACGGCGACGGCGAGATCGTCGCGGTGGGCGCGGCCGAGTACCCGTTTGAGACGCCCCATCCGCTGTGGAGCGAGCAGCATCCTGACCTGTGGTGGGACGGAACGGTGCAGAGCATGCGGGCGGCGCTGGAGCAGTCCGGTATCGACCCGGCGGAGGTTGGGGCGGTCGGGGTGAGCGGGCAGATGCACGGGCTGGTGCTGTTGGACGAGGAGGGCGAGCCGCTGCGGCCGGCCATTCTGTGGAACGACCAGCGCACCGGCAAACAGTGCGATGATATGCGCCTGTGGCTGGGCAAAGAGAATCTTGTGCGCATAACAGGCAACGACGCGCTGGCGGGCTTCACCGCGCCGAAGATTCTGTGGGTGAAGGAGAACGAGCCGGAGATCTACAGCCGCGTCCGTCAGATCCTTCTGCCCAAGGATTATGTGCGTTACAAGCTGACCGGCGACTTCGCCACCGACAAGGCGGGCGCGGGCGGCACATCACTGCTGGAGCTGGCGACGCGGGACTGGTCGCCGACGGTTCTGGCTGCGCTCGAGATTCCGCCACAGTTTCTGCCTCCCACGCACGAGGGCACGCAGGTGACGGGTGTCATATCGGCGGAGGCGGCGGAGGCGACGGGTCTGCGCGCGGGCACGCCGGTGGTCGGGGGCGGGGGCGACCAGTCGGTGCAGGCTGTGGGCGTGGGCGCGATCGAGGAGGGGATTGTGGCGCTGACGTTGGGCACGTCGGGCGTCGTCTTCGCGACCGCAAACGAGCCTTTTTACGAACCGGAGGGGCGCCTGCACGCGTTCCCCCATGCGCTGCCGGGCAAGTGGCATCTGATGGGGGTGATGCTTTCGGCGGCGGGCAGTTTGCGCTGGCATCGGGATACGCTGGCGCCGGGCGTGGAGTTCGACGACCTGGTGGCGCCGGCGGAAGAGGTGCCGATCGGCAGCGAGGGGCTACTGTTTCTGCCCTATCTGACGGGAGAGCGGACGCCGCACCCGGACCCTTTCGCGCGCGGCGCGTTTGTGGGGCTGACGGTCCGCCACGGGCTGCCGCATATGACGCGGGCGGTGCTGGAAGGCGTGGCGTTTGGCCTGCGCGACAGTTTCGCGCTGATGCAGGGCGTCGGTCTTGGCGAAATCCGCCAGGTGCGGGTGAGCGGGGGCGGCGCGCGCAGCCGGCTGTGGCGGCAGATCCTGGCGGATGTGATGGGCAGCGAACTGGTGACCGTCAACACGACCGAGGGCGGGGCCTACGGCGCGGCGCTGCTGGCGGGTGTGGGCGCGGGCGTCTGGCCCGATGGCGAGAGCGCGTGCGCGGCGACCATCCGCGTGACCGGCTCGACCACGCCCAACGCGGACGCAACGGCCGCTTACGATAACTTCTACGAACTCTACCAGGGCCTCTACCCGGCGCTGCAAGCAACGTTCGATGGTGTGCGCCAGAACGAGGAGTGAGAATTGATGGATAGGGAGCGGGGCGTGGTGGTTGTTCTCTCTCCTGTTCACTCTCTTCTCCAGATTTGAGGAGATGCTGTGCGCGCACAGTTGCTCTACGCTGTTTACGTTCCCACCTTTATTCTTGCTTTTTGCCAGGGGATGCTGGCGCTGCTGCTGCCGGTATACGTTATTGATCTGGGGCTGTCGTTCAGCCTGATCGGTCTAGTGCTGGCCGGCTACGGCATCGGTACGCTGATCGGAGACCTGCCGGCCGGGGGTATCCAGGACCGCATCGGCAACCGCCGTTCGATGACGATCGGTATCTGCGTGATGGGGCTGGGGATGCTGGCCCTGAGCCAGTCCGAACGCGTTGTCATGCTGGTGTTGTGCGGGATCTCGATCGGGGCCGGCGCGGCGTTGTGGAACGTCTCCCGCCATGCGTACCTGGCCAACAATACGCTCAACGAAAGTCGCGGGCGGGCCATCTCAGTTTTCGGCGGCGTGAATCGGATTGGCATGTTCGCCGGCCCGATTATCGGCGGCTATCTGAGCGCGGAGGCGGGTATGCAGACCGCGTTTGCCTTCTGCGGCGTTATCGCGCTGCTGGCGTTGATCTTCCCGTTCCTGTTCGTGCGCGATGGCCAGGGCGAGCTGCCGCCTGAACAGCGGACGTCGATGGCTCGCTCCTACCGGCATCTGCTCTCCTATCTGCGCCACAATGGCTGGCTGGTGACGCCGGCCGGCTTCGGCATGATTTGCGCGCAGACGATCCGCGCGGGCCGGCAGACTATCATTCCACTCTACGCGGCGACGGTCCTGGGTCTGGACGTAGACAAAATTGGCCTGGTGATGGGGATCGCGGCGGCGGTGGATATGTCGATGTTTTATCCGGCGGGCTATGTGATGGACCGCTTCGGGCGCAAGTTCGCTTACGTACCTTCCTTCCTGTTACAGGCACTGGGCATGGCCCTTATTCCGCTTACGGGATCCTTTGCGGCGCTGCTGGCGGTTACATCGCTGATCGGTTTCGGCAACGGGCTTGGCTCGGGGACGATGCTGACGCTGGGGGCAGACTTGGCGCCGCCGAAGGGTGAGGGCATGGGCGCGTTTCTGGGGCTGTGGCGGCTGATAGGCGATACCGGGCACACCAGCGCGCCCATAATCGTCGGCACGATTGCCGATGCACTGAGTCTGGTGCCGTCTATTTATGTGATCGCCATCATCGGGTTGGGCTCTGGCTCGATTTTGGGGTTATTTGTGCCGGAGACGTTGAAGAAGCCGTCGGCGGTGGGTGCGGAGCCGGCTGCTTCGGGGTAGGGGGCAGTGGATGATGCCGCTCTTGGGGTCAGGGTCAGTTGTCAACTGTTTGCGTGTTTCGCGTAAGGGGCTCAGTGTATTTTACTTCGCTACACACCAGGAAGAACATGAGTGGACATTGTTCTAAAGGCTGAGGCACCGCCACTGCGTCGAGATACGTCAGGGGGGCTTCGGATCGGCAACTCTCGCGTCTTGCTCGAACTGGTGATTCACGCTTTTGAAGAAGGTGCCACGCCCGAGACTATCGCGCAACGCTACCCGGCTGCGACGTTCGCGGACATTTATAGTGTGCTTGCCTACTACTTACGCCATCAGGAAGAGATCAACGTATATCTGGTAGAACGCGAGCAAAAGGCAGAAGAGGTGCGCGACCGCATCGAAAGCGGGCAGCAGGACTTGGCAGCGTTGCGGAAGCGTCTGCTTGCACGTCGGGGCACCATTGCCTGAGTTGTTTGTCTACCTATGCGGGTTGGCGGGATTCTTGAAGTGAAGGACGCCTCATCGGCTGGAAACGCCAGTAGCTGAGCGAACGCCACAACCACTCGAAGGGTCCGAAGCGGTAGTAGCGCAGCCACAGCGGCGACACCACCAGTTGGACCACCCAGATCGCGACGACGGTGCCGATCTGCCCCACCCTTTCGACAGAGCCGAATAGACCCAGACCGTGACCGTAGAATACGGCAGTGGCCAGGATCGTCTGCAGCAGATAGTTGGTCAGGGCGGTCCGCCCTACCGCGGCCAGCGCGTTCTGCAGCCAGGGGAGCGCGTGCGAGCGGGCGAACAGCATCAGCAGGCCGATGTAGGCGGCGCTGACGAATAGGCTGCCCCAGTAGTTCGCCTGTGCGCCGAGTCCGAACTGCGAAAACTCCATCGTCCAATTGTGAGCAAAGTTCTGGATAACACCCACGCTCACGACCGGCAGGCCGATGGCAAGTCCCAGGATAACCATGCCGAAATAGAAGCGGCGCGCGCGTTTGCCAGTCAGCACCCCCCACCGGAAGAGGGCCATCCCCATCAGCATCAGGCCGCCGGCGCGCCAGAGCCCCCAGAACAGCAACCCGACCGTCTGAAATTCTACGCTTCTGGGCACGCGGGCATCCATCTGCGCCAACCAGCCGCCCCTATAGGCGGCCACCTCCGCGTCGATTGTTGCGGCAGCCGGCCGCCAGTCTGCCTGTAGCTCCTGTACCGTCTCCGACGGAATGAACTGCATGCTTACGCCCGTGCCCAGCCACAGAAAAGCAGGGATCGAGACGACGAGAATGCCCAGTGCCAGTTGCCAGGCGGGCCGCAGCCGGCGCAGCCAGTAGACCCAGAAGCCGCACAGGGCATAGGCGACCAGAATATCGCCGGACCAGAGCAGGTAGGCGTGGGCCAGGCCGATGAGCAGCAGCCAGAAAGTGCGCCGGTAATGCAGGCCCCAAGCGCGCTGCCCGCGCGCATCCAGCTTTTCACTCATGAGCACGATGCCGGCGCCGAAGAGCAGGGAAAAGATGGTCATGAACTTCTGATCGGCGAAGATGTGGCTCAGTGTCCAGACCCAGCGGTTGGCCCCAGTCAGATCGCCGTAGACGGTCGGGTTGGAGTAGGCGGCTGCGGGCATGGCGAAGCCCTGGATGTTCATGATCAGGATGCCGAGCAGCGCGAAGCCGCGCAGGATGTCGATAGCGACGATCCGTTCCGTCGCGCGGGTTGGAGCGGTTACGGGTGGGGCCGGGTCCGAGGACATCTGCGTATCTCCTAGAGGAAAGTTCAAGCCTTAACAGATCAGCGGAAGATGGATCTTGACGCGCCAGGTTTCAGATTGAGCCGGATTCGGGACTCGAAGTCGGCCAAAGCCGCCCTGTTGAGAAAGTACGCCCCCAACCCCGCGACAAGAATCACGGCGGTGACCGCCACGACCGAACGAAAGAGAAGATACTGGATCCCGATCGCGATACCCAAAACGACGAGATAGCCCGACGTCATTCCGAGCGTAACCACCTTTTGGACCGGTGGCGCCTGTTTTCCGAAGGGGACGCCATCGATCAGCCTCAGACCTACGCCCAGATATAGGAACGCAACGACCGTGCTGTAAGCGATCAAGATAACGGCATCCCGTACGCCCCAGGACCATGTCAGCACGATCAGCCAAAAGACGTTCGGAACGACGATCAGCATGAGCCACAGACCAGCATAGATTCCCCTCACAAACGGACGGAAAGAAGCATCCGGGACGATAAGAAACGACCAGACACCTTTGTAGTCATTGCCATAGCCCAGGAACAGGCAGGAATAGAGGACAGTCACACCGACCAAATGGGGCAGAAAGTGAGTGTAGGGGAGGCCTGGAGCAAACGGAGAGACATCCCGACCGGCAACGAGCATGGCTATGTAGCCGACAATTACGGGCGGTATGTACTGGGCCATGTTTCGCCGGAACTGCCAGTCGCGCATCATCATGGAACTCAGAAACTCAAAACCGGCGCGGCTGGCCTGACCGCCGGCAAATCTGGAAATCCAGAGACCAATATCATATCGCCCCCACTGCCTACGGCGCACGCCGGCTCCTGAATGCATCTGATTAGAAACACGGATCAGATGATCGCTGGAGAGCGCCTGCAGTCCGAATACGACAGCAACGATCGCCGCGGCCAAGCCCGCAACGCCCAGCAGTGCCGGCAATCCACCCGGCGCCGCGTCACCGGCTGCCAACCATTCTTCGGGAACCGCAATCCGGGCCGCCCTGCGCACGAATTCCTCCCTGAAATCGCCCAGAAAGCTATATGCGAACGGCAGTGACATGGGAACGACCTGAACCACCGTTGCCGCCGCCTTAAGACGCTGGACAGGAACAAAGCGGACCAGCCACCCGAACAGGCTGCAGCAGAGTAACGCGACGACCAGTCCAACCGCCAGAGCGATCAGAAAGTGGACGGGAAAATACGCCAGGGGGAGGAACCCATCGTCGTGAGGAAGAAATACACCGACGAGCGCCGGCACGCTGTTCACCCCTACCACGACGTAGACAACGATCCGAAGCAGATGGGTAAGCCGCGCGCCCAACCATGTAGCCCCGTTTACTGGTTGGTGCGCCAGAATAAGGCCCTCGACCGGGTTTACCAAGCTCTCAGCGACCTCGGAGACCAAAAGCATGCCGAGTTGAAAAACGGTGAGTGCGACAAAAACGAGGAGGTAAACGCCGAGGGATGCCCCGCTCACAGCCATCACCAGGCTGATGAGACCCGAAAGAAGAAACCAGATGAGCGTCGTGGAACGCATGGACTGGTCGTGGCTGCCCATCCTGAACAGTTCCTGCCGTTTACTGAGCGTCTCGAACAGATCGAGGAGGACCCAGTATTGGTGGGGATCGATACCGCATTGTTCGAGCCCGCTGGCAAACGCCGTGCCACGCAAGAACCGCGGGCCGAGGGAGGGCACGTCCTTCACGACCGCAAACTTTCAATAATTTCAGAAACGCCGCTCACCGTCTCCTCCGCATGGGTCAGTTGCCGAAAGACGTCTTCAAGACTGCCTCTCTGGGTGGAAGCCTTCAGCGATTCCAGCGATCCATCGGCGATGAGACGGCCTTCATGGATGATGAGGGCGCGGTCACACACGCGCTCGACCATGTCAAGAACGTGGGAACTGTAAAGAATGGTCTTGCCTTCGGCCGCCAGGGCGGCGACCAGGTCCCGCACCATGAATCCCGCGTTGACATCGAGACCCGAGAGGGGTTCGTCGAGCATTACGACATCGGGGTTGTGAAGAAGGGCCGCGCTCAGGAGCACCTTCTGGCGCATGCCCTTTGAGTACCCATCCAGACGGCGGCTCCGCACTTTGGCCAGTTCAAACTGCTCGAGGAATCGGCCAATGCGCGACTGAAGAATCTCTTCAGGGACCTCCTGCAGGCGGCCCATGAGCTCCAGAAATTCCTGTCCTGTCAGGCTCTCAAAAAGCGCGGCCTCTTCCGGTACGTAGCCGATGCGTTTCTTGGCCTCGACGGCCTCGGTGGGCATGGAATACCCAGCTACCCGAACCGTCCCTCCCTTAGGTGGGAGAATGCCTGTTAAAACCTTGATGGTCGTGCTTTTGCCGGCGCCATTCGGCCCCAACAGTCCGACCACCTCGCCCCTTTCCAGAGCGAAAGTTATCCCGTGAAGTACTTGCCCGATTCCATAGCTGAAGGTCAGCGCGTCCACGGTCACAACTGGGTCGTGACCACGCGCTTTATTGGAGTGATACATAAGCGTTGATTCAGGTTACCCGCACTTGCTGTACGGACATCACAAAGAGTCCATGCCCGGGCTATTCCCCGGGTAAGCGCATACCCCTCTAATTCTCGCCGAGTTTATCAGAACTCGTTTGAAAGGTACAGACTGTCGGCGCTGTCCTCTTTTTCTTTTCGCTCATTTGCGAACGGGAAGAGGATAAGGAACGCGGCTGTTTCCTTCTATGGAACAGTCTACGCGCATTCCGCAGTGTTTGTCTCGCTCAAATCTGTCGTTTTCGGGAAGTCGATCACCCGAAAACGGGACATTGTTTGAAATACTCTCTTTATTTTCGTGGAGTGTTAAACAACCAAAATGGTTGGGTGCATCCAGACCGGGAGGGCGAAGGGAGAGGGTCTCCCGGACTCGCTTCCGTAGATGCCGATGCCGGGCAGTTAAGGGGCCCCGCTCACGATGGTCACACGCGCTGCAGATCGGCTTTGATCGACGTCAGCACGTCATCGAACATCGCGGCTGTCAGGCGGCCGGTATTCGTGTTCTGGCGGCTGACGTGGTAGGAGGCGTAGAGGCGGGGCAGACCGGCCGGAAGCGAGTGCGCGGCGCCGTGCGTGAAGGTATGGCGGGGAACCTCATGGCCGAGCTCGCGCAGGGCGCGCAGATAGCCGTCGAAGGCTATCTTGCCGAGGGCAAGAACGGCCTGCAGGTGCGGCAAGAGGGCCAATTCCTGCACCAGCCAGCTGCGGCAGTTGTTCAGTTCCTGCGCGTTGGGCCGGTTTTTGGGCGGCACGCAGTAGGCCACGCCGGTCATGTAGCAGTCGATCAGTTCCAGGCCGTCGCCGCGGTGGGTACTGGTGGGCCCGCTGGCGAAGCCGGCGCGGTGCAGGGCAGGGTAGAGGAAATTGCCCGAACCGTCGCCGGTAAAAGGGCGGCCGGTGCGGTTGGCCCCGTGGGCGCCGGGGGCGAGGCCCAGGACGAGAAGGCGGGCGCGGGGATCGCCCCAGCCCGGGACAGGCTTGCCCCAATAGGTGAAGTCGCGAAATGCCTGGCGCTTTGTGGCGGCCACTTCTTCACGCCAGGCCACCAGGCGCGGGCAGGCGCGGCAGGAGGTCGCGGCGTCGTGTAGGGCGTCGAGGGTCTCGAACGTGGGGTTACTGTTCATCGGATCACTCTGAGGCATTCGGTTTCAAATAGCCGGGCGCGTGCCCATAGTGAACTGGAAACCGAACACTCACAGCGTCCGAATCTCTACCAACTGCTCAGCCTCCGGCGTGTCCTGGAGTTCGTTGCGCAGTGGGCGGCCGAAACCGGGCGCGCTGATCTCGAAGACGTCGCCGGGCTCGGTCTGGATGCCGGCGGCGAAGCTGAGTGTAGCCGTGCCGTAAAAGTGCAGATGCACATCGCCGGGCGTACGGAAGGGCGCGTACTTGAAGTGATGGTGCTGGATGTTGGCGAGGCTGTGGGTCATGTTGGCCTCGCCGGTCAGGAAGGGCGCGGACCACAACTCGCGACCGTCGCGCAGGATGCGGGAGGTACCTTCGATGTGCGCGGGCGGGTCGCCCAGCAGCAGCTCCGGGCCGCACGAGCTTTGCCGCAGCTTGGAGTGGGCCAGATAGAGGTAGTTCTTCTTCTCCAGCACATGATCGGCGAATTCGTTGCCCAGCGCATAACCGACGCACAGGACCGCGCCGTCGTCGCCGATCACATAGCAGCCGACCAGCTCCGGCTCTTCGCTGCCCTCCAGGGCAAAGGCCGGCATGGTCAGCGGCTGTCCCGGCGGCACGAGCCAGCGGCCATCGCCCTTATAGAACCACTCCGGCGCGACGCCCACCTGCCCCGGCGCGGGTTTGCCGCCTTCGAGCCCCAGACGAAACATGCGCATTGAGTCGGTCAGCGTCGCTTCATCTTCGACGTTGAGATTCTGGTGCATGGCATCGCGCGCCTGGGCGCTGCCGAGATGGTCGAGACCGGTGCCGCTGATGACCAGGCGGGTGGGGTCGGGGTGATCCAGCGGCGGCAGAAGCCGTTTTTGCGCCGCGATCAGTCCGTATTCGGCCCGCTGACTGCCCAGCCGCTCCTCAACCAGCTCGGTCATGGGCCGCCCGCTGCGCCCTGCCGCGCGCGCCAGGTCATATACGCGCTCAGTTCCATCGAGAACGTGCAGTGTCTCCTCGCTCTCGACCATCGCCACCCGGCGTTCGCCGCCCTCTGTCCGGTACTGCACCAGTCGCATATCGTCTCCTCCTCAACTGCTCTGCTGAATGACCACCGATCAGTGGCCAGGCGAACGACCACTAAGAGCCAAGAAATGAAAACGCAAAACCGTCAACTGTTACCGCTCTTCCCACTTCATCGCATCCCAGGCGACCTTGCGGGACAGGTATGTCTCGTAGGTCACATCGGACAGAGAGACGTAATCATTATTTGTGCCGCTGAAGCTATAGGTGCCCAGGGAGACCCACTCATTGGAATACTGGGACTGATCCACTTCTCTCAGCGTAAAGCCGCCCGAGTGCGAGATCCAATAGCGGGCGTTGCTCGTCGTCGCATTGTTCTCGGGGATGTAAACGAAAACCTCGTAGCTGGCCGCCTCCAAATCGGGAGACCATTTGCCCCAATTGTATCCGGTGCGGGTCTTGTCATTGTTGTTCGTCCAGAAAAGGTGGTCGGCGTGGCCCTCGTCCTCCTCTTGCCACGTGGTCGTAAGACCGCCTCTCTCGAACGTGGAATCCTGGTCGTCTACGACGACGCTGACAGTGGGCGTCGGCTGCGGCGTGGGTGTGGGCTGCGGCGTTGCGGCGACCCAACTCAACTTCACCTGGGCGGCTTCCTCGTGCTCATAGTACTCCAGAACGAGATTCAACGACCCGCCATCGTGTTGCATCGTATATTGGTATGATGTCGCGGGATGATCGCTCCAGCCATCGATCTGTTTGACGCTGTCAATAAACAGACGCACACCGTCGTCGGACACAACATCGAAGCGGTAGGATCCCGCTTCGAGCGAAATCTGTGTGCTCCAACGGGCTGAAAAATTATCGGCGTTGATGGTTGGCGACGCAGGTGACCCGGTGCCCCAATTGTAGTCAATGACAGACTCCTGCTGTGCGAGAGCCGGAGTGCCGGTGAGGGTGGTATTGTTCCAGTACAGCGCCTGCCACACGATAACCGGCGTCGATGTCGCTGTCGGCGTTGGCGTTGGCCCCGAGGTAGATGTTGGTCCCGGCGTTGGCGATGTTGCCGCGGTTGAGGTTGGCGCCGGCGTGTACGTGGCCGGCGGTGTTGCGGTCGCCAGCGGTGTTGCCGTGGCCGCTGTTGTGGACCCGGCCAGCGGTGTTGTCGTCGACGTCGGCGTGGGCCCGGTTGGTGTTGGCGTTGGCGTCGCAGAAGTCTCCAGCTTGTTCCAGGTCAGGCTCGCTTCCGCCTGCCCGGTTCCTTCGTAATACTCCATGCGCACGGTGACGGCGTTGCCGTCCAGATAGATGATCTGAGAGTAAGTTGTCGCGGTCTGCACCTGCCAGAAATCGAGCAGAGTTCTGTCTCCGACCAACAGCCGCACGCCGTCATCCACGGTAGCCGTAAAGCGGTAATCGCCTGCTGGCAGCTGTAGTGATCTGCTCCAGCGGACCGAGAATTCATCCTGATTGAGGCCGTCGAGCGGGCTCTCGTAACCCCAGTCAAAGTTGATACGGGCGTCGCCGCGCGACGTATGCGCCGGTCCCTGAAGTGAACTGTTGTTGTAATACTCGCCCCTCCAGAAGGTCGTGGGCAGGTCCGCCTCCCGCTCCCAACTCACTGAAATCGAAGCCGCGCCGGTCAACTCGAAATATTCGACGCGAATCAGGTGCTGCCCTTCGGACAGGTGCAGTCTGGCCTCATAGGAGGCTTTTGCCTGTTCGATCCAGCTGTCGATGCGCAACACGCCATCCACCCAAAGCCGCACGCCGTCATCAACTTCGGCGGTAAAGATGTAGTCGCCAGCATCGTCCGCGGAGATGTTGAAATGTCGCAGCCAGCGGCCCGAAAATCGATCTGCGGGAATACCCGTGCCTGGGGAGCCATCCCCCCAGTCGAAACTAAGCGTCTCATCTTCACGCGAGATGACTGCATCACCGGTAAGTGTAGTGTTGGCCCAGTAGTCGGCTTCCCAGGCCGTTTCTGATTCATGGGCAAGTGCGTCCGCAGAGTTCAGCGCGATAACCGAGAGCGCGCAAAGACCCAGCAGGACGGCACAGCATGCAATGCGCCCGCTCTTGCCCCCGCGCCTGTCAAGCCAGGCGAATAGCCTTAAAACGCCAACTCGAATCCGGTTATCTCTGTGCATCGCTTTCTCCTTGCATTGATCAGTCTCTGTGAGTCAGATTGGCCGCCGTTATCTCCAGGATTTTGGCAGGTTGCCGCGAATCCAGATGTTTGGACACGTAGCGGCAACCTGACAACTGGGCGGCGGCCAGAGCGGACCCCACGAACCACTATAGATTCCCCAACTTTGTCGGTGCGAGAATAATTATACTACATGCACCGAGATCGATCTATAGCCACCACGCAGTCTATGCCGGCCCGTAATGGGGTACGCATTACGCAATCCACATTCGCTGTGCTATCCTTACAGTCGCATTTACCCTTCCTGAACGTGCTGTTTTCAGCGTTCATTTGCTGGTGACCGCTCGCCTGGCAACCTGAAAACGAACAACTGGAAAACACTCCTGGCATGCATTTTGACGCCCTGATGCTGGCTGCAGTGGCCGACGAACTGAAAGAGACGGTCGCAGGCGGCCGGATACAGCAGATCGTTCTGCCGGACAGACGCAGCGTCGCGCTGGAGATTTATGCCCACAGGGAGCGGCGGCATCTGCTGCTTTCGGCACATCCTCAGGCCAGCCGCGTCCATCTGCTCGAACACAAGCCGCGGCGGGGGGTGCCTAAAGAGACCCCGCTCCTGCTCCTGTTGCGCAAATATGTGCGCAGCGCCCGGCTGGAGTCAGTCGAGTTGCCGGTGCCTTTCGAGCGGGTGCTCTTTCTGCGCTTTCACCATCCCGAGCACGGCGGCTCCACCCTTGCGGTTGAACCGATCGGGCAGCTGGGCAATCTGATTCTGATGAATGCCGATGAACGCATTCTGGATGCGCTGATACGGGTGCCTGCGGGCGAGAACGCGCAGCGCGTGCTGTTGCCGCGGCGCGCCTATCAGCTGCCGCCGCCGCAGGACAGGATACCGCCGGTCGAGGAAAGCGAAGAGCCACACCGGGAGGCAACTCAGTTGCCTGCAGATGGGGACGGCTCCAGCCAGGATAAACCTTCACTCCTTTGGCGCAGCCTGCTCAACCGTTTTGCCGGCGTCAGCCCGACTCTGGCCAGGGAAGCGGCCTGGCGGGCAACGGGCGACGCCGGCGCGCCGCTCACTACGCAAGCGTTCGCAGACGCGCGCAAGGCTCTCAGCAGCCTGTGGTCGGCGGCGGCCGCGGGCGATTGGACGCCCGGCATCGCCGTCGACGAACAGGACGGCGTCGCTGCTTTTGCGCCCTACGAGCTTCATTTCTGCGGCGAGTTTGTGCAGGCGGATTCGGTCAGCGAGGCGGTCGCCGCCTTCTACGCCGCCAAGGAGCGGGACGTTTCCTCTTCGCGCGACGAATACGCAGGCGTGCGCGGGGGCGTGGCCGCGCTGGTCCGGCAGGCGCAGGCGCGCGTGCAGAGTCAACTGCGCGCCCTGGCAGCGGATGAGCCGGCGCCGGGTGAGCCGGAACTCGTGCGCACGCAGGCAGAGTGGCTGCTGGCCCTCTCCAGCCAGATTCCGCAGCGGGCAAATGGGCCTGGCGCGCAGGAAGAATTAAGCCTGCAGGACGGTATGGCCGCGGTGAAGCCGGCGCCGAACGGGCAGATGCAACTGATCGTTTTCGCGGCGGCTGACTTCAGTTTCGGACAGGCGGCGGCGGGCGAAGAATTGGCAGCGGAGGGGGACGACCTGGTCGTTCCGCTCGACCCGAAACATGCGCCAGTGGAGCAGGCCGAGCGCATGTTTGACCGGGCCGCCAAACTGGAGAGGGCCGCCCGCATCATCCCTCGACGCCGGGCCAGACTCGAGGCGGACGGGGCCTATTTGCAGCAGCTGGAGAGCGATCTGGGCCTGGCGCAGGATCAGCCGGAGATTGTCGCGGTGCGGGAAGCCCTGCGCGAGGCGGGCTATCTGCGCCAACGCCGCGACCGGCGTGAAAAGGTGCAGCGAGACCGCTCGCAGCCGCTCCGTTATCTCTCGCCCGAAGGCTTCCCGATCCTGGTGGGGCGCAACGCCCGCCAAAATGAAATCGTCACTTTCAGCGAGGCCGGCCGCGATGACCTGTGGCTGCACGTGCGCGACGGGCCGGGCGCACACGTCGTCATCCGCTGCGGCGGACAGCCGGTCCCCGCGCCGACCCGCACCGCCGCGGCCCAACTGGCGGCCTGGTTTTCGCGGCAGCGGGGCAACGCCGGTGCCGCTGTCGTTATCACTCCGCGACGATTTGTCACGCGCATGGCGGGTGGACGGCCGGGGCAGGTGCATTTCCGCAGCGAGGAGACGATCAGTGTGGCGGCCGAACTGCCGGCGGAGAGTGAGCAGTGGCTGGCGGCGCGAGAACGGAAGGGCAGTTCTTAGTTTTCAGGTAACTACTAAGCCACAGTACCTGACCAGCCAGTCATCCTTGGAACCATTCAGGATCCAGGTGACGCAACTGGTGTACAGCCGTCGCCATGCTCGCCAGCCGACACGATGCGAAGAAGGCACACGGTGGGTGAGGCATGTTTTTGTAGGGGGGCGTTGCGGGGGCGCAGCCCCTGCACAAGGGAGGGCCGAAGGCCCGACCGCCCAAAATACAACAATGAGGGGAGAAAAAACACCTTTGCTCCCCTCGTTCAGGGGTGCGAATCAGTTGCGGCTGAGTAGTTACGTTTTCAGTTTTTAGTGAACTGCTGTGCATGCGGGAGAATGCTATTGGGGGTTGAGGCAGAGGGTAGTCGCTGCGTATGGGGATGACGCGATTGACGTATTGGTTCTGCTGGCAGGCGTATGACGTAAGGGTTACTTTGAACAGGATTCTCCGCATGTCAACGAATTTCAGACGCGGCTGATTTTCGGGGCTTAAGAGACAGTTTCAGGACAGATACATGGATATGAGTCGACTTTGTATACACACGATTACGACCAAGCCCTGGCCGATCGAGACGGCGATCGAGCGCTTCAGCGCGCACGGCGCCGCCGGGATGACGGTCTGGCGGGACGCGTTGGAGGGACGGGACATCACCGGCACCGGTAAGCGTATCCGCGATGCGGGGATGGAGGTCGTCTCGCTGTGCCGGGGCGGATTCTTCCCGGCGGAGACGGAATCGGCGCGGCAGGAGGCCCTCGATGACAACCGCCGTGCCATCGACGAGGCCGCTGCGCTGGGCGCGCCGCTGGTCGTGCTCGTGTGCGGCGCGGTGCCCGGCCAGCCGCTTGAGGTCGGCCGCGGCCAGATCCGGGACGGGATCGAGGCTGTGTTGCCGCATGCCGAGGCTGCGGGGGTCAAGCTGGGCGTGGAACCGCTGCATCCGATGTACGCGGACAGCCGGTCGGCCGTCAACACGATGGGACAGGCCAACGACATCTGCGCGGGCATTGACTCGCCGTTTGTGGGGGTGGTTGCGGATGTCTATCACCTGTGGTGGGACCCGGATTTGGAACGGGAGATCGGCCGTTGCGGGCAGATGGGCAAGCTGTTCGCCTTCCACGTGTGCGACTGGCGCACGCCGACCGAAGACCTGCTGCTGGACCGCGGGCTGATGGGTGAGGGCTGCATCAACATCCGTCAGATTCGCGGCTGGGTTGAGGAGGCCGGGTTTGACGGGTATAATGAGGTCGAAATCTTCTCAGACCGCTACTGGGCGACGGATCAGGAACAGTTCCTGGAGCGAATCATAGAAGCCTATACAAACCATTCATAGTTACTCAGGCTTTTGCAGACGCCCGGTCGGCTCAGCGTTCGGAAGGGGTTGCAAAAGCCTTCGGCGGCCCTTGGCGGCCGCGCATCAATAGGAGTTTTTCCCATCAATGGCTGAAATTGCGTTTGGCGTAATCTTGAATGGCGTGACCGGTCGCATGGGCACGAATCAGCATCTGGTCCGTTCGATTCTGGCGATCCGGGAGCAGGGCGGCGTGCCCACCGCGGACGGCGACCGCATCATGCCGGAGCCGGTGCTGGTCGGCCGCAATCCGGACAAGCTGCGGCATCTCTCGGCTGCCCACAATGTGAGCAAGTGGACAACCAACCTGGACGAGGCGCTCGCCGACGACCACAACCGCATCTATTTCGATGCGCTGGCGACCAACCTGCGGGTGCCGAATACACTGCAGGCGATCGAGGCGGGCAAGGCGGTCTACTGCGAGAAGCCGACCGCGGGCAACACCGAGGATGCGTTGCAGCTGGCGCGCGCGGCGATAGATGCCGGGGTCAGCAATGGCGTTGTCCAGGATAAGCTGTTTCTGCCCGGTTTTCTGAAACTCAAGTATCTGATCGACACCGGTTTCTTTGGCCGCATTCTGGCTGTGCGCGGCGAGTTCGGTTACTGGGTCTTCGACGGCAAGGACCAGCCGGCGCAGCGGCCGTCGTGGAACTACAAGAAGTCGGAGAGCGGCGGCATCGTTCTCGACATGTTCGCGCACTGGCGCTACGTTATCGACAACCTGTTCGGCCCGATCAAGCGGCTCACCTGTATCGCGGCCAACCACGTGCCGGAACGCATCGACGAGGAGGGCGCGGCTTACAACGCCGACGCCGATGACGGCGCCTACGCGATGTTCGAGTTGGAAAACGGTATCATCTGCAACTTCAATTCCTCCTGGTGTGTACGCGTGCGCCGCGATGACCTGCTCACGATCCAGGTGGACGGCACGCGCGGCAGCGCGGTGGCGGGCCTGCGTGACTGCGCGATACAGGGCGACTCCTTCACTCCGAAGCCGGTGTGGAACCCGGACATCCCGCAGCCGATTCCCTTCTACGATACGTGGCAGTGGGTGCCCAATAACAACCCCTTCGAGAACGCCTTCAAGATCGAGTGGGAGATGTTCCTGCGCCATGCGGTCAAGGGCGACCCGTTCCCGTATACGTTGTTGGAAGGGGCGAAGGGCGTGCAACTGGCCGAGCTGGGCTACCAGGCCTGGCAGGAGCGGAGCTGGGTGGACGTGCCGCCGTTGGACTGCAGTGGTTAGTGGTTAGTGGTCAGTGGTTAGTGATCAGTAACGGCGCGGGGGTGCGGACAGTGTTGGGTAGACACGATGCTGGGGAAGCGTAAACACGGTCGCTAGCCTAGGGGGGCGTTGCGGGGGCGCAGCCCCTGCACAAGGGAGGCCGCTTGCGGCCGACCGCCCAAAAGAAGGCGAGGAGAGAGAATGTCGCAATCGATCGCACTGCTGGATCCGACGCCTGCAACGGATATTGCGCCGCCGCCGGCGTTTCACATTATGCTGAAGCCGCGGGGGGCGATCTGCAACCTGGACTGCCATTACTGCTACTTTTTGAGCAAGGAGTTCATGTACCCGGACAGCGAGTTCCGCATGTCCGAGTCGATGCTTGAGGAGTACACGCGGCAATATATCGACGCGCAGCAGGTCCCGGAGGTGACATTCGCGTGGCAGGGGGGCGAGCCGACGCTGATGGGGCTGGAGTTCTTCGAGAAGGCGGTCGAGTTCCAGCAGAAGCACAAGAAGCCGGGCATGCGCGTCGAGAACGCGCTGCAGACGAACGGCACGCTGCTCGACGACGAGTGGTGCGAATTTCTGCACCGGAGCGATTTTCTGATCGGGCTGAGCATGGACGGCCCGCGCGAGCTACACGACTTTTACCGCGTGGATAAGGGCGGTCAGCCGACGTGGGAGAAGGTGATGCGGGCGGCGCGGATGTTGCACAAGCACAAGGTGCGCTACAACATCCTGACAACGGTGCACGCGGCCAACGCGCCCCATCCGCTCGAGGTCTACCGCTTCCTGCGCGACGAGGTCAAGACCGATTTCATGCAGTTTATCCCGATTGTCGAGCGCGATAACGACACCGGCTACCAGGAAGGGGATTCGGTCAAGGATCGCTCGGTCACGGCCGAGCAGTACGGCGACTTCCTGATCCAGATTTTCGAGGAGTGGGTGCGGCACGACGTGGGGAAGGTCTTTGTACAGATCTTTGACGTGGCGCTGGCCGGTTATGCGGGACACCGGCCCGGTCTGTGTATCTTCGAGGAGACGTGCGGTTCGGCGCTGGCGATGGAGCACAACGGCGATCTCTTTTCCTGCGATCACTACGTGGAGCCGGACTATCTGCTGGGCAACATTGAGGAGATCCCGCTGATTGAGATGGTCGGCTCGGCGCGGCAGCAGGAGTTTGGTACGCACAAACGGGACAGCCTTCCCAACTACTGCCTGGAGTGCGAGGTGCGCTTCGTGTGCAACGGCGGCTGTCCAAAGAACCGCTTCATCAAGACGCCCGACGGTGAAGAGGGGTTGAACTATCTGTGCGCCGGCTACCGGTCATTCTTCAATCATGTGGGCCCGTACATGAACTTCATGTCCGATCAGCTGAACCGGCGCCAGGCGCCCGCCAATATCATGCAGTACCTGGCGGAGCAGGACCGCAAGGTGAATGCGCGCTTCGACGGCGCCAAACGCAACGATCCGTGCCCGTGCGGGAGCGGCCGGAAGTTCAAGCAGTGCCACGGCCGCGGGCGAATCGCGGAGCGGGCGCAGATGGTGTGGCCGGTTTCGGGTAACTAGCGGCCGGCAGTTTCACGAAGCACAGACCGCGGCCCACCGGCTCTGTTTTGCATGCAGTTTTGCCCGCCCGATCTTTTGCGGGCGCGCAGGGCTGTGCTATACTATCGAACTGCGACGAGGGACAGCTTGTCTGCTCCCTCGTTCTTTCTGTCTACAGCACAGTGCTGTGGACCTTTGTCTAACTGCAGTTTTTAGTGGTCAGTTTTTAGTTTTAGTGCTGCTTCTCGATTGAGTTTGAGACGGTTACTAAGAACTGAGAACCGAGGACTAGAAACTAACCCAAGACATTGCTCACGGAAAGGAGTAAAGGGTAGATGAACACGTACGAATTGGTGTACATCATCCAGCCCAATCTGGATGATGATGGTGTCAAAGCCGTGGATGACCGGATCGGTCAGACCATAATCGGCGAGGATGGGACAATCGCGAGCTCCGACCATTGGGGCAAACGCCGGTTGGCCTACCCCATCAAAGGCCACTTTGAGGGACACTACATTCTGCACAACCTTTCGATGCCTCCCACCGCGGTGCAGAACGTCGAACGGCAGTTGCGGCTATCTGAAGATGTGTTGCGTTTCCTCGTTATCCGCGCTGATGACTGAGCCCAAAAGGAGCATCGAATGTCTGACGAAACCAAATTGAACGAAGCCGAAGAGAACACCGAGGAGCAACCGGCCGCCGAGTCGCAAGCGGAAGAGGATACGCCCGTGCTCGAAGAGAGTCCGGCGGAGAGCGCACCGCAGGTCGAGGCCGAAGCGGCTGTAGAGCCTGCGGTCGAGGCTGTCGTAGAGCCGGAGGCCGAGGCTGTCGTAGAGCCGGAGGCCGAAGCAGCAGCAGAGCCGGAGGCCGAAGCAGCCGTAGAGCCGGAGGCCGAACCGGTTGCCGAGACTGTGTCGGAAGGCGCAGAAGAGGCGGCCGATGCAGCCAACGCCGAGTCGGACGCCGATAGCAGCCAGCCAGAGCAGCCGGCGATTTCCTTCAACCGTGTTGAGGGACCGGCCATATTTAATCGCGCCAAACAGGGCAATCAGCGCAGAAATCCCCGCCACGTCGGCAACGATGTGCGTATCGACGAGATCAACTACAAGAACGTGCAGGTTCTGAGTCGCTTTGTCGATAATTACGGCCGCATTCACAACCGCCGCAAGACCCGCGTCACCGCCAAGATGCAGCGCAAAGTGACGAGGGCGATCAAACGGGCCAGGCATCTGGCCTTGATGCCGTACACAGGCGAACATATCCGCATAACCGGCAGGCGCGGTTGATCGATCCATGGCCAAGAAGCGCAGACGAAGAAAGCAGGCAGAACAGCCGCAGGTAGAAAATCGACGTGAGACCCGACTGCGCGCCCGCGAACGGGAGCGCAACCTGCGGATGATGTCGATCGTCGGCGGGATAGTCGGTGTGGCGCTGATTCTGGTCCTGTACGGCGTGATCAATGAGCTTGTCATTAAGCCAAACAGTGTGCTGGCACAGGTTGAAGACCGAACAATCGTGACTCGCGACTTCTGGCAACAGTCCCGCCTGCGCCAGAGCGAACTGGAAAACCAGCGGTTGCGGCTGCAGATATTCGCCCAGCAGTTTGGCGATTCAAGTCTGTTCGCCTCCCAGATCGCTTCGATCAATGCGACACTGGCCAGCCCGTTAACGCTGGGGACTCAGGTCCTCAACGATATGATTGAAGGGGCCGTCCTGCAGATTAAGGCGCCGGAAGTGGGCGTGGCCGTGACCGATGAAGAGGTGGAAGAGACCCTGCGCGAAGAGGTGGCGCGCGGGCAAGGCGCGTTGACAGTGCCGCAGGCCACAGCAACCGCCGACGCCGCGGTCGAGGCGACCGCAACCGCGGAAACTTTTACGCCTACGCCGGTCCCTTCACCCTCGCCGACGCCGGAAGATGACGCGGACAGCGAGCCGACCGCAACCGCGTCCGGGGAGACTACAGAGACCCTGGAAGAAGAAGCACCTACACCGGAGCCGCCCGCGGTCCTGACCGACGATTTGTACGAGGAGGGGCTGGGCACTCTGGAAGAGAACTTGCGCGACAACGCCGGCATGAATCTGGCCAGCTATCGCGAGGTGATCCGGGCGCGCTTGTTACGCACCAAGATGTCGGAGACGATCAGCCAGGATCTGGTATCCACTACCGAAGAGCAGGTCCGGGTCCGGCATATCCTGATCGCCGTCGACGCCGAACCGCCCCCTGAATCTGAAGAACCGGCGGGTGAGACGGAGGGCGAGACACCCCCGCCCGGGACAACGCCGGCCGAGACGACTCCTTCCTCGTCAGGAAGTTCAGAGGAAGAAGGCGAGAGCAGAGCCGCGCCGCCAGCTGAACCAACAACAGAGGATTCTGCGGTGGACGATGAGGACAGCCGCCCATCCCCTCCGGAAGCATGGAATCCGGACGCCAACGGCGATGGCCTTGTTGACGACGCCGAAGCCTTGGCCTTTGCGCAGATGTTGCATCAGCGCATTCTCGACGGCGAGGATTTCGCCGACTTGGCGCTCCGGTTCAGCAACGACCCCGGCAGCGGCGCCCAGGGCGGCGATCTGGGCTGGGCGGGACGCGGGCGCTATGTTCCTGAATTCGACGAAGTTGCATTTTCGCTTGAAGTCGGCGCGATGAGTGCGCCGGTTAAGACGACCTTCGGCTACCACATCATCGAGGTGCTGGAGCGGGACGATGAACGGCCAAAAGAAGAAGCGGCCTTGCAGCAGGAGTATTCCCAGGCTTTCCAGACCTGGCTGCAGGAGCAGGTACTGTCGCTGAACATCGACCGGCCGGACAACCTGTCTGCCAGGTTGCCGCGCAATCTGGGCCAGTCGGACGACCAGTAAGGTTCGGTCTTCAGCGTTCGGTAGAATACGATCAGGCTGAAACAACAATCAGATATAGAAACGCCGGGCACTGGATTGGACATTGTGCCCGGCGTTTTTTTATTGGCGCACCGCTTCTTCCGCGCCCGTCGCCAGGCAGGCGCGGATTTCGCTGATGAGGGCGCCGGCCTGCGGCCATGTAAGCATCTCCAGCGTGCGCGGGCGGGGCAGGTCAACTGGGATGGCGCCCTGCAGGCTGCCGGGCTGCCCGCTCAGGACCAGCACACGATCGGCGAGGAAGACGGCCTCCTGAATGCTGTGCGTAATCATCAGCGCCGTCTGCTTCCTGTCCCCGCAGATGCGCAGGAGTTCCTGATTGAGACGCTCGCGCGTCAGGGCGTCCAGCGCGCCGAAAGGCTCGTCCATCAGGAGCAGAGCAGGACTTTGCAGCAGGGCCCGCGTGAGCGTAACGCGCTGGGCCATGCCGCCGGAGAGTTGGGACGGGTAGGCGTCGGCGAACTTTTCCAGCCCCATCAGGGCAAGCGCCGCGTGGGCCCGCTCCCGGTCTTGCTCATCGAGCGCCTTCTGCAGCTCCAGCGGGAGCAGGACGTTTTCCAGGGCTGTGCGCCAGGGCATCAGGTTCGTGTTCTGGAAGACGAACCCGATCTGAGATTGCGGGGATTGTACAGTGTTGCCTTTGAACTTCACCTCGCCTGTTGTGGGCGTCAACAGGCCGCCGAGGATGCGCAGCAGTGTCGATTTACCGCTGCCGCTGTTGCCGACCACGCAGACAAACTCATGCTCCTGTACGGCGAAGGAGACCGCGGCCAGCGCCGGTGTGACGCGGTTGCGGCGGCGGTAGGTGTGGCTGACATTCTGTGCCTGCAGTAGCGGATCTGTCATCGATGGCCAGGGACAATCGTAAGTGGCGGTTGCCCGCGGCCGGTTACAGGGCACCGACCGCGGGGAATCTCACTGAATGAACTCGTTGGTGTACATCTCTTCGGGCTGGACGAGCCGCTCGACAAAGCCGATACGCAGCAGGAGTTCGGCCACCGTCTGCCATTCGGCATCGGTGGTGGCGCCGGGCGCGCCCTCGGGCCGCGGCTGCCAGAAAGGAAGTGACGCTTCGAACACCAAGCGGTTGGCGGCTTCGTTCTCTCCACCTGCCTCCGGCACAAAGTTCAACGCGATTGCGAAGGACTCATCCGGATTGGCAAGGGTATAGGCGACCGATTCCTGCAGCGCGCGCACCATCGCTTCCACCAGTTGCGGCTCCTCCTGCAGCGTGCGCTCGTTGGTGACGAGCCCGTTGGCGGGAATCTGCAGGTATTGATCGAGGGCGATCTGGACCGTTTCGATGCCGGCATTGCCCAGCACGACCGGGCCGTTGACGGCGTAGTCGACGGCTGCGTCGACCAGGTCCTCACTCACGGCCGAGGCCTGGGTGAAGCCGATGCTCTCCATCTGGATGTCTGCTTCGGTCAGTCCTGCCACATCGAGCAGAGCCCGCAGCGCAATATAGTTTGCCCCGAACGGTCCCGGTACGCCGATGGTGCGGCCTGCCAGGTCGGCCGGTTCGTGGATGCCGGCATCGGCCTTGGCGAAAACCGTGACCGGGTAGCTGGTATACCAGTTCATCACATATCTGACCGGCATCTCCTGCGCGCGGCCAAGTACGAGCTGGTCGCCGCTGGCGATCAAGAACTGCAGTTCATCGGTCGCGACCAGCTTCAGATAATCGTTTTCAAAGCCGTACTCCAGTGACAGATCGATGCCTCTCTCTGCGAAGAATCCCTTCTCGATCCCGACGTAGAAGGGCGCGAACTGGACATTGGGAATAAAGCCGACGCCTAAGGTGATCGGGCGCGGGCTTTGCGGTTCGGACGGCGCGGCGGGGGGCGGGGCGGGCGGGGGGCGCGCGGGCGGAAGGGGCGGCAGGGGGGGGGGGGGAAAGAACCGCCACGGCGGGGGCGGGCGCGATCGGGGCGCACGCGGCCGTAAGTGCAAGCAGGAGCGGCAGCAGAACCAACCTCAGCGCGCGGGACAGGCCTGGAAGGCTCCCCGTTCCCAGTTGGCGTAGGATTGCGTTCGCCCGTGTTGTTGTATACCGGACAGTGTAATGTTTCATTCGTTCCTCTGAATATTGGCGGACAGGAGATCTTCTCCTGTGTCAGATACTTTTCTCGAGCAGGAGTCCTCACTCCCCACTCTGCGAACCATGCTGTTTCCAACGCAGCAGATAGCTTTCCAGCAGTGTGACACTCCAGTACATCGCCTGGGCCAGCAGCACGATCATGAGCACGGCGACGAAGATCATCGGCGTGTCCAGGACGCCACGGCCCAGGTTGATGAGGAATCCCAGCCCTTCATCAGCCCCGACGAATTCGCCCACGATCGCGCCGACAACGGCCAGAATGACACTCAGCTTGAGGCCGCCGAAGATCACGGGCAGGGCGCCGGGCAGGTCCAGCTTCAGGAAGAGCTGCCAGCGGCTGGCGCGCAGAGAGCGCATCAGCTCGCGCAGGTCCGGATCCACATTGCGGATACCGACAACCGTACCGAGCAGAGTCGGAAAGAAGACCATGATCGTTGTCACCAGCACTTTGCTCAACAGGCCGCTGCCAAACCAAATAACCAGCAGCGGGGCGATGGCTACCACCGGAACCGTCTGGCTGGCGACGAGATAGGGGGAGAGGATGCGGTCGAGCGTGCGGCTGCGTCCGAGCCAGTAGCCCAGCGCGAAGGCCAGCGTCAGGCCGATCAGAAGGCCGGCGCCAATTTCGGTGACGGTGGCCTGTGTATGACGCAGCAGCGAGCCGTCCGCGCTCATCGCCAGCGCTTTCTGCAATATCTGTCCTGGGCGGGGCAGGATAAAGGTCGGGTAGTCCTGCCAGCGGACAAGCGCCTCCCACAGCAGCAGCGCTGCGCCGAGCACGAACGGGAAGGCCGCCAGCGCGGGATGTTGCGCCACCCAATCGGCGACGCGGCCGGCTTTGCGCCTGTTTTGACGCGCCGGCTGCTCGACGACGGGAGGCGCGCCCTGTTCTCTGCCGTCCTCGACCGGCGCGCCGGGGAATAGAACTGAACTGTCCTTCATCATTCTGCCTTGCCTTTAAAATAAAAAGCCCGAAGCAATCTTTCGCTTCGGGTCCTTTGCGCGGTGCATCCACCGGACTCACGGCGTGTGCCGAGAGCAGCCACACGCAACGGCTGGTGTGCGCGTATTCCTCGCGCAACAGGCGTTTCACACAATAAAGCCCGAGATACAGTTATCGTACCCCGGGCATTGCGCGCAGCAGCCACTGCGAATAGCCAAAGAGAACAGAACAATACCCGAAAAGGGATTGCCCTCGCTCTTTGCACCTTCTCCCATCCGGACTATACCGTCGGCGTCGGAATCTCACCGAACTCTGCCTTGCGGCTCACGGGCTTACCAGAGGGTGCAAAGCATCCATCTGGCTCACCGCCGGTCGGGAATTGGGCCTGAGCGGCCCTCACCCTGCCCCGAAGGTAGGTTATGCGGTTGTTGGGGTTATTATGGCAGAGGGTTGCGGTGGGCGTCAAGTCTTGTCCGTAGGAGGTGCATGTCAGTATGAGGCGGGTTGGTGGTTACCTCTAGGGAGTGTCACTGGGATTTGCAGTCCATAACTCTAAACAGCCCCAAGACTGAAGTACACACCGCGTAGAATACATCTGTTGTAGATCTAAATTGAGACCAAGTGGTCACAGATAGCGGGCGAGCGAGCGTCCCGCGATCCCAGGTTCAAAGCCGAGTGAGAAATCTTGGATTCAAGTTGAACTTAAATTGGCTCTGAGATGCGTCCTCGCCTACAAGTTCGATCGAGCCCACTTTCATTCTAATCTGCCGCCCACCGCTCCTTAAACTGATCGGCATCCATCTTGAGACCTTCTCGAAGTCTTTGATGCAGTTCACGTCCATTCGGCATTGCTGGAAGCATCATAAAGTACTGATTAATGGCTAGACGTATTCCAGCGAGGCACGATTTTGTTTTTATCCAATTCTGTGGGCTGAAAACACGGTTAGGAGGTTGTGGCTCATTTGCCGCCGCCTCTAATGCACTATTGAGGCATGCACCGGCTGAATCGACGACTTGACTGACGAGATCTGCCGTGTCCGCCCTTTCGTAAGCGATGACAGGATCCGGTACACCTTGGCCCATATTGTTAGCGACACAAAAACAGAGCGATACAGCATATAAATGATGAAAAGGGGCATAAGCTTGCATCGCTAGCAATGATTCGTTCAATCCTAGCGGATTATCCTTCTTCCATCGTAACCTTACTTCCTGCATCCAGTGAGAAAGTGCAAATACGTTTTCTGGGGCGTAGTCTCGATGTCTGCTGAACAACTGCTCAAAGTGTTTGTCAAATATTTTGTTCTCGCTGTAAGAGATGTTGGGGCGTTGAGAGTGCCATGCGATCATGTACTTGCCAAGTTCGAGAAGATCCACAACAAGAGTTCTGTCTTTGTTTGCTGGCGCTTCCTCTCCTCGCTTAGTAATGAAGTACCCTTGAGGGTACTTTCCCTCGTACGAGCGTTTTATTGCCAATACGCGCCTGTCGTTGCTGCGCAGATCTCGGGGTTTGACCGCGCTCTGTGAGTTAGTGGAAACACTGATTTGATCAGCCCGCTCTCGTTCGGGGATCTCATAAAAACGCATCATGATAAAGGCATCGTCTAACTCTTTGACTTTCTCACTGCACGAAAGAATAGTGTTGAGAGATTGGCACCCGTTTACAACACTGAATCCCTTTACTGTCAAAAGGCCATTAGAAATATCAAGGTTGTTACAGATGGCAGTAATTCCATTATGATAGAAAAAGAAGTCTTGATTTTCCGTGCCATAAATGCTGGCTTTTATGCCTTTATTGACCCGATTGTTTAATCCTAGAGATTGTCGGACATTTTTCTGGAAAAGCGTTCCGTCTTTGATACCTGGAAATTCAATACAGTCCTTCAATGGAATAGCTGCGACGACGCAGTTGGTTCCGCCAATTTCCATAACCATGTATCTTTCCGTATCCAATTGGATCCGATGACTGATTAGCGGATTCTCTCGCTCAAGCGCAATGTCATAGCGGCGTTGCAACTCATCAGAATCGATTACATAGATTTCAGCAGGGAAATCATCAGAACTCGCGAGCGTCTTTTGAAATGATGCATAGTCGGCCCGCGCGCTCTCAGTTAGCTGTCCTGTAACGATTAACTCAAAGGCGACACTGTAGTCGTCCTCCATCGCAGTTGCTACTTCGGACAGGCGCTGTTTAAGCTTCTGGTTTCCAGTTTCTTGTAGCTTTGCAATGTCTTTGAAGTGACTCCACGAAGCAAGAACTTCTCGTAACGGTTCGGCGTCTACTCTTCCCTCCCCGATGAATTTGCCTTGGATAACGTAAACGGTGTTATTGTCGTCGTCAACGACTATGGCGTCGATGTGCTTGTCATCGGGGCCGTCTGTGACATCTTCTCTGGTCTCGATCATGTCACGTCCATGTATGTTATGGACATACCATGCCACAAATCGTTGACCATCGTTGGAAAAATTCTGCTTATAAAATTCTCGTGTTATTTCGTCCCTGATTTTCTCGTACATAAAATGCCCTCCTCTTTCAGAATAATCAGTATGCTCACGTTGTCCCCAATTGATACGTTGATTCTGGCAACCGGCGCATTTAACATCTGCCTCTCCCTAAACCTGCACGCCTAGCACGCAGATTAGGCGCCGGCGTCGGATCCGGAAAGCGCGACTGCGACGGCGGGCTCCTGGGCTTGCCCGTCTGGGTCGGCGCCGGGTTGGAGAGTGTCTTCGATTTCGCGCAGGTGAGGGAAGAGAACCACTTCGCGAATCGTATCCCGGTCCGTGAGCAGCATCGTCAGGCGGTCGATGCCCATGCCGAAACCGCCGGTGGGCGGCATGCCGAAACTGAGCGCTTCGACGTAGTCGATATCGACCGGATGCGCCTCCTCGTCGCCCTGCTCGGCGCGGTAGTTTTCATCCAGGAAGCGCTGCAGCTGGTCGACGGGATCGTTCAGCTCGGTGAATGCGTTGCAAAGCTCCATGCCGGCGGCAAAGCCTTCGAAGCGCTCGACCAGGCGTTCATCGTCCGGCATCCCTTTCGCGAGCGGGCTAACTTCGCGCGGATAGTCGACCAGAAAGGTGGGCTGGATCAGCTTGGGTTCGCAGAATTTGGAGAGCAGATTGTCCACCAGCTTGCCCCAGTTGTCGTCGTCGGCGGCGTCGATGCCGCGGCTGCGCATCTCTGCACGCAGGCTGTCGGCATCGGTGAACTGTTCATAGTCGATGCCGGATGCGTCCAGGATCGCCTGCCGGAGAGGGACACGCGGCCAGGGCGGGGTAAAGTCGATCGTATGCTCCTGCCAGGTGACGACGGGACTGCCGGTCACCTGCTCGGCGGTGAAGGCGACCATCTCCTCGGTGCGCCGCATGACATCTTCGTAGTCGACGTAGGCCTCGTAGAACTCCAGCTGGGTAAATTCGGGATTGTGCTTGAAGCTGACGCCTTCATTGCGGAAGTCGCGGCCGATCTCGTAGACTGCGGGGAAACCGCCGACGATCAGCCGCTTCAGGTACAGCTCGAAGCTGATGCGCAGATAGAGGTCCTGGTGGAGCTGGTTATGGTGGGTGACGAAGGGTTGTGCGGCCGCGCCGCCGTAAAGCGGCTGCAGAATCGGCGTCTCGACTTCGAGGAACCCGGCGTCGTCCAGATAGGTGCGCAGAGCGCGCACGACCGCGGCCCGGCTACGGAACAGCGCGCGCACATCTTCGTTGGCCAGCAGGTCCACATAGCGGCGCCGGTAGCGGACTTCCGGATCACGCACGCCGTGCCATTTGTCGGGCATCGGTTTGAGCGCTTTGGCCAGGAAGGTGATCTCGTCGACGGTAACGCTCAACTCGCCGGTGCGGGTGACCGAGAGCGGGCCGCTGGCGCTGATGAAGTCGCCGAGATCGATGAGCCGCTTCCACACCTCGTTGTACCAGCCGTCCGGCAACCTGTCCCGCTGGATGAAGAGCTGAATCTGTGCGCTGCCGTCATCCAGATCGGCGAAGCTGACCTTGCCCATCACGCGGATGCGCTTGAGACGACCGGCCACGCTCACCACCGGCTGCTCGGCCGCGCCTTCGTCATACAGGGCGCGGGCGGCCTCGATCGTATGCGAACGCTTCACACGCGCCGGATAGGGATCGATCCCGCGTGCGCGCAGGGCATCCAGCTTCTGCAGACGACTCTGCTCCTGATCGCTCAGATTTTCAGGCTCGAACAGTTGGCTGGCATCGTTCACAATACCTGCTCCTGGGCAAAGCGGCCGGATTGTCTACCGGGATACGGGCAGAGGGGCGTTCTTTATTCGACGCGGACGATCTTGAACTCGATTTCGCCCGCCGGCGCCTTGACGCTTACGACATCTCCCGCGGTATGGCCGAGCAACGCCTTGCCGATGGGGCTTTCGTTGCTGATGCGCCCATTATTCGGATCGGTTTCCGTCGAGCCTACGATTGTGTAAATCTCTTCGTCGTCGTAACCGTTTTCTTTGACGACAACACTGCGGCCCAGGGCAACCTCGTTGTCGGGAGTCTGGGTATCGTCGATAATCTGCGCGTTGTGGATCTTGACCTTGAGTTCCCGAATGCGCCCTTCGACAAAGGCTTGGGCATTTTTGGCCTCATCGTAGCCGGCATTTTCTCTCAGGTCACCTTCGGCTTTGGCTTCGGCGATCTGCTGGGCAATCTGTTGCCGGCGTTCACCGACAAGATAGTCCAGTTCCTCTCGCAGAGCATCGAGACCGCTTTTCGTCAGATAAACAGGGCTTTCACTCATAATTCTTACTCGCTGTTTGCGCGGGGGTTTCTCTCACGCAGATAGAGAGGGCGCGGTCAACGGCGGGTAATATGCCGTCATCAGAAGCGCCCTCTGGAAAGTAAACGCCGACCCGAATCGTCAGGTCGGCTCGCAATCTGTTACGATTATAGCTGAATTTTCGGAAAAGGCAAACCCAGTGGACAGTTGTTGTACAGTTCGAAAAGGGTTGAGTTTCCGGCTACGAGTGAGAAGTTACACTGGGATCCGCAGCCCGCTTCTCTGGGCAGACCCGAAATTGGGACACTCCCGATATCGGGAGACATGGTGTTACTATCCACCAATCTCCCTCTTCACCCGGCCCCATGAATTTCGATGCCTTCGCCCGTTTCTACGACGGCGATTACCGCGACTACACCGATGACATTCGGCTTGTGCTGAAGACGGCGCGCGCAGCCGGCCGCACCGCGCTGGAGCTTGGCTGCGGCACGGGCCGCGTGCTGCTTCCCCTGGCCGAGGCCGGCTTTCAAGTCGTCGGGCTCGACAAGAGCGCGGCGCTGCTGGCGATCGCTCGCCGCAAGTTGGCGAAGCAGGGCTTTGAGTCGGAGACAGTGGCATCCGAATCAGCGGCAGACGGCTCGCGGATGGTCAGATTGGTGCAGGCGGATATGACCAGTTTCGAGCTTGCGCAGACGGAGGTTGACTTCGCCTTCGTGGTCAGCAATACGCTGATGCACCTGACGACCCAGGCCGAACAGTTGCTGGCGCTGCAGTGCGCGCACCGCCATCTGCGCGCTGGCGGTCTGCTGCTGATCGATCTCTTCAACCCGGACGTAGCCTATCTGGAGTCGATATCGGGCATTCAGGAACTGGCCGACTGGTGGGAGGACGAGGAAAGCGGCGCGCGGGTGTTGAAATGGGCGACCCGCTACCTGGACGCGGCGCGGCAACTGCAGGAGACGATCTTCGTTTACGAGGAGGTGTTTGCGGACGGGCGCAACGCGCAGACGCGGCTATCCTTTCCGCTGCGCTTCTGGTGGCCTGATGAGGGGGCTATGCTGCTGGAACAGGCAGGGTTTGCGGTGGATGAACTCTATGGCGACTTCGACGGCAGCCCCTATCGACCTGACGGCGAGCGCCTGATCTTCATCGCTCGAAAAAAAACGGCGGCTAGCGGTGTTTCAGGCCGCTAGCCGCCGTACGGTTCAACATTCGCTGTAGCCGCAGATGTGACATTTGCGGCAGCCTTCGACATTCAGGAAAGCCGCTTCGCCGCAGTCCGGACACAGATCGCCGATCGGCAGCGCCAACTGTTCGCCGGCCACGGCCTCATTATTATCCGGCAACTCGCTGAGATGATCGGATAGAACTTGCGCCACGCCGTCCGGCAGGCTCCGTACCCGTCCAACTCCGAAGCCCAACGGCCGCCCGCCGCCGATTCCGGCCATCTCGTCGATCACCCAGCGCAGCCGTTCGGATGGCGGCAGGGCTGACGGCATGCGCAGCGCCAGGCTTATCAGGCGGCCAATTGATTCACTGACCGCGGTGACGTCGCTGCCGGCCTTGCCAATATTCAGGAACACTTCAAACGGCTCCTGATTCTCGTCGCTATTGATAGTGATGTATGCAGTGCCGAGCGGTGTCTCTTTGCGATAGCTGCTTCCCTGCAACAGATAGGGGCGCGGCCGCTTGGTGAAGACCGCCGGATATTCGTCCTGTGAAAGCGCAGACGTTGGGTGGGTGCCGTTGCTTGACGGTTCGCTATGCAGCTGGTCGGGCGTCTCTCCCTTCCTGTCCTTGACCGCCTTTGTCTCCAACACCACCTCCTGCCTGCTGCCGGTGACATAGACGGTGAGCCCTTTGCAACCCAACTCCCACGCCTGCATATAGGCCTGCGCCACTTCTTCCTCGGTTGCGCCCTCGGGGAAGTTGCACGTCTTGCTGATACTGTTATCAACAAAGGCCTGGATGGCAGCCTGCATCCTGACGTGCTGCTCGGCTGTGATGTCGCTGCTGACCACAAAGGTATTGCGGAACTGCGGCGGCAGCTCTTCAACTTCCTGACATGAGCCCGTCTCCGCCACCCGCTGCCGGATTGCATCCGCCTGCTCGGCGCTGAGATCCAACTGCTTGATCCCCTCCTCAAAGAGGGGGCTGGTATAGGGTAACTCTACATCATTGTCGCCGTCCTTGAAGTGGCGGATATACCCCAGCGCAAAGACCGGTTCACAGCCGTAGCCCTCACAGCCGCTCACGGTGGCAATCGTGCCGGTGGGCGCAACCGTGGTCTGCGCGGCGTTGCGGATCCCATGCCGGCGAATGCCTTCAGCGATCGTCTCCCAGTCCAAAGCGGGACGCTTCCAATTGCGGCGATATGGGGAGAGCGGCCGCGGCGGCTTCCAAAGCATCCCGCCAAGCGGTTCGTCATCGTAGATGCTGCCTGCGAAGGCGAGGAAGGGTTGACGCTCTGCGGCCAGATCGATGCTCATCTGCATGCAATGGAAACGCACGAACTCCATCACCTGGCCGGCGAACTCCTGGCCCTCTTCGCTGCCGTAGCTTATGCCCATCTTGTACATCAGGTCGCCGAGGCCCATGATGCCCAACCCAATCCGACGTGCCTTGAGCGCGGCCTCTTTCACCACCGGCACCGCAGGCAGATAGGTGTTGGCGCTGACCACGTTGTCGAGGAAGTGTGTGCTTTCGCGCACAGTCTGCCGGAGGGCATCCCAGTCCACAGCGGTTGTGCCGGCGCTGTCGGTAGTGACGTGCATGCCCAGGTTGATCGAACCCAGGCAGCAGTTCTCATACGGCCCCAGCCACTGCTCACCGCACGGGTTGGTCGCCTCCAGATCGTAGAGTTGCGGGACCGGATTACTGCGGTTGGCGGCGTCGATAAAGAGCGCGCCGGGTTCACCGTTGTGGTGGGCATACTTGATGATGGTGGCGAAGAGGTCCCGCGCCCGCACTGTCCTGGATACGGAGCCGTCGCGCGGGTTGCGCAGGTCGAAATCGCCGTCTTCTTTAACAGCCTGCATAAACTCGTCGGTGATGGCGACGGAGATGTTGAAATTGGTGATTGCGCCCTCTTCGGCCTTGCAACGGATGAACTCTTCGATATCAGGATGATCGACGCGCAGGACACCCATATTGGCCCCGCGGCGGGTTCCGCCCTGGGCGATCTCACCGAAAGCCTGATCATAGACCCGCAGGAAGCCCACCGGTCCGGTAGCCCGCCCGGCTGATGTGTGGACGATATCCTTTTGCGGCCGCAGGCGGCTGAAGCTGAAGCCGTTGCCGCCGCCGGTCTGTTGGATGAGCGCCGCCACCCGCAGCGTGCTGAAGATGCCGTCGCTGGAGCGGCCCATATCATCTTCGATGGGCAGCACGAAGCAGGCGGCAAGCTGGCCGAGAGGTGTGCCCGCACCCGTAAAAGTAGGGCTGTTGGGGAAGAAGCGCAGCTCCGTGAGCAGATCGAAGAAGGTTTTGGTGGTCCCTTCCACATCGCCGCCGTGTTCCTCTTCCACCCCCGCAATGTGTCTGGCGATGCGATAGAACATGCCGGCGGGCGTTTCCAGGAGCGTCCCATCGATGTCCCGGCGCAGATAACGGCGCTCCAGAACTTTCAAGCTGTTCTCGCTCAGTTGGATAGCGTCGTCATCAACATACGCCGGGCCGGAGACCCTTTGTTTTTCTCCTTTAACGACTTCGAAAGTCGTGAAAGCCTCCTGTGCGTTGGCGCCATTGCGGGTGACGGTGGATTCGAGGGCGGACATCGGGTCGCTCCTTGGGAACGGGTCACCCCTTGGAAAGAGGTGACAATTTGGAAGTAAGGTAAGAAAGTGAAAAACAGGTCGTCAAGAAACGACTATCACGTTCCTATATTAGAACAAACGATCTAGAAAGTCAAACACCAGCTTTGCGGCCGGGTTGGTCTCGCTTAAAGCCTCGGAAGGATGGACCGGCACGTGCCAATAGGACTGCTTAACTGGCCGACAAGTTCCGTCCAAACCGGGTATCTGGACCCGCGTAATCGAAAATGTCTGCCACCCCACTTGCAATGCGCTGCAAATGGGTTCGACAGCAAGATATCTCGCAGATTCCAGGTCGGAAGGCTGGTCTTGTTTAGCCCGCAGACGGTCTTTCGCGAGCGTCGCCACGTCCGGCGGCGTCAGCCTCCAGGTCACTGCGTCCCATCAACCGGTCAACTTCGGACCGGATTTCACTCAAATGGTTGAAGTCGAGATAGACGCTGGCAAAACGGATGTAGGCCACCTGATCGACGTCTGCCAGTTGGTCCAGCACAAGATTGCCTATCATTTCACTTGTAACTTCTGCGCGCCCCATGCGTTGAATTCGATCTTCGACGAAGTTCGCAATACTCTTCATACGCTCGCTGCTGACCGGCCGTTTAACTGCTGCGATGCGGATGCCGGCAAGCAGCTTCTGGGGGTCGAACGGCTCACGGTGGCCGTCCCGCTTGGAGACGAGCAGGCTGGGCGCGACATGCTCATAGGTTGTGAAGCGCTGCACACAATCCAAGCATTGCCGGCGGCGACGGATCGTCTCTCCTCTTTCGCGGGTATCGATCACCTTGTGTTTGCCGTGTCCGCAGTGGGGACATTGCATAAACCGTCCCTCGATCAGTCGGCGTGGCGGGCCTGGGAACGCGAGCGTCCCCCTCTATTATTCCGGTTCAGACTGGTTCTGATCGGCACCCTGCAACGATTTTGCAACTGCATCCTGCAAGCGGGGAATCGTCTACATACTGTATCATATCTTGTTGGGAGGTACAATATGTAGTGGCAAAGATGATTTCGCACGTCTGCCAGGGCGTCAGTATAGATATATCATACTCCCGGCCGACGTGCAAACGGATCTGCCCGCAATCGGCGGTTATTTCGCGTACTAATGCGCGCAGCCCTGTTATCGTAGTTTGCGCCTGCCGAAGAGAGGGCCCGGCACCGTTCGCTCGCCTGATTTTCTCCCCGTGTGGGGCATAAAAAGAGAGCCGCGGCATCGCCGCGGCTCTCTGAATTATCGTATTGTAAGTACTGTGAATCTATGGGCTACTGGCCGTTATTGTTCTTGGCGCGGCGTAGAAATGCCGGAATGTCCAGGTCTTCACGGTCGAAGGAACGAACCGGGAAATCGATTGGCTCCTTGGGCTTCGGCTGTGACGGTGGCTGGGCAGGCTGGTTGGACTGCTGCGGGGCTCCGCCGGCCGGTCGAACGCTGCCGGTGGCAGGTTGCCTGACCGAAGTGGGCGGCTGCTCTGGCCGCCGGCCCTTGTCGAAGCCGGTGGCAATGACCGTCATATGGATTTCGTCCTTCATGCTCTCGTCGATGACGGCGCCGAAGATGATATTCGCTTCCGGATGGGCGTTGGCCCGGATCATCTCTGCGGCCTCATTCACCTCGAACAGGCTCAGGTCGTCGCCGCCCTTGACGTTGAAGAGAATTCCCTGCGCGCCCTCGATCGACACATCCAGCAACGAGCTCTGGATCGCCTGTTGGGCGGCTTCCTGAGCGCGGTTCTCGCCGCTGGCGCGGCCGATTGACATCAGAGCCGCACCGCCGTCGAGCATGATCGAACGCACATCGGCGAAATCCAGGTTGATCAAACCCGGCACGGTAATCAGTTCACTGATACCCTGAATGCCCTGCCGCAAGACATCGTCGGCGACAATGAAGGAATCACGAATCGCTGTCTTTTTGTCCAGGATATGCAATAGCCGGTCATTTGGGACCGTAATCAGTGTATCAACAGATTCGCGCAGGCGGCCCATCGTGCTTTCGGCGATGCGGCGGCGCTGCGTGCCTTCAAATGTAAACGGCTTCGTCACGACGCCGATTGTCAACGCGCCCGAGTCGCGTGCGATAGAAGAGATGACCGGAGCCGCGCCGGAACCCGTACCGCCGCCCAGACCGGCGGTCACGAAAACCATATCCGCGCCTTCAAACAGCTGCTCGACCTCTTCCCGGCTCTCCTCGGCTGCCCGCAGACCAATCTCAGGCTTTCCGCCCGACCCCAACCCTCTGGTCAGTTTGTCTCCAATCCGCAAACGCTGCGGCGCGTTGGAGAGCATCAAGGCCTGCGCATCGGTGTTGACGGCAATAAACTCTACGCCTTGAACGTCTGCCTCAATCATGCGGTTGACCGCATTCTGTCCGCCGCCACCCACTCCGACAACCTTTATCTGGGCAAAGTTGTCTACGAATTGTGAGGCGCTGCTCCTTCTCGTCATAGATTGGTCTCCTTTAACCGCTGGCAGACATTCTCCGAGTCGTTTTTTGGCAATTTCACCTTAACGTAGCGTCGCCAAAAACCGCGTTCTCGCGTTGTGTTCAGAATTGTTCCATCGTACTACACCTAAATCCGTTTGCAAAGTCTCTGAAATAGGGTTGGACCTGCAAATGGACCTAAATAGTACCTTCTGCAGGCCAATCTCAGGACTGTTACTCTGGAGGTCGGCAATATGCCGACCCCGGCTGTTGACGGACTGATTCAGGACATATTCTGGACTATTTGCCTACGATCCGCCTACGAAATATGCGCTCCATACCGCCAGGCCCGCCACGAGACGAGCAGCAGCAAGCAAAAGGAACGATCTTCTCTCATTTTGTTGCGGGGCCAGCCTCTGCGCGCGGCTGGCCTGAAGGCCTGCTGAACCTGCTAGAAGCTGTTCTGGGCAATATACCTACGATCCATCTACGACTCTCGCGGGTTGAAGCGCTATACGCGCAGAAATGCAACGGGGGAATCGCAATTTTCGAAGATCTCTCCGGTCGATCTATAGGAAGCTACACGAGAGTGCAGCATCCCGTTTGGCCTGATTGTTTCCTGACCAGGCGTGCGGATGGGCGCCCTGAAGGAGGCGGCACATCAGTCCGGCAGCAGACTCCTGAGCCATCCGCCGACCCGGTCCAGAATCTGCCCGTTTTCCGGGATGGTTCTCTGCATGGGGTAATGAATGGCGCGCGCATCTTCGTAGAGCGCCCAGAGCAAGAGACCGGCTGCGGTGGCGTAGGCAGGAGATTGCAGTTCTCTGCTCAAACCCAGCACGGCAGGATGATCGACGGGGCTGCCGATACGCACCGGCATACGCAATACTCTGCGGAACAGGTCGACGGCGCCGGGCAGTTGGCTGGCGCCGCCGGTGAGGACCAGCCCTGCCGGCACCATATGGCCGTAACTGCTCTTGGCAATGCGGCTCTGGATGAGTTCGGCGGTCTCTTCGGCCCGCGCCTGCAGGATCTGGCTGATAAAGCGGCGGCTGAAGGTGCGCTCCGGTTTGTCGCCGAAAACGGTCGCCCAGACCTGTTCGTCTTCGGCAATCCGTTCCGGTTGCAGATGGCCGTAGCGCAGTTTCAGCTCTTCGGCCACTTCAAATGGGGCGCGCAGCCCGATAGCTACGTCATTTGTCATGTGGCTGCCGCCTACGTCCAGCACTTCGGTGTGCCACAGGCCATTGCCGCGGAAGAGCGCCAGATCGGTGGTGCCGCCGCCCAGGTCGGCCATGACGACGCCCATCTGCCGTTCGTCCGCGGTCAGCACTGCCTCGCCGCTGGCGAGCGGCTCCAGGACCAGTTCGTCGATGTCTATGCCATGGGCCAGTACACACTGGGCGAGATTGTTGATGGCGTTGATCGTGCCGGTGACGATATGGGCGTCTACTTCCAGCCGGCTGCCGAGAATGCCCAGCGGCTGCTGAATGTTTTCCTGCTCATCCACCTTCCAGTGGCGGGCAATCACGTGGATGATCTGCCTGTTGGCGGCAATCTGGACGGCCCGTGCACCCTCCAGCGCCCGCTGCATGTCGGTGCCGGTGACGCCGTGACGCCCGTCGATCGGGCTGATGCCGGCGCTGTTCGATGTGGCAATATGGTTGCCGGCGATGCCCAGATATGCGCTTGTGATCTGTTCGCCGGATTCCTGTTCGGCCGACTCCAACGCCTCGCCGATGGCGGTGGTCACTTCCGGCACATCCATGACAACGCCGCGGCGCAAGCCCCTGCTCGGTGTGACGCCGCCGCCCAGAACTCTGACAGCGAGATTGCCCAGGTTGTCATGGGTGACTGTGCCCACCAACGCGCAGATTTTTGTGGTTCCTACATCGACCGCTGCGATTATCTCTCTGGTCACTGAAAAATTCTCTAAACGTAGTAACGTAGTCAGGAAACTTATTAATCCGCCGGTTCATCCTCGTACCGCCGAATGAAGGAACGGTTCGGCACCATGACATTAAGGGTGAGCGCCTCGTCCCCAGCGGCTTCCAATTCCGGCATTAACCTTTGCAGGACTGTCCACTTTTCTTCAAATTTACGTCCATCTCCCCAGTGGACCCACGCCTGTGTAGATGGCAAACTGAAATTCAGGCCGTAACGAGAATTGTACCAGAACTCACTTACGATGGAAAGACGATTCGACAGGAACATGGCAGAAGTCAGTACCCGTTTATCGATCTGCAGGTCGCCTCCCAGGCTTGCAGTCCGCGCTTCAGCAGAGGGGTCGATAATTCGCAGCGCCGGCCGCATATCCGACTCCCTGGGCGCGAGGGCGGCGCCGTCCTCCAGCAGCCAATATTCCTGCTGATCGGTAGCCCAGAGAGCCACCGGGCGCACTTCCTGAACGCTGATATCGACATGCCCGGGCCAGCGGATTTTCACATTTGCATCGGTTACATACGGGTGCGACATCACCTGCTTCCGGATTTTTTCCGGCTCCAGCCAGAAGATACTCCAGCTGTCGATATCGCAGGCGGCGAATAGCTCCTCCTGCGAAAGATATTGGGCGCCTTCAAAGCGCACATTTTCACTATAGATGTAAAAGCTCTCGCTGGTGTGCAACCAATACAGCGCGGCAGCGACCGCAGCCAGCAGCATCAGGCTCACTGTCTTGCTTGGGGTCAGACCCGAAAAACCGGGGAAGAGTGTTGCCTGCGCGCCGGCGCGAACGGGCTGCGAGGACGCTTTCCGCTTTGCGCCCCAACTGAATTCCAGCGTCGACCGCCCGCTTCTGAGGATAAACGCCTGCGTCGAACGCAGCACCGACGTGAACCGCCGGCGTTTTTGCGCCTGCCGCCGCCGCCGCACCTGTTTGGGCGACACAGCCTTTTGCGCCGCCTGCGATCCTCGCTTTTGTTTGCGCCCTAAATTGAAGGCAAATTGCATAGTACTGCTCTGAAGGTAACTTCCGGTGTTCAGTAACTGTCGAAGACGCCCTGCCGTTGTGCTAACAGATACCGACTAACGATGAATCCGATTCTGGCGGCGGTCGGCGTGCCGTTCCAGCGCCATATCAACCAGGCTGCCCACCAGCTCCGACAGAGGAACGCCGCTGGCTTCCCAAAGTTTGGGGTACATGCTGCTGGCGGTGAAGCCGGGCATGGTGTTCAGTTCGTTCAGAAAGAGTTGCCCGTCGCCGCCTAACAGAAAGTCTGCCCGCGCAAGGCCCGCGCCGTCAAGCGCCTGAAACGCGCGGACGGCCAACTGGCGGATTTCGTCTGCCAGCGCGGACGGAATATCTGCCGGAATCAGCAGCCGGCTGCCCTCGTCCAGATACTTGGCCTCGTAATCGTAAAATTCATTGGCCGGAACGACCTCGCCGACGATGCTCGTGCGGGGCTCGTCATTGCCGAGAACGCTGACCTCCAACTCGCGCGCATCGTTTACGCCTGCTTCGACCAGCACTTTGCGGTCGTAGCGGCAGGCCAGTTCGATGGCGCACGCCAGTTCAGCCCGATCCCTGACCTTGCTGATGCCGACGCTGCTGCCCAGATTGGCCGGCTTCACAAAGAGTGGATACTGCAAGTCAGACTCGAGCCCGTCCAGTATCTTCTCACGCCGCTCTTGCCGCAGATCGGGGTTCGACTCCGGGCCTTCCATCCAGTTTCGCCGCAGCAGTGTCCGGTAGGCTACCTGGGGGATGCCGGCAGCGGTGAACAACGCCTTCGATGTACCTTTGTCCATCGCCACCGCGCTTGCAAGGACGCCGCAACCCACGTACGGCATCTCGAGCATCTCAAGCAGCCCCTGGACGGTCCCGTCCTCGCCGTAGGGGCCGTGGAGCACGGGAAAAATCAGGTCCACGGCCGGCAGCCGCTCGCTCTGCTCCAGCAGCGGAAACTGCGGCGCGGGCGGAGCGAGGAGGGCGGAGTCGGCATCCCTTGCTTTGACGTCGCCGTTCTTTCTCTTCTCGCTGCTCGTCAGCTGCGCCAGAGGGTCGGGGCCGGTGAGCCATTCCCCGGCCCTTGTAATGCCCAGCCGCACCGTTTCGTAGCCGGCGGCGTCCAGGGCGCCGATGACCGTTTTCGCGCTAAGCAAGGAAATCTCGTGCTCGCCGCTCTTGCCTCCAAAAAGTACACCTACCCGTACTGGATTGCACGCCATAAGAATCACCAATCTCCGATTTTCTGTAGTTCCGGCTCCAGCGCCACGCCGCTGCCGCGGGCGACTGTCGTCTGAATATGTGCGATCATCGCTATGACATCGGCTGCCGTCGCCGCGCCGACGCCGCCGGGGTTGATGAGGAAATTGGCGTGCGTGCGGCTGACTTCGACGCCGCCAAGACGAAACCCCTTCAACCCGGCCTCCTCGATCAGGCGCCCGGCGAAGTCGCCTGGCGGGTTGACGAACGTGCTGCCCAGTGACGGCTCCACCGGCTGCGTGCTGCGTCGGTGGCCCAGGAAAGACTGGGCCGCGGCGCGGATCGCAGCGCGGTCGCCGGTTTGGAGGCGAAAGTTGGCGCTCAACAGGACCGGGCCAAAACCGGCGGCGGCCGTCCCCGCCCGTTTCAAACTGCTTTGACGGTAGGAATAGGCGAGATCTTCCACGCGGTAGACCTGGATATCGCCGTGGTCGTCCAGCAGCAGAACATCCCACAAGGTGTCCTTCACTTCGCCACCATGCGCGCCGGCGTTGTTGACCACTGCTCCGCCGACGGACCCGGGTACACTCACCGCCCACTCCAGACCGGTCAGCCCGGCGTTAATGGCGATTCGGGCCGCGCCGGCCATCAGCGCGCCGCTCTCGGCGAAGAGGAAGGGACGGGTGTCTTTGGGGTAATCGCAGCAGGGGGCATCCTGCACCTGCACAGCTTTGCAGCGGTTATGGATCACCAGCCCGCGCACGCCCCGGTCGCTGATCAGTACATTGCTGCCGCCGCCCAGGATCAGGTAGGGCAGATCGTTCGCCCTAGCCCAGCGCACCAGCTTAAGCAGCTTATGCGTATCATTGACATCCGCGAAATAATCGGCGGGGCCGCCTATCTTGATCGTCGTCAAGTTCGCCAGCGGGTGGTCCTGCCGGATTTGGACGCCGAGCGCTTCGATCTGCTCGAGCGCGGTGGCGCTGATCTCTTTCTTTGAATGGGCCGGGGCCGTTACTGTTGCCATGACACTAATGCCAAGAAACTATTGCAATAATACTATTGCCATAATATCGGGTACGGTCGCTTCGTGTTCAGGTTCCTCTCAGGGTGCGCAGCTGCCTTACAAGCCCTTCAAAATCCAGCGCTGCGAAACTGCTCGTGTCAATGTGAAAAACCGGCCCCTCCAGGTCCAGGGGACGATTGCGCTGCCCCAGCTCCTCAGTGTCGAACTGGCCCATCCGCAAACGATCCACATGCCCCGGGTGTCGTTCGCCGTTGTCCACCCGCCGGGCATAACGCTGACGCAGCAGATCAGCAGGCGTGGAAAGGATCACCTGCGCCGGCTGGAACGGGTGGTGCCTCTGCAATGCCTGGAAGCGGGGGTTGGCCCAGTCCGGATCAAAGGGCGTTTCGACAAGCAGCGAGCAGCGGGCTTCCAGCAGGCGTTCGATCAGCAGATAGACCAGTTCATATGTTGCCCGGCCAAGCTGCTGCGACCACTCCACGGTCGACCAGCCCAGCGTCTCGAAGAGCGACTCCTTCAGATCGTCGCGTGCGATCAAGGGCAGTCCCAGAGCCGGGGCCAGTTTGCGCGCCAGAGTCGTTTTGCCCGTGCCCGGCGCCCCGCAAACGATCAGCACAAGCGGCAGGGCATTGCCATCTTCAGTCATCGGTTCCCAGTCTCTCCAGAAGCGTCTCACCGATGCGGTGGCTGGTGCCTGCGCCCAGCGTCAGAACCACGTCGCCTGCGGTCACCTCGGTGTGCAGAAGCGCGCTCGTTTCCTCGATGTCACCGCTGTGGCGGATCGAAGGATGGGCGCTGGACGACGCCACCTCCGCGGCTGCCATCGCCCTGTCCCCGCTCTCTCTGGCGGCATAGATATCGGTCACCAGCACCGTGTCGGCGTTGTCGAAACTGCAAGCAATTTTGTGCAGCATAGCCCTGGTGCGGCTGAATGTATGCGGCTGAAAGACAGCCCAGATGCGTCGCTCGCCGAAGCAGTTGCGGGCCGCGGCCAGGGTCGCCTGGATTTCGGTGGGGTGATGCGCGTAATCGTCGACGACCGTCACACCGCGCCGCGTTCCCTTCATTTCGAAACGCCGGCCGATGCCGGTATATTGATGCAGGCTCGCCAGGATCTGCGCCGCCGGCACACCACAGCGGCGGGCGGCGGTCAGCGCGGCCAGGGCATTGCGCAGGTTGTGGATGCCGGGCGCCTGCAGTTGCAGGCAGCCGATCGAGTTGCCTTCAACCCGCACCGCGGCGGCATAGCCCCCGCTTGCGTCCACTGTCTCACCGGCCGCTTGCACGTCGCACCGGTCATGCAGACCATACGTCAGCCAGGCCGGACCGCCGCCGGCTGGGCGGCCTGTGCGCAGCGCCTCCGCGCCGGGGTCATCGCCGCACGAGACCACACATCCCTCCGCACGCACCTGCGCCACAAACTGGCGAAAGGCATCGACAAAGCTGGTCGGCGTCGGATAGCAGTCCGGATGGTCCCACTCCACATTGGTCACGACCGCCACCATCGGCGTCAGCCCATGAAACATGCGATCATACTCATCCGCTTCGATCACAAAGGCGGCGGCTGTGCCTGCATGGGCGTTGCCGAAGCCCGGCAGGTCGGCCCCGATGATATAGCCGGCATCGCAGCCGCTGGCGTGCAGCGTCTGCACGATCATCGCGGTCGTCGTGCTCTTGCCATGCGTGCCGGAGACAGCGATGACATCGCGGCCGGCCAGCAGCGGTCGCAAGAACGACTCCCGTCTGACGATCGGAATCCCCAGCTTTTGCGCGGCCTGCCGTTCCGGGTTCGTTTCATCGACCGCGCTGCTGATCAGGACCACGTCCGGGCGTTCCCCGGCAGGCAGTCCGGTGAGCTCTTCCGCCCCCTGCCGCCCGAAAATCCGGGCGCCGGCCGCGGCCAGGCGCCGCGTGCGTTCACTCTGCTGGCGGTCGCTGCCGCTGACGCGAATGCCCCGTTCAAGGAGAACATGCGCGATGGCGGAAAGCCCTGCGCCGCCGATCCCAATCAGATGCACGCGCAGCTCCGCATCGTCCCCGTCTCGCTTGGATGAAGACGCGTCCAACGCCGTTTGCAACTGCTTCTGCCACCTGTCAACCCGCATCGCTGCCTCCATCGCTGCGACCGCGCCGCGCTTCAGCAAGGGCGCATCGAACCTTCATCCCCGCACCCGCATCAGCAGCAGTATCGCGATGGGAATTACCCACGGCGTCGCTGACGGCATGATATTCTGGGGCAGATAACGCACCAGTTCAACTGCGATCGGCGACAGTTCCGGACTTATCCATCCCAAGGAAGAGAGGGGATAGCCGTATACGTCCTGGTAATACCAGAGGCTGCCGCTGATCAGATAACCGTTAATTGCGCCGACCAGTAAGCTGAGAATCGTACCCTGGGGCATCGGCCACTGCTGGCCGCTGAACGTGATAACCCGCCCCGCATAACCGGCGAAAATCGTAACAACAAATGCGACCAGATAAAAATTGCTCAGGAACAGTTGCTGAGCACTCAGATCTTTAGCTGGAAATACCATCTGCCATGCACTGGTCAAGATGGGATTGAGTCGGTCCTCGACGTATAGCAGCAGAAAAATCGCGACGATAATGATCATCGACCGGCCCAATTCCCGCGCATAGCCCTGGGCAAGGCCTATCAAGGTAATGATGCTGGCGATAGATCCAAAATATACTTCGATCAGGCCCATTACAGTTCAGTGCTTGGTAGTGGCTTATGGTTGGTGGCTGGTAAGACCACTGTTTAATATTCGCTCGACTAATTCTGGCCGCGTCGCAATGTGCTGATCACTGCCACAAGCAGCACTGTCAACGCAATTGCGGCCAGAATTGGCTGTTGAGGCCCCAATGCCTCCCAGATGTTGTCGAAGTTGGACTCCATCATATCGGTCACGCTGCGCAGGAACCCCTGCACTCCCGTGCCGGGCGTTGAGACTGACGCAACCCCGACCTCCGGAATGAAGGCGATCAGCCGCGGCGCAAAAGTAGGAATGTAAAACAGTCCGTTGCCCATGCCTATTATCGCCGCCAGGAGACCCGAAGAGCTCTGATTGTCCGGGATCGCCTTGTTGGTCAGCATGTAGGTAAGAAGAAGCAGCCCCGACCAGACCAAAAACGAGACCGTTGGCTGGTCCGCTTCGGAGAGCCATTCCGAGGGGCCCAGCGTGTACACCGGTTCCTGTCCTCCGTCCGCGCCCCCTGCGCGCAGCGAGGCCAGCAGCTTTGCGCCTATACTGATGACACCAAAAATGATGCCCAACACCTGCCTTACGATATCCAGGGCCAGGCCCTGATTTTGTTGCAGCAGGAAGAAGCCCCCGACCGAGACGGTCAGCACCGACAACTCCCGGAACAGGCCCCGTCGGAACCCGATCCAACCAAAGAGGAGAACGTAGAGTACAAATGCAACTGTGCCTGGCGTAGTTTCACTCATCTTTTATGCTTTCATCCTTGGAGGTGGGCATCTTTTGGGTCTGTCCCGCCTACATTGCAATTACAATCGATGAACATAGACCATAATCACAGTCCATGATCACAGTCCGTAACCCCGGTGGCCGGTGAACTGCACTAACCGCTTGCCGCGAGCCGCTGTAATTCGCGTACGATATTGTCTGCCGCCTGGGGCCGGGCCAAAGCGCCTACCGCCGCCCCCATAGCGAGCCGACGGCTTCCGTCCGACAGCAGCGCGGCTATCGTTGGTTCCAGCCTTTCTGCCAGCTGTCGGTCCTCGACAATGACAGCGCCGCCGGAATCTGCCAGTTTCTGCGCATTGGGGGCCTGGTGGGAGCCGGCGCCGGGCAGGGGCGCCAGTATCGATGGCAGACGCGCCAGCGGAAACTCGGCCAACACACTGGCCCCGGCACGGGCTACCGCCAGGTCTGCGCTGGCCAGCGCCCAGGCCATCTCCTCGTGCAGATAGGCCACGGGGTGGTAGCGGTCGGCCAACAGGGTATAGGGCAGATCCGGCCCTTCCTGTTCCAGCAGCGGCCAGTCGCGCGTACCGACGACGTGCAGAATCTGGCAAGCGGGCAACAGGCCCGGCGCTGCCTGCCAGACAGCCCGGTTGATGCTGCGCGCGCCCTGGCTGCCGCCGAACACCAGCACCAGAGGCATTCCTTCCTCCAGCTCCAGTCCCAGCTTGCGCGTCAACATCTGCCGGGCTGCCTGCCTGTCCTCTATTGCCTTCACAACGCCGGCGCGCACAGGGTAGCCGGTGACCACCGCCTTGTGGCCAAAGAAGTCGGCCACCTCGGGGAAGCTGACCGCGACCCGTTGGGCCAGCCGGCTGAGCCAGCGCACCGCCAGGCCGGGCGTCATGTCCGGCAGATAGATCATTACCGGCACCGACCGCATCCGACAGGCTATCGCGACCGGCGCCATCACATATCCGCCGGTCGCGAAACATGCCTGCGGGCGAAACTCTTCAAGAATCTGCAGAGACTGCCGTATACCCGACGTCACTTTGGCCAGACTGCGTGATGCCGTCAATGGATTGCGTCCTCGCAACGCGCCGCTTTGAATGTTGTGGAAGGGGATTCCAGCGTCCTGCACGAGAGGGTGCTCGATGCCGGTCCTGCTCCCCAGCCACAGCAGTGCCGGGTTAACCGGAGCGGGTGCGGCGGTCAGAGCGTTGGTTCGTAGCTGTTCGACGACGGCGAGAGCCGGATATACGTGTCCCCCGGTTCCACCACCCGAAATTAGGAGTCGCATGGGCTGTTTGCCCTGGGGGGCCAGAGGATGCCCCGGATTTTCTTGACCTCAGAACGTTGAATATGCCCCCGCCAGAGCGGTCGTCCGCTGTGGAGTGAGGGCGTGAGCCGGCTTCGCCTCGACGGGGCGCGGCGGGCGGGGGTTGACCGCGATACCGGCTGATATTCAGCAGTATGCCGGCAGCCCCCATTGACGTGACAAGAGAACTGCCGCCGAAGCTGACGAACGGTAGTGTTACGCCGGTGGGGGGCGCGACGGCCACGGCTACCGCGATGTGAATTATGGCCTGCAAGATGATGAGCGCGGTGATGCCCACTGCCAGCAGAGAGCCGAAGATATCGGACGATTCACTGGCGATGCGCAGGCCGCGATAGACAAACAGCGTGAAGAGGAGGATCACCAGCAGCGTGCCCAGCAGCCCCATCTCCTCGCCGATTACCGCAAAGATATTGTCCGACCAACTCAAGGGTAGATTTCCGGGCAGCTTTTCGGTACTGTTGCCCAGACCCACGCCGAGCGGGCCTCCTTTGACAATAGCCTGGCTGGCCTCGCGGATCTGCCATTCGGAGCTATTCAAAGGAGATTGGATCGATTCGAGCAGTGCGTTGACCCGGCGGCTGGCATAGCTGTTGCGGGTAATCACCAGCCAGAAGGTGACGACGGCCACAAAGCCGCCCAGGAAAAGCTGCTTCAGCTCGGCGCCCGCCAGGAAAAATATGATCAGCGCGGTGGCGACGATCAGAATTGTCGTGCTGATATCCGGTTGCGCCACGATCAGCCCGGTCACGATCCCCATCAGCACGCCAAAGGGGATCAGCCCATAGTTGATATCTTTGATGCGGCTGCCTTTGCTGGCAAGCCAGGTGCTGATATAGATGAGGACGATCACTTTGACCGGTTCACTGGGTTGTACGCGGCCGCCGAAAAAGGTACGGGTGGCGCCGAAGCGGTTATCCCCCAGAAAGATGACCGCCATCAGCGCCAGCAGCCCAACCGCCATCAGAGGAATGCTCCACCGCTCCCAAATCCGGTAGGGGACGAGCGCCGCGCCAACCAGGGTCACCAGGCCGACCCCCAGCCAGCGGATTTGCAGAAGTACATAGTAGAAGGGCGATTCCCGGTTTTCCAGCGCCCAGGGGTAACTGGCGCTGAAGACCATTACAAACCCGAACAGAATCAGGCAGGTCAGGACCGTAGCCAGCGCCCAATCGAAGTTGGACCCGCTCCTGCCGATCTGTCTCGCGTTGTTGACCTGTAGCGCCATTTTCGTTCCTCTATAGCCGGCCGCAACCTGCCGTAGCCAGTACCTCCATGTCAGAAGGCCGGCATACTGCGGCTGCAGCTAACCGCTAACCACCAGATTGCGGAAATGTTCCCCGCGCTGTTCGAAGTTTTTGTAGGCATCGTAGCTGGTGCCGCCCGGCGAAAACAGCACAACCGTACCCGGCGTCGCCGTCTGTTTGGCCAGGACAACGGCCTCATCCAGGCGCTGCACGACCGCACAACAGGGAGCGGATATACGCCGGAACGAGGCCCTTTCCCTCACCTTATCGGCGATCATCGACCCCGCTTCCCCGAACCCGATCAGACATTGGACCCGGTCCAACACTTCGTCGGCGAACGTATCCCAGGGTAAGTTCTTGTCTTTGCCGCCGGCCAGGAGAATAAGTGTCTGCGCGCCCGGGGGGAAGACCTGCAGCCCGGCGACGGCCCGCTCCGGCGCAGTTGCAATGCTGTCGTTGATCCATACAACGTTACCCTTGGGCCGCATCTCCTCCAGCCTGTGCGGTACACCGGCAAAGGAGCGGGCAACACGGCCCATCGCCTCTACGGATGCGCCGGCCGCGCCGCTGATCGCGGCCGCGCCCAACAGGTTGCTGATATTGTGCTCCCCCCGCAACCGTACATCGCTGCGGCGGCAGAATGGCCGTCCTTCGAAAATCAGATCTTCGGTCGATTCGGATGCCCAGGCGCCGAAGTCCGGCGGCAGGGTCTCGGCATGGCGACTTGACAGGCGTCGGCGTCGGCTGGAAGAGATGGAAAAGGGGATGATCCGCCGGTCTTTGCCCAGGGCAGTTCGGCATTGCGTCAGGAGGGAGTCCAGCTCCCATTCGGCGGGAACCGGCGTCTCTTCATCATCCCAGCCGGCCATCTGGCCAGCCACCGGATCATCGGCGTTGAAGACCACCACGCTGGTCGGCTTCAGATGACGCAACAGATTGGATTTCGCCAGAGTATAGTCGGCCATTGATGAATGCCGGTCTAGGTGATTTGGCGTGATATTGAGAATGGCGGCCACGTCCGGGCCCAGCCGGTCCAGCGGCCCGTATGCCAGACTGGGGTCGAACAGCTCGAGCTGAAAACTGCTCAGTTCCAGCACCATCATGTCATCTTGCCGGATCGTATCGAGGCGGTCCACCAGCGGCCTGCCGATATTGCCGCCAACATGGACGGTATGAGCGCCGCCGGCAGTCTCTTGCAACATTTCTCCGACGAGCGTTGTCGTTGTTGTCTTGCCGCTGCTGCCGGTGATGGCGACGACAGGGCAGGGCGCCAGTTGCATTGTGAGCAGGCTGTCATTACTCAGTGGGATGCCGCGGCGAATGGCGTCCTGCACCAGCGGCGTTTGCAGCATCACGCCGCCGCTGAGGCAGAGCAGATCGCAGCCATCCAGCAGGTCAGAAGGGTGTCCGCCGAGGGCCAGCACAACCGGCAGATCACCCAGCTGATCCAACTCCTCCGTCAGCCTTTCGGCCGGCGCGACATCGCTGATCGTTACATTTGCGCCGCCTGCCGCGAAGAAACGGGCCAAAGCCAGTCCTTGACGGCCCATCCCCAGAATAACGACATTGCGTTTTTCAAAGTTGAACTCTTCGCTGTTGGCAATCACGAATTTATTCTCCTTCCAGTTTCCAGATCCTGGTCAGTGCCTTGCCCCCGGCAGTTACCAAAGGTTGAAAACCGGCTACTAAGAATTGAGGTGCAGTTGCCAGCATGAAACCTGTCTGGTCGGCGGTCATCCATTCCACAGCGCCAGGGCCACCCCCAGCATTCCGCTCAGCACACCGACTATCCAGAATCTCTCTTTGACTTGTGTTTCGCTCCAACCCATCAACTCAAAATGATGGTGGATCGGGGTCATCTTGAACATGCGGATATCACGACCCAGGTAGCGGCGGCTGAACTTTGCAGACGCCACCTGCAGCAGTACGGAAACGGTTTCGGCGACAAATACGAACCCTACGACCGGCAGCAGCAGCCATTGACCGGTCATCAACGCCACCAATGCAAGCGTTGCGCCCAAGGCCAGGCTGCCGGTGTCACCCATAAAGATCTGTGCCGGATGGGCGTTGAACCAGAGAAATGCGAACAGGGCACCCACCACCGTGAAACAGAAAGCCGCCAGATAGGTCTGCCCCTGCATATGGGCGATCAGCCCGTAGCTCGCAAACGAAATGCTGCTGATGCTCCCCGCCAGACTGTCCAGCCCATCCGTCAGATTTACAGCATTGCTGAATCCGATAATGATAAAAATTCCCGCCGGGATGAACAGCCAGCCGATCGGAACCCACTGGGTAATGCCGGGCACGCCGACATAGTACAGATCGGGCGGCCCGAAATAGAGAATGCCCACGATGATCGCGGCAAACACAAACTGGAATCCGCTCTTCATCCGCGCCGACATCCCCTTGCCCTTGCCCCTGCCGCGCAGCCCCAGCCAGTCATCAACTGCCCCCAGGGTTGCGTGCGCCGCCAGACAGAAAAAGAGCAACAGAGTACTCTTGCCTATCAGCGTGAAGCCAAGCAGATTCGCCAGATTAAGCGCCCCCGTGATCAGCAGGACCGGAACCACAAACAACAGCCCTCCCATTGTCGGCGTCCCCGTTTTCTCCTGATGCGAATCCGGTCCTTCCATGCGCACCTGTTTGCCGATTCGGTGGTGTCTGAGTAAGGCGATCAGCGGCTGCCCCCAAATCACGGCAATGAAGAAGCTGAGTGTCCCCAGCACCAACGGAGATTCCATCAATGAGCCTCTTAACCTTCCAGGAGGCCGTCGTCGACCCCATCGTCGGACATTTGGCGGCGGGCGAGCTCTGTCGCTGCAGCTGTTGCCGGCTCTCGTGAAATCTCGCCGACGATTCGGTCCATTCCGACTGCGCGGCTGCCTTTGACGAGCAACAGATCCTGCGGCTGTGCCAACTCCTTCAGAACCTGTACAGCCGTCTCGAAATCGTCGGTTGCGTACACAGCTTGTGAGGACAGGCCTGCCCTTCGGGCCTCATCGGCGATAATCCGACCCAGGCCGCCGACTGTAACCAGCAGGTCGGTTACGCCCGCGGCATGGGCGCCCACCTGTTTGTGTCCCTCTGTCGTGAAAGTGCCCAACTCTCGCATATCGCCGAGAATCGCGATGCGGCGGCCGCCGCGGTGTTTCCGAGACTGCCCGATGACGGACTGGGACGCCCGTTTCGCTGCCCCTGACGCCATATCCGGGCCTTTGACGGCGGGCGAACAGTCCGCGCCCGCCTGGCCGCGAGTGAACAGGTCGTTCAGAAGATTGAGGGCGGCAAGGGTGCTGATAGGGCTGGCGTTGTATGTGTCGTCGATGACGGTGCTGCCGTTGATGCCCGGTTTTACCACAAGCCGCAACTGACCCGGCGCCTGCTGCAGGCCGGTGACAATCTCTTGCCAGGTCAGATCGTTGACAATCCCGACGGCAGCCGCGCCCAGGGCCGTATACACGGAATGTGTGCCCAAGAGCGGCACGCTCAGGCGCTGGCTGTGGATACGGCCGTTTTGCTGCCGGTGATGGAAACGGAAGCGGATGCCTTCCATGCCCAGGCTTTCGATCTCGTCGGCCCACAGATCCGCTTCCGCGCTGAGGCCGTAGAAAAAAGGCCGGGCAGCGGTGACCGCCGCCATAGCCCGAACGCGTGCGTCGTCGCGGTTCAGAATGGCTACGCCCCCGTCCTGCGCGTTGGGCAGAGCCTCCACGAGCTCGGCCTTGGCTTGTGCGATCCGGTCTATCGTGCCCAGCCGCTCCAAATGGGTCGGGCCGACATTCGTCACAACGCCAACCTGGGGCCGCGCCAGGCTGCAGAGCAGGCGGATTTCGCCCAGGTCGTACATCCCCATCTCCAACACTGTGCGCTCGTGGCTCGTGTGCAACCCCAGGAGAGCCAGCGGCAACCCCTGTTCGCTGTTGAGATTACCGGTGTTGTGATGGGTGCGGAAGCGTTGGGCGAGAACCGAAGCAGCCAACTCTTTTGTGCTGGTTTTGCCTACGCTGCCGGTCACGCCGATCACCCGCAGATCCGGTCGGGTGCGATGCAGCCGTTGAAAGATGCCTGCGGCCTGTAGAGCCGTATTGGCGTCGGGTACGATGTAGGCAATGGCGCGGCCGGGTTCAAACTGCGCAGAATGAAAACAAAGCCGCGGCCGCGCGCGGTTCGGTTGGTCGCTCTCTTCTTTCTTTTCTGTGCCCTCTCCAAGTCGGCCGCGGCAGTCGACCAGCAGCGCATCGGTTGCGCGCAGCTGGTCAAGGCCCCGCTCTTCGCAGATGACTGCATCAGCGCCGCCGGCCAGCGCCTGGCCGATGAATCTGTGGCCGTCTGTGCGCGCGCCGCTGAATGCAATAAACAGAGACCCTGCTTCGACGTCGCGGCTGTCCAGGACCGCACAACTGATGGGCCGGGGCGTCAACGCTTGCGGCGGCGGCGTCCCCGTCAGCGCCTGCCAGAGTGTATGTTGGGTGATAAAAGTCTCTACGTTTGGTCGGTCTGCCACCGATTCAGATTCCTTTGAACAGCAGTGGCTCGTCGCTGAACCGGCCACCGGCAACCAACTGTGATTCACTGACTGGAAGGCTCTGCAGCCGGCCCAGAGGCCGACGCCTGCGTCTCTCCGCACTGGGCGGCGGACAGACAGAAAATGCTCTGACTTTCATCTGACAGCCGGACAGCATCCGGCGGGATATTCAGGTGCTCGAACAGGCGGTGGGCGATGCGGCTGAAGATCGGCGTCGCTGTATAGGCTGCCCAGCGGCTGATGCCCGGGTCCGGCCGGTCCAGCTTCACCATTACGACAAACTGCGGGTCGTCGGCCGGCGCAAACCCGATAAAGCTGGCGATCGTCTCGTCCTGAATGTAGCCCTCTTCCGTGGCGATTTCCGCGGTACCGCTCTTACCGGCAATCCTATAGCCGGATACCTGGCCCATCTGGTTCCCATTTTTAACGACATGCACCATCATCTCTTTCATCCGAATTGCCGTTTCCGGACTGATAACCTGGTAGACCATTGTCGGCTGGGTCACCATTGCGTAGTCGTTGGCAATCCGGCTCTGCACAATGTGCGGCCGCATCAGCTTGCCGCCGTTGGCGATGGCGGCCACTGCGCTGATCATCTGAATGGGGGTAACCGCAATGCCCTGGCCAAAGCTGTTGGTGGCCAGGTCGGATACGCCCCAGTTCGGGGCTTCGGTATTTCTGACCTGGCCGGACGCTTCACCGCTCAGGTCGACTTTTGTTTCAGTGCCAAATCCGAAACGGGTGACATAATCGTAGAAAATTTCGGCGCCGACCTTCTGCGCGATCTGAACGGTAATCACATTATTGGAATGGGCCACGGCGTCAGCGACCGACAGTTCGCCGACAGCCTTGCGGTCGCTATTTTGAATTGAGTGGCCTTCCACGGAGATTGCGCCGGTATCGACGAAAACGCTCGACTCCTCGACTGCGTCGATGTCAAGGGCGGCTGCGACCGTGATCAGTTTAAAGACCGACCCCGGTTCAAATTGGGCGCTGATGGCTACATTCGTGAATGTGTCGGGGTCCCCTTCCTCGAAGCTGTTGCCGTCGAAAGTCGGCCAGTTGGCCATCCCCAGAATCGCGCCCGTTTTTGGGTCCATGACAATGACCGTGCCTGACTCGGCCCGGTAGAGGTTGACCCCTACGCGCAACTCCTCTTCGATGATATGCTGGACGGTGCGGTCGATGGTCAACACCAGGCCCTTGCCATCGCCGCTGGGCAGAAAGCGCAGGATGTTATCGTCAAGCTCTGCGCGGGGCAGTTGACGTCCCGGCGGAAGACCAACGCCATCACTGGACAGAAAGTTCCGATAGTAGCGCTCGACACCCAGCACCGGCACCCGTTCAGCATTGAGAAATCCCAGAATCTGGCTGCCAAGCGATCCCTGTGGGTAGAAGCGTCGGGGATGGGCCGCGATGTGGATATGCTCCAGCAGGAAATCCCTTTCGGACAATCGCTGCTGGCGTTCGGCGAGCAGCTGTTGACCCTGATCAAAATCGATATCGGGCGCAATAATCAGATAGTCCCTGTCGCTGTTTTCCGTCAACAGATTTTCAATCTGAAGAGGAGGGACACCGATGCCGTACGCGAGCCGTTGCGCGATTTCACCGAAATCATCTGACGAGATGAATTTGGGCGTTGCCGTGATCCGGTACGTGAACCGGTCGGCGGCGAGCAGATTGCCGTCACGATCGACGATCACTCCCCACGAGGTGGTGTCATCAACCGTATTGCGTCCGGATGCCACCGCCTTGGGCGGCTCGTATTGCTGCCAGCCCATAACCTGCATGTCCAGCAACCGCAGAATCAACAGCAGCAGCGGCCCAGTCAGCAAGACACCGATAAAGCCGATACGCCATATTTTGGAGACTTCGTCTGCCGCAGTGGGCTGCTGGCCGCGCTCCTGTTCAAGAGGGGCGCGATCGGACACTGCCCGGTTCATGGCACTGCTGTCGAGGCCGCCGGCCCCATCTTCGGGCACTTGGCGGCGGGATAATAGAGGGCCGAAGCCGTGTCCACTTGCGGGACGGGCGGCTCGGTTCCGTGCACGCATGCAGGATCTCTCCAAAACTACGGTGGTCACGAAACTCTGACCACTAACTTCAACGCCGCCGACCCCGTCTTCGGGCACTTTTTCGCCGCTGCCGACCCCATCTTCGGGCACTTGGCGGCGGCGAAACTGGCGGCGAAACTGGCGGCGGGAATTATCAGCGTTGTTTCAACTGGCCCAGGATAAAATCGCTGGCCCGTTCGAGCAGCGGATCGCTCCATTGGCGGACAGACTGCCAGCCTTCGTTGACCTGTTGTTGCCAGCCGGACACATACTGCTCGAATTCCGCTGCCGGGAGCCGTTCGGTCACAGACCAGAAGGACGGCTCGTCCGCAGCGGGTACATTCGTCCCGGCGCCGGCAGGACCCGTCGTGTCAGTCGCGGGGCGCAGTTGCGCTGTCGCCGGGCTACCCGTTGGGCCGGCCGAAGACTCGGTCTGTTCCCCTGCCTTTGCCGGTGGCTGATCGACAGTGAGCGAATTCACTGTCTGCCGGCTCGTTTGCTGCCCAGGGTCCGATCCACTGGAATCGGCGGCAGCCACAGCAGCGCCGCTCGCCTTATACGGACTCGGGATGTAGTTGCGTTCCAGAGCCGGACGAAAGTCGAGTTGGACCGCCCGCGTTTGCACCTGATCCAGCGTTGTGCGCTGGCCAATTTGCCACAGCAGTTCAGCATTCCGCTGTTCAATGAGGCTGAACTGTACCCGCAGTGCCTCCAACTCGCCGCGCGCCTGCGTAATCCGCAGCGAGGTCCAGACCTGAAAAACAGCCAGTCCGCAGACGACTGTCAAAGCCAGCACAAAGAGGAGGTACCCTCTCAGCGTCTGCGGCAAGGGCACGATATCATCGAGCCATACCAAACCGCGCAGAACTCGGAAGCGGGACTGATTGGGTGATTGCATGCTGTTAGGTTCCCAGCCTCCTTCCTGCCTCGCTTCTCTCCGGTCGGCTGGGCGCCAAACCTGCTCGTCATTGTTACGCTGCGCCCCTGTTTGAGAAGGGCGCCCAGCGCGGTGCAGATTTATGGTCGGTGTTGGCAAAAGCTTTATCCTGCTGAAACACGCACAACAAACACACGGCCCGACAGCTCAATCACAGTTCTGGCATTTTTTCGGCGATGCGCAGCCTGGCCGAACGACTGCGGGGGTTTCTCTCGATTTCAGCGGCTGCCGGCACAATCGGTTTTTTGTTACATATCGCCAGAACGGGAATCTGCTCCTGACCGCCGGTCGGCAGAGTCGGATCGGGCCGAAATTTCCTGGCGTTGTCACGCATCCATTCCTTGACCAGCCGGTCTTCCAGACTGTGAAAAGAGATAATTGCAACCCGTCCTCCAGGCCGCAGCAGTGGAGGAATTTGCGGCAGGGTCCGCTCGATCTGTCCCAGTTCGTCGTTGACCGCGATGCGCAGCGCCTGAAATGTACGGGTGGCCGGATGGATTTTCTGTCGGCCGCGGCGGCGCACTGCCCTGCGTACAATGTCCGCCAGTTCAGCGGTTGTCGAAACCGGGCGATTGGCAACGATGGCACGCGCTATCGGGCGGCTCTGTCGTTCCTCTCCATACTGGTACAGGATGTCGGCAATCTCCTCCCAACTTCTGCTGTTTATCAGGTCGGCTGCGCTGAACCCTGTGGACGGATCGAAGCGCATGTCCAGAGGGCCGTCGTGCCGAAACGCAAACCCTCGCGCCGGCGTATCCAGTTGAAAACTGCTGAGGCCCAGATCAAGCAGAATACCGTCAACCCCGGTAAAGTCCCGTTGGCGGGCGATTTCCCCTATCTGGTCAAACGGCGCCTGGGCCACGCTCAATCTGCCGGCACTGATTTCGTCGGGAAAGCGCTTCCCAACTCGTCGGATGGCCGCGGGATCGACATCCAAACCCAGTATTTTTCCGTCGCCGACCCCATCTTTGGGAACTTGGCGGCGGGCCTTTAGCCCACCGCCAATCTTATCTACATAAGATTCTTGATGCGCCCCTGTTCCGGCGAGGCGCGTATGATGCAGCAGAAGTTGGGTATGGCCGCCACCGCCCAGGGTTCCGTCGATGAAACGTCCCCCTGCCTGAACGTTCAGGCCGGTCAGCACTTCTTCCGGCAGAACGGGGCTGTGTTGCAGACCCTCCTGCTCACCAGAGCCGTCTTGCATGCCCGCCGCGGGTCGGCGCGGTACCGATCGCTCAGACTCCCAAGGCGGCAAAGAGATCCTCTCCGAGCTGCAAGGGCGTCAGCATCTGCTCCTCCCACTGGGCCGGGTTCCAGAGCTCAATGTATGTATTCATCCCGGCGATAATCACCTCGTTCTCGATGTCGGCAAACTCCCGCAGGCGTTGGCTGATCAGGATGCGCCCTTGCCGATCGGGTTTCAGGTCTTCGGCGGCGCTGAACAGTGCCCGGCGCAGTTGCGCGGTACGCTGGTCGATCAGCGGCAGAGCGCTGACCCGAGCCGCAACATTCTGCCATTCTTCAAGCGGCATCATCATCAGGCAGCCGCCGGTAGGGTTACGCGTCACCACCAGACCGGGCATGAGCCGGTGCCGGAATTTGGCAGGAATCGTGACCCGCCCTTTACTGTCCAGGTTGTGACTGAACTCACCGAGAAACATAATTTTCCGAATAGTTACTCTGTGCGCATCCCGTTAGAGCCGGGGCGCATCTAACATCTCGCTTCAACAGATTTGTCAGGGAAATTGAAGAATATTTCGGCGGCAAATGGGTGGGCCAAAGCTCAACACGAAAGTCTCTTCAGAATGTAGGGGGAACGCCCCACTTTCTCCCATATTGTCCCATAGCAAAAACGATAGCACAAAACGTATTCTGACAGAAACGGATGTGATCCTTCCCAGAATCCGATTCAGCCGCAGATTTCTTTCGAACACGGGGCCATCCGAAAACTTAAGTTCCGGATCTTTCAATCCGGTTGTTTTGTCGTCGCTTGCAGGCTTCTGAGCCAGCATTCTGACTCTCTTTTTGGCTGTCTTTTATCTGGTGAAAGGTGTATTTCTGCCGTTCGACGCGACCATAGATCAGATTGACGAAATCCAGCGACTCTCGCCAAAGATCTGTTAGAAGCAGGCCGCGATAATTGGATGGATTCAGCGTGTCAGTTCACGTGTGCGGCCAGCGGGCTTTTTATATCGTAGGCATATCGTATGTAAATTGCCCAGGACTCATATCAGGTCTGTTTCAGGAGCGTTCGCGAGGGTCTGCGCCCATAGCCAGCTGCGCTGCACGGAAGTCGCCGAAACCCGGTCGCTCAGGGGGTGAAACTTGACTTCGAGGGCAGGGATGGACATACGGCGCCGATGGCAGGAGGCGTGGGCCGGGCGCGATTTCAGCGGCTGTTTTTGGCCCTGTCCAGACGCTTGTTTACACTCTTCTGCTTACTTCGAAACTGCTCAGCCGAGGTCAGTTCGCGACCCTGTGTCAGGCAGACGAAGATGCGCTCTCGCTGCCTGCTATGGGCGGTCGGACCTGCGGCCCTCCCTTATGCGGGAGGAGGCCGCCGGCAACGTCCTCCTCGTGAACACGCCGACTGAATTTTACGCTTTCATCGCAGCATGCCGGCTGCCAACCACGGCTGCGGCCAACCAGATGCTTAACGGAATAGCCAGAACGCCGGCCGGGTTGAAGGAATGCTCATATGAGACAAAGGTTGGTCAAGGAAAGGATTACAGATGGCATAAAAGACTTCATAGCCATACTCAAGCAGGCCTGAGAATCCTCCAATCCTGTAAGCGGGGATTCCGGCATTCTGGCCCTCCTCCCGATCCCAGTACTTTGTAGGAGTTTGGTTACCAGTTGCCAGAAATGCAGCTACTTAGCCAGAAAGAGAATCTGTCTTGAACAGAGCTTCATCATCGCCGCCATTGCGGCTATTTGATTGCGTATTCGGTTGGCTGGCGCCAGGTTGGTATGGCGCACCGCTGGAATGAGGGCGTAAGGTCGGTGAGGCATGTTTTTGTAGGGGGGCGTTGCGGGGGCGCAGCCCCTGCACAAGGGAGGGCCGAAGGCCCGACCGCCCAGAACGGCAGTAGTCAGTGGTCAGAGACTGCGGCGATTGATTGAGGATAGGTGTGAAGAGAAGTGAGGAGAGAGTCGCCTTTGCTCGCATTATTCAGGGTCGCATCCTATCTGCGGCTGGGTAGTTACCCAGAAACTCAGAACTCGAATGAGAGCGCACACAGGGTATGGCTGAGTAGCTTCCGATATCCAGAAGAACCGCGGCCGCTGCCCAGTGGGGTCACTAAGAACGGGAAGCTGAAAACGCAGATGAAATTGCATACAGGGTATGGTTGTTTACCTGTTTCCAAGAAACTGGAATATATCCGTCAACATCAGAATTTTGACAAGGCGTCGCGTATGCCTTATACTTTATAGTTCAGGGTGAGAACTGGTTGGCTCGGTTCCGTTTGTTACCTGCAGACCTCAAGTGTGGGGGACCGTACCAGAACGCAAGTAGCTGGCACAATCTCCGCTGAGGCCGCTGCCGATGCAATACGCCGCCGACCGCTTTTGCTGCGCGCTTGGCGGCGGGAGAACATTCAACTGTTTATCGTTCACGAGTTTCGGCAAAGTGGAGAAAATCAGCGGCAGCAAGATTCACGAAGATTGGACAAACTCTGGAACCGCCATCCGGCATTGCGAGCCATGATCCGAACCCACAAGATTGAACCCCACCTCAACAACGGACTTTACCCGCGGCTTAGGCGAATACAGCCATCTGGCCGCCGCCTGCGCTTTTGAACGCCAGGCGCTTGGCGGCGGACGAACGGTTTGGATACCGGCGCGTTCCGCCGCGAGAGGAGCTTGCATCTTCGTTTCTACAATCTTAGGTGTAGTCCGGATTGACAGAAATTCGTGTAGGTTGGAGAGATCGGCGACAGTGTACAGCAAAGGAGCATGCGCCATATGAATCATACTGCCCTTGGAAACGGTGTTGGCGCCAAGACGCAGCGGAAGTCCTATTCGCGGACTTCCAATCTGATCGAACTGCCCCGGCTCATCGAGATTCAGCTTCAGAGCTTTGAATGGTTCCGCACGCAAGGACTGAAAGAGCTTTTTGAAGAGATTTCGCCGATCGTCAGTTTCAACAAACATCTTGAACTGCATTTCGGCAACTTCCGCTTCGATGACGCCAAGCACACGGAAGAGGCCTGCCGGGTACGCGATATCACCTATTCCGCGCCGTTGTGGGTCGAGGTAAGACTCGTCAATAACGACACCGGTGAAATCAGTGAGCAGGAAGTCTTTATGGGCGATTTCCCACTGATGACCGATTCCGGCACTTTTATCGTCAATGGCAGTGAAAGGGTCGTGGTCAGTCAGTTGATTCGCTCGCCCGGGGTCTACTTCACGGTCGAAGAAGATCGCAGCACAGGGCGCGACCTGACCGGTACCAAGTTGATTCCCCTGCGGGGCGCCTGGCTGGAGTTCGAGACCAGCAAACGGGATATCGTCAGCGTCAAGGTCGATCGCAAACGCAAGTTACCTGCAACAATTCTGCTGCGGGCCATCGGCTTCGGCACGGATGAAGAGATCCGGGAACTGTTCTCGGACGTTGATGACAATGAAGACCATCCGTTCATCGATGCGACCCTGGAGCGGGACCCGACCGCGAATCCGACCGAGGACCGGCAGAAAGGGATCGACGACGCGCTGCTTGAATTTTACAAGAAGCTGCGGCCCGGCGACCCGGCGACATTAGATAACGCGCGCAATTTTTTGCAGAATCTGCTCTTCACTCCCCGTCGTTACGACCTGGGACGGGTGGGCCGTTACAAGCTCAATCGCAAGTTGGAGCAGGAGGAACCTCTCACTACGCGCATTCTGACAAACGAAGATATCGTGGCGGTCGTTCGCCGCATTATTGACATTAACAATGGCCGCGAGATGCCCGATGACATCGATCATCTGGGGAATCGACGCATCAAGACGGTCGGTGAACTGATTCAGAGTCAGTTGCGCATCGGCCTCTTGCGCATGGAGCGGGTCGTGCGCGAACGCATGTCGATCCGCGAGCCGGAGCAGGTGACGCCGCTGAGCCTGATTAACATTCGCCCGGTTGTGGCCGCCACACGGGAGTTTTTCGGCAGCAGCCAGTTGAGCCAGTTCATGGACCAGACCAACCCGCTCGCCGAGTTGACCCACAAGCGCCGTCTGAGCGCCCTGGGCCCCGGCGGCCTGCGCCGGGAGCGAGCCGGCTTCGACGTGCGCGACGTCCATTACAGCCACTACGGACGCATCTGTCCGATTGAAACGCCGGAAGGCCCCAATATCGGCCTGATCGGGTATCTGGCTACATATGGACGCATCAATGATTTCGGCTTCATCGAAACGCCCTACCGCCGCGTCATCAATACGGTAGAAAACCAGGTCGATGCGTTGACAGGACGCACGCTCGCCGAAGAAATCAGCGACCCCGACAGCGGCGAGCTTATCGCCGAAATAGAGACGGAACTGACGCCGGAGCAGGTCGAGCGCATCGCCGCTATTGAAGACCTGAACGAGATCCGGGTGCGTCCTTTCGTAGGTGAAGAGGTCATCTATCTGAACGCCGATACCGAGGAGCGCTCCTCGATCGCCCAGGCTTCGACACCGCTGGACGATGCCGGCCACTTTCTCAATAGGCGCCCCTCTGTGCGCCAGGCCGAGGAGTTCCGCTTCGAAGAACCGCAGCGCATCCAATTCATGGACGTATCGCCCAAACAGGTCGTCGGCGTTTCCGCTGCCTTGATTCCTTTTTTGGAGCACGATGATACCAACCGCGCATTGATGGGCTCCAATATGCAGCGGCAGGCTGTGCCGCTGGTGCAGCCGGATGCGCCGATTGTCGGCACCGGCATGGAGTGGCAGGCTGCTGTTGATTCGGGCCAGGTGGTCGTCGCCCGCAAGGCTGGCGAGGCCATTCGCGTGGTCAATACTGAAATCGTCATCCAGGAGGAGGGCGGCACCGAGCATACGTATCCGCTGCGCAAGTACAATCGCAGCAATCAGAGCACCTGCATCGATCAGCGTCCGACGATCCAAAAGGGAGACCTGGTCGAAGCCGGCACAGTGCTGGCGGACAGCTCTTCCACGCAGAACGGCGAACTGGCCCTGGGGCAGAACGTGCTGGTGGCCTATATGAGTTGGGAAGGCGGCAACTACGAAGACGCCATCCTGGTCAGCGAACGGCTGGTCGAAAACGACAAATACACTTCGGTGCATATTGAAAAGCACGAAATTGAAGCCAGAGAAACGAAACTTGGCCCGGAGGAGATCACCCGCGATATTCCCAACGTGGGCGAAGACGCGCTGCGACATCTGGATGAGGATGGCATCATCCGGATCGGCGCTGAAGTTGCCGCCGGAGACATTCTGGTTGGAAAAATAACGCCAAAGGGCGAGACCGAGCTGACGCCGGAAGAGAAGCTGCTGCGAGCGATTTTCGGCGAGAAAGCGCGTGAGGTAAAGGATAGCTCGCTGCGGCTCCCCCATGGTGAACGCGGCAAGGTGGTGGACATCAAAGTATTCACGCGCGAAGATCATCAGGACATGCCCGCGGGGGTGGAAATGATGGTGCGCGTCAGCATCGCCCAGCGCCGCCGTCTGACCGAAGGCGACAAGATGGCCGGGCGGCATGGCAACAAAGGCGTAATCTCCCGGGTGGTACCCGTGGAAGACATGCCCTTTTTGGATGACGGCACACCGATCGACATTATCCTGAATCCACTGGGTGTGCCCGGACGCATGAATATCGGACAGGTTCTGGAAACCCATCTGGGATGGGCAGCCGACCGTCTCGGCTTCATGGCGGAAACGCCTGTATTCGACGGCGCACAGGAAGACGAGATCGAGTCCGAGCTGGCGCGGGCCTGGTTGATCGACCAAGCCTGGCAGGATGTCACCCAGCGGGCATGGGCATCTGTTCGCGAACAGGAAATCGACAGCGAATCCCTGATGGACGACAATGATGCCCGCCGTCTCTATCTGCTGGAATGGCTGGAGCCGCGCGGGTATGAACCTGAAAGTCTGTTCTTCGACGACAAATACGCGCGCAATGCCGCCCTCGCTGAATGGTTGCAGGACAAAGGCTATGATGCGGAGCGTGTCGTCCCGCAAACCAGGTCGGATGATTCGGACCGGTATGCCCGCTATGTTTCCCTGCGCGAGTGGATGCTCTATCATGGCTGCGAGCCGGACGGCGTCGCCCTGGCAGACGTAGCTGACGACCCCATCCTGATGGAGGAAGAACAGTTGGATGAAACGCGGCTCGAAGAGATGGGGGCCACTGCGCAACAGTTCTCGAGTCAGGTTGGCTGGCCGCTGCCGACGACGGGCAAACAGAAACTCTTCGATGGTAAGACGGGTGAGCCGTACGATGCCCACGTCACGATTGGGATCGCGCAGATGCTTAAGCTGCACCATCTGGTAGAGGACAAAGTCCACGCCCGCAGCACGGGCCCCTACAGCCTGGTCACGCAACAACCGTTGGGCGGCAAGGCGCAGTTCGGTGGCCAGCGTTTCGGCGAGATGGAGGTATGGGCGCTGGAGGCTTACGGCGCTGCTTACACTTTGCAGGAGATGCTGACGATTAAGTCGGACGATACCACCGGCCGGGTGAAAACCTATGAGGCAATCGTGAAGGGCGATGAGATTCAGAGCCCCGGAGTGCCGGAAAGTTTCCGGGTACTGGTGAAAGAATTGCAGAGTCTGGCTCTTTCGATCGAAGTGATTAACGACAAGAATGAGGTGATACAACTAGGCAAAGATGAAGTCGAGGATCGTCTGCCGCACCTTGGCTTCAGCCTGAACGTTCCCAGCCCAATGAGTCGCAGCAGCGAGTAAACACGCCGCCGACTGAGGCCGTCGCCGACTGCGTCTACTGCGCACTTGGCGACGATCGAGTAGTGTACAGCGCCCGGTGGTCAAAGAAGTTACCGACCACCTTGAGGCCGTCGCCGACCCAAACTGCTGCACATTTGGCGGCGGGTGAAACGAAAAGGAGCCAAAATGGAAGTTCGAGATTTTGACGCAATTCGCATCTCTCTTGCCTCCCCGGATCAGATTGACGAATGGAGCTTTGGCGAAGTAACGAAGCCGGAGACGATAAACTATCGTACGCTGCGGCCGGAGCGGGACGGCCTGTTCTGTGAACGTATCTTCGGGCCGCAGAAGGATTGGGAATGTGCCTGCGGCAAGTACAAACGCGTCCGCTATAAGGGCATCGTATGCGACAAATGCGGTGTGGAAGTGGCGCCGCAGCGGGTGCGTCGCGAACGCATGGGCCATATCAAACTGGCCTCGCCGGTTAGCCATATCTGGTATGTTAAGGGCGTTCCCAGCCACCTGGGCCTGCTCCTGAACATCAGCCCCCGTCATCTGGAGCGGGTACTGTACTTCGCTCAGTTCATCATCACCGACGTGAACGAAGACGCGCGCGGCCGGGCCATCCAGCGTCTCGAAAAAGAGCTGCAGATGGGGATAGCCCGATTGGATAACGAATCACAGGAACAGATCGACGTCGTAGAAGCCAGCGCGCAGAGCCGACTGGACGAGTTGGACGAAGATGAACAGTCTCAGATTGCGAGACTCGATGAACGCATCAACCGTTCTTCGTCGGAGGCGATCAGCCAGGCCCAACGGGTTCAGGACTGGATTCAGAGCAATACCGGCAAGAAAGCACCGGAAGATAAGCACCTGGATTGGGTGGAGGCCGCCATCATCTCGGCCAAAGAGACCGTCACCGTCGAGCATGAACGAACTGTCAACGACTATGTGCAGGAACGGTTGGACTCGCTTCAGTTTGAATCCGATGAAGAGAAGTCAGATATTCGCGTTCTGATCCAGTCCAAGCAGACACACATTCGCCAGGAATTGGACGAATTGCTTGAAAAGTTGCGCGAAGATGTGGCCGAGCAACGGGGCCGGCTGCAAACCGGCGCCGAAGCGGAGTTGGACGAGCTGAAAAGCATGGACGAAATGCAGCTCCTGACCGAGACCCGCTATCGCGAGTTGGCCGATCGCTGGGGCAACATCTTCAAGGCGGGAATGGGCGCCGAGGCGATCCGCGATATTGTAGCCAAAGTCAATCTGGACGCACTGGCAAAAGAGTTGCGCCAGGAAATCTTTACCACCAAGAGCAAGCAGCGCCGCAAAAAAGCCGCCAAACGCCTGCGCGTCGTGGAAAACTTCCGCAAGAGCGGCAACCGACCCGAGTGGATGGTGCTGACGATCTTGCCGGTGATTCCGCCGGAATTGCGGCCGATGGTGCAGTTGGACGGTGGCCGTTTCGCCACCAGCGATCTCAATGATCTGTACCGGCGCGTGATCAACCGCAACAACCGCCTCAAGCGTCTCCTTGACCTCGGCGCACCCGATGTCATCGTCCGCAACGAAAAACGCATGTTGCAGGAAGCGGTCGATAGTCTCATCGACAACGGGCGGCGGGGCCGGGCGGTCAGCCGCAGTGGCAAGCGCAAACTCAAGAGCCTGAGCGATATGCTCAAAGGGAAGCAGGGCCGCTTCCGCCGCAACCTGTTGGGGAAACGCGTCGATTACTCCGGCCGGTCGGTCATTGTCATCGGCCCCACGCTGAAATTGCACCAGTGCGGCCTGCCGAAAAAGATGGCATTGGAACTGTTCAAACCCTTCGTCATGCGTCGTCTGGTGGAGGATAACTACGCTCACAACATCAAGAGCGCCAAGCGTATGGTAGATCGCCAGCAGTCAGAAGTGTGGGACGAGCTGGAGGAGATCTGCAAAGAACGGCCGGTGCTGTTGAATCGGGCGCCCACCCTGCACCGGCTGGGTATTCAGGCCTTTGAAGTAACCTTGGTAGAGGGAAGCGCAATTCAGCTGCATCCGCTGGTCTGTGACGCCTTCAATGCAGATTTCGACGGCGATCAGATGGCCGTGCATGTGCCGCTGAGCCAGTCTGCGGTTGATGAAGCCCGGCAACTGATGCTGTCCAGCCAGAATCTGCTCAAGCCCAGCAGCGGTGAACCGATCGTCGGCCCGTCTAAAGACATGGTGATGGGTGTCTACTACCTGACCACCGAAGAAAACGAGTCGACACCGGACGCGGAACTGCCAATCTTCAGCTCGATGGATGAAGCGGATTACATCTATAGCCTCGGGCATATCAAATTGCGCGATTCGATTCGGGCGCGCTTTACAACCCGTTTTGACGTGCAGCCGATCGAGTCGACAGAAGTGAGCGAACGGGTAATGGATGCCTTGAAGGAACACGGCATCGCCACCGTCGGCGAGTTGATGGACATCTATGCCCAGGGCGAACGCCACATGATCCAGGAGATCCCGGCGTTTGGGCAGGCAGCCATGAATGAGGTGCGGGACGCCCTGCGAAAACTGCGCCTGCTGGGGGCCGACTGGCCGAAAGACCGAATCTTCCGCACCACGATCGGTCGTATCATCTTCAACCGGGCCCTGCCGGAGGAGTTGTGGTTCGTCAACAAGCTTCTCGATAAAAAGGGTGTCAATGAGATCATTGACCTCTGCTACAAGCATCTGGGCCGGGAAGTGACAGCCGAAACAGTAGACAATATCAAGGATCTGGGTTTCGAATACGCCACCCGATCCGGCATAACAATTGCGGTCAGTGATATTCAGGTGCCGCATGAAAAGGATACGATCGTTGAGCGCACCTCGGAAGAGGTGGCGCAGACCGAACGCCAGTACCGGCGCGGCCTGATCACTGAGGAAGAGCTGTACGAAAAGACGGTTGAGCTGTGGACACGGGCCGCTGACGAAGTAACGGCTGCGGTGCGTAAACTGCTCAGCCCGCTCGAGGGGCTGGGTGCAATGGCCCATTCCGGTTCCACCAAGGGCGGTGTCAATACCGTGCGGCAGTTGGCCGGTATGCGCGGCCTGATTGCCGGCCCCAATGGGCGCATCATTCCCTTGCCGATTCGCTCCAACTTCCGCGAAGGGTTGACCGCGCTGGAATATTTCCTCAGCACACACGGCGGACGCAAAGGCCTGGCGGATACCGCCTTGCGCACTGCAGATGCCGGCTATCTGACCCGCCGCCTGGTAGATGTCGCCCAGGATGTAATCGTGACCGAGGACGATTGCGGCACCAATGTCGGCATCTGGATCGATGCCGCAGGTTCAAGAGCGATGGGCGAGAGCTTCGCCGACCGCATAGCCACACGTACTCTTGCGGCCGCGATCATCCCGCCGGATGCCGATGGACCGCTGCTTGAACGCAATACCGTCATCGACGAGGCCGCCCTGGCAACCATAGAACGCTATGAGGTGGAAAGGGCATTCGTCTTTAGCCCGCTGACCTGTGAATCCCGCTTTGGCCTCTGCAAGAAGTGTTATGGAACCGACCTGGCCCGAGGGGGGACCGTGGAGCAGGGCGAGGCGGTGGGCATTATCGCGGCCCAGTCGATCGGCGAGCCCGGTACGCAGCTGACGCTGCGCACCTTCCACACCGGCGGTGTGGCCGGCAGCGATGACATCACACAGGGTTTGCCTCGCGTCGAGGAGCTCTTCGAGGTGCGGAACCCCAAAGGTGAAGCTGTCATCAGCGAAATCGATGGCAAGGTTGATATTTGGTGGGAAGGCGATCAGCGCATGCTGAAAGTGAGCCGCACCGAACTCAACCGACGCGAAATCGCCATCCCCGAGGGTTATCAGTTGATGGTCGATTCCGATGACCGCGTGCAGGAAGATACGGTCATCGCCCGCAACGGAGACGGGGATGGGCAGGGGCTCCTGGCAGGAATGGAAGGCCAGATCTTCGCGGAAAACGGGCAGGTCGTCATCCGTCGAGAAGAGTCCCTGGTATGGGAGACCGATATCCCCGCCAATGCCCGCTTGCGGGTGGAGAAGGGTGAAGAGGTGAGCTCTGGCCAGCAGTTGACCGAAGGCTCAAAGAATCCGCGGGAAATCCTGCGCATTCAGGGCCGGGAAGCCTGTCAGTTGTACCTGTTGGAACAGGTGCAGCAGGTGTATCGCAGCCAGGGTGTCGCCATCCACGACAAGCATATTGAGGTGATTTTGCGCCAGTTGCTGCGGCGCGTGATGATCCGGGCGACCGGCGACACTGAATTCCTGCCGGGCGAACTGGTGGACCGTTTCCTATTTGAGGATGAAAACGACCAGACGATCTCCCTCAGCCGCCGCCCGGCTAAAGCCGAGCCGGTCGTCCTGGGGTTGACCAAGGCCGCCTTGAATACCGAAAGCTTCCTGGCTGCAGCCAGCTTCCAGGAAACCACTCGCGTCCTCACCGATGCTGCTGTGCAAGGGCAACGGGACGAGTTGCGAGGCCTCAAGGAGAATGTCATTATCGGCAAGCTGATCCCGGTCGGCTCCGGCTTCCGTACCCGCCGCATGTGGGAGGAAGAGAAACAGCAGGTAGCTGATCAGTTGGCCGAACAGCACGAAGACGTCGATGAAGGGCTGAGCGAGCTGGAATTCGACCTGGACGAACCGGATCTGGATCTGGCCGAAATCTCCGGTTTGGCGGAAATGGGAATCGGGCCGCTGGGGATGCTGGCCGGCTTTGGCGGCAACGCCGAGGACGAAGAGCTCGACTTCGACTTCAACAATCTGAAGGACGAAGAAAGCGAAGAGATTAACGTCGATCTAAGCTAAGAACCAATTGAAGTTTGCAAGCGAGAGTGGAAGGCGACGGCTCTTCCACTCTCGCTTTTTTTCCGGTCTTGCCGCCCCCAATAGTTGATGCCCTCACTGCCTGACGCCGCCACTGCCTGATGCCTCCGTCAACGCAATCTTTGGGCACTCGGCGTCGGGTGAACAATCTGCCCGGCACCTGCAATTGCCTGAGAAACTACAGCATCCTCGTCGAGATTTGTTCTTTAGCCTCTGCTCGTCTTCTTAAGAACCTCATTCTCTTGTTCGCTCGTGATCTCTTGTGCATCTCTTGTGCATCTCTCGTCGAGAGCTCTTAGCGCTGGTTCAATATCAGCAACTCCTCAGCCAGCGCCATTTCGCGACCATGCGGAAAAGTCGCGCCTTGGAGCCCAGACAGTTTGCGGCCGCGATCCTCTGCAATTCGGGCCTCTGCATTTCGGGCGGACCTGACAAGCGTGGCTGGACCAGATGTCGGGGCCGCCATAGAGCCCTAAAAGATGACCTCGCCCTGGCACGGCTTAGCTCGACCTGATATGCCCTAACCGAGAGCAACTGCATTGGGGTAACTACCAAGCCATATACAGTGCCTGCCTTGACCAGCCCTTTATCGCTGCCGCCATTCAGGCAATCCGATTGCGTATTCGGTTGGCGGCAACCGCGTTTCTGAAGCGGCGCGGCTGGAATGCGCAGGCACGGTCGGAACTGCAGTTTTTAGTTTTCAGTTTTTGGTTTTCAGTGGAACACCAGTCGTCAGTGGAACGCCGGTGATTAGCGGTCGGTGGGTTGAGGCGGCAGGTGAGAGAGTAGACACCGTTTGCTAGACACGACGCTGGGGAAGAGTAACCACGGTCGGTGAGCGATGTTTTTGTAGGGGGGCGTTGCGGGGGCGCAGCCCCTGCACAAGGGAGGCCGCTTGCGGCCGACCGCCCAAAGGCGAGGAGAGGGTGAAGAGGAGTGAGGAGTGAGAAAAGCCTTCGCTCGCCTCATTCAAGATCGCAAATCAATTGTGGCTGAGCAGTTTCGAATTGGGAAAGAACCTCGTGATGCTGCCTGAATCGGCAGGGGCTCCATCTGTGTGCACGCGTCGTAGCGACTTTGGGGACCGAATTGGGATGCGTTTGCCGCGTGCTCATAATGATTTGCCTTCAGCAGTCCGGTTATGCTATAGTAGACTACTGTCTTTTCGTGGGCTGAGATGACCACCAGGGAGGAAACATTTGCCGACGATAAATCAATTGGTCCGCAAGGGCCGCAAGACCAAGCCGAAGAAAGAGACCGCGCCTGCGCTGCGTTTTACGCAAAACACATTGACCGGCCGCACCAAGCGGGTCAAGCAAGGCAACCCCCAGAAACGGGGCGTTTGTACACAGGTGCGAACGACAACACCCAAGAAGCCCAATTCCGCCTTGCGTAAGGTAGCCCGTGTGCGCCTTACCAATGGCGTTGAAGTAACGGCCTATATTCCTGGCGAAGGCCATAACCTCCAGGAACACAGTGTGGTTCTGGTACGCGGCGGTCGGGTCAGAGATTTGCCCGGCGTGCGTTATCATATCGTGCGCGGCGCATTGGACAGCACGGGCGTCAACGACCGCAAACGAAGCCGCAGCAAATACGGTACCAAGAAACCGCGTTAAGCGCCGACTCTGGCAAGGCGGGACAGGCTGTGTGCGTCCTTGCTCAAGAGACGCGTGCAGGCGCAAACTATGAGGATGGAGTTGTAGAATGCCGCGAAGAAACCGGCCCGAAAAGCGTAAAGTCACGCCCGATCCCCGGCACAATAGCGTAGTGCTGGCGAAATTCATCAACAATCTGATGGAACGGGGCAAGAAAAGTCTGGCCGCCAGAATTGTCTATACCGCACTGGATACTATAGCCGAACGCACCAACCGTCCACCACTGGAAGTCTTCGAAGAAGCGCTCAGGAACGCCACTCCTCTGGTTGAGGTCAAACCGCAGCGCGTTGGTGGCGCAACCTATCAGGTGCCAATGGAAATCCGCCCTGACCGGCGGCAGGCCCTGGCCATGCGCTGGCTGATTCAGAATGCCAGAGGGCGGGGCGGCCGCAATATGGCCGCTCGGTTGGCGAATGAACTTCTGGATACGGCGCGCGGCGAAGGACAGACCGTTCGCAGGCGTGAAGAGACGCACCGGATGGCAGAAGCCAATCAAGCCTTTGCCCATTTTGCCAGAAGGCGCTAGGAGTTTTGCCTTCACGGCAGCTGTTTCTGCCCGGCAGCCCTGCCGCGGCAGTACAGACAGAAAAATTGGTTTTTCCTGATGTGTCCGGCGCCCATGCTGGGCACAACTTTGAAGAAATCCGACACCTCCGGGTTTGGATGTTCTTCTAAAACGAACTATACACGGCGCATTCGAGCCACAGGATGATGTCGCTCTGCGCTCAGCATGTCGTTGAGCGAGATTCGACGTTGCCGGATCAGCAGGCTGCCTTTTGAGCAGATTGTATATGTTCCTGCTCAAGTAGGGCACGTCGAATTCTGGTGCCTGTGAGACGGCTGCGTCGTCTGTTTGTCGGGGGCCAGCGTGCTCTCCGTGGGCGCCGGCGGTCGCGGCAAGCCGTTCGATGAGGCCAGGTTGTCGCCGGACAACACCAATATAACGTTGCAGGGCGGCAGATTGTACCCCCTGTTTGAAAGGGGCGCGACATTTTTATGCGCCTCGGTCGGCAAGGGATGCGGCGCTGCCCACCAGGACAAAATTAGGTGAATTTGATGAGTCAGGTACCATTACATAAGATCCGCAATATCGGAATTATTGCCCATATAGACGCCGGCAAGACGACAACAACGGAACGAATTCTGTTCTATTCCGGTCGTATTCACCGCATGGGCGAAGTGCATGAAGGAACCGCTGTCACAGACTGGATGGCGCAGGAACGGGAACGCGGCATTACCATTACCGCGGCCGCGATTACGGCCAACTGGGTTGACAGCCGCAGCGGCGAAGAGGTCCAGATCAATGTTATCGATACACCGGGCCATATCGACTTTACCGCCGAAGTACAGCGCAGCTTGCGTGTCCTCGATGGCGGCGTCGTTGTTTTCGACGCTGTTGCAGGTGTCGAACCACAGTCGGAAACCGTCTGGCGGCAGGCAGACACCTATCATGTGCCTCGCATCTGCTTCGTGAATAAGATGGACCGGGTGGGAGCCGACTTTGATCGTACGGTGGGCATGATTGTCGACCGCCTCGGCGCGGACCCGCTGCCCATTCAACTGCCGTGGGGCGCGGAGGAAAATTTCCATGGCGTCATCGACCTCTTTACGATGAAGGCCCTGCGCTACAGCGACGCATTGGGCGCCACGCCTGAAACTGCCCCGATTCCGGAAGAGATGAAAGTCGCCGCGGAGGCGGCGCGCGCCGCCATGATTGAGCGGATCGCGGAAACTGATGACGAACTGACAATGCTCTATCTGGAGGGCGAAGAGATCAGCAACGAACAGCTGATCAGGGCCCTGCGCACTGCCGTCATAGGCAATGTTATCGTGCCAATCCTGTGCGGGTCGGCTCTGAAAAACAAAGGTGTACAACCGCTTCTGGATGCGATTGTTCGCTATCTGCCCAGCCCGCTGGACGTGCCGCCGGTCGTTGGCATTGACCCCAGGACAGAGGAAGAGAAGATTCGGTTTGCCGATCCGGAAGAACCTTTTTCCGCGCTCGTCTTCAAGATCGTGACTGATCCCTTTGTCGGGCGCCTGGCCTATGTCCGGGTGTATTCGGGTACATTGGCGTCGGGAAGTATGGTCTACAACGCCAATAAAGGCCGGCGAGAACGAATCGGCCGGCTCCTGCAGATGCATGCGGACAAACGGGAAGAGATCGAAGTATGCCGCGCGGGCGACATTGCCGCCATTGTCGGCCTCAAACAGAGCCTGACCGGTGAAACGCTCAGCGACCGCGCCAACGAAATTTTGCTGGAAACAATCGAGTTTCCCGCCCCGGTGATTGGGATCGCGGTTGAGCCGAAATCGAAAGCCGATCAGGACAAGATGGCCGACGGCCTCTTAAAGTTGTCCGAAGAAGACCCGACCTTTCAGGTGCGGTACGACGATCAGACGGGGCAGACGATCATCAGCGGAATGGGCGAGTTGCACTTGCAGATTATCGTTGACCGTCTGAAGAGAGAGTTCCGGGTGCAGTGTAACGAGGGCCGCCCGCAGGTCGCGTATCGGGAGACGATCACAAAGGCGACCCGAGCAGAAGGGCGGTTCGTTCGCCAGACCGGCGGCCGCGGACAGTTTGGCCATGTCTGGATTGAATTGGAGCCGAACGAAGAGGGCAAGGGCTTCGAGTTTGAGGACAAAATCGTCGGCGGCGCAGTCCCCAGGGAATACATCCCCGCGGTTCGCAAGGGGATCGAAGAATCGATGGCAAGCGGTGTGCTTTCGGGATACCCGGTCGTGGATGTTCGCGCTGCGCTGGTGGACGGCAGCTACCATGATGTCGATTCCAGTGAAATCGCTTTCAAAATAGCCGGTTCGATGGCGTTCAAGGAGGGCATGGCAAAGGCCGGCCCCGTTCTGCTGGAGCCCATCATGATGGTTGAAGCGGTCGTGCCGGAGGAGTTTGTCGGCGATATCGTGGGCGATCTTGCCAGCCGCCGCGGGCAGATCGAAGGCATGACCCCCCATAACAACAAGGTAACTGCTGTGCGGTCGATCGTACCGCTGGCGGAAATGTTCGGTTACGCGACGAAACTCCGCTCGATCACCAGTGGGCGGGGCACCTTTACGATGCAGTTCGACAGCTATCGGCCTAACACGCAGAAGACGGACGTTAGCGCGCCGCGGCGGGAGTTCGCCTGATTTGTATGCGGCTCTGCAGTCAGGTTTGCCGTTTCAGTTGAGTCCAGACTTGTCAACCGTCAGGACATTTCGTATACTGTTCAGGTTGTAGAGGCGGCGTCTATGCCGCCGCCACAACTGTTTGAGGCGCTTCTGCCCAAAAGTGACGCAATTGCGAACGCAGGACCTTTGTTTGTGTTGCGACGCTTGCACCGGTCTGGCGGGCTGTCAGCCGGTTGGATATGGGGTCGCCTGAGCAACCGTATATGGCGAAAAATTCTTCAGCTTCGTTGCGAGGCTGCTTGATTCTTCATAGCAGACATGGGAAACATTCAGGAGAGAAAGAATGGCGAAGGCAGTATTTGAGAGGACGAAGCCCCATGTGAACGTGGGGACGATCGGACATGTGGATCACGGCAAGACGACGCTGACAGCGGCGATCACCAAGGTGTTGGCGCTGCGAGGGATGGCG
>MPML01000007.1 GCA_002238445.1 Caldilineaceae bacterium bin5
AACCCCTGCACAAGGGAGGCCGCTTGCGGCCGACCGCCCATAGAAGAAGTAGAAAGATTAGAGAGCACCTTTGCTCGCCTCGTTCAGGATTGCGAATCAATTGAAAGTGAGTCGTTCCGTTCTTTACTGAGAACACAGGGTGGACAGCAGATTGGCTACGATCCGTCTGAGCAAAGTTTGCAAAGAGTTTGGCGCACTCGGTAGATCCGGACAGGGGGCGGCGATTCCGTGGATGCGAACGTCAGGTCCCAGCGCGCGCGAGGGAGAAGACGAGGCGCCTGACCGTGTGCATGCGCTAGACCATGTCGATCTCACGGTCCCTGACGGACAAACGATGGCGGTGCTGGGGCCGTCGGGATGCGGGAAAAGTACGCTGTTGCGTGTCGTTTCGGGGCTGGAATCGGATTACGCCGGCGACCTTTTCTATGACGACCGCAATATGCTGGACGTGGCGCCCAGAGACCGCTACATAGGCATGGTATTCCAGAATTACGCTCTCTACCCCCATTTTGAGGGCCATGGCAACCTTTCCTTCTTTTTCCGGATGCGCAAGGCGCCAGACGAAGAGATTGAAGAACGAATCCGCATAACCTCTGAAATAATGGGCATCGGCTTTCGCACGCTGCTCCAGCGCAAACCGGGCACGCTGTCGGGCGGGCAACAGCAACGGGTTGCCATCGCGCGCGCTATCGTGCGCAGGCCGAAGGTCTTCCTCTTTGATGAGCCGCTCTCCAATCTGGATGCAAAGCTGCGCTCGCAGACACGTGTCGAAATTAAGCGCCTGTTGCGCCGCTTTGCCATTACCGCTCTTTATGTGACACATGACCAGACCGAGGCGATGGCGTTGGGGGATCAGGTGGCGGTGATGCGGGCCGGTCAGATTGAACAGGTTGGCCCGTTCGGGGAGGTGCGGCGGCGGCCCGCCAACACCTTCGTGGCCGGCTTCCTTGGAGTGCCTCCTATGAGCCTTTTGCACGGCGCAGTGGTGAGCGAGGGCGGCCTCAGATTGGGTCACGAGCAAGCTATCTCTCTTGAGCCCTCTCAAATGGGCACGCTCAGCGTTGGGGACCGTCTGACGATCGGGATCAGGCCCGAATCCGTTCAGGTTCGAGTCGCCGACGGGGATGGGACGCCGGAACGTGGTGAGGTTGGGACGCGGGCAACCAATGTCTGGCGGGGGACTGTGGCGTCGGTGGAATCGGATTACGGCCGGCAGTTGCAGATGATCGGTTTCCGCTGCGGCGATCACTTCCTGTTAGGGCAGGCGAGTGTTCGCGACCGCATTGCTCAGGGCGAGCAAGTTGAAGCGCATTTCGATCAGATTGAGTTTCACCTCTTTGATGCCAATAGCGGTGCGCGGATAGACTAAGCAGCAGTTCAGTTTAGGCGCAATTCCTCCAAGTCCGCCTCTTTCCTCTTTACGCGCATGTACTGGCTCGTGTACAGGTCGTGGTAGAAGCCCTTCAGGTCCAAAAGCTCATCATGGCTGCCGCGCTCGATTATGCGATGGTCATTGACGACCAAAACCTCATCGGCATTGCGAATCGTACTGAGCCGGTGGGCAATTACAAATGCAGTGCGACCTTCGAGCAGCCGAAGTAACGCCTGTTGGAGATGCACTTCGGTACGCGTGTCGACGCTGCTGGTGGCTTCATCGAGGATTAGGATGCGAGGGTCGGCAAGCACCGCCCGCGCAATGGCCAGCAACTGACGCTGCCCTTCGCTGAAATTATTGCCTTGCTCCGAGACCTGCGAGTTGTATCCTCCCGGAAGTAACCTGATAAAGCTGTCGGCATTGGCCAATTTGGCCGCCGCTTCGACCTCGTCGTCGGTCGCTTCGAGACGGCCATAGCGAATGTTTTCGCGCACAGTGCCGGAAAAGAGGAAGGTATCCTGCAGAACGATCCCCAGCTGTTTCCGCAGAGAAGCCTGTTGCACGTCGCGAATGTCATGGCCGTCGATACGAATGCTGCCCTCGTCTACGTCATAGAAACGGCTCAGCAAACTGATTATGGTCGTCTTACCGGCGCCGGTCGGCCCCACCAACGCAATGGTGGCGCCGGGCTTGGCGTGGAGACTGATATTCTGCAGTACCGGCTCGTCTGGGGGACTACTTGCCGGCTCGATCTGTGAGGACGATCTTTGACCATTACCCCTGGCCATTGGCGCGCGGCCCTGAGCGGCCTGGGGCTCGTCTTTGTAGCTAAAGCTCACATTTTCGAACTGTACGTCGCCCTCAATTTCCTCCAGGGGAGGCGCATCGGGGCGGTCGGTAACGACGGGCTCCACGTCCAGGGTCTGAAAAATGCGCTCGGCGCCAGCCAGGGCCGATTGCAACTGGTTATAGAGCATGGCAATGCCGCGCATTGGCCGGAAGAAGTTCATTATGTAGATGATGAAGGTTGCCAGAACGCCGACTTCCAGGATCCCCTGAATCGACAGCCAACCGCCTAGAAGCGCGGCCGCTGCTATCGTGATGGTCATCATGGTGGTGAACATTGGGCCAAGGGCGGCGGTGATGATGTCGGCGGTCATCCCGGCCTTGCGATAGGTGGTATTGACTTCGAGGAAGTCTTCATAGACCTCCTTTTCGCGGGCGAAGGCCTGTACAACGCGCGCGCCGGCGATGTTCTCCTCCATGACGGCGTTCAGGGCGCCGAGGTTGCGCTGCACGGTCCGAAACGCGGCGCGGCTGCGGCGGGTCACTTCGCCGGTTATGTATAGCATCAGCGGCATCAGTACGAGCATGGCCAGCGCCAGCTGCCAGTTGAGCAGAAACATTGCGACAAAGGTGCCGCCCAGGAGCAGAACGTTCGAGGTGAACTCGATCAGACCGTTGGACAGTGTACGGTTGATGGCTTCGGAGTCATTCGTGATCCGGCTCATCAGATCGCCGACCTGGTTGCGATCGTGGAACACCATCGACATTTCCTGGACGTGGCTGAAGAGGCCGCCGCGGATATCGGATACGAAGCGCTGGCCGAGCATAACCATGATCAGACCCTGGACTGTCGAGGCGGCTGCAGCGACGATATAAACAATTGCGATCTGCACTACCAGGTTTCGCAGACCGACTGTATCGCCCGGTGCGATGAACTCATCTATTGCGCGGCCAAGCAGGACAGGGCCATAGAGGCGCAATATCGTGCTAAATGTCACGAAGAGGGCGACAACCAGCAAATGCATGCGGTAGGGCCGCAGATAGGACGCCATTCTCTTGAGAGTTTGGCGCGTGTTGGCGGCGGCTTCCCCGGTCATCATGCCGCCGCCGCCAAAACCAAGGCGCATCGGTTGTCGTTGGGGTGGTCTGTTTACAGTCATAGGATCATAGGAAGCGCATACAGGATTGTGGATGCGGGCGATAGTATTCGGGCTTATGCCTCTTCAAATTGAGAGTAGTAGATCTCCTGGTATATTTCACTCGAGGCCAGGAGCTCCTCGTGTGTACCTTGGGCTGCTATTTTGCCGTTGTCCAGAACGAGTATCAGGTCGGCGTCAACCACACTGCTGATGCGCTGGGCGACGAGGAAGGTGGTCGTTCCTTCTAGTTTCTCCTTGAGCGCTTCCTGTAGCCGCACCTCGGTATCGAGGTCGACCGCGCTTGTGCTGTCGTCGAGAATGAGGACGGCCGGCTTGGTCAGCAAGGCGCGCGCAATGGCAATTCGTTGTTTCTGCCCTCCCGAAAGATTGGCGCCGCGTGCCTCGACCATGCTTTCGTAGCCTTCCGGCATTTGCATGATAAAACTATGGGCCTGGGCCGCTTCCGCGGCGTTGACAACTTCTTCCATCGACGCTTCGGGACGCCCGTAGGCGATATTTTCGCGCACTGTTCCTGCGAACAGGGTCGTCTGCTGCAGGACGACGCCGATGTGCCGGCGCAATTCAGTCGGCTCCCAATCGCGTACATCGATACCGTCCAGCCTGATCTCGCCACTGACGGCATCATAGAAGCGGGGAATGAGATTGACGAGCGTACTTTTGCCGGCACCGGTGGCGCCCATGAGGGCGACTTTCTGGCCGGGCGAGGCCTGCAGATGGATTCCGTCCAGCACCTCCTCGCCGACCGGCCGCCTGACACCGTTGACCAACTGCACCGTCCTCTGTTCATTTTCCCAGGCGCGGTCCGCAGAGGTGCTGCGCGTCAAGGCGTTCTCGTCGCCATTTGTGGAAGAGCCGGGTGCGGGACGCAATCTTGAGCCAGAGTAGCGGAAAGAAACGTTCTCAAATGTGATTTCGCCTTCGGGTTCCTTCCGGACCCCCTGCGTGGCGGGGGGTTGAATGGCGGGCACCGTGTCCTGTACTTCCACGATTCTTTTTGACGAGGCCTCGGCGCGGGAGATCATTGCCAGGATATTGCTGAGCAGCAGCAGGGGCGACATTCCGATCAGCATGTAGTTGCTGAAGGCAACTAATTCGCCGATTGTCAGGCGTCCGCCGATTACGTCGAGGCCGCCTCGCCAGATGGCCAAGGTGGCGCCCAGATTCGTCACAACAAGCAGCACGGGCATCACAAGTGCCAGATACCTGCCAACCTTAATGTTCTGATCCATGTATTCCTGATTTTGCACGTTGAACAGTTCGACCTCGTGCTGCTCGCGTACAAAGGCCTTGACAACATGCACGCCGGCCAGGTTTTCCTGCACCAGAGTATTCAGTTTGCCCAGTTTCTCCTGGACGATTGTGAAGAGAGGGCCAACGACGCGGAGGAGCCAGGTAATCACGGCGCCCGAAATCACCAGCATACCGACCATAACCAGGCTTAGCCGCCAGTCGATTACGAGCATCATGACAAGGCTGCCGACCACCATCAGCGCAGTTCTCAGCAGGAGCGCCAGGCCAGCGCTTAAGAACATGCGGGCAACATCGACATCGCTGGACACACGCGTCATCAGCTGACCGGTCTGCATGCGGTCCAGATTGGCGAAGGAGAAGCGCTGGATGTGGCGAAACAGGTCATTGCGCAGGTCGAAGGCGATTCCTTGCGAAATCTGCGCGCGGGCGATTCCCTGGCCGATGGTTGTGGCGGCGCCCAAGACTGCAGCCAGCAACATTACTCCGCTGCCTTGCCAGACGACAACCATGTTCCCGGCGCGAATGCCCTGGTCGATAATGTACTGAACCATGCGGGGCGTCACCAGCTCCATCAGGACCGGTAGAATTGTTGTGACCAGCCCCAGTACGGCCATCCACTTATAGGGTCCTACGTAGCGAATTACTCGGGCGAGTCCACTCATTGGCAGAATGTATTGGGCGTGCAGCGCCCTGATCCATTGGACATTTTGAAATGTAGCTAACTAAAGCGGTTTCGAAATTTTACCTCAGTTGAGAGGAACGCGCAAGTGCCTGCAGAATTGGGCCTGGTCCTTGGATTGCAGAATGGTCGTCGCGGGTATCGGATGGAGCAGGTTTGCGCACTCTGTATTTGGGAACCGGCAGCTTTTTCTGTGGTTGCGACCGGGAAGGTTGGAGGAGCATTGGATAGGCGCGAGCCGACTGTCTGAATCAAGATTTGCAGGATTCGTGGGTTTTCGGGATGCCTGAGACTTAGATGGTGCAAGTGCGCTTGTACAAGCGTTTGCGAGCGTTGTACGAGAGATCACGAGAGAAAGGGAGCATTTTCGAGTGCTTGTTGCAGGAGTCTCTGTGTAAACGAAAGGCCGTTGGCGGCGTCTGTGTAAGGCTTACAGACAGGCGGCGAATGGCTGTCCTGCCCTGCACAGATGTCGGCCGAAAGGGCCGCCGGTTACCTGCGGTTTGCGAATGACCGGAAGTTACGAATAGTGAGCGGCGAGTCCTGTTTCCACAGCGGGTTTTACCATGCAAATAAATAGTCCAATTTGCAAACATATATTATATATATAAGTGTTAGGCCACATTCAGTGTCTGTCTTGACCTATTCTCCATTCTTTGCCGCCGTCCATCCTTTCTGATGGCGGATTTGGTTGGCAGCCGTCAAGGTTGGATGCGTCGCAATGCCGGCGCGCCGCGAAGGTCGGGAAGAATCAGTGCGGTGGGTAGCCAGAGGGGGGCGTTGCGGGGGCGCAGCCCCTACACAAGGGAGGCCGCTTGCGGCCGACCGCCCATATGACTTTCATGAGGGGAGCAAGAGGGCTTCTGCGCCCTTCGCTCCGGTTTGCGATTCAGTTGCGGCTGCTTCGTTTCCTCTAATTTGAAGTATGTTGAATTGCACTGGTTTGCAGATATGGTGCTATTATAGCACAGTTGTACGAGAACCCTTGGTGTTCAGCATGTTTCCTCTTTGCAGAAGGCTGCTAAAGGGCATCGCGACTTCCTTTCTTCGAGGAGGTTTCAGGTAGTGCATGCGTAAATGGTCCGCTAGATTCCGAAACGGGGCGTGAAGAGGGCCGGATGTATTGGTCGAAGCGCAGATGGGAATTCGGTTTGACTTTCGTTAGGTGCTAGGGTATAAGAAAAGTGTTCTGGCAGGAGTAACTTGCCCGAATTTTCATGCTGATATCAGGCAGTGATACGGCAATCATAGTGACATCTAAAGTAAGGCTGCAGGGAAAGTGTTTCTCTGGCTGTTGCTGTAGTCTTTGTGCATCCGTCGGAAGAACTTAGTACTGCTCGTTGAGGAACGAAAGACAGCGTAACGGGGATAACAATGCTCATTACTGAAGAACAGCGGTTGAGTTTTCGAAACGAAGGATATTTTTTCCTGGACAACGTCATCCCGCCGGCGCAGGTAGAGGGCCTGCGTGAAGAGTGCCAGCGCTACATTGACAGTTTTGATGCGGAGATGGAGGCCAAAGGGGTGACAGTGAATGGACTCAACCATTACAAGAAACGCTATTTTATCAGCCGGCGGGGCCTGGAAAGCCCGACCATCACTGATTTTCTCTTCAGTGATCTGATGGGTGACATTTGTAGCGCGATGCTTGGCGAAAACGCTTTTCTGTTCCACGAACAGTATGTCGTGAAATTCGCCGAAGTGGGCACAAAGTTCGGATGGCACCAGGACTCCGGCTATGTCGGCCACTACCACAGGCCTTTTCTGTCGTGCTGGTGCGCGTTGGACGATATGTCGATTGAGAATGGAACTGTCTCCGTTCTTCCCTATTCGGCTATAGGAATGACGCCGGACGACCTTTACGACCACGAAATCGAAAGCGGCAGCAACGACAAGATAGGGTATCAGGGCGACCACCCGGGTGTCCCGGCGCTTGTCCCTGCAGGCAGTATAGTAATCTTCAGCAGCCGAACATTTCACCGCAGCGGGCCCAATACGACATCGGGAGTCCGGCGCTGCTATCTGGCGCAGTATTCGGCAGAGCCGATCATGAATCGCGAGGGAACGGGGCTCTGGGGACAGGCAGTTCCGATATTGAAAGAGGGCCAACTGTGCCGCCCGCAAGTGTAGAGCAGTTCGGACCCGGCGCTTGAGCGGCCGGGCCGAGCTTCGTTCTTTTGCAGGAGAGCATGGGAATTGTCTCACTCCTGCAGTCTCCGAGGAAGGGAACTGAAATGAACCTTTCGAACCATCTTCTGACTGACGATCAGATGCGCCAGTTTATCTCCCACGGTTACCTGGTTCTGAAGACCGACTTTCCGAAAGAGTTTCATGAGTCGCTGAACGGCAAGCTGAATGAGGTGATGGAGAAGGAGGGCAACCCCGGCAATAACATTCTGCCGCGTCTGAGTGAGTTCAACGACATCGTTCAGAGCCCGGTTGTTCGCGGCGCGTTGACGAGTGTGCTGGGGGTTGACTACACGATTCACCCCCACCGTCACTGTCACTTTACCTATCCGGGGCGGAAAGTTCAGGGCTGGCACAAAGACAGCTACTGGGGCCATCAGAAAGTGCGTAACCACCATAACTGGTGGGCGATGATCTTCTACTACCCGCAGGCGGTGGATGAGGAGATGGGGCCTTCCGGCTTGCTTCCGGGGACTCAATACTATACGAAACGAGCTGGAGACGAGACCGAACAGCCCGTCTACATGGAAGGACCTGAAGGCACTTTCGGGCTCATCCACTACGACCTGTGGCACAGAGGAGGCGCCAACCTCTCTGAGAAGACGCGGGCGATGGTGAAATTTCAGTTTGTACGCATGGAGGCACCCTCAGGACCGGCATGGAATAATCGCCAGGAGGACTGGGCGCGGGTTGAAGAGACTCCGGTTGACCACAACGAGCTTTGGGCGAGTCAGTGGCGCTGGCACAGAGGGGAAACGGGCGCTAAAGGGAACGGCTCCGGAGGAAGGAATTCGGATTCAGACGGACACGGGATTGGGAATGGCGTCATGTCGGACCTGATAGGCAACCTGGCCTCTCGTTATGAACCGAAGGGCGTGGATGCCGCCTACCGTCTGGCATCCCATGCGGACGGGGCGGTCCCTGCGCTTGCTGAGGCTCTGACAAGCGGAGACACAACTGCATCTCGCAATGCAGGGTACGGGTTGAGTGCTATCGGGAATGATGTCCAAGCCATTCTGCTGGACGCACTCGAGCACGACAGCGAGCAAGCGCGAATGCATGCGACGTTTGCCCTGGGTGAGCTGGGACAGGCGGACGCAGACTGTGTCGAGGCGGTGGCCAATGTGGTTGCAGACCCTTCGGTGCTGGTGCGCCGTTCGGCGGTTGAAGCGCTGGGCTTGATGAAAGAGCCGGTTGACGTGACTATTCCGGGGCTGGAAAGCGGTCTGCAGGACGCCGACGGACAGGTGCGTTTCACGGCGGCGCTGTCATTGCAGCGGCTGGGACCCAAGGCGGAGGCGGCCTTGCCGGCGTTGCAGGCGGCCCTGCGGGACGAGAACCGTTACGTGCGCGCCTATGCTGTTGATGCGATGCGCCGCATGGGTACAAATGAAGCACTCAACATCGCATTGGACTACTTGAGCGCCCATCGCTGGTGCCCGACGACGACACCGGAGAATTTGTTCTGATGATGCAGAAAGTGAAGGGACCGGAAGTCTCGGCTGATGATATATCGGTGCCGGTCGAAGCGCTGGATGTTGCCGAGGCCGCGGCGATTTACCTTCAGCACGGATGTCTTGTCGTGCGGGGGTTGATGAAGCCGTATATCACGGACATGGCCGCCGACATTGAGGCCACTGTGCGCCAGTCGATTTCGTTGCTCGACAAGGCCGAGAGAAAGCCTGAGGGCTGGGTATCTCCCAACGGCTCTCTATTCATTCCCGCACCTGAGGGCTACAGGCGGGACAAGCAGATCATGACGGTCGGCATAAGTTACTTTACCAGTGCCGCGTTTCTGCGCGCGGCGGTTGACCCGACTGCGCTCGACATACTCGAGGCAGTTCTTGGCCCTAACATTGAGCTGTTTGGCAACGGTCAGTCACTTGTCAAGGAGCCTGTAGGCGGCCATCCCAAGCATCTGCACCAGGACTCTGCCTACTTTGAACATCGATTCGAAGGCCCTGTTGGCATCCTCTCCTACGTGGTGGACACCGACCTGGTCAACGGCGCATTGCACGTCGTGCCCGGCTCTCACAAGCAGGGCCAGTTGCAGCACGTCGATACCTTCTCGCACCTGGGTCTGGATGAGGACGAATGGCCTTGGGAGGCGTCCTTGCCCATCGTTGGGCAGGCAGGGGACGCGATCTTCTTCCACGTCAGGACGATCCACGGCTCGAAGCAAAACCACTCGCAAACGCCCCGCCCCGTCTTTATCAACCGCTACCGCAGGCCCGACGATTTCGCGATCATCAGGGCGACCACCACCTCCAACCGCGCCGAGGCTGAGAAACAGGCAGAGAATGCGCGCCGAGAGAACGAGCCTCAGGGACTGATGGTGCGGGGATTCCGGCCTTTTTCAGAATCGGACGGGGTCGGCGCCGATGGGTCGCGGTAGCAACGCAACAAACTGGAATTTCTCCGTTAATCTGTGGGACATCGCTTTCATAACGCTGGGGATCAGTTTCATTTCCAGAGAGACTGTGATCCCGGTATTGGTGAGCCAACTGACCGATTCCAAATTGGCAATCGGCCTTGTGCCGGCGCTCTGGGGTATAGGCTTCTATCTGCCCCAACTTCTGACGGCCAACTGGGCCGAAAGCATGGCCTACAAGAAGCCGTTCGTCATGGTCGTCGGCTTTGCTTTCGAGCGGCTGCCGTATCTTCTGATAGGCCTTCTTGTCCTTGCCTTTGCACTTTCTGCGCCGACGGTCGCGCTGGTCGCGGTCCTCATAGGCGTCGGGGTTGCGTCTTCCGGGGCAGGCGTTGCAACACCTGCCTGGTTGGACATGATCGCCAAGGTAATCCCGGTTCGCCGGCGCGGCATCTGGTTCGGACTTGGCTTTGGACTGGGTCAACTGATGGGTGTGGTAGGCGCCTATTTCGTAGGGCGAATACTGGTCAACCATGCCTTCCCCAACAACTACGCACTTCTCTTCTTTCTGGGCTTTGGATTCACGATTATTTCCTGGGCAGGCTTGGCACTCACCCGTGAGCCAGCCAGCGAGTCTATCAAGAAAGTGGCTCCCCTCGCCCTCTACCTGGGGCGGCTCTCAACCGTTCTGAAGCGGGACCGCAACTACCGTAGATATCTGCTAAGTAAGTCTTTAGTGAATTTGGGAGGGATGAGCTCCGGCTTCTTCGCAGTTTACGGCACAGAGCTGTTTGCGCTCGACGGCCGCGGCGTTGGCCTGCTGACGGCAGTGCTCGTCGGGACGCAGGCGGTTCTCAACCCGCTGTGGGGCCTGTTTGCCGATCGCGTCGGCCATAAGGCAGTGCTGGCTGCAGGGGCTTTTTTCGTGGTTCTGGCTCCGCTCAGCGCGCTCTTGCTCGCCGGCGGGGCGGGCTTGAATCCCCTGTCGGCCACCGACGTCAATTCCTGGGGCATGCAAGGCGGGACCTCAGCCTTACTCAATGTCTGGGGCACAGTACCGTACGGTCTTCTGTTAACATTCCTATGCCTCGGGACCTATCTGGCGGCGGATCACACTTCCTCGCTCAGCATAATTCTGGAGTTTTGCGCGCCTGAGGATCGGCCTACTTACGTCGGCCTGACAAACACGATTCTGGCGCCGGTGCTCATTGGCGCGCCGATTCTGGGAGGATGGCTGGCCGGCGCGTTGGGCTATGCTGCCATGTTTGGTGTTGCGCTTGCGGTCGGGAGCGTCGCTTTTGTTCTGATGGTGTTCTGGGTCAGAGAGCCGCGCTGGACAACGCCTCGCAGAGTGGAGGAAGGGGAATCTGCGTCGACTGCAGCGTGATTGCTGCTCTTTAGCCGACTTTCTCTTGCACTTGCGTCGGGCTCACTTCGACGTACTCAAACGATCCAGAAGCAACACGATAATAAAACCTGCCACGGCCAGCCCCAGGGCCAGAAAAACCTCCCCGGTCCAGACGGAGGGCAGGAAGTTCTGTTGTACCGTCGGCAGGACCTCGCCGTGGCGATCGATGATTGATTCGACCGTCAGCTTCCAGGGCCAAATCTTGCGCAGGCTGCCGGCCATCAGACCGATCAGCACGGCGATGGTGAGGTCATGGTAACGTTTGAAGAGCCAGGCGAGGATCTGGGCGAAGGTGACGATTCCAACGACCGCGCCGACGCCTACTATGGCCAGGCTTACAATGTCGCGCTGGTTTATGGCAGCGAGCACGAACTGGTATTTTCCCAAGAGCAACAGAATAAACGAGCCGGAGATGCCTGGCAGGATCATGGCACAGATCGCCAGCATGCCGCTGAGGAACAGGAACCAGGCCGACTCCGGCGTCTGAACCGGAACCGCGCCGACTATGAAGAAGGCGCCCACCGCGCCGACAGCAAGCGCTGCATACAGTGTTGCGGTCCAACGGCGAATGCGCTTGCGCACAGTGACGATCGAGGCGAACACCAACCCGAAGAAGAAGCTCCAGATCAGAACGGGGTGGGACTTCAGAATCCACTCCAGCCACGAGGCGAGTGTGAAGACGGCAACTACGATACCTGCGAGGACGGCAGCCAGAAAGCGGGCGTTCACCGCTTCCAGCGCGGCCAGAATATCGAAACGCAGCAGTGCCTGCCAGAATGGCCTGCGAGCGCCGGCGCGAATGCTCATTACCAGCTCTTCATAAATGCCGAGGATGAAGGCCATGGTGCCGCCGGAGACGCCGGGAACGATATCGGCGCATCCCATCACGAAACCGCGCGCGGCCAGCCCGACATATTCGGCTTTCGTGCGGTTGGGAGTGAAATGCTGCGTTGGCGAGGACTCGGGCTGTTCGACGGCGTCGGTCGTGTGCGGCGTTACTTGGGAATCTGTGGTCATTTCAAGGTTTTCGGGAAAGGGGAATCTTGCTTCTGCATCGGAGATTCAGTCTCACTTATTCTCAAGGGCCCTCCAGTAATTGAGGGCCCTTTCTTTTGCCTCGCATTATATGAGGCCATTGTTCAATTTTCCCCATGCCACTACTCGTGTCGGGGATAGCAGTGCTGGTACGTTCGTTCCACCAGGGGACTGGCGAGTCTTATCCGACACTATACGGGCAGGCAGGCTGGTCCTATGGGTTCAAACGTCTTATAGGTCAGCACGAACTCCTGGTGGCCCAGGCTTTCCGACTTGGTCGGAGCGCCGCCGGCGACCGACAGGACTTGCTCGAAAATCTCTTGTCCGACATCGTTCAGCGTCGCCTGGCCTTCCAGAATTCGGCCTGCGTCCACATCCATGTCGCCGGCCATCCGCCGGAAGGTTTCCGGGTTGGCACACACTTTTACGACAGGTGAGATCGCGGACCCCACGACCGAGCCTCGCCCCGTTGAAAAGAGTGTGAGATGAGCGCCGCATGCGATGAGCTCGGCGATTTCGGCGGTGTCGTTGATGTTGGGGAAGCCGAAGCGGGCGCCGCCGTCGGGTACGATGTCCAGCAGGTACAGTCCGCCGGCGGGCGGCACATCGCCGGGTTTGATCAGCCCTCTTATAGGCGAGGAGCCGCTCTTGGCGTAGGCGCCCATTGACTTCTCTTCGACCGTAGTCAGGCCGCCATCGGCATTGCCGACGGCGAAACTGCCGTGCCCCATTGTCGTGTAATAGCGCGCGGTCTTTTCCATTGTGCCGAGGATTTCGTGCGCCAGTTCAGGCGTTACCGCGCGTTCGGCCATGATCTGTTCGCAGCCGATCAACTCACCGCCTTCCTCGAAGATGGCGCTGGCTTCATTCTCCACCAGGAGATCGAAGCAGCGCCCAATCGCAGGGTTGGCGGTGATGCCGCTGGTGGCGTCGGAACCGCCGCAGATCGCGCCTACGACCAGTTCATCTACCGACATCGTGACTCGCGGCGTAGTCTCCTCAAGTTCAAAAATGGTCTCTTCAAGCCACTGCTGGCCCTGACCGATAGTTGGAAGAGTGCCTCCCCTTTCCTGGATCACAAGCGTCTCAACGGGTCGGCCGCTTTCCCTGACATGCTGGGCCAAGCCGCGCCGGTCAAAACTTTCGCAACCCAGGGATACGAGCAGGACACCGCCCGTGTTCGGATGACAGCAGAGCCGGGACATCATGTCGAACGCGTACTGGTTGGGATAGCAGCCGCTGAATCCGATCAGGTGAACACCCTGTTTGCGAAAGGGATAGACGATTTCGCGGGAAACGTGGTGGGCGCACTCGACCAGATAGACGACCAGGATCGTGTTGCGGATGCCCTTACGGCCGTCCTGGCGCAGGAATCCTGTAAATTCGGTTTTCGCAGACATCGGCACGCTCCTCAACCAGCTCAAACCGTCTTTGAATCCAGGGTGTAGGTGGGAATGTAATCGCTCTTGATGTTGTGCACGTGGACGTGCTCTCCCATGCGTATGTCGCGCGTCGCCGATCCTATCGGCGCGCCGTACTTGACGATCTTTTCGCCTGATACTATTTTGCGGGCCGCGATCTTGTGGCCTAGTCCGAGCGAAACTTCAATGACAACTATCTTTTCGCCGAGTTGCAGGCGGGTCCCTGCGGACAAGCTTTGCAGGAGCACGTAGACATTGTCGTTTTCCGATATGCGGAGTAACAGACCGCTCTGATCGTCAGGCATTTTCGTTCCTGCTGGTCCTAATGAGAAAGCTGCGAACTTGGCGTAAACCCCGGACAGCGACTTTTCAGCATTTAGGACAACAGATGCACCCTCTAGGCCTGGGAACGAGGGCGCGAAATGCACACGGCGCGTCCGGGCCCGGATATTGGCTAATCATAGCCGAAAAACGGACAAAGAGACAGAATGGAGAAGGTGAACGACAGAGGGCAAGAAGGCGAGTGACTCCTTTGCCGAACTATTGGGTCGACTGGACTCCAGGCGGGCGGGAGACCGCCACCAGAAGTCCTGCAAGCATATAGACACCGATGATGCCAAGAAACGCCAGATGATAGCTCCCCTGCAGATCGTAGGCCGCGCCGACAAGAACGGGTGCAATGGTGGGGCCGATCACGGTCAGCGGCTGGGCGATGCCGCGGACAGCGCCGATGTGAGCACGGCCAAAGTAACTCACCCAGAGCGACTCGCTGATTGGAATCGTACCACCGAAACCGAATCCGTAGAGGAAGAATCCAGCGAAGAGCAACGCCAGTTCCCCTGTGGATGCGGCCAGGAGCATGAGAGCGACGCCGCCGCCCCCCGAGGTAAATGCGGCTACGGCGAGACAGCGGGGTGGAAACCGTTGGAGGCAGTATCCCCACACCGCCTTGGAAAGCAGATTTCCCAAGCCGTTCACTGCCAGGGCCAGTGAGGCCGTCCTGCGGGAGAAGGAGGCATCGGTGGCAAAAGGAACAGCGTGGGTGAGCACGGAAGCGAGGGCGGCCTGATTCATACTGTAGCCGAGGAGGAGCAGCCAGAAGCCAGGTGTTCGCAGGGCCAGGCGGCTGGTGAGAGAACGTGGTTCGCTTTCGTCCGGAGAAGTAACGCCGCCCTCGCCTGGCAGAGGACCGCCGTCCGGGCGCAGGCCGGCGTCTTCCGGTGTCCGGCGCATAAGCAGGGCGACAGGCGCGACGATGGCGAGTACGAACAGAGCCTGCACATAGTAACCGTTGCGCCAGCCCAGTGTGTCGACTACAACGGTCATCGCCACCGGTGCAATCAGTCCTCCCAGGGAAATACCGCTGGAACCGATGGCGAGCGCCCAACCCCTGCGTCGCACGAACCACTTGTTGATAGTCGTGTTAACGACCAGAGGCCCGAAGAGCGTCCAGCCGATGAAGCCGGCGCTCATGTGCAGTAGCCAGAAGAGCCAGAGGTTGGCCTGCCTGCCCAGGCCGAATAGACAGATGGCCGCTACGACGGCACCGCCGAGCACGAGGATGCGGGGGCCGCGCTGGTCAACGATGCGGCCAACCACTGCGCCGGAGAGGGCACTGGCCAACACGGACAGAGACGATCCCAGAGTGAATTGCCAGACCTGCCATCCCATCTCTGCGACGACAGGACGCAGAAATACGCTGACTGTGGACTGGCTAACACTGAGAAATGTGAACTGGAGGAGAACCGCAGCCGCGACGATCCACCAGCCGTAGAAGAAGCGAGGAGTCAACCGATCATCCGCGTTGGGGGAGGGAACGGTGGGTAAGACAGGTGTTCACGACTCACAATTTCCTTAGGTGTTCTGGAGTCGATTTACCAGGGGATGGCGGCGTTCTTTCAGAGGCAATGTCGCCCGAGTTCCTGTAAAGTGTGACTCGTAGACGGCGAATACACACTCGAGCGAGGTCAGCGCGGCTGAGCCGCCCAGCTGTGGTTGGCGGCCCTCCTTTATCGAAGTGACCATGTCGCGTACGCTCCAGATCGACTGGCGTCTTCCCCATAGACCGTCTCCGATTCTGAGCCGTTCCGGGTCAATCGGCACTTTTTCCCACTGCGGCGTATGCGTGGGAAAGGAGACATCAAAGGGACAATGCCACAGTTCATCGACAAAGGTGTCTGGGTTCGGCCTGATCATCAACTGTCCCTCCGAGCCCAAAATATGGGGTCCCATCATCCAGCCCTGCGTCTGTTTGCGCCTTATCCAACACCGGCCCCCCCGAGCCAAAAATAGGGGCCCCCATCACCCCGCCCTGCTTTTGTTTGGGGGAATACATTCCCATTCCCCCGTCCCCGCCGTTAGTTCCTTTAATGTGTATAAGCATCGTATCGCCGGCTACGATGCCGTTGTCTCTTTTGTCAGTCTTGCAAAGCTCCCTGCTGGTCATAATATCTTGGACGCCGACTTCGTGGCCATCGTAGGTTATCTGGGCGTGAATCCACTCGATTCCGTCGAGGAACAGTTCCATGCCGTCGAAGTAGTGTACGCCCATTTCCATCAGTTCAAAGCCAGCAGGACGCCCCTTTCCCACTTCACGAATCGATCGGAATTCTCCGATTCGTCCCGCGTCAATCCATGCCTTTGCCTCCTGGAAGAGAGGGGTAAAGCGGAACTGGTGGCTGACTGCCAGTCGCACGCCGGCTTCATTGCATGCGGCGAGCATCTTGTCGGCGGTCTCCAGATCGACGGACAGCGGCTTCTCGCTCAGGACATTGACGCCATTCCTGGCGGCGGCGATGGCGACCGGCCCGTGCAGGGGGGCGTGCGTGCAGGCGCTGACCACGTCCAACTCTTCCTTCTCGAACATCTCTTCGTAGTCGGAATAGCGGGCGGCAACGCCATGCTCATCGGCGCGGGCATTGAGCGCATCGGCGTTGATATCGCACAGTGCGCTGAGCGTGACCCCATCCAGGTTGGCGTATGCTGAGGCGTGGGCACGGCTGATTCCACCGCACCCGACGATGCCGGCTCGCAATGTCATTTTGCGCATTCCTTTCGAGGGGGCCCGTTCAGCAGATGGCCCCGTCTAACTGCAGGCTTCTCATGGATTTCGCCATTATAGCACGGGCACTGACCGTTGAACACAGAGAAAAAACTGCCTTGACAGCGCGTTTTGGATGTATTATATTATATATAATCGAGATTGTTTTCACCTTGTCCAGATACTGCCATCCAGTCCTAGAAACGGTTGATGGCTGGAGACTCCAATGCAAACGGTTGATTTCGCGCGTTCCTCTCTTACCTTCCGAATTGACTACCAGAAAAGGCCGGCTGAAACTGCCTCACATGAACCGCCTTCCTCGCTGAACAGTGCGCGTATTCTTCTCGAATGTGTGTGCGAGATTGTCGACAACGAGACAGGGTCTGCACAAACTTTCGTTATGGGCGCAAGCTGCAAGACCGAAAGGGTCGGTGTTGAGCGAGACATTTGGATCGAGCCAAATGCAGACTTTGTTCCCATTCTGTCTCAGGATCGTTACCTGATAGTCAAGACGTACGAACTTGCCAATATGGAGGTACCGTTTTTCCCTCCCTCACGCGGCATGCAGCCGGAACGACAGACAGGATATGTGGCTGACGCTTACGACAACCTCCGCTTGGATGTTCGGCGTGTCGAAGGTGAGATTCTGGATACGCCGGAGCAGATTGTTGAGGCGACGCTGGATCCGAGTGGGCCTCCGCTGGTGGGCCGTACTGTCATCAATGAGACACGGTACACGGCAGTGCTGGAGTTTCCGGTCAAGACGATGAATGCAAGTGAGCGGGACTTCATCTACCAGACCGACACAGGCCCGGTATTGATGCCGGACTTCAGCCGTGAACCGGACGACATGATTACCGGTTTAGAGCTGGCCTACGTAGCTTTCAACTGTCCGGACTGGGCCGAGTTCATCGTGCGTGCACCTGTACAGGTGGGTGACGGGATTGAAGTCTATCACTATTCAAAACCGGTTCGATATGAAACGGAGAATCAGGTTATCCGCCTGACGTAGGAGATGAGGGTCTCATCCACTGTGTGTCCTTGTCCCAGGTCGTGAGCACGCGATCCAGTTCGGCCTCTGTATTGGTCTGCTGGCCGGTCCCGGTGAGGTTTTTCATTTCGTATGGATCGTCTCGCAAGTCGTAGAATGAGGTAGGTTCCTGCTCTGAATTCCCTTCGGTATGGACAGCTCGCCGCCCAAAGAGGTGTGTGGGCGTCCTGACCCCGATTTCGCCTCCGCTGGTCTCGATGAAGCCCCAGTTTTCTTTCAACTGGTCGCGCTCCCCTCTCAGAATCGGCGTAAGGTCGCGTCCCTGGACTTGGGAGGGGACGGTGCAATCGCTGGCTTCCAACACAGTTGGCATGATGTCAATGAGCTGCGCCACCTGCGAACCGTTGATGCCGGCCCCCCACAGCCATGGTGCATGGAAAATCATCGGAATGCGAATCGATTCTTCGATGAGGAGGCCCTTGTTGAAACGGTGATGGCTGCCCAGGTTGTCGCCGTGATCGGAGGTGAAGACGACGATTGTGTTGTCGAGGAGGTTGTTTGCACGCAGCCCCTCCATCATCCGCCCAAGCATGTCGTCGACCCAGGTTGTCAGGCCATAGTACAGCGCGGTCATTGCACGCAGGTCGAAGCCCTCTGAGAGTTCCAGCGTATGGGGTAGTTTCAGGGAATAGTAGAGAAAGTCCCAGAGGTAGACCTTGAACCAGTGCTCGTCATACGCCATTTCACCGTCCAGGAACACGTTGGGCCTGAGCGGTACTTCATCCGGGTCGTACATGGTCAGGTACGCAGATGGCGCGTCCGCCAGCGGCATGTGCGGAGGGGAGATACTGTAGTAGAGAAAGAACGGGTTTTCGCGGTCGGCGGCCAGGTAGGAGAGGACCTTTTCGTTCTCATATTCCACGCTGAAACCGTCCACCAACTGCGGGGGGCCGCCGTTCTCAACGAAATCCTGGCCGGTGTGGCGGTGGTTTACGCGCGGGTGCAGCGTGTAGTCGAAGCCCACCTGTTCGGGGGCGGTATGAATGTGCCACTTGCCGATCAGCGCGGTATCGTAACCGGCGGCCTTGAACTGCTCTGCGACCGTCGGATCGGGCAGGTGGACTCGTTCCTGGAGCGGCCAGGAGGCAACGATGGGCCTGCCTTGTTCATCGGGCTCGGTGGCGTTATTGAGCGAGCCCATGCAGGTACGAGAGTACTGGCCTGAGATCAGTGAAGACCGGGCCGGCATGCATACCGGGTTTGTCGACACGGCATGCTGGAAACGCACTCCTCCTGCAGCCAGTCGATCGATGTTCGGTGTACGGATTACCTGATTGCCGTAGCAGCCGACTTCGAATGCACGCAATTGGTCGCAGATACATACGATTACATTGGGTTTGTCTTCCATGATCGGATACCGTTTGACCTTTCGCTGCCTCTTCCTTTCTGGCGCAGTAAGTTGCTTGTAAAGACCTCTCGTACCTACTCAGCCTCAACCAATTTGCGTTCCTGACTGAGGCGAGCAAAGGTGCTCTCTCAACTCTCTACTTTCTTATGGGCGGTCGGCCGCAAGCGGCCTCCCTTGTGCAGGGGCTGCGCCCCCGCAACGCCCCCCTACAAAACCATCGCTCACCGACCGTGTGTGCGTATTCCAGCGGTGCCGCTCCAGCGACGCGGCTGCCGCCAACCGAATACGCAATCAGATAGCCTGAGTGGCGGCAAGTATAGAGGGCTGGTTAAGATAGGCACTGTATATGGCTTAGTAGTTACGACCTCTCTATCGCGGACTCTCACAGCCAGAACGGCCGGCAGGCTACTGGGATGGGGAATCGGCCTGGTTCTTGTAAACATTTTCCGGTAGAAGTGTGTGCGGCTCGTACAGTTTCGTGACTGTATCGAAGTGGATTCCCCGGCTCTTCAAGGCCGCGATTATGGCAGGCACTGCGGCGACGGTGGACTTGTGAATGTCATGGGCCAGGATAATCGCGCCAACAGGCGCGTCGATAATCCGGGAGGCGACAGTTTCAGCGTCGCGATCCTTCCAGTCGAGGGGGTCTACGCTCCAGAAAATGATGGGCAAACCCGAAGCTGCCAACACGCGGTCATCGTATGCTCCATAGGGAGGACGCAGAAACGGTGTCGGCACGCCGATGATTTGCGTGACAAGGTCGTCGGTCAGCTGCAACTGTTCCCTGATTTGCGCATCGCCCATCTTCGTCAGATTGGGATGATCCCAGGTATGGTTCCCTATTTGATGGCCTTCCTGAAACATGCGAAGAATCGTTTCGGATTGGATGCGGACTTGCGTTCCCAGGACGAAGAAAGTAGCTTTGACATTGTGCTCTTTGAGAGTGTCCAGCAGGCCTTCTGTGTAGAAGGAGGGGCCGTCGTCGAATGTGAGGGCCACGCACGCGACTTCATGGCAGTTGATCTCATCCTGGGCCGTAGCCAGTGGCAGTGACGATGACCGGAACGTCAAAACAGAGAGATCAGGGGAACTGCGGAAATCAGGCACGTTGGAAATTGTCGCTGCCGCTGCCGGCGCCAAGGCGAACGCTGCCGAGCGTTTTGCTACGTTAGCAATTTTGAAACCCAACGAGGTATTGTCTGCTTCGATACCCAAGAGATCGCGAACTTCGGGTTTGAGCAGATCGGTAGTTTCGGCAACTGCCAGCATAATTTCGACCGGCCCATCTACGCCAGACGCGACCTGATACTTGTCGAACCTGATCAGAAACGTGCCATCGTCCCGAAACACGATGTAGTCAAAGTTTTCGTTCGTTGGTTCGGTGCCTCCTTCGAACAGCCAGGAGTCGCTCTCAAACAGGGCCTTCTTGCGATCGTCGTCAGCGTCAGGCTCGCGCTCGGCAATTTGCGTGCGGAGACGTTCTGCCAGCGCTTCCCTCGACAGTTCGGAGAGGCGATGCAGGTAACTGTCATCAGTGAAAAGATCGGGGATTGTCATCTCGGTGCCACTGCCAAGATCAAAGATGTAGCTGGATACAAGGGTATTACCCGTGCCGCCGGTATATATTGTCCGCGCAACAGCGAAGAACATTATCTGTTCGTTAGCGATCGTGACTTCATGGTCCTGGCGGTAGTGGGTAACGAATGAGGCGGATTCCTGGCCCGTTTCCTTCTTGTTATCCTGAAAGTCCTTCTCGATTTCGGCGGCGGTCATCCGGAACTCGTCGATGAACTGCTGCGTAATCTCTTCTATTCGAGCGTCCACTGCTTCCTCTCCAGTTACAGGATAGGAGACGTAGAGCTGCGATCGTTCATCGTTTTCGATCTCTTCGAATTCAACGGCATCGACAGCCGGGCTTGCCGGCGCGGCGGCAGCGGCTTCAACTTCGATACCCAGCATTTTGCGTATTTCCGGTCTGATCAGATCTGCAAGGGAAGCAAGTGGCAATACAGCCTCGACCACTCCCGCTACGCCAGCGGCAACCTGATACTTGTCAAACATGACCAATACTGTCCCGTCTCCTCGAATGAAGATGTTATCGAAGTTTTCGGCCGTTGGAGCAGTACCATTCTCTACCCATTGCAGGTCGCTCGCCAGCTCCTCCTTGCTAATGCGCTTTGCCAGTGCCTCCCTTGTCAGATCCGAAAGACGATTCAGGTAGCTGTCATCTACGAATAGATCAGGAATGGTCAATTCAGCGCCGCTACGCCGATTGAATATGTAACCGACGACGTAACTGTTGCCCGTGCCACCTGTATGGATGGATCGCACAAGATCGAAGAAAATCAGGTTATCGTTTGCGACGGAAACGTCAAAGTGTTGCCGGTAGTGGGTGATGAAAGTTGCTGCCTCCGTTCCTGTTTCTTTCTTGTATTCCTGATAGGAAGCCTCGGTCTCGGCTGCGGTTGCCCGGTATTCGTCGATGAATTCCTGCGTTACCGCTTCCATTCGGGCGTTTATCGCATCCAGTTCAGTCACGGGATAGGAGACTCTGAGAAGCGACCGTTCCTCGTTGTCTCTTTCTTCGATCGCCAGGACCCAGACATTTTCATACTTGGACGCGTCGAACAGTTCGGTGTGGGTAGGAGCAGCTGAAGACTCGTCCTCGGACTGGGTCGGACTTGGCGGAATTGACTGGCACGCGGCCAGAGAAAGGAGCGCTAAGAGCATTCCAATCAGAATGGATTCACGGGGGCGTTTCATTTTGAATTCTCCTTCAAAAATGTGTGCTGTCACAACTGCTGGGCTCTGAGGATACTTCAGGATAGAGACAGCACCCACGACGCCATCCCACATTGCAGGATCTGGTCCTTCACTAGGTTCGTGTAACGTAGTGGACTTTCTTGCTCAGTGGCGTTAGTCTAGCTGAGTTTGAAGGATTCGTACAGGAAGAATTGCATGTTCGCAGTGATCAAGTTCCGGCGGCTGTCAATCCCCTTAACTCTGCTTTCATCCAGCCCGACAATTCGTTTTCGCTGCTTAGTCACATCCAATTGCAGACCATGACTTGCCAGTTTGGAACGTGTGCCCTAAGCTGCATCAAGGTTGGTATTCATCGGGACTGTTGGAACGTGTAGAAGTAATACGTTCAAAGTAAAGGGGCACGGTTCTTTTCCTGTCTACTGGCTAAATTCTCGCCCTTCTCACAAGTGCATGATGGGCTTGAGACGTGGCGTGTACAACTGCAATGCCACGCAGAAAGGGGCCTTTGCTTTCCTGTTGCTGCTTACCCGCCCTGTCCAATTTCAGCCAAGGCGGCGTGAAACAACCAGTTGGGCTGCGCTCTGGAGTCGGAGTCTGGTGAGTATAATTATGGCGGTTGCCAATTACTATCTGAAAAGTAAGTACCAAGCCATACACAGTGGCTGTGTGGACCAGACCTTCGGTCCCGCCGCCATCAGGGCTATCTCATCGTGTACTCGTTGGCCACCGCCTCGTTTGTAGAGCGGCACTGCTGGAATGAGCACACAAGGTCGATGAGCGATGGTTGTGGAGGGGGGCGTTGCGGGGGCGCGGAACTGCAGGGGTCAGGGGTCAGTAACTTCTGCGGTTGGAGGTCGGTGGTCGGTGGGTTGAAGCGGCAAGTGGGGGAGTAGACTTCGTTCGCCAGGCACGATGCTGGGGAAGAGTAAACACGGTCGGTGAGGCATGTTTTTGTAGGGGGGCGTTGCGGGGGCGCAGCCCCTGCACAAGGGAGGGCCGAAGGCCCGACCGCCCAAATGACAACCATGAGGAGAGAGTAAACACCTTGGCTCGCCTCATTCAAATTCGCTAAGCTGTAGTGGCTGAGTAGTTACTTTGAAAGGAGAAATAATGATTCGGAAGGCATTTGTCATGTCGGTGAATCCCGACAAGCATGTGGAGTACGAGAGGCGCCATTCGCCTATTTGGCCCGAGCTGGAGGCGGCCCTCAAGGCACACGGCGTCAACAACTATTCGATTTTTCTGCACGCGGAAACCAATCAGCTGTTTGCTTACGCTGAAATAGAGGATGAGGCGCAGTGGAACAGCATCGCCGACGAAGCGATTTGTCAGAAGTGGTGGCAGTATATGGGAGATGTCATGCCTTCAAATGCCGATAACAGCCCCGTTTCGACAGATCTGCATGAGGTCTTTCACATCGACTGAGAGGTTTGAGAATTTGTAGTCGCTGAGTCTCGACTATCCATCCCACTTTATGCACTATTCCTACCCGGGCCAGCCCTGTCGCAGACGCACTCTTTTATGCTGAATGTAGGATAGCAGGCTCTACTGCCCTTCGTCTATAGTTAGTCTCTGTAACAGGTAATGCTCCCTTTCGGTGAGCGTTTCCCAGAATGAGCGCGCGATCGGGTGTCTGTCCGTATGGGGACGGTAAAACCAGGAGCGCACAAGGCCGAAACCGGCCAGGACGCGCGGCGTACTCGTCAGGTTTGGTGACCCGCGGTGCAGACACCTTGGATCGCGAATCATTACGTCGCCGACTTCCATCAAGAGCGATTTCAGTGGGAACTCTCCGGCTTCAGTGCGGGCTAGCCCCTTGGCTTTGGGCAGCAGGTGCGTCCCCTCAGCAATCTGAAATGGGCCCCGTTCTGGTGTGACATCGACGAAGGGCCAGTTCACTGCCAGGAAATGCGGCGGCAGGATGAGGTCGGGCTGCTCCGGGTACAACAGTGGCAGGTCTGTGTGGATATCCTGATGGACAGAACCTATGAATGGTGTGTCGGAGGCAAAATTGTTTAAGACCAAATCTTCCCCCAGGATTCCGGAAGCGATGGCGAGAATTGTGTCGTCATTGAAAAAGGCGGGATTGTAGAGGGGAGGGCGAAAAGGCAGCGGAATGTAGTGGCGATGAGGTCCTCGATTCGGATTGTCAGCGTGCTCGGCCAGGTAGTCGTCGGCGATGGGATTGAAGGCCTGACGACAGGCCTCGACCGCGTCGACGGGAAAGTGGCCGCGTAGAAGGCAGTAGCCATCTGACAGGATCTGGTTAACGCAGCCCTGAATGTCTATAGTCGTCATTTTGTCCCCCTCTGTAGCATGCAGACATTTTGCTGTACTTCGTCAAAAAGAGTCTTATCTTGAGGCAATCTCGAAACAGTTCTGTGTCGTTCAGACTGTAAAAGTCTCCAACTCCGCCGTGGTCGGCAGACCGTCGATTACGCCCAGATGTGTGGTTGTGTAGGCGCCGGCTCGGTTGGCCCGCTCGACGGCCGACCCTATGTCCTCTCCTCTGCCGAGAGCAACGGCCATGGCGGCGTTGAAGCTGTCGCCGGCGCCGGTGACGTCCAGCGCCTGTACCGGAACAGCCGGAATCTCCTCGGTGCCGGCGGCGGTTACGATGACGGCGCCTTTTTCGCCGCGCGTCACGATAATCGTCCCGACGCCCAGGTCCAGCAGCCTGTCAGTGAGATCGAGCGTTGGCGTGGGATCATCGGGCGCGAGCCTGAGAAGAATACGGGTCTCGCTCTCGTTGGGCGTTAACAGGTCGACATTCGCCAGTATGTTGGGATCCAGGGGCTGGCCTGGCGCGGGATTGAGGATGGTCAGGGCCCCATGTTTTCGCCCCAATTCGAAGGCGCGGGCCACCGTTTCAAGCGGCGCTTCCAGCGGAGCCATCAGGACGTCACATTGGGCGATCAGTTGCTCCGCCGCTTCCACATGGTGGGGCCGCATCAGCAGATTGGCCCCAAGGTGCCCCACGATCATGTTGTCGCCCGAAGGCAAGAGCGTGACCATGCCCACACCGGTATTGACATCTCTGATGCGGTGAATGTGTTCCGTCGCGATGCCTTCGCACTCGAGGAGCTGCTCGGCCTCGCCGGCAAAAGAGTCATCGCCAAGGCAAGCAACGAGATTCACTCGCGCCCCTAGCCGCGCGGCGGCGATAGCCTGATTTGTTCCTTTTCCTCCTGGCCCCATATCAAACAGGTCGCCGATCAGCGCTTCTCCAATGACCGGCTTTCGTGGGACGCGCACGGTCAGGCTGACTACGTAGCTGCCGATCACAACAATATCAGGCATTAATCTTCCTTCGCGAAGGCGGCGGTGGTGCGAGTTGGATTCATGAAGCGGCCAACTGTCCTACGTTTTCACGGCAGAGGGATCAGAGTAATCAGGACTTTAACATCATTACGCCATATTATCAACGGGTATTGGCTGGCTGAGAAGTGGTTGATGATTCGTTGACTATCTCCTATACTGATGCCGACGGAATGGACCAGACAGTTTTCCAGATTCCATCCTGGCTTCAGTGACTTGCAAGACTTCGAAAGGCAAACTGATGAACGCCAGCTACCAGTTCGCCGGCCTGCAGAGAGCGAAAGAGCCAGGTCTGAGCGTAGAAGAGTGCGCGCATCGAATTCACAGGCTGTCATATGTCGAAGAGCGGTTGATGTTCCTGCAGGCAGCGCATATTGTAACGACGCCGCAGCGGGATCTGAAGGGGCTGCTGTCGCGCCTCCAATACGAAGATGGACTGCATTCGGATTTGCTCAAGGGCAGGCTTATGGAGCTACGGGTATCCAGGGCGAAAAGCTTTAGCGTTCCCGATGATGGTCTGAAGACCGTTCTGGATGAGGCGATGCATTCTGACGGAAGCGTTGAGCTTCTGGCCGCCCTGGCAAAGGTGTTCAAACCGGCGATGCTGGAAGCCTATCGGGACTATGCAGGTCAGACTAATGGCCTGGCCGACTATGAAACTGCGCGCCTGATGCGCAATATCATCGCAGAGGAAGAGCAGGCACTGGAACTGCTGGAAGCAGCCTATGATGATGTTGTCAAAACGGGTGAGGATGAGACACTCGCATTGGGCTGGGCGGGAACACTTGAAGCGATGTTGAAGGCTGTCGGAGGCATCACCGGCGTCGGCGAGACGTTGGACGGCAACGTTCGTGCCGTCCGCAGTGGCGGGCCTTTCAAGGTTGCGAAGAGACCAGAGCGTGACAGTTCGTTCTCAAGCGTATGGGATGTAAACCACGTAGATGAGGACCGAGTGCCGGAGCGGCTCGCGCAGATGATTGCCACGCGCTTAGGTGAAATCACAATCGCGGAGGCGCTGGCCATCGTTCTCTTGGAGGTGGATGAGCAACCCTGGTCCTTCTACGTTGCCATTTCTCGTCATATGTGGGATGAGATGCGGCATTCCCTGTTTGGAGAGGCCGCGGCGGAGCATGTTTACGGAGACCGTTCTGCCCTGCCATTGCGAGATTTTGAAATCGAGTACTTGTTTGCAATGACGCCGTTGGAGCTATACGTGATGCTGGGGATCGGCGTTGAGGCGGCCCTGATGAAGTATCCGCCGGGCAAACGCGCCGAGTATGAATTTTGCCGTGACATTGCTCGCCATCCGCTGATGACCACTCTCCAGGATTTCGATTGGGCCGACGAAGTGGAGCACGTGCAGATCGCTCGCCGGCAGTTGAAGGAGTGGTTTCCGGGCGACGCTGATGAACTGGCCGCACTGGCGGAGAAGGGAATGCAGTTCCGGGCGCGCACGCGGCAACTTCATCCGCCGTCACCCATGCCCATTCCAAAAGAAAGATGAGCGAAAATCAGAGTTTTCGTTCATCAAACCCGAATCGCCGGGACCGTTCTTCGTTCTGTCCTGCCAGGTGGGAATCTCGGCCGGCTTTCGCCTGTCAGGGGCGGGGCAAGGCAGCTGTTGGCGGCTTAGTGTAGCAAGTAAGGCGGCGGCGTTACCTGCATTTGGGGCAGGGATTTCGCTATTTGGAAGGAAGAGGGAAAGAGCTTGTTTATGTTGAAGCCACAGTGACCAATTTGGGAGGAAAGATCCGAATGCGAACCAATTTCGTGCGAGAAAAAGCAGTTGGCGGGCAAGCCACTTTCGGCTGTTTTCTGGGGATGGGAAGCCCTACGGTAGCTGAGCTGCTGGCACATGCCGGCTGCGAGTGGCTGCTGATCGAGATGGAGCACAATGGGCTCGATATGGCAGAGGTGGAGCACATCCTCATGGCCATGAACGGGGCTGATACCATTCCCCTGGTGCGCATCCCGTCGGCCGATCCGGTCTTTATCCAGAGGTCATTGGACATAGGCGGCATGGGGATTGCAGTGCCCATGGTCAAGACAGTTGCCGAGGCTGAGGCGATTGTGCGCGCAACGCGCTATCCCCCGGAGGGCAGGCGAAGCTTCGGGCCGCTTAGGGCTTCAAACTACACTATCAATTACGAGGACTACTTCGAACAGGCGAATGACAACATCCTGGTCATGCTGATAATCGAAACGACGGAGGCGGTCGAAAATCTGGAGGAAATTGCGAAGGTGCCCGGCATTGACGTCCTGTTTATCGGCGCGTTCGACCTGTGCCTGGCCATGGGTTTGAATCCATTTCACATGCCTTTGCCGGAGATCGACGCGGTCATGGAGCACGCGCTGGCTGTTGGCCGCGCTTGCGGCGTGGCCGTCGGCACCGGCGTTTCCAACCCCGAAGAGATGCACTCGCGTGCGCAACAGGGTTTCACTTTTCTGAGTTACGGCCCGGACTATAAGCTATTGACCGACTCAATTCGGCCAGGCGTTGAGGCATTCAGACAGATAAATCCTGCCTGAATGTGTTGAACCGGGAAAAAGCCCTGCCGGACTTCGAATCCTGTCCGGCAGAGCGCACCGTTCCGTAGGGTGATACTAAACCCCCAAAGCCACTGCCCGAACTTCGCCGAATTCCCGCTCCAGCTTCGTCCAGGTGTGCCCTCGATCCGTGCTGCAATAGAGCTGCCCGGCAACGCTGTAGGCAACGATCCAATCGGGCATGGCCGGGTTGTGGGAGACCGCCCAGATTGTGCTGTTGGCTACACCGCCCAGGTCGGCTCGCTGCCACGTCTTGCCCAGGTCAGTGCTATGGAACAGGCCGCCTTCGTCGCCGGGCGGGCCGTTGCCGGCTCCAACCCAGATGCGGCTGTCCCCATTTGACAGATGAACAACGCCGCGGCAGTAGGGCCAGGGATAGTGGTCCCTGACTTCAAGGGGCGTCCAGTTCTGCATGTCGGTTGTCACGCAGACGTCGTTATTTGTGGCTGCGACCAACGTCTTGGGCGAGCCGGGCACAACGGCAAGCCCGTGAATGTCGAGGCTCGACAGGCCCTCGCTGCCCTCTCGCCAGGTATCGCCGCCGTCATGGCTGATGCGCATGCCGTCGATTTCGATGCCGGCGTAGACCGTCTTGGCGTCTTCCGGATCGAAAATGATGCTGGTCACACGGGGGGTTAGAGGGATTCCTTCGCACTCCTCGGCGAGGTCGACATCCAACATTTGCCAGCTACTGCCACCGTCTCGAGAACGGTACAGGGCGGAAGGGCAGGTCCCGGCAAAGATGGTGTTGGCATCTGAGGGGTCGATAGCCAGCGCCCAGATCTCAAGGTCGTTCATGGGTGAATCTACGAGCTCCCAGGAGTCTGCGCCATCGCGAGTGCGGTAGAGGCCGGCTTCCGTTCCCGCGTAGAGCACTTTTGCGTTGTCGGGGTCGATGGCAATAGCTCTGATGTCGGCCTCCATGAACATGCCTTTTGAGGCACGCTCCCAGGATTCACCGCCGTCGAGGCTACGCCATACACTCTGCCCGATGGTGCCGGTGTAGATGATAGGCTTTGCGGTCATTTAAGTACCTCCTCGTAATATTGAATGTTGTCTTAATTGTATTCGTATTCTGGTTAGCGTTTCCACGATGTGGACGTAGATACGTCGCAGCCCAAGACGACGGCGATGCCGCTGGAAAGGTTGCTCCAAAAGTAGCAAGCCGCGGCAGCATCTGGGTGGAAAATCAACTCTATTTTACACCAGCGCTAATTCTGACTGCCACTGCTGAAAATCGCTGCAGTCCTGGCCAAGAATGGAGCCAAGCTCACGCGTTAGCCAGGCAAATTGGCGCTCGAACCAAGGGAGCGGGAAACCGCCTCCGGCCGCTGCGGCCAGCTCCTTAAAGTGTACTGCCTGCAATGCATAGATGCGCAGCAGAGGAGCGGCCAGGGTCGACATAACCGTTGGGTCGGTTGGATAGGTGTCGTTCAAAGACGTCAGCCAACTAGCGGGGAAGATCTTCGACATGTGTTTGGCCCGCTTTCCGTGAGACAGTCCCGCTCGCCGCCACATCAGTTTGAGCAGATCGCTACGAGCAAGGTCGAGTGTAATCTGAACCGAATGCAGCTCCTGGTTGTGAAAAACGGCCGGCGTGTGTAGCATCATCAGGAGCAGGAACTTTGCCCGCTGCCAGACTGAGGCCGGGGTCAGCGGGTCGGTGTCGGGCCAGACCTGGTCGGGTGGGAGAATTGGGGCCTGGCGGAATGCGGGCGCGCCGGCCGGTAGACGTGAGAATAGGATTTCCCACTCGTACAGCACCAGCCCTTGGGCCTGACTGGTTGGAATTGCTCCGGCCTCCACCAGCAGCCCCTCTGAAGTCAAAGCGCGCACAAAGCTAGTCTCCAGCAACAGGTGGTCTCCCAACCCCGCCAATAGCCTGGACGGTCCAGTGATCTTCTGGGGCTCCGAAGCGTCGTATTCCAGCGCAGTGGGCACCTTCCAAAGCCGCTCAAAGTCTTCGTCCGCAATCGCAAACCGAATATCGATATCGGAGTAAGGAGTGCCGCGACCGTCGGCGAGACTACCCTCCAGCCAGACGAGGTCGAGCGTGGGAATCTGTTTCAACTCAGCCAACCAGCGCCGAATCAGCGACCACTGGCGAACTGTTGCTGCTGTTTCAGGCACTCTAAAATCCTCCTGAGAGCGACCGCTGATGGATATGTACGTCCGCGTTGATCATCGCTACGCGATTGTCCCTCGCAACACTGCGCACTGGAAGAAATGGCCTGCTTCAACGATGCCCATCGCCTTCTTCACCTCGGCAGGCGCGGCATCGTAGAGAGCGCGAATGGATACGCGGCTGGCCTCTGGTGTGGCCATGCGCTCGGTCCATTCCTCAAAGTCAAGAAATATGCGGTATGGGAAAATGACTTCCAGTTCGAAACCGGCGCTGGCGAAGAAAGTATTCCACTCTGCAAGCGTAAAGTCCCGCACATGGGAGGAATCCCGTAATACCTCTATAGCATTAAGGTAGGTGTCGCAGACAAAATCGTCGAAGCCCAATACGTCACTGAGGACAAACGAGCCGTCGCCCCGCAGTACACGGCGGAATTCACGCAAGGCCTGTTCCGGCCTGGCCCAGTGATGCGAGCTGTAGCGAGAGACAACAAGCCCAAAAACTGCATCTGCAAAGGGAAGCGACTCCACGTCACCCAGGCGCGTGCTGACGTTTGACAGTCCTCGCTCGCTGGCCAGTACTTCGACCTGACGAAGCATGGCGTCGGTGAAGTCGAGGGCTACCACCTCTGCAACATGTGGAGAGAAGCTGGCAGCAGTGTGCCCTGCGCCGCAGCCTGCATCCAGAACACGCTCATCTCCGCGCAGATTGGCGGCTTGCACCATCACCGGCAGGTCCTCGCCCTGCGCGTGGACTGCGCTTGTAAGATAGTTGGCCGCTACAGGTCCAAACTGTTCCTGAACGGCGCCTTTCAGGTCGCTGTCTCTAGCCATTTTTGTATAGTGAATGAGATGTCAGAGCGCGCCGTCCGTGCCGTAGCGCTCAAGTACGGTTGAAATCGCCTGCAGTCCGAACTCCAATGCTTCCACGGGCACGCGCTCATCAGCTGCATGGACTGTGGCGCCGAAATTGGTGCCGGCCGGCAGCTTCATGGGCAAGAAACCGTAGTTCTGGATGCCGAGGCGGGAGAACATGCGTCCATCGGTGAAGCCGCCCACCATTGAAGGAATGACTACGCCAGCCGGGTCGAGCTCTTCCACGATCGATTTGAGCAGCGGGAACAGGGTCATGTCGACATCAGCATTCCCTGGATCGTGACGGATGATCTCAAAGGAGAGGTCATCGCCCAGCAAGTCGTGCAGTTCGGAGACTATGTTGTCGGCGGTGTAGCCTGGCAGGACGCGGCCATCAAGTTCCAACACGATCTCGCTGGGGATTACGTTGGTCTTGATGCCGCCGCCTACGACGGTAGCATTGACAGTATTATGTAGCAGTGCGTCGAAGGACCGAGCTTGAGGTACGCCATCGGCCGCCATCTGATCGAGCGTGGCGTCGGTGCGTTCCGGGTCCAGCAGTGCCATGGCGGCTTCGGCCAGCGTGCCCTGTGCCTGCTCTGCAAGGGCGGGCAGCATCTGTTCCATCACCGGCGTGACATGGACGGGTAGCCTGTTACTGTTGAGCGTCGTCAACAGCTTTCCCAGCCTTGCCATTGCACCGTCGCGAAAGGGAGTCGAACCGTGTCCACCGGGCCCAGTGAGACGGGTACGCAGCCAGCAAACCTGCTTTTCTGCGACCATCAGCGGATAGAAGCGCTGGTCGCCCAGGTATTGGGCGCTGCCTCCCCCTTCACCGATAGCGAACTTGGCGCCTTCAAACTGTGCCGGATGCTCTTCCGTCAGGAAGCGGGCGCCGTAGTCGCTGCCGGCCTCTTCATCGCTCATGATGGTCAGCACTATGTCGCCGGCGGGCGTGCGCCCCTCTGCCAACGCACGCAGCACAGCGCAGGTCATCATCGTGACACCGCTTTTCATGTCCAGGCTGCCGCGACCCCAGACAAGGCCGTCGATCAGGTCGGCACCGAAGGGATCGTGTTGCCACGTTTGATTCGCGGTGGTTACTACGTCAACGTGGCCCTGCAAGACCAGGCCAGGGGCTTCGCCGCGGCCGGGCAAGCGGGCGACCAGATTGGGTCTGTTCGGGTCTTTGGCAAGCAGGGTTGTTGCAAGACCGGCCTCCTGCACCAGACCGTTCAGATAGCCGATGCACTCAGCTTCGTTGCCGGGCGGATTGGTGGTGTCAAAGCGGATCAGAGTCCGCAGCAGGTCGGTCGGTCGCTCATATATGGGAGTTGACATCGCGTTGTTATTCTTCCTGGGTGGAATATGGTCGCACTGACAGTAGCTAATCGCTAAAGCAGCAATAGCAAGAGCCCACCTGTCAGCCGCCGCCACTGTCTGGCTCGTGTGCCGGATTCGCGCCGATTTGAGATAGTTTTCGCCACAAGCCTATCCTAAGCGGTCCGTAACGGCAAGAGTGTAATGTGGCTGGAGTTACATCCTGCCTTTCACGTTCTCGATTCGAGGGCAGGAGACGCGCTCAAAGGGGCTTGGGCGGCCGCAGACAGTGTTTCCGATGGGCGCGGTACTTGGGAACAGTTCGCCTTTTCATGCGAGGCTGGTAGAATAGCCCGAAAGTCGCTCGTCCTAAGCTGCGACGTAGCTTCTCTGGTTCCGGTTGGGACGATAGGCCCGCCTGCTTTCGTTTTTCGTAACTACTAAGCCACAGTACCTGACCAGCCAGTCATCCTTGGAACCATTCAGGCTCCAGGTGACGCAACTGGTGTGCAGTCGCCGTCATGCTCGCCAGCCGACACGTTGCGAAGAATGCACACGGTCGGTGAGCGATGTTTTTGTAGGGGGGCGTTGCGGGGGCGCAGCCCCTGCACAAGGGAGGCCGCTTGCGGCCGACCGCCCAGAACTGCAGTGGTCAGTGATCAGTGGTTAGTGGTTAGTGAAAATCGCTTTCGCTCGGCTCGTTCAGGGTTGCGAATCAGTTGCGGCTGCGTAGTTACCGTTTTCTAATATACAGAGTAGGGAGCTTGCTTGCCGATGACAACCATCAGCGAACGACTCAAAGACAGCCGGCCAATTCTGCTGGACGGCGCGACAGGGACCGAATTACAGAGCCGGGGCGTGCCGATGAACAGCGTCGCCTGGAGCGGCTTGGCTGTCGCCACGCATCCCGATGTTGTGAGGGAGGTGCACCTCGACTACATTCGTGTCGGTGCGGAGGTCATAATTACCAACAGCTTCGCCAGCGGACGGCATATGTTACGGGCCGCGGGCGTCGAGAGTCGAACCGAGGAGATAAACCGGCAGGCTGGCTTGCTGGCGGTTCAAGCAAGAGAAGAAGCTGGCGAGGCCAAGAGCAGTAATAGCCAGGGCAAATGGGACGCTGCTCCCAGTAAAGTCTGGGTTGCCGGGTCGATCTCGCCGTTTGCTGGGGGCCTTGGCGATGAGGGTCGACCTTCTGTACAGGAAATGCGGGGCCTTTTTGCGGAACAGGCTGGGATCCTGGCCGAGTCCGGCGTCGACTTCCTGCTGCTGGAAATGATGAGAGACATTGAATATAGCTGCGCTGCTCTCGAGGCCGCCGCGGCGACCGGCTTGCCTGTTTGGGTGGGGTTTAGCTGTACGCGCATGGAGCCCGGCGGCATAAAGCTGGCCCCGACCATCCACGAAGAGGTACCCCTGGCTGAGGGCGTGGCCGCGGTGATGGCGGAGGGCGGGTCGCTGGCAGCTATAATGCACAGTGACGTGGACATTACCGGTGAGGCACTACGCGCGGTTCAGGCCGTTTGGGACGGGCCCACCGGCGCTTATCCCGAGAGCGGCTATTTTGAGATGCCCCACTGGCAGTTTGTCGACATAATCGGGCCCGAGGTCTTCGCGGACCGGGCCATGTCATGGGTTGGACAGGGTGTCCGGCTGGTAGGCGGTTGTTGCGGCATCGGGGTGCCTCATATCGAAGCCTTGGCCAAGCGATTGCAGAGTCTTGCCGCGTAGCAGTGGGGGAAGTCGGGCCGGGACTGCTGCGCCAAATGTAAGGCAACTCCAGATTCCCTTTTTGTGTCTGCGCACTTGTATATCCAGGAAAACAACAATGGCTAAATATCGGCTGCCAATCCAGATCATCCCGCGCTTTTCCTTTGCGCTCCTTTTGCTAGCTTTTTGCCTGCTCTTGGGGGCATGCGGCCGAGAGGCGGAGGACGAGTTTCTGTTCGCGCCGGACAGTCCGCCGGTCACGCTCACCTATGTGGGGCCCAACGCATCTTTTTTTGATGAGCCTGAGCAGGCAGCGATCAATCGATTTCAGGAACTGGCGCCGAGCATTGAGATCGACCGCCAGAACTATGGATTCAACCCCTCCAACTATTTGCTGGAGACGCCGCCCCCAGATGTTATGCTGGTCTGGGACAGTTATGACTTGCGCAGCGCGGGTGCGCTGGGGCTGCTGTCCGACCTGTCGGATATCTGGACCGAGGGAAATTTTGAGGAGGCTTATGGCAGGCGGTTCAGGGATATCAGTCGTTTTGAGGGGACGTTGCGCTTCGTTCCGGCAGCCTTCAGTTGGTCAGGCATATATTACAACCGGGAGATTTTCGAACGCTATGGGCTGACCCCTCCGGCCACCTGGGAAGAGTTCATTCGGATCTGTGACACGCTCCTGGCCAACGGCATCACGCCGATGTCGCTGGCAGGTCAGAATCCCTTTATCAGCATACTCTGGTTTGACTACTTGAACATGCGGCTGAACGGCCCGGAATTTCATCGCGACTTGATTGCAGGTCGAGTAGACTTCAACGACGTGCGAGTTGCGCGCGTGTGGGAGATGTGGAAATCGCTGTTGGATCGCGGCTATTTCAATGAAAGGCCCGGCAGCACTTCTGAGATGAACAGCATGACCTCCCTGATCCGCGGGGACGGCGATACACCGCTATCGTGGGAAAAGGCAGTGATGGCGCTGGCGCCCAATTTCAGCCTGGCTGACCTGCCACCTCTGTTTGCGGATGAACTGGACTTTTTCCAGTTTCCTCAAATGGACCCTAACCTGCCCATGGGAGAGGTCTCCCTCATTTTCGGCTACATAATCCCCGCCGATGCGTTAAACCGAGCCGAAGCGGGGGCGTTCATTGGCTTCATGGGCTCCGCAGAAGCGCATGAGTTGCAGCTCAAAGGCATTAGCGAAGATGATACCGATATAGGCTACGCGCCAGTGCATCGAGAGATTGATCGTGATCTTCTCTCGGCGGCTTCGGAGAAGGGCGACCAAATCGTGAGCGGCGCAGACGAAGTCAGCCCTCCTTTGTTTCTCGCGTTGCCAGATAGCATGCGGGCAAGTTTCAATTCAGTGCTGAGGAGGCTCTTTCTCAGTACGAGCACCCCTCTGGAGGTCTCTGAGATTCAACGGATCTTGGAAGAAGGGCGCCAGAATACAATTCATAACGGAGAGTTTTCGAACTAGGCCCCACGCCCGCTTCAGGGGGCACTTTCTTCCGACGCAAGTTCAACCCTCTATTCAGTTAGCGAGGGCCTCTTCCTTCGAACCGTTCATGGCTTCGGTTATGCCGGGCCATTCACGCCAGATATCGGTATAGGCGGCATATTCGTTGCCATCCACCTCTTTGTGACGAAGACGGGAGATAACGGCGTGGCGCACGTTGGGAGAGCTGTTCGGGCCCCCGGTGTGGAACATCAGGTGGTGGGCGAGAATCAGGTCGCCGGCCTTTCCGGTAACCATTACCGGCCCTTCCGGAAGGGGGATGTCGGGCCTTCCATTGGCCAACACTTCATGGCCATTCTTCTGGAAATACGCTTCGAAGGCGCGATGAGATTTGGGCCAGACCGTAAAGTTGCCGGCATTCTCCTCCAACAAATCGACCAGGTAGACGACGGCAAAGGCGGTAAACCCGCGTCCGTAGTAGCCTTTGGGCATGCCATTGGTGCCGCTGCCGATCCCGTCAATATGTCCGCGCGGCTCCGGGGCGTCTTCGCCCAGCGAAAGCGGAAAACGGGGATAGGGCTTAGCCTGTTTGAGGGGCATGACGTTGCCCTTCCCCATCAACTCCTCTGCGATTTCTATGACCGGTGACTTGTAGAACAGGTCCAATATGACCGGTGCCCGCAACAGTTCGGCGCAGTGAAAGGCTGACCGATTGTTTTCCATGTCTTCGCCACCGAGGCCGACCTCCCCGATCGAGTGATTGACGGCGCGCAGCGCTTCGTCGAGCAGCACTTTGGGCACCACACCGGGGATTCTAATGTAACCTTCATCGTGGAACTGGCGCTTCTGGGCAAGTGAAAGCATTGTTGTCTCCCTATTCATGTGTATGGGCAGATTCCTGGAAAATGGTACACAATCTGGAATGTTACGTCAACTGTTCTGCCTTCCTGGCTCATGAGGAATCTCAGGTTGCGGGCGGAGTCGCTGTCTGAGCAGGGACCTTCAGGACTGAACGAAGGCCGGAGGCCTGAAAGCCCGCAATGGGAATGGTGGAGGGCTGCGCCTGCTCGATTTCACGCCGTAGCAGGCCGCAGAGGTTCTGCTGAAGCTGAACTCGGAAATGTCAGAAGCCGCGATTTGCAAGTGGCCGGGCGTTGGAAATTGCTTTTTGCAGGTGAAGGAAGGACGCAGCGAAGAGACATAGTAATCTGGGGAAATTCCTCGTCTAGTTCTGGTCCCGTGTGTTCTGGATGGGGTAGTGGCTTGGCCCCACCGGCGTTGACGACATCCAGGTGAAGGCCAGATTTGAATCGGCTGAAGTCCTGTAATACCATTGATTCAAGGAAAAAGCTTAACGATAAAGCATCTTGAAGGAGTGTGATCCTCTTGACTTCCACGCCCAGCTTGACCAGCGCACTCGACTTTTCGGGCAAGTTATGTCTCGTAACCGGCGGCAGCCGGGGAATTGGCGCGGGCATCGCCAGGCGCTTCGCCGAGGCTGGCGCGTCGGTCGTGGTGAGCTATTTTCGGGGAGAGACGGCCGCGCAGGAAGTTGTAGCGCGGATTCGCGCGGCAGGTGGACAGGCACAGGCCATTCAGGCCGACGTGACACGACCGGCTGACGTTGACAGGATGATCATGCAAACCGTTGAACAGCACGGGCGACTGGATGTGCTGGTCAACAACGCTGGCATCTACCCCGTCTCCGGGCTGCTGGAGGTGAGTGATGCCGAATGGGAGCAGGTACTGGCCGCCAATCTGACCGGTACGCATTTCTGCACTCAGCGAGCGGCTCGGGCAATGGTGGAACTCTCGGGGAAGCGGGAAGGTAACCAGAGCAGCGGTTCGATAGTTAACATTTCATCGATCGAAGGTACGTCGACAGGCTTGGCCCATAGCCATTACTCGGCAGCCAAGGCAGGGGTGGAACATTACACGCGCAGCGCAGCCTTGGAACTGTCAATGCATGGAGTCCGTGTCAATGCGGTTGCGCCCGGCCTGATCGACCGACCAGGGCTGGCAGAAGCATGGCCGGAGGGAGTGCGGAGCTGGCAGGAACGTGTTCCACTGGCGCGTCTGGGAACAGATGAGGACATAGCGGACGCTTGCATCTTTCTAGCCTCTCCTCTGGCTCGTTGGATTACCGGCGCAACACTCACTGTTGATGGCGGTATCCAGGTTGTGCCGGCATTTTGAGACACTATGCGAAATTCGGACCTTGCAGCCGCTGACATCATCCGCATCCTCGACTTGAAACCTCTGCCGGTTGAGGGCGGCTATTACCGCCAGACCTACCTCGGCGATTTGCAGTTGCCCAAAGAGGTCTTGCCCCCTTCAGTCAGGTCGGATAGGCCAGCTTCTTCTCTCATCTTCTATTTGCTCACGGCAGACACGAAGTCCCGCCTGCATCGTCTGGAACTTGACGAAGTGTGGCATTTTTATATGGGAGATGTGGTTGAACTGTTCGTGTTTGGGTCTGATGTTGACTATACGAAGTTTGACTTGGGACACGGATTGCTTGAAGGTCAGAACGTTCAGGCGCTCGTCCCAGCACACAGTTGGTTTGGCGCCCGACTGCGTAACGGCGGCAAGTGGGCGCTGATGGGCTGCTCACTGGCTCCAGCCTATAGCGATGAGGACTTCTCCTTGCCGGACGACGCAGAGTATGCCTCGCTGCTGGCCCGCTTTCCCAATCAAAAAGAGATTCTACATTGCCTACGCTGAACTTGCGTCGGCTGACACGTCTTCAAAATGAGGGAGTTCGCTGCTATGCGCCCACTTGTAGAACTGGCCCTGTTCACACACGAAGTTTCTTCGCTGGTTGCATTCTACGAAGAGCTTCTCGGAGGGGCGCCGGCCTTCCAGTCCGAGCAGATGGCCATGTTTCAGTTGGATGGTCTCCATATCCTGATTCATCATAAGAGCCCTGCGCGTCCTGACTATGAAGTTGGAGAAGGTGGGCCCCCTGACGAAGATCATTTCGCGATCGCAGTGAAGAACCTGGACAGTGTGTGGGCCGAGGGCAGCCTTGGCGAAGCGGCGGCCGCGATTGCACCTTCAACCTACCCTTGGGGTCGGTCCGCCTATACCCGCGATCCGGACGGCCGCCTCGTCGAAGTCCAGGAAAAGTAACCGCTCTATTGCGGAACACAGCACAGACGCTTGCTGGAAACTGTCGACACTTTCGCTGCGTGCGTCCAACAGACTTTCAGAAGTATTTACCAACTTCTCCAGTCGCACTTGCAGTATTGTCGGTCCGTTGCGCTGTCGCATCAGATGCCCCTTGGGCACTTCGTTTTGACCACAACAGACCATGACTTGAAACCGTCTTCCCTATAGTCCGCACTTTTGGACTCAGCCAGAATTGTGCTAGACTTTTCTCGATCTCCGCTGGCAGGACAATCGGAGAATCACTTGGTTTTTCTTCAAGAAGTCTTAGCGAAAGGAGGCTCCATATGAGTGAAGTGAATAACGTAAAGAGTGTCACGGGTATCTACCTGCATATGGAGCGTAACTAGCTAGAGTTCCTGAGGCGCTCGTTTGGAAAGCTTCTGCTTCGCGAGCCCCTTCACCAGGTTTCTGGTAAGCTACCGATCCACCTGTTCCTCGAATTCGAGGCTGTAGGCGCTACCCCGCCCGCGGCCTTTTTTGATCCCCATTAATGGATTTCCCTTCATTGCAAGCCGTTTCGTTTCGAAGGTAAACAGCATAGCGGGGTCACGGGCCGCTCAAACCGACCATTGCACTCGACCTGGTCGCTGGACTTGCGTTGACTAACTTCTGTTAGGAAGCAAGGGTCAAAAAGAAGCACAGACGCGATTCTCTGTGCCCAAAGAACATGGACGGTCAAACCTTGGAAAACCAAGAACACGAGAACATGGAAGCTTGGCAGCAGTACGAACAGCAGCATGAAGAGAATACGGAAGATTCGGACAGCCAGTGGGAGGAGGAGCAGGAGGACCTGGAGTTCTACCGAAAAAGGTTCCGTCTCAGCCATCGCACCTATCGAGCTCCTCGAGATCCCAGAAACGAAAGGCAGAAATTCGAGGCACATCGCGCCGAGATTCAGAAGGTGGCCGAAGTGGCTGATCTGGATAACGTTTGGGAGACGACTTATACGCCTGCACGCTATGAAGGCATCTTCCTTAAAGACTCTCTGCAACCATTCTTCGAGCAGGACCAGATTGTAGACATCATGGCGCTGGTCAAAGGAGGAAAGGAGGCAAGTGTCTATCTGTGCAAGCCCCACTATTCAGTGGGTGTGGAATGGATTGCCGCAAAAGTCTACCGGCCCCGCCAGTTCCGGAACTTGCGCAACGATGCACTATACAGGGAGGGCCGCAACTTTCTCACAGCTGAAGACGGGCGGCCCCAGGCGGTCAAGGCGCGCGATGAACGGACTGCGAGAGCTGTCAAAAAGAATACTGCTTTTGGGGCGAAAGTACGCCATACGTCCTGGCTGATGTACGAGTTTTCCACATTGCAGGAGCTTCAAAAGGCCGGTGTGCCTGTACCGATGCCTTACGGCGTGGGGGAAAACGCGATTCTGATGGAGTACATTGGTGACGAAGGGATGGCGGCGCCAACTCTGCATGAGGTCAGGATTGACGAGGATGAGGTTCTTCCGCTTTTTGAGATCACGCGGCAGAGCATTGCCACCATGTTGCAACAAGGCTTCGTGCACGGTGACCTGTCCGCATACAACATCCTCTACTGGCAGGGCGAGATCAAGCTGATCGACTTTCCACAGGTGATTGACACGCACTCGAACCAGAGCGCACGAGCCGTGCTGAACAGGGATGTCTTGCGGGTATGCCAGTACTTCCGGCGCTTCGGACTCCAGGTAGATCACAGCCGGTTGGCCGAAGAGCTGTGGGAGCGCTATGCCGCGCCTGACCCGGACGACCTGGCTGCGGATCTGTCGTTACTTGACGATGTTGAGGAAGACGACGGGTTGGAGGATGAGAACGACGGCGAGTTAGTGTAGAGAAGGCCTGAAGGGATGCGGCCCTGCGCTCGTGTTACCAGGGCAATCGCCGGATGTCCTTCTTCATAGCCCGCCAGAGCTCCACCGCGCGGGTGAGCGCTTCGGAGCGAACGGTGTCGGTGCCATATCTTTCCAGGCTGACAGCCGCGGTCAGGCCGATGACGTTGCGCGTTAGCCTGCGGCGCCGCTCCGGTTCGGTCTCGTGGTCGGCCAGATGGGCCGAGAGCTCGCGTCCATATTCCAGTTCGGTCTGGTTCGGCTGGTGGGGCCAGCCAATGCGCCGTCCCCAAGCCAGGAGACCCAGCCAAGGGTCCTGAGGTCTGAGCTCGAGCCAGTTTCTGAAAACATATAGCAGCCCTGCGAGAGGCAGCAGCCAGAAAAGCATCTGCCAGTTCCAGGACCAGGTGTCTTCAGTAGCTTCTTCCTCCGTCTCTACCTGAGGCCGGCTGGTGAAACTGTCCGGCACCGACCGCACAGCTGCCTGCCGCTGAAGTGAAGGTCTGCCGGCGGTCGGTTCGAACGGTACCCAACCGATTTCGGGTAAGTAGACCTCCGGCCATGAGTGGGCTTCCGCCTCGGTAATGGTCCATTCGCCCGCCTCCAGGTCCCAATAGCCGCCTATATGGCCGGTGGCGAACCGGGTTGGGAGGCCATTCAGACGTGCTAGGACCGCGAAGGCGGTCGTGTAGTAATCGCAGTACCCCTGCCGCAAATCGAAAATGAAAAAGTCGGCCACGTCGGCGCCGGGCGGCGGCGCCGGTACTTCGAGATTGTATTCGATCCCGCGCAGATAGGACTCGATCGACTCGGCGATGGCAAAGGGCCCGGGCTGGTCGGCCGCGAGGCGGTCAGCTAAATCGCGAGTTCTGGGGGTTACAGATTCGGGCAGCCTCAGGTGGGGGGCTAGCTCCTCCGGCAGTTCGGTCGCGCCATCGCCCCATGCCGGCAGCGAAAGCAGGCTTTCGATCGACATTGCGGGCACGAAGGACACGACTTCAAATCGATCCACCGGCCCTTCGTCTGACCAGATGGAAACCAGGTCGTCGAAAGAACGTCGTTCCAGTTCGTAGTCCACTCGGAATTCGGACGGCTCGCCGGCGGCCGGCAGTACGGCGGTTGGCGCTGTCAGGCGCACACGTTGGGTCATTGGTACGCGCCCAATCCAGTCCTCCTCGTTGCGCCAGGCACGACTGGCCGCAAATGCCGCGTCTCTCTCGTGGCCGCTGTTATTCCAGCCGCGCCCATCATAGTTGACAAAGGTTCCCCGCCGCATATAGAGCCGGGGCGGCATGTCCCCCATTTCAGTTACGGCGCCAAAGGGATAGTTGGTAGAGACGCGCATCACTTCGTAGCGCCCCAGTTCTACGCCGCCTTCAAGCAGGAAGCGGTTGGGCAGACCACTGCCGAGGCGGCCCATGCCCCTTCTCCCTCCCTTCAAGTCGGGAAACATCCTTTCCGTGACTGAGTCGACCGAATCGTATACAGGTGTCATGGTCTGGTAGACCCTATACGCTATCGGGCGAATCACCACGTTGGGCATGAATCCTGCCAGCAGCACCAAGAGCGTACCGGCGGCGCCGACCGAGAGCATGCGATCCATCAGCAGCATGGGGCTGAAGTCTGAGCGGTGTCTGACCCAGATCCTTTCCAGCCTTTGCTGATCCAGCAAGACATGCAGCAGGAGGGTTGCGCAAAAGCCTACCAAAATGAGTAGGCGGCTCTGGCGGCCATAGAAGAGGAACATCGCCAGGACCCAAAGGGCCGGCGTGCCCACGATCAACCCGTTGCGGGTCGAGAGCGCGAGCAATGCGGTGATTCCGCCCAGAAGCCACAGGACAACGCCGAATAGAGAAAGGAATACAAAGTCATCCTGGTATGCGCCTCCGGCCTGTACGCCCTCGGCCCAATCGGTGTAACGCCACAACAGGCCGTCCAAGTCGGTCACCACGCCTGTAGCCAGTTCGAGCAGATTGTTGGTATTTACTGCCCGCCACAGATCGATTGGGCCGGGAATCCAGTGAACAAGCACCTGCGACAAGGTAACTGTGCCGATGCCGACCCATAGCAGGAATCCCAGTCCGCAGGCGGTCCAGAATGCGAGATCCAAGAGGCGGCTACGCCGGGGGGGAAATTCGGAGTCAATTGTCTCCGGTTGCGGCCCAGCTGGTCTGTTACGGAGTCGTGTCAACCAATTTTGCAGGTGACTTACAAACCACCAGCCGCTCAAAAGACTGAAGAAAACAACCCATTCCAGACTAACTCGAACGCGGCCAAGATCTATCCATTTGGCTTCCCGTATGGCGATGGCCGGCAACACAGCCAACAGTAGCCCCAGAGCCAAGACCATCCAACCCAATGGCGGACGATAGCGTTCTGCCACGGACGCGAATAGCCGTACGGTTATGTGCCGTTCGTCAACAACCTGTTCGGTATTCAACCGACAACTTCCTCAACCTCTTGGGCAACGACGCCGCCGCTGGGGGTCGTGCGCAATATCGTGCGAGTGCGGCGATAGGTCAGGGCCGGCGCCAATGTCGTCCCTGCTTGCAGGAATTGGATGGGGATTTCGTGCCTTGTAAGCATGTCGATCAAGTTTGCTTGTGCTTCCTCTGCGCTGCTGACGGGTCTCGTTGTCGCCTGGTCTGTATAGTGCTCTTGAGGCTGGATCTCTGTCGGGACAGCGCGGGATTCGGTGCCGGCATCGGGTTCGTTGGCTTGGCCGTCGTTCGATTCTTCCGAAGCAGCTGGCGTTACAGCAAGAACGCTGGCTGAAACGCCGCCGCTACGAAGATGCAGCAACTCAGCCGTCCAGTCCTGGACACCTTCGCCAATGTCTGAGGTGATCACCAGAACTGTCTGGCCTGCGCTGAACAGCCCCCTACTGCGGCGCAGAAGCTGTGCCAAAGACAGGTCACCGGCCTGAACGGGAGCAAGCGCGGCCAGAATGCGCCAGACCTGCCCCTTGCCAGGTTGCGGCGGCACATCCACTAAGTCGGTGGACCGAGAACTTATGGGGTCCTGTTTGAAGAGCTCGTACTGTGCCCCGCTGCCACTGCCATTGAGGCCCGGCTCAAGCATTTCCTGGTTGTCGCCTGAATTCTCGTTCGAATCATGTTCGGGGAAGGGGTCTGCAGCGGTCGCGGCCAGCAGGCCAACGGAGCGACGCTCGCCGCCGCCCAGAAATTCGGCCGCCGCGCTGGCCGCGAGAACGACGCCCGTCTCGAGCGTATTGGACTCGGCTTTGCCAGACTGAACGGCGCGGTTGACATCCAGTACGATCCAGAGATCCCCGCTTGGTTCAGTTTCGATGTCGGTGACTATCAGTTCGCCTTGCCTCGCACTTATTGGCCAGTGCACATGACGCAGGCTGTCCCCAGGACGATATGCCCGCACAGCCTGTGAGCGCTCCGACCCGCTGTAGGCGCGGCGGCGGCGATCCTGGCCAGACAGGTTTCCTCTAGGTAGTTCGAGAGGGGGGATATGGGCAACCCGGGGATAGACGAGAAGGGATTCCGACCGGGAGTCACTGATTTCAAGGCTGAAGAGACCGAATGGGTCTGCCGTGCGCAATGTGTGGGGCCCCACCCGGAAAACACCTCTTTGCGTGCAGTTTGCTTCTGCCCGCCACTGGTAGCTGCTGCCACCGCCGCAACTGACCACCTGTCTTGGGTTGTAACCGGGCAACCGCGAACTGTCGGCAAACTCAAGCCAGTGCAAGGGTAGCGAACTCGTATTCTGCACGATAAAACGTTCTTGCAGAGCGTCTCCTACGACCAACATAGCCCCCTCCCGGCGCCTCTCAAAATGGACTTGGCCGATCTGATTGCGAACCCATGCGTAGCTGATTGCATATAGCCCAATCAGGGAAACAAGGAGAGCTATCCAGATGGGGCTAGGCCCCAGGAGCTGCATGAACAGGAGGAGCGGAACGAAGAGGAAGGGCCAGCTGCTGCGCAACTCGATGCGCCATCCCGCGGGCATGTTGCGATTCAAGAAGCGGTCGAGCGCCCGTTGAGGATATTGGCGTAGGTTCAGAATGGAAGATTGGCTCGAGTTTCGGGCGGTTTCAGTGACCACGTCAGGGATTGGCTGTTCGCCGAATGCTGTGTCAGAATTGACAATAATGGCGTTTGTGGAAGTACGTCAATTCGAGGGGGCCGACGCAGACAGTATGGAATAGGGGTCAGGCATTATGCCCCGCGCTGCAGTTGCCTGGTTCGGCCGCCAGGACGGAACTGACCAGATTGTACCACAGAGTGATGACGCCTCCAGGATAGAGAAGGCCTGCGATCAGGCCCTGCTTTTGGTCGCCGGTCCGCTGGCGTTCCCAATTCATGCTGACAGAACTTGCAGATTCCATTCATGGTAATGTTGTTCCCAACGGAGCTGCGGCGGAGTTGTTTTCTTCGATGTGGCAGGTATTGGCGACTCTGGCAATCGGAGGGATCGTTCTTGTCTTGATACTGGCGATAATTGAGCCGGGTCCCCTGGTGAAGAAGCGTCCCTTTGCCCGCAAGCGAAGATCGCAACGGTCGGAATCTGAAGAGGCGGGGATGGCTGAACCGGGCATGACTACGGTGAATGAGGGTCGTGAATTTTCCGCCTACAAGAAAGAGGACGACCACAATCCAACCTAGAACTCTTGCGCCAGCGTTACCTGATCGATGACACATGTTGCTGGAGAGCCACTGCCCGCCATGGTGGGCCGGATTGACAGCCCGGTTCGCCCAGGCCTGCCATTCGCCGTAAGTTTTCCGCCGGGCGCCATACCACCTTCGGATTCCGTCGCCGGCCGCTACTTCCAGGTACGCTGCAGCACAAGCGTCGGTATCGAACGCGAAGCCGACTGGTCCATATTTCTACGCCGCACCCTCTTCGTTTGCGGCCGCCAAGCGCGGCAGCATGACGACTGCTGGCAGTTGTATCTTCCCAACTGTGCAGAGAACTTAGGTGCCCGCCCTAAAGCCAACGCAGAGGAAAGTCCGCCTGCCGACGAAGGAATTGCGTGGCTGGGGCAGCGCGTTCAGGGCGAACATCTCAACCTGGATGGGCCCTTCGGCAACGGGTTCTCCCTACAGCCCAACCCTCACAATCTACTGTTGCTGGTCGACGTAAGGCACGACCTTGCCCGGTTCTGGCAGTTGTTCCCCTTGTGCGAACAGGCGCTGGACCGGGGCGGGCGGGTGACGATCCTTATGCGGGCAGACAGCGATGAAACGACCGCCGGCCTGGTTCCAGGTTTGCCGATACAGGTAGAAGTCCGCACGGCCATCAACAAGAGACAGTGGCTGGAGCAGATTCAGTACACGCTGGGCTGGGCAGACCAAGTTTGCGCGGGGGTCAGCTCTGCCGAGTATGGGGAACTCCTCAGAATGATCAGAGATGCGCGTTTTCGTGTTGACAGGAACTTCGCCCAGATACTGGTCAGAACTGAGATGCTCTGCGGAGTGGGGGCCTGCCTTGTCTGTGTTATTCCCGTAGCCGGCGGAGGTTTCACACGCGCTTGTGTTCATGGCCCAGTCTTTGATCTGACTGAAATTGCGATTTAATTCCGGGGACCCAGGCCAGTCCCGGTCGACATCGCTGAGGGCTGATTGCTGTTTTGTAAGTATTCCCACCCACACGACAGTTCTTCTCAGGCCGTTTGCCTGGCTCTCGGTTGCAGGCTCTCCTCTCTCTCGACTACGCCAGTTTACAAGCAGGGCATCAGCAGTCGCGGCGGCCTGGGCGGGGTGAAATCGAGCGCGGCAGCAAATTGTAGAACCGTAAACGCGCCGCGGGCTGTCGGGATGCACCTTTCGGCGATACTCCTCCTTCCGGGAGCATCCCAGATTTCTTGACAGCCGCTGTCTGAATCAAGAATAGTCAGTTCTTCATTTTTTGTGACCCCACCCGTACAAGGAACTCAGATAGGGGAATGGACAGGACTGTTGTAGCACAGTTTTCATGCCATCAACCCTCTTTTTTGGCGCCATGTTGACCCAGGCCTTCACCGCTGGCACCTCTCAGGCTTTCTTCGAAACGTTGTTGGTTGGCGGCAGGCGCACTGCCGGACAGGCGCACCGCTGAGAAGAAGACGCACCGGTCGATGAGAGATGGTTTTGTAGGGGGGCGGTGCGGGGGCGCAGCCCCCGCACAAGGGAGGGCCGAAGGCCCGACCGCCCATATACCAGAATGAAGGAGCGGGAGATTCCTTCGCTGACCCCAGGCAAGGTCGCGAACTGATTGTGAGTAAGACGTTGCGGATTTTCTGGGCCTGCGAAATAGGGCGCTACGAATCGACACAACAAAATGGGATGCGCCCCTACTTCCCAGCCTGTATTCTGCGGTTCTACGTGTGTGGTACAATGGGCGATGTTGTTTCCTGCAACAGTATACCGGTCTGAAGTGGTTGTGCATTTAAGCCGCAATTGCACTGGAGTGAATATATGGCCCATTTGAAGGGACCCGTTGAGGCTCTCGCGCACGCTTCTCCTGGAGAGGCACAAGCGCATTCCGATACTGCCTTTCCCGAGTACAGGCAAGAGGTCGAGCGAATCTGGAACCATAACTCGGCCCACTGGGATGACTACATGGGCGAAGGCAACGACTTTGTCGAGGTCCTTTGCTGGCCCGCGATTGAAGAGTTGTTGTCAATCCAACCGGGACAGTTGGTATTGGATATTGCCTGCGGCAACGGGCTGACCAGCAGAAGGTTGGGCCGTCTGGGGGCACGTGTAGTTGCCTTCGACATAGCACAAGAAATGGTCGAGTATGCCAGGAAACGCAGCATGCCTGAGGATGGCGACATCCGCTACTTCGTGCTCGACGCCAATGACGAAGAGGGCATGCGTGGGCTCAGCAACGAGAAATTTGATTGCGCGCTCTCCAACATGGCGCTGTTCGATATGGCAGAGATAGAGCCTCTATTCCGCAGCTTGTACAGCCTGCTCAAGCCGGGCGGCCATTTTGTCTTCTCAATGATGCACCCGTGCTTTAATCAGGTGCTTACAACCCTATTCGGCGAGAGAGAAGAACAGGACGGCGTGGAAGTCTCGACCTACGGTGTCCGGACTGTCGCATACATGACGCCTTACATGTGCCGTGGGCAGGCGTTGCGCGATCAGCCTTTGCCGCAGCCATACTTCCACCGCCCTCTTGATGCACTTCTGAACGTTGGACTGCGGGCGGGTTTTGTTTTGAGCGGCATTGAAGAGAGAGCGTTCCCTGCTACGCATCCGCCGGGAAGGCGGGAAATCAGTTGGGGCCCGAATTTCAGCGAGATTCCACCGGTAATCGTCTTCCGCATGAAGAAATCCTGACCCACCGCCGCCGCAATTCTAATTTAACGAAATTGAGGTAAAGACATGGACGAGCGAGTTTATTTGTGGGAAACTCCGACCGCCAGCGAGATGGTCATGATTGCCGGTTGGCACCAGTGGGCCGACGCCGGTTCGATCTCGTCGGGCCTGCCAGCCTACTTGATCGAGAAGCTAGAGACGCGAAAGATTGGCGAAATCAGTCGTGAGCGGTTCTTTCTTTTTCAGATGCCGGGCGCGCACCACCTGCTGAGACCTGAGGTGCACACGAAGGACGGCGTTGTGCAGGAGATGCGCCTGATCAAGACCGAGCTTTACTACACTGAACTTGGCGACAAGGGTCTGCTGATATTCCTTGGCGAAGAGCCGCATGTCAACGAGGAGGAATATGCTGAAGCCTTTTTTGACATTGTCGAGAAGCTGGGCGTAAAACGCGTGGTCGCGGTTGGGGGCGTCTATGGCGCCATGCCCTACAACAAGGACCGGGATATTTCCTGCGTGTTCAGCATGGAGGAGATGCGCAAGGAAATGGAAGAGTATGCGGTCCGTTTCTCCAATTACGAAGGCGGCACGACGATTGGCTCCTATCTGGCCTACCACGCCGGTCAGCGAAACCAGGAGTATATCTGCTTCCACGGTTTCGTCCCGGCTTACGACTTTGGACAGGTAATGCTGCCGGCCCAAAGTGTGCGCATCGAGGACGATGTCAAAGCCTGGTACGACATTATGCGGCGGGCAGACTTCATGTTCCATCTGGGAATGGATCTTTCCGAGCTACGAATACAGAGCGACGAGTTGATGACCTCAATGGAAGAACAGATGGAGGAACTTGCCAGCCAGGCTCCGCAACTCGACGTTCATGCCTATATGCAGAAGCTGGATGAAGAGTTTACAGAGAACCCATTTATGCCGCTGGATGACGTCTGGGAGCGGGAGTTGGGTGATCTACTGGATGATCTGGAGGGCTGATGCGGTCGGAACTTTCGACCAGTGCTGCGGTGAAGCCTGCTGAGGTCTCACAATCGGATGCCGAAAGTCTGCTGGCACGGTTGGTAGAAATCCCTTCCTTCAGCGGCGACGAACTTGAGGCGAGCAATTATCTGGTCGCGGCGATGCGTTCGCTGGGATATGACAGGTATGAAGTTGACGCTGCCGGGAACGCGGTCGGTGAGTTGGGCGCCAAAGACGCCACCAGGACAGTTGTGTTGCTGGGTCACATCGACACAGTTTACGGAGATATCCCCGTAAGGGTAGAGAATCAGGCGGACGGGCCGGTGCTCTTTGGGCGGGGCAGTGTCGATGCCAAGGGTCCTCTGGCGACTTTCGCAACTGCAGCCGCCCGCCTGGGATCGGAGTGGGCGAACCGCAATGACGTCCGCATCGTAGTTGTGGGCGCGGTGGAGGAAGAGGCGGCGACAAGCAAGGGGGCCCGCTTCATCCGCGACCGCTTCAATGGCGACAACGAGCCGACCCCAGACTTCTGTGTAATTGGAGAACCCAGCGGGACAACCCGGGTAACGCTCTTCTATAAGGGACGGCTGCTGTTGGAGATGAATGCAGCGCAGCCCATGATGCACTCGGCCGGTCCTGACCCGGGTGTGGCAACCGCGGCAGTTGATCTGTGGAATTGGATCTGCGCGTATTGTGACCAGTTTAATCGCGACACGGTAAAGACGTTCGACCAACTGCTGCCCAGTCTGCGGGAACTGCGGACGTGGACCGATGAGTCCATGCGCGATCGCGTCTGGACCAAAGTCGGAATCCGCCTGCCGCTGGATTTTTCAGCAGACAGTTTCCTAACCGAGTTGTGGCAGTGGGCACGAGAACGGGTGGATGCAAACGGGCCGGCGCCCAGCCCACCCTATGTTGAAGGCAAAGACGCCGCTCCGCAGGAGTTCCACTTTGGCGATGAGGAGCTGGAGTTGGAGTTCTGCGTCCACGGGTACGAGCCAGCATGGAGAAGCAGCCGCAACAGCCCGCTCGTACGCGGCTTTCTCGCGGCGATCCGCGAAGTCAGCGATGAACGGCCTCGCTTTGTCAGCAAGAGCGGCACCAGCGATATGAACGTTGTCGGGCCGGCCTGGCAATGCCCAATCGTGGCGTATGGCCCCGGGGACAGCAACCTGGACCATACACCCAACGAACACATACATCTGGATGAGTACTGGCAGGCAGTCTTGATTCTCGAAGCAGCATTACGGCGTTTAGTTTAGCGGGCGGCTATGAGGCTCGGCGTTTGTTTCAAGGGCGGCGCTTGTCACATATCGGTCTAGTCGGCCAACCAACCTCAGGCTTTTCCCGCCTTTATTCGAGCGGGCTGAGCCAACGTTCGCCCCCGCTGCCATCGGCGGCCCAACCTTCCACCTGGCCGTCCTCCGAACGTATCTGGTACCAAAAATATCCGCCATCTGCTTGGGGTCCGGCCACCACGGTGAACCTCTGATCTGTCCTTGCACGTGACTTAATAGCCGAGGTCACACCGGGCAGAGACCGTACGGACAGCTCTCCCTGCAGCGTGACAACGACCAGGTCGCCGATTACTGGGGGGCGGTCAACGGGCCGCAGGTCGCCGACCTGCGGCGAAATCCAGACCTGGTCGCCCTGTCCGCCGGCTGCCCAGCCGACATTGCCCTGTTGGTCATCGACCCTCCACCAGATATATCCCTCGGACCCATTCGGGCCCTCCAGGACCAGGACTCGCTTTCCCTGGGCAAGCAAGGTGAGAATCGGCGCACCAATCGATGGCTGCTCGCGAATGTTAAGGCCACCAGGGATGACGATGCGCGCCTGTTCGCCGATGGTCAGAGGGTTTGGTACAACGAGTGTTGGCGTTGGAGGCGGGGGTACGGTCGCGGTTGCCGCCGGTGGGGCGGTGGGCACAGGCGTGGCAACAGGCTGGTCCGGCGCGGGTGTATTGCTGGACTCAACTGCTGCGGGAAGCTGCCTGGTGGGTGTCGGGCGGGGCTGAAAGCTGCCGCATGCGAGGATGGGGCCTATCCATACAAGTGCTATTGCCAGAAGGCCCAAGGGAATTTTCTGTGAAGGCCCACTTCGATACCGAATGGCGACGGGCGGCGCGCTGGCTGCCTCGTTTCTCCAAGCCGCATCAGAAGAAACTGCCTCTTGGAAGCGACCGAGGGGCTTGTTTCTCCTCTTTTTGCAGGTGTGACCTGTTTTATTGCCTGAGCGACTCTCCGAAACTGGATCTCTGCTCATTACGATTCGCGTAACTCGACCGCCTTAATCCAGCGAATGTCCTGAATATCGGCCAGATTTGTCAGGACTTGGGCTGGTGTCCGCTCGTCGGTGCCCAACACCATGATAGATTCTCCGCGCGGGGCCCGGCGCCCCACGTGCATAAAGCTGATATTAACGTCGGACCGCCCCAGCAGTGTGCCTACTTTGCCGATCATTCCGGGTCGGTCCGTGTGCGAAGCCAAAAGCAGGTTGCCTGTGGCTGGAAACTCCACCCAAAGGTCGTTCAGGGCGACGATGGTCGGTTCGTCCAGCAGGACAGTTCCCAGCACCGAGTTTGTCCCGCTGGCGCTCGTCAGTCGCAGTGTGACCATGCTCTCATAGCGTTCGTGCTTCGGCAACTTGCGCTGAATGATTTCGATTCCTCTGTTGCGGGCCAAGAGCTCGGCATTTACCAGGTTGACCCGTTCTTCCACTATTTCGGACAACACTCCGCGGATTGCGGAGGCGACAACATACGCCATGTCGAACGCTGTGATGGGCCCGTGTCCTGTAATCTCGAGCCTTCTTATGCCCTCTTCATCGATCTGGCGCAGGAACCGTCCCATGCGTTCAGCCAGATCAATGTAGGGAATGATCGTGTTTAAGGCGGTGGGAGGCAGTATCGGTGCGTTGACAGCGTGGCGGGCCGGCCTGCCGTGCAAAATGTCGGCAACCTGGACTGCGACCTCCTCGGCCACGCGCTCCATCGCTTCGACCGTACTTGCGCCAAGATGGGGCGTGAGGATAATCCTGTCATTGCATCGCAGTGGGCTGTCCTCGGGCAGCGGCTCGTTCTCGAATACATCGAGAGCCGCGCCGGCAATGTGGCCGCTCGAAACTGCGGCGGCCAGCGCCTTCTCGTCAACGATTCCGCCGCGGGCGACATTGATCACGCGGGCGCCTTGTTTCATTTGATTCAGTCGGCAGGCGTTTATTAGGTTATGGGTTGCTTCGGTCAGCGGTACGTGCACGGTCAGGAAATCGACTAGCGGGAGCATTTCGTCGAGGGAAAGCAGTTTAACCCCTCTTTGGGTCGCGTACTCCTGGCTGACGAACGGATCGCTTGCGTAGACACACATGCCCATGCTGAGAGCGAATTGGACCACCTCCTGGGCGATACGACCCAGGCCCACGACGCCCAGCGCTTTGCCCCGAACTTCGGTCCCTACGAACGCGCTGCGATTCCACAGTTGCGCGCGTACATTTTGATCCGCTTGCGGTATGTTGCGAGCCAGAGCCATTAACATGGCAATCGTGTGTTCGGCGGCGGCGACGGTATTGCCGGTGGGTGTGTTTACAACCGTTACACCAGCCCGCGTCGCCGCGTCCACATCAATATTGTCTACGCCTGTACCGGCCCGACCTATGGCCTGAAGATTTCGCCCGGCCTGTATCAGGTCTGCCGTAACCTGTGTACTGCTGCGGACGAGGAGAGCGTGATAGCCAGGGATCAAGGACTTCAGTTCCGCCGGAGACAGATCCGTGTGCATTTCGACTGCTATGTCATCGGCGTCCAAGAGTGGTTGTAATCCACTGCGCGAGAGTTTATCGCTAACTAAAACCCGGAATTTTTCAGTCATTACCACTTTTTTCTTTGATTGTATTTTGGTAACTACGCAGCCGCAACTGATTCGCTACTCTGAACGAGGCGAGCAAAGGTGTTCAGTCTCCCCTCATTGTTATATTTTTGGGCGGTCGGGCCTTCGGCCCTCCCTTGTGCAGGGGCTGCGCCCCCGCAACGCCCCCCTACAAAAACATCCCTCACCGACCGTGTGCATTCTTCGCAACCTGTCGGCTGGCGAGCATGGCTGCGCCTGAACACTACTTGCGTCACCAAGAGCCTGCATGGTTCCAAAGATGACTGGCTGGTCAGGTTCTGTGGCTTAGTAGTTACGTATTTTGTATCCTTTTCTGGCCGGGTTGTCGCCGCAAAAGGGAGCAAAGACTGGCCCTTTCTGTGGCAAAACTCAGACCGGCAGGACTCTCGAAGGCTTGCTTGTGACGCAATCACATTGCTTCAGGTGCGGACATACCCATCAGATTCAGCACGCGAGACAGGGCCGTCCTGGCCGCCAGGCATAGGAGCAGCCTGGCTCGCGCCAGAGCCGGGGGCACGTCTGAATGCAGCACCTGGCAGTTTTCATAGAAGGCGCTGAACGCTTTGGTCAGGTCTTCAGCGTAATATGTCAGGTTGTGGGGCGAAAGCCGCTCAACTGCCAGCTCGATCTGTTCCTCCATCTCCAACATTCTGCGGATGAGGGTCAACTCCGCTGGATGGGTGAGAAGATTCACGGTTTCGGCGGCGTCATCGGGAATTACTTCCGGATCGACTATCCCATTTTCGGTCGCCCTCTGGATGAGTGAGCAGATACGGGCGTGCCCGTATTGGACATAAAACACGCGGTTCTCGTTTTTTCGCTGAACAGCCAGGCTCATGTCGAACTCGACGCTGCGTTCCGGGCTGGTGGTAAGCAGCATGAATCGTACGGCATCGGGCCCCACTTCTTCAACGACCTCGCGCACGGTTAGGAAATCGCCCGAACGCTTGCTCATTTTAACTTCCTGCCCGTCGCGAATCAGCTTGACCAGATTATAGAGCAGAATGACCAGCCGGTCCGGCTCAACGCCCAAGGCCTCCATCACCGCGCCCATGCGGGGAATATGGCCCTGGTGATCCACTGCCCAGACATTGATGACTCTATCGAACTTGCGGCGAACAAACTTGTCGTAATGATAGGCTATATCGCTGGCGAAGTAGGTTGGCGCACCATTAGATCGGACGACAACCTCATCCTTTTCGTTGCCGGGATACTTGCTAGCCAAGAACCAGCGGGCGCCGTCCTTTTCAATGATTTCGCCCTCGTCGGTAAGTTGCTCAAGCAGCTTGTCTACGAGGCCTTCGTCATAGAGGCTTTTTTCGCTGAACCAGCGGTCGAAGGTTACGCCCAGCGCCGCCAGCTCCTCCTCGATATCTCTAATGACGATCTCACGCCCAATCTTCCTCAGTGCGTCTTTGGCCGTGCTCTGCTCCATATGGAAGAGACTTCCGTTTTCCATATCTCTGACGAGCTGGGCGTAGTCCTTCAGATATGCGCCCTGGTAACCCCCTTCAGGGATTTCCACGTTTCGACCTGGCTCGCCGCCCAACTCTTCGCAAAGCTGCAAGTAAGTTGCATACAGGCTTTCGATGAAGAGCTGAAATTGTGTGCCGCTGTCATTGACGTAGAACTCTCGCTGAACTTCGTAACCGGCCGCCTCCAACAGGTTTGCGAGGGTGTCGCCAAGTACGGCATTGCGTCCGCCGCCGTAGTGGAGCGGGCCGGTGGGATTGGCGCTGACGTATTCCACCTGCCAGCGCTGCCCGGCACCCCTGTCAATAGCGCCAAAGGCTGACCCTTGGGCGATAATCTCCACTACCTTTCCCTGTAGCCAGCGTTCATCGAGGCGAATGTTTATGAATCCTGGACCGGCCAGTTCGACGCTGCCGATAAGTTCTCCGACAGGGATTTCATCGACAATGGATTGGGCGAGTTGCCTGGGATTGGTCTTTTGGCCTGTGGCCTTTCTAACCGCGGAGGCAACCAGCATAGCAACATTGGAACTGTACTCGCCGTGCTCAGGTTGGTTGGGGCGCTGAATTTCCACCAGGGGAATGTCAATCGAGGGCAGGTTGCCGGAACCTTGAGCCGCTGCAACTGCATCTGTAACGATTTGCCGAATCTGGTCTCGAATCATTGTCAACTTCCCTGGGCTTTGACCTGCATCCTCTAGATACAGGCGCAGGCGCCTTTTTTTGTCTGCCGTACCCAGGCAATTGGCTCAGTGAGCCACTGGCTGAGGTCGCGGCAGTTGCTCCATATCGTACCAGTTCGGTCCAGCTTCGATGTCGACCTGCAGTGGGACGTCGAGGTCGAAGGCCGATTCCATCACTTCACGCACAATAACTGCAACCGTTTCCAACTCTTCGTGAGGAACTTCCAACACCAGCTCATCATGGACTTGGAGGAGCATTTTGGCGTGCAGCCCCATGCTTTGGAGGCGATTGTAAAGGTTGCTCATGGCCAACTTGGTGATATCGGCGGCCGTTCCCTGAATAGGGGCGTTTATCGCCTGTCGTTCCAGGGCTTGCCTCTGATTGAAAGGCAGACGTTGCTTCAGTTCATCAAACTTCCGCCGGCGGCCGGCGAGAGTCTCAACATACCCCAGTTCGCCAGCCGAACGAATAGTGTCGTCGATATATTGACGCACCTTCGGATAGGTCGTGAAGTATTGTTCCAGGAACTCCTGCGCTTCGACCGGCCCCATGGTTGTGCGGCTGCTGAGACCGAAGGCGCTGACGCCGTAGATGGTGGCGAAATTGATCGTCTTGCCCAGCCCGCGCTGCTCGTACGAGACCTGGTCCAATGGGACGTCGAACAGCCTCGAAGCCGTTACGGCATGGATGTCCTGCCCTTGGCGGAAGGCTTCGAGCAATGGTTCTTCTCTGACGATGTGGGCCAGGATGCGCAGTTCGACCTGGCTGTAGTCGGCGGCCAGCAAAACGCTGCCCTCGGCGGCTTCAAAGGCCTTGCGTATCTCTCGGCCTTGTTCGGTGCGAATTGGGATATTTTGCAGGTTTGGATTGCTGCTGCTGAGGCGGCCGGTGGAAGAACCCGTCTGGTTGTAGCTGGTATGGAGGCGGCCGGTTGATTCGTTGACCAGCTCTCCCAGTGCGTCCACGTAGGTCCCGCGCAACTTTTCCGACTGGCGTTGCTCGAACAGGAGGTCCAGAAAGGTGTTCTGTTCGGGAGTCAGGTCTTCGGAGGAGGCTTTCAGTTTTTCCAACTCGCCTGCGGCTGTGCTGACAAAGCCGGATTTAGTCTTCTTGAGACCCTTGTCCGGGAAGCCCATCTCCTTGAACATAACCGAGCTGAGCTGCTGGGTGCTTCGGAGGTTAAACTCGCGGCCGACGATGTTTTTCAGCGTCGTGTTGATCTCTTGCAGACGCGCAGCCAATTTGTGTGAAAGGTCGTCGAGGAAGTCGGTGTTGAGGCGGATGCCGGCCATTTCCATGTTGGCCAGCACGGGCAGCAGAGGTAGTTCTATCTCTTCGTAGAGCTGCCACATTTTGGCGCCGGCCTCTTTTAATCGCGGCGCCAGAAGTTCCCACAACTGAATGGTGGCATCGACGTCTGCGCCGCAGTAGGCGGTCACGGCCTCGACATCGACCTTTGCAATCGAAATCTGGTTGCGCCCGGTCCCGATTAGAGCCGAGATATCGGTCATCGTCCAACCAAGCTCCACCTCGGCCTGGCTTTTGAGACCGAGGGAGCGGCTGGCGGGATCCAACAGCCAGGCTGCTGTCATGGTATCGTGAATAGGGCCTTCCACATCCAGGCCGTGGCGCCGGCATACAACAAGGTCATACTTAGCGTTGTGCGCAACTTTCGGAAGACTGGGGTTGTCAAAGTAGGGCTGCAGTGCCTGCCGCACCTGTTCCCATGGGAGTTGCTCGCCTTCATCGTGGCCAACCGGTATGTAGCAGGCTTCACCTTTTGCCCAGGCAATACCTAAGCCGACCAGATCGACGCTCATTGGATCTCGACCGGTGGTTTCGACGTCAAATGAGAGAATGGACGCTTTCTCCAGGCTCTCGCAAATCCGGGCTAGTTGTGACTGGCTCTGTACGCATTGATAGGCGTTGGATTCGTCCGAATGCGCTGATGGGCGCAGTCCCTGGGACTCCGCGGCAGAATCCAGAATTGGGAAGAGACCACCCTGTCGGCCGCTCCCATTTGAAGCTGCCGCTCCATCCGGACCGCCTCCTGACCCTGACTCGCTCAACTGGTCGAGTTCGCGTTGGAGGCTGCGGAAATCCAGTTCTTCAAAAATGCGGCGCACTTCGCCACTGTCATACTCTTTCAACCTGTACGCATCGGCGTCGAAAGTGACATCGAGGTCACAGACAATTGTCATCAGCCGCTTGTTGCGGCGGACATCCTGTTCGGCTGCGCGGAGGTTCTGCTGGGTCTTGGGCCCTTTTATTTCGTCGATGTGGGCATACAAATTGTCAAGAGAACCATACTCTTTCAGGAAGCGTATGGCTGTCTTTTCACCTACACCAGGTACACCGGGAATGTTATCGGAATTGTCACCGACCAGTGCTTTCATTTCCAGGAACTGCTCGGGGTCCATGCCTCCGTATCGATCGGCAACTTCGGTCACTCCATATGGAATCGTAGCCGGGGAAGGACCGCCGGATGTATAGAGGATTTTGACGCGATCGGCAACCAATTGGAACATGTCGCGGTCGCCTGACAGAATCAGCACATCGTGTCCCTCAGCCGCGGCCTGGCTGGCAAGCGCGCCGAGAACATCGTCTGCCTCGAAGTTTTCGAGCGCGACGATTGGGATGCGCAGCGCGTTCAGCACCTGCTCGATACGACCCATCTGGGAGCGCATGTCATCGGGCATGGAGTCCCTGGTCGCCTTGTAATCGCTGAACTCTTCGTGGCGCCAGGTATCGCCTTTATCAAATGCGACGGCAACGCCTTCAGGATCGTACTCCCGAAGCACGCTGAAAAGCTTGCGAAAGAAGCCAAACACGGCAGTCGTTGGCTCCCCGCGTGCTGTGGTCAGAGGAGTCTTAACTCCGAAAAAGGCCCGGTAGGCCTGTGAGTGACCATCGATTAGGAGGTAAGTCGACACTGTCGTTCACCTTTTTGCGCTATTCCCGCCGTTCTGAAAATGCTGGCCTGAAAAAGAGGCTTTGCAATTGCAGCCGGGAAGAGGTGCGTGCCGAGGTTGCACGCTTATACATCGTTATGCGGCTACTCTTCGATTTCCAGTTGGCCTTGAGTCACCAACTCCTGTATTTTTCCGATTTTCAGAATCGAACGAAGCGTGCGCATTTTGCGTCCCGCATCCAGCCTGTATACGCCGGTGGGAAGTTCCAGAATGTAATTTCTGTCGCTCTTATTGGCGAGGACGATCACTTCTTTTTTGTCCTCGAGCCAGCTAATGTCATCATAACTTCGTTTTGCCACGGCAACCTTCCTTTTGGCAGGAACAGGGTCCAGAGTCGGCAAACAGGTTGGCGTGAACCGCCTGCCAATAGTATGACGGTTCGGCGCTTTCAAATGTTCTCAAGACTTACAACAATTGTACAGCCGCTATTGGAATTTGACAAGGTTCCTGGCGCGAAATAGCCGGGCGTGGGGCTTTTCTGACTGCGAGCGGGCGGGGCGGCCTATCCTGGCCTCGTGCAGTCCAACACCTGCGACGAGTGCATATCCGCAGAAGTAAAAGGCAAGGAATGGGAGATTCCACCACTGGCCATTGACAGCAGCGATGTAACAGCTGACCCCGGCGTAGAGCGCGAGGAAAATCTCAGCGACTACAAGAGGTTCCAGGGCGAGGGCGTAGCCGCTATGGCGCCAGGCACCTGATTGCCCTTCGACGCGGAACTTTGGCGTTCGCAGAAATGGTCCAGTGCGTCCGAGAAGGGCTTGCACTGCTGCCACAGAATTGCTTAGCGACAGACCCATTCCAAGCAGCATCAGAAGTGGCAGATAGGCCCAGCGCCGCAGCCAGTTCTGGGGATGAAGGCGCCGTTGCGCCAACGCATACAGGGCGGGAGGACCAATCGAAACCAGGCTCAGATAGGCTAATGGCCAGTAGGGCTGGCCGCCATAGAGCATGAGCAGTGGTGTTACGAGCAGCAGCAGCAGCAGGAGAGGGTGGATGAGGTAGCCGCCCAGGTGAAGATAGGCAGCTGTTCTCTTCGGCATGGACCAACCGCCACTCCAGACGGATGCGCCCAGCTTGCGAAGGGTGGCTACGCTGCCTTTGGCCCAACGGAACTGCTGCCGCTTGAAGGCCAGGAGTTGAGGAGGCAACTCGGCAGGGGCCTCAACTTCATCGAGGTATACGCCGCGCCAACCGGCCAACTGGGCGCGGTAGCTTAAGTCCAGGTCCTCGCAGAGCGTGTCGTCCTGCCAACCGCCGACAGCATCATTTTCAATGCAGGCGCGCCGCCATACACCGGCGGAGCCGTTGAACCCGAACGGCATAGCAATGGAATGCCGCGCGGCCTGCTCGACGACAAAGTGGCCGTCGAGGGCCAGCGCCTGGGCTCTTGTCAGTGGCGAAAAGCCATCATTCAGGTGTGTCCAGCGAGTCTGAACGAAACCGATATCATTGCCATTTTCGTTCAGAAATGTAGGGATAGTGCGCTGCAAGAAATCAGGAAGAGGTGCAAAATCTGCGTCAAAAACTGCGATGAATTCGCCTGAGGCCGCGGACATTCCCTGCTTGAGCGCACCTGCTTTGAATCCGGTGCGGTCGCTGCGGTGCAGCACTTGAACATCGACGCCTCGCCTTTGCCAGAATACAGCCCTGCTTTCGGCGAGAGCAGTTGTGCCGTCAGTGGAGTCGTCCAGCACTTGAATCAGCAAGCGGCTTGGGGGATAGTCCAATTTGGCGCAGGCGTCGATGAGGCGACCGACGACATGAACCTCGTTGTAGACTGGAAGCTGCACGGTAACGGCCGGCCAGGCGGAACAGTCGCGCGGCGAACTGAGTGCCGTCGCCGCGAGTGTGGGGGACACCGGATCCTTGGAGATTCTGTCGGCACGGATCTTCACGATCGTCAAGAGCAGGGCCTGCATTCCGTAGGCGGCCAGGCCCAGCGCGCCGATCATATAAAGGACTTGCATGCCTATCAGTAGCAGAGTATGCGGCAATTTAGGCGCTCCACTTTGACCCTTTTTCCTGTCCGGCTAGTGAATTTGATGACTACAGTAGGTCTGAGTCGGAGTCTCGATGGGTCAAATACTGATCTCTCCGCTTACGGACACCCTACTCACTCCCCAGTACGAAACTAAGATGCTACACACAAAAACGCCGACGGTCTCCGCCGGCATTTGCATACTTCTCAAGTATAGTTTACTCATGCAGTTGCCCTGAAATCAACTTCGACTGGGCAACAGTTGCAGGGAATCTCTAGCGGATCTCGTGCTACACAATTTTCTTACTGAAAGGAATTTCAGTTCGAAATAACTGGACTGCTACGCAATACCCTCTCATACTTGCCACACTGGCTGAACAACCAGTCGGCCATACTGTCCCAATTGTTTCGGTCTCTTGTATTGACCTCTAATTTGGTCGTGCAGCGAGGGTTCTTTCTCGAAGGGAAATGAGAGCCCTCCAGTGATTTCAGCAGTTTGCTCCGATACTTGTCTATGCGCCCAAAAACGTCTTCATCTTCCTCATCGCTATTTCCGGTCACGTAAATTCTTACGCCGTCTTCTCTAAGGTACAGAGTGACTTTGAGATCTGCCTCCTCAATCCAACGTCGAAAACGGCTGTTTGCAAATCCATTTGCCAAACCCAAAGGGTTCGGCCACCGTCCAGAGCAATGAGTCCAGAAGTCGCGCTGAAACCGGTGATTCTCAGTGCTTTTCCGTATTCTCTGGACCATTTGGTCCCATTCGTTAGGCTTTTCGAGGACCTCGAAGGTCGGAGCGTAAGAAGATTGTTCGATTTGGAATGCTTTCACTTTAATCGCGAAGAAAGCATAGGGGTCTGACGTATTCTGATTGAGCCAACGAATTGCAGACCGATGGTCCGCTCTGAAAGCTGGGGCGATCCAAATTACAATGTGAGCTTCCAACCCGGCCAGGTATGAAAGAATCTGGCCCAAATGCTTCAGGTCAGTCTGTTCCAGCTGATTCTCGATGAGTACACGAGGGCCCCCGGCGCGAGTACGAGCTACAATGTCCGCACGATGCCTACCAACCTTTTTTTCCTTCTGCTCCAGGTCCAATTCTATGTCCAGCACTTCGGACAATCGATCCAGGTTCCTTGATAACCATGGAGTAAAATCTCCGGCTTCGTGCCTCCAAACTTTGCGGAGGCAAACCTCCTTCAGCCTTCCCAACTCCATGTCGGCCACTTGTCCTTGTGGCTGGCCCGACTCGCTTTTGTCGCTACTCCTGCTCAGCCTCCGCCTCCTTGCTTTGCGTGATGACCTGATCGGCCAGGTGACTGGGGACCGGCTCGTAGCGGCCGAACTCGATAGTATAGATGCCGCGACCCTGGGTCATTGAACGAAGATCGGTACCGTAGCGCAGAATCTCTGCCAGAGGAATCTCTGCGTTGATGATGGCGCGATTGTTACGATTTTCCATGCCGAGGACGCGGCCGCGGCGGTTGTTGAGGTCACCCATAACGTCGCCCATGAATTCGTCCGGCACTGTTACCCGCATAGTGTAGATCGGCTCCAGGAGTACGGGGCGCGCCTCCTGCATTGCGATCTTGAAGACTTCACGGCCAGCCGTCTGGAAGGCGATATCCTTGGAGTCAACCGGATGGTGCTTGCCGTCAAAGACAATGGCCTTAACATCTACGATTGGGTAGCCTGCGATCACGCCCTGGTCCAGGATCTGCCGGATTCCCTTTTCGATCGAGGGGATGAAAACGCTGGGTATCGTTCCGCCGAATACCTCGCTATCGTATTCGAAGCCGTCGCCCCTATCCCGCGGCTCGACGCGCAACTCAACATCGGCAAATTGGCCGGCGCCGCCAGTCTGTTTCTTGTGGCGATAGTGGGCGCTGGCGGACCGCGTGACGGTCTCCTGGTACGGCACTCTGGGCATCGCAGTGTCGACTTTAACGCCGAATTTGCTGTCCAGGCTGCGAATCGCTACGTCAATGTGGGTGTCGCCCATGCCTTGCAAAATATTCTGCTTGGTTGCGATGACGTACTCGACCTTAAGCGTAGGGTTTTCTTCCGCCAGAGCTTGCAAGCCCTGGCCCATTTTGGCGCTGTCCGCTTTTGTTGCCGGCATCACTGCGACTGAATAGAGCGGTTTGGGATACTCAGGAGGCAGGATGACTGTCTGCTGTTCGCTCAGCGTATCGGCGGTCTTCAAGCCGTCCATCTTTGTCAATACACCGATGTCTCCGGCTACGATTGCAGAAGCGGGCTCCAGCTCCTTACCGATTACATGGAACAGGTTTTGCAGCTTTGCCTTCTCGCCCGAGCGCTGAATGATTGCCTCATTGTCGACGGCAACGGTCCCGGCGAAGACGCGCACGTAACTCATGCGTCCAACATAGCGGTCGACGATTGTCTTGAATACGTAGGCAGCGGCTTGTCCGTCTCCGCCCGCGGCCAATTCCATCTCTTCGCCGTCGCCGTCACGTGCTGAAACTGCAACGTTATCCGGAGACGGGACATAGCTCCGCAAGGCGCGCGCCAAGCTATAGAGACCTATGTTTTCGATGGCGCTGCCACAGAAAACGGGGATAATCTGGCCGTCGCGCACGCCCTGCTGCAGGCCTTGTCTTACCTCCTCTTCGGTCAGCTCTTCGCCCTCAAGATACTTCATGATCAGTTCGTCGTCTGTCTCAGCCGCGGCGTCGACAAGGTTTTGGCGGGCATCCGCGACTGCATCTTCCATACTGGCTGGAATGTCGGCGACGGTTGCGTCGGCGCCCATATAGGCCTTCATATCAACAAGGTTTACAAGGCCCTCAAAGTCTTCCCCGCTGCCGATAGGCAATTGGAATGGCAGGATGGTGCCGGAGAAGACCTCGTGCACGCTTGCCAGCGCGTTATCGAAATTGGCATTTTCTCGGTCCATCTTGTTGACAAAAATCAGACGAGGTTTGTCGACGGCGTCCAACTGTTCCCACGCCAATTCCGAGCCGACTTCAACACCGGCCACGGAGTCGATCAGCACAAGGCCCGCCTCTGTTACTGCCAGACCGCTAATGACTTCGCCTACGAAGTCCAGATAACCAGGCGTGTCTACCAGGTTCAGTTTTGTCCCTTCAAAGTCGACAGGCACAACGGAAAGATTGATCGAAATGCCGCGTCGCTGCTCTTCGGCATCCCAGTCGGAGACGGTGGTACCATCCTCCACACGGCCGACGCGATTGGTCCCGCCGGCATTGGATAGCATCGCCTCGACAAGCGAAGTCTTGCCGGAGCTGCCGTGTCCAAGAATCGTGACATTGCGAATCATGTCAGTAGAAAAATCGGCCATGAATCCTCCTCGCAACTATCTGTATTGCCTATGTGGAAACTAGATATATGGAATCTTAAGTGTGATTATTTCAGTTCGCGCCAACCGGTTTCTGTTCGAAGATCTGCCCCTTCAAGCTATCCCGACACCGGCAGGCAGACGGATGACATTGTACTTTTTTTTCTCTGAAATGTCAATGAATTTGGACTGCCTACGCGCACAGGCTGCCAATATCGCCAGGCTTCAGTTGACTGACGGTCTATGGCAGGGTTGGTTGCGAGGGCAAGTCCTTACGCTTGGCCAATTGGATTGTTGCAGTTGAGGTTTAGCCGTTCGGATACAGTTCACGCAGAATGATCATCTGCTGAATCTGAGTCGTGCCCTCGTAGATCTGATAGATTTTGGCGTCTCGCATCAGTTTTTCGACGGGAAACTCACGGCTGTAGCCGTTTCCGCCAAAAACCTGGACGGCGTCGGTTGCGTTCTTCATGGCTGCCTCGGCACAGAAGGCCTTGGCTATGGCGGCCGACATCGTGTTGCGATCGCCATTGTCGACGTCACACGCCGCCTTGTAGGCCAGATGCCTCCCTGCTTCAACCCGGATTGCCATATCAGCCAGCATGAAACCGACGCCCTGAAAGTGGGAGATTGGCTGACCAAAGGCGGTGCGCTCGCCGGCATAGGCAACCGCCTCGTCGAGGGCGCGTCGCGCCACGCCAATCGCGGCGGTAGCCACCCCCGGCCTGCTCTTGTCGAAAGTTTTCATCGCTATCGTGAAGCCTTCGCCTTCTTCACCCAGGCGATTTTCGGCGGGAACTTCGACGTTTTCGAAGAACACCTGGCAGGCCTGCGCTGCGTGCTGGCCCATCTTCTCCAGCGGCTGACTTGTGCTTACGCCCTGCCAATCCCGTTCGACGAGAAAGCAGGTTATGCCGTTGTGTCCGGCTTCCGGGTCCGTCTTGGCAAACACCGCGAAGAAACTTGCGACAGGGCCGTCCGTGATCCACGATTTGGAGCCATTCAGAATGTAGGAGTCCTGTTTACGAATGGCGGTCGACTTGATTCCAGCGACATCTGAGCCCGCATCAGGTTCGGTCATGCAATACGCGGCGACTTTCCCGTCATCGATAATCCATGGCAGGTAGCGCCGTTTCTGCTCTTCTGAACCTGCGATCAAGAGAGGGAGGGTTGCCAGTTGATTCAGCATCAGGGCGGTCTGAATGCCGGAGCAGCCGTAGGCCATCGACTCGGCAATCACGCATTCTTCCAGCGCCGTCGCACCCATACCTCCATACTCTTCAGGGATATTCAGGTTGACCAGGCCAACTTCACGCGCCTTGTGAAAGATCTCCCATGGCCATTCTTCGCGTTCGTCGTAGTAGGCGGCACGGGGCATGATTTCTCGCTGCGTGAAGTCCATGGCCATCTCTTGTAACATTTTGACATCTTCAGGAAGTTCGTACATCGAATGTTTTCCTTATGCAAATAGGTTCGCGGGCGGGGTGATCTGCCGCCGTGAATGTTATACTCTTACGAAAACACACAACCAGCCGGCCGAAAGGGTTCTATATGGGTACCGATACCATCCTGTATGAGGAAATTCATCAGCAGCCGGACGTCATAGAGCTGTTCGCGCAGGCGGGGCAGGACATGGTAAGAAGCCTTGCTTCGCACATGCGCAGCGCTGACATTCGACAGGTCGTTGTAGCGGCCAGGGGTACCAGTGACAACGCCGCTCGCTATGCTCAGTATCTGCTCGGGGCGAACAATCGACTTCCGGTAATGCTTACCACTCCCAGCCTTTTCACTCTCTACCAGAAGCCACCGCTTTTCGCCCCGAACACACTTGTACTAGGCATCAGCCAGAGTGGAAGAAGCCCAGACATCGTTAGCGTACTGGCAGAAGGAAGGCGGCAGGGCTGCGTGACTGCGGCAATCTCAAACTTTGGAGACTCGCCACTGGCGGCGCAGGCCGATCACTTTGTGGCGCTGGGCGCAGGTGAAGAGCGATCGATAGCGGCTACAAAGACATACACGGCCCAACTATTCGCCGTCGCCCTGCTATCTGCCCATTTGGCGGATGATCCTGAGAGCATAGCTGCTCTGAGAAGGGCGCCCGAACTGATCCGGCAGACACTTTCACTCAACAGCGAAGTCGAACGCCTTGCGGAGCGCTACCGTTACGTTCGAAATTGCGTGGTCGTTGGACGGGGTTTCAACTACTCAACCGCATTTGAAATCGCTCTGAAGCTGAAAGAGCTTACCTATACTCTAGCAGAACCCTATAGCAGCGCCGATTTTCTCCATGGTCCTGTCAGTCTTGTAGAACCCGCCTTTCCTGTAATCGTGGTTGCCCCGACAGGCGTGTTGACACCTGAGTTGGAGCCGTTCGTCAGGCAGTTGCGCGACATGGATGCCGAGCTTCTCTGTGTCAGCAACGACCATTCTCTCCTGCAGTTGGGCCGCACAAAGTTCCCATTTCCACCTGTTCCAGAATGGCTGTCTCCGCTGCTGGCGATCATTCCTGGTCAGTTGTTCGCATTGTTTCTGGCAGCCGCTCGAGACTTTGATCCGGACAGGCCGCGCGGCCTGCAGAAGGTAACCGAGACTCTTTAGGCCTGCAGGGCATATTGAGGCGTGTGCTCAGTCAGCTAGATTCACTTAGGACGCCACGCCAGTTCGAATCCCAACCTCTCCCAAAGGGGACTGTTGAGCCACATTCCTTGTCTGCCTTGCGCAGCCCTTCGTCCTCGCTGCCATACGGGTCAATTAATTTCGTCTTCGCCCGCAGCCGCCACACTTGTCGGGCCGCACTGCTGGGTAGGAGGCACATCGTCGGTGAGGCATGTTTTTGGAGGGGGGCGTTGCGGGGGGGCACCCCCCGCACAAGGGAGGGCCGAAGGCCCGACCGCCCAGAAAACAGAGCAGGGGGGAGAAAGAGCGCCCTAGCTCGCCTCAGTCTGACTGCGATTCAGCTGCGGCTACTTAGCTACGCCTAAGATATGAACAGAGCAGGCGTAGAAGATCTACACCTGCTCTTTAGATTCGAGTGAATTGCTCTTACTCTACCCCTCAATGGATATTCAAAGGGAAAGCAGCCTGCTTAGTTTCCCATTTCGGAACCAGGCAGGAAAATTGTTATGTTGGCGTTGGTGGCCTGGATGATCGGGAGCAGGTTCTCTATCAGCGAGAACACCGAGTCCAGGTCTGCGCCGGGCAGCAGCGCCGAAACGGTGTCGAGCACGCCCAACTGTTTTGAGATTGCAAGAACATTCTGTACTTCACCGTTGCCCCAGGAAATGTATGGCAGCCCTATTCCGTTCAATGCAATGTGGATCCCGTCAGGATCGGTCTTCAGCGTAACTTCATGGATGCCGGAACTTGTGAGTCCTTCGATCAGTGAGGGGGGCAGGCGCAGCGCGTAGAATGGCGTGCTGGTCAGTACCGTCCAATCGACATCGGAAAGTTCGCCCAGTGTCCAACTGCCGTCGGCATGGTAAAGAATGGGAATGTCGATGGTTGGCAATACACCACCGAATGTCTGCAGGACCTGCTCCTGCATCAGCCGGGCCATTGTGACGGCTTCACTCTCCTCGACGCCGCTGAGTGGAATAATTTCGGTCCCTTCCTCAACGGGGAAGCGAAGCACGACGCCAAGGCCAAAATTTCGCACCAAGGGGAGAACTTTATTCAGAGCGGGGACGCCAAGGCCCAGCGCGGAAACGGCGCCGGCGGTTGCCGATAAAGACTCTTCCTTCCAAATGAGCGAAGGTATCCGTTGTCCGTTGACCAGGAGCAAAATGCCTTCGTCGCCGTTTGTGACTCTAATGTGTTGGAGATTGGAGGCGGTGAAGTGCCCTACCCAAAGCGGTTGCAGGGACATCCCCCCCAAAATCGAGGCAAGGCCCTCGCTGACTGCCGGGTCTGGCTCGTAAACGCTGTCAGACGATCCTTGTGACAAACCGCCGATTGAAGCAGTGCCATCTGCAGCGTAATCAATTACGACAGCTGGCAGGTCGATGAAGAAATCATCCGCATCTCGTTCCATCACTGCTCCAGATTCGACTCTGGAGGTGCAACCTGAGAAAACTAACGCGACGGCAAGCAAGAGCACAGCCCATAAAGTGACGCGCTTCTGCATTCGAGGCCTCCTGGTAACTGAAATAATTCCCTGGTAAAGATTTCCTGTTGATAAAATGAACATATTGACGCCGTCGTCCTTCGGCCTTCTTGGGCCAGGCATATGGGTGCCGCCGAGAAATCGAGTGGAGACGAGGTGGCCAGCTTCGGTCGAACCGACAGATCTGCTGGCCAGGAAGCACGGCTCTTGAACTGGATTCCAATTTCTGTGCGTGTCAGTTGGGAGACCTATGCTAACCGCGACAGAACCGGACTTAGGCGATGACCGCCTCGGCCGATTGATATTTTACAACCGCTTGCAGTGCATGTCAATTTCGATTTCAGAGGCTCTATTCCAAGATATCCGTAGAGAAGGAGTGGCTTTTACTATACTAGTTGCGCGCGGCTTCTGCTAGCTGTCCGCAGAGAGGAAGGCTGCTGAAATACTTTGCTGGCGCTGCCATTGGGTTTCCCCACTCAATCTGCTCTACCCGGCCTCCCCTTTCCCAAATGAACGCCGGTTGACTATAATCAGACTGGATGCTCTCGACAGGACTCGCTGCGGACGGCGAGTTTCCTACCTCTACTACCGGCTCTGGGCAGTTATTTTTTGAAGAAGAAAGGCGAAATTAGTGACGATAAGTGATGAGACGGGACTGAAAGCCGGCACTGCAGAACACTCAGACCAAGGCTTCTCGCAGGAGCCGCTCTCTCCGTCAGTTTGTACGGCAAGCAAGGACGACATTGATCTTTCTCTTACCAAGGTCGACGACCTCGTACTGCTCGTGACAGGAGGAGGCAAACGCCATCTGCTGCGTCTGCAACCGGGGAGAAAGTTCCACTCGAATCTGGGCAAGGTTTTGCATGACGAACTGCTTGACCTTCCCTATGGTTATACAGTTTATAGTCATTTGGGGCACGCCTTCCTGTTATTGGAGCCTTCACTTGATGATCGGATGACCCGCATAAAGCGAAACACACAGATTATTTATCCCAAAGATGCAGCCATGATCGTACGCCGGCTGAGCTTGCAGGCTGGAAGTCGTGTGATAGAAGCCGGTACGGGAAGCGGCGGACTTACGATCGCGTTGGCCTGGGCTGTCGCCCCGAGCGGGCGCGTTTTTTCATACGAGGTACGGGATGAACATGTAGAAGTGGCACGGGGCAATTTGGAGAAGATGGGACTGTTGCCGTACGTGGAGCTGCACAACGAGTCGATTCTGGACGGGTTTGGTCAATCGAATGTAGATGCTCTGGTTCTGGATTTGCGCACTCCCTGGATCTTCCTTGAACATGCCCACAAGGCGCTGCGGCCCGGGGGCTTCTTTGCGGCCCTTGTGCCGACGACGAACCAGGTCAGCGAACTTTTGCAGGGTCTGGAAGACACTGGTTTCGCTGACATCTGTGTTGAGGAAATTCTTGTTCGCAACTACAAGCCTGTTCCTGATCGACTTCGTCCTGATGACTCGATGGTCGGCCACACTGTTTTCGTGACCTCGGCCCGTCCCATCGTAGATCCACAGGAGCCGGGCCGCTGGCTTTCGGAAGGGCGCAAGCGCTACGAGGCCCGGAAGAAACTGTCCGAGCGCATTGAAGAAGAGGAGTCCAGACGCGCTGCGCAGTTGCCCGAACAGGGAAGCATCCGCCCTAAGCTGCCCTGAACATCTGTCTTCACCAGGGCAGAAATCTGGAATAATCCCGAGACTGAATTCAGACTACTTGGATGCGAACAGTGGCTACGAGCCAGGGGAAGAAGCTGTAATGAACCAAACAGAACTTGCCGGACGTTTTTTTGAGTATTTTGGCAATATTCATATGCATACAACGCATAGCGATGGCTTCGGCTCGTTCGACGACCTCGTAGATGGGGCGGTCAGAGGCGGCCTGGATTTTGTCTTTGTCACAGATCACAATGTCCTGGTTCGCGAAGAGGAGGAAGGTTACCGCCAAGGCGTCCTAACGCTGGTCGGTCAGGAGGTGCACGACACGGAACAGGAGTTATCGGGAAACCATCTGCTGTGTCTGGGTGTGGAAACTGATGTCAGCGACCAGGCCAAAGACCAGCAGCGGCTGATTGATGCAGTAAACGAGCAGAACGCTTTGGCATTTCTGGCCCACCCGATAGAAGAAAAAACGGATCTTTTCCCCAAGTACTTTCCGTGGCGCAATTGGGAAGTAACCGGCTACCATGGTGTGGAGCTTTGGAACTACCTGTCAGGTTTTCGAAGTTTTACGACAGGCTACTTACGCACAGTTCTGGTTGCGTTCTTCCCGAAGTATTTCACGGTAGGGCCCTTACCGGCAATGCTGGAAAAGTGGGACGAATTGACTCAGAGCGGAAAGGTTGTTGCGCTGGGAGGAACAGATGTCCATTCGGTTAAGTACAGCCTGGGACCAATCACCCGCCGCTTCTTGACCTATGAAGAGTGTGCCAAGGCGTTGAATACGCATATCCTGACTGAATCTCCGCTGTTGGGTCAACCGGAGAGCGACAGTTGCGATTATCGCAACGCGAACACAGTGCACGACCGCGGTCTTGTTCTGGAGGCGCTGCGGCGAGGACATTGCTGGCTGGGTTATGATCTGGCAGGCCCTACCGCGGGCTTCCGCTTCTGGGCCGATGGAGCTGCAGCTATTTCTGGCCGTGGCAGTGGGGCTCAAGCGTCGCAGCAGGTAGAAGATGACGCGCAGTTCGCGGTTATGGGCGACAAGGTACGTCTGGCGGCAGGCCAGGCCATGACATTGAACGTGCAGACGCCAGAGGCGGCAGAAATTCGCCTGTTGCGAAATGGGAGGTTAGTAACACAGGGCCGAGCCGATACCCTCTCATATCGAGTCCATGACCCGGGCGTGTACAGAGTAGAAGTCTGGAAGCATCGTTGGGGCAAACTGCGAGGCTGGATTTTCAGCAATCCGATATACGTGGAGGCCGCCGAGGGGACGACGCAGTAAAGGAGTCGTTTAGTTTCGCGACTTGGGCGTTCCCTTTCCCCAAACTTTTGGAATGGAAAGCGGCCGGCGCTGATCTCATTCTTTCAGCCGGTAGAAATATAGGCCGGCCAGCCCTCAGTCTCTGCGTGCAATAGCGCTAGCACCGTGTCTTCCAGAGATTGGGGATAGGAAAGATCATGTTGCTCTGCTAATTGGGGCGCATACCAGCGATAGAGCACGACCAGCGCGACCGCCTGACCGATCCAGTTTGTACTGCCTTCCGATGCGTGAGGCAGGGCTGGCTGGGAGTTTCCCAAACTTCTCTCGAACGCTTCCCTCTGTGCCTCCCCCAGGAACTGATTAATCCGCGCTTTTGCATGGGGACGGCTCGCGCCATTCAAGCAGACTACAAGGTCAATCAGGATAGTGCGCAGTTCAGTCATAAGGGCGTGGGCTGCCAGAGTTTCCCGCCGGTTCAGGACGGCTGGCAGCCGGGCCAACTGCAGCCAGAACTGGCCCAGTTGTCTGTTCACCTTGCTCGAATCAGGAGGATTCAGACCGGTTTGTCTGGCTGGAAATCTCCTGCGCCAGTCTTCGGAAAGGCGCTCAGCAATATATAGATAGTGGACTGGCTCGTTCCTGTTTGCCATCTCCCCTGCATTGGAAGATGCGACCCATTTTACTTCGAACTCAACACCTGCTGCCCTTGGGGATTCTGCCTGATCGTCGGAGCGCGACGCCCCCAGGCAGATGCCATTGACGGTCCCCCCGGTATCTGACTCGCGGTACTGCGCGAAATACCGGTTGCTTGCTCCCAGCGCCTTGTCCAGACAATTTCGTAGAACACAGTAGGGGCTTGACATATTTGCCAAGTTTCGAGCAGACCTGTTCCACAGCAGGCAGAGTTCTACGCTGCTCCAGCGGTCGGCATCGCCGCGTGCCAGGGAACCCGTTAACCAAATGGCTTCAATCGGTTCCAGGACCGCGAGACCAGGAACGAAGGCCTCGAGAAAAGCCAGGTGCCGCGGCAGTTTGGTGAAGGGCGACAGTTCGAGTTCAGAGAGCATGGAAACCTGGAAAGCTTGATTGTCAGTGGTACAGCGAGTATAGCACAGCCGTTGAAGGCAGTTCGAACACGGCGCCACTGGCCCATATATAAAGGTGGCCACCGGGCTGCTAACAGGGCATGCCATAACCAGCTCTTCATCTTCGCTATCAGTCAGGCATTGTGTTTGGGGATTTGGTCGGCAGCCGCACGGCAAGTTGAGGCGCACCGGCGGCATGCCACGATGGTGGAAAGAACCAATGCGGTGGGTAGACCGAGGGGGGCGTTGCGGGGGCGCAGCCCCTGCACAAGGGAGGCCGCTTGCGGCCGACCGCCAAGAATTCATTCTTGAAGGGAGAATGAACGCCTTTGCTCGCCTCGTTGAGAGTTGCGAATCAGTTGAGGCTGAGTTACTCCATATGTTGCGATATCGATGGTGACAGGTTGCACAGGTCGCGGCCAGAGTGGATGGCGCAGGCGGGGGACTTTACTGTGCCCATTCAGGTAGTGAAAGTGTCCATTGAACGCCCTCCAGATGGCGGTTCTTGTCGCAGTTGAACAGCTGAAGGCGACCGGCGTGTTGTGGAAGGCCACGGCGGCAAGATCGGCGCGTATGGGATTCTTCACTGGCTGCCAGGAACGACTGGGCCCGGGTTGGTTCACCTCTGGCAGGTGTGCCGCGATGAATGAGCGATCTTCTGTTATAATGGCAAGAGGAAGAATAGGGACGTCGGTACGCGCTGGGCAAACGACCAGCCCCATGTCGTACGCCTTTCACAGTTAGGCACGATATCAGTCCCTCATCATCTACAAGGAATTCACATGGCCGAGCGCAACCCGTTTAATGAACTGTTGGAAGATTTGGATGAAGATGATTGGGAGCAGATAGAAGAAGAGCTGCTTCACGATGACAATGGCCCGAGCGAGCCGGGGACGCCGCGTCAGGGGGGCGGCAATGGCGGGCAAGGCGGTGGTGGTGGGCGCCTGCTGTGGTGGATGCTTGTGCCGTTTCTCGTGCTAATTCTGTTCAACACAGTTCTTGGTTTTTTCACTGACTGGCTGTGGTATGACAGTCTTGAACTTACCTCCGTTTTCCTTACAAGGATTGGTGCGTCGCTCGGACTGTTCGCTGCCGGCGCGGTTGCCTTCTGGCTGATATTCGTGTTCAATGTTTTGCTGGTCCGACGCTTGAACCCCCAAGGACTGGCTGACACGCCACTGATGGAGGCAATGCAGGCTGTCGGCGTCCGACTAACGCCGATAATTCTGTTGGCGGGCGCGTTTTTCGCCTTTTTCATGGGAACGGGGGCATCCTCTGCGTGGGAAGAGCTGCTCCTCTACTTTAACCAGCAGCCGTATGGATTGACCGATCCCATTTTCGACCGTGATGTCAGCTTTTTCCTGTTCACTTTGCCTATCTGGCAGTTTCTGCGCGGCTGGTTGATGACGGCATTTGTTATCACACTGATCGGAACAGGGCTGGCGAGCGGGATCGGCTGGCGGGGCTGGAGCGCGCCAGCTCCGGTGCGCGCGCATTTGAGCTTTTTGGGCGCGCTGGTGCTGCTGTTAATCGCCTGGCAGTACCGGCTGGACGCGTTAGGGCTTGTCTATAGCCACCGCGGCGCGGTCTTCGGCGCGGGATACACCGATGTTCATGCCCAGCTGCCGGCGCTTAACATCCTGGTCTTCGTAACAATATTCGCGGCGTTGCTCTTGCTGATCAACGTCTTCTTGCAGCAGGCCTGGCGAGCGATTGTTGTCGTGATCGTCGGCTGGATAGCGATTTCCGCCCTGGCAGGCAACATCTATCCCAATTTGGTCCAACGATTTCAGGTCAACCCGAATGAGTTTACGCGCGAACGGGAATACATTGGACACAATATCGAGTTTACCCGCGCTGCGTTCGGCCTGGACATTATCGTAAACGAGAATTTCGACGCCGAGAGCGAGTTGACCGCTGAAGAACTGCTGAGCCAACCCGATACGGTTCGGAACATTCGTCTGTGGGATTACCGCCCTTTGCTCCAGACCTATAACCAGGTGCAGGCTTTGCGCCAGCAGTACCAGTTTACTGACATCGACATAGACCGCTATGACATCGACGGTGAGCGGCGACAGCTCATGCTCTCGGCGCGGGAACTGATTCCTGAACAGTTGGAGCAGCCCGCACAGACCTGGGTCAACCGTAAGCTTGTCTATACGCATGGCTACGGTGTAGCTGCGTCGCCTGTCGCCGAGATCACTCCGGACGGGTTGCCGACATTTGTGCTGCAGGACCTTCCGGTCCGAGGTATTCTGGAGGTAACCCGACCGCAGATTTACTTTGGCGAACGCACCAATGAGTACGTAATCGTCAAGACGGCGACTGAGGAATTCGATTATCCCAGAGGCGAAGGCGGCAACGTCTTTACAACTTTCGACGGAGATTCCGGGATCCCTATCGGCGGATTCCTTCCCCGTTTGGCTTTTGCGATTCAGTTCGCCGATGTGAACCTGTTTATCAGCCAGGAGCTGACCTCCGAAAGCCAGATTCTGTGGCGGCGTAATATACTAGAGCGCACGCGGGAGGTAGCTCCCTTCTTGCGCTTCGATTCCGATCCGTACATTGTGGTTGGCGGAGACGGTCACCTCTACTGGTTCCTTGATGCTTATACAGTCAGCGGTCGATTCCCCTATAGCGAGCCAAGCCAGTATGGGTCGAGGACGGTTCCGGCAGGGTTCAACTACATTCGCAATCCGGTCAAGATCATAATCGACGCCTACACGGGCAATATGGACTTCTATCTGGTAGAGCCGGATGAGCCGATTGCGGCCGCGTATGCCCGTATCTTCCCAGATCTCTTCACTTCATTTGAGGAGATGCCCGAGGACCTGAATGCGCACATCCGCTATCCCAATGATCTGTTCAGCATCCAGGCCAGCGTTTTTCGCACCTACCAGATGACGGAACCGACCGACTTCTACAATCGCGAAGACGTTTGGGCGTGGCCGGAAGAGATTTTCGATAACCAGTCGCGACCGATGGAACCGTACTACGTGCTGATGGAACTGCCCGGCAACGACGAGCTGGACTTTATCCAGATACTTCCCTTCACACCAGCCAATCGTGAGAACATGATTGCCTGGCTGGCTGCGCAGAACGATCCGGATAAATATGGTGAAATGCTCGTTTACCGCTTTGGCAAGGACTCGCTCGTTTTCGGCCCCAAACAGATTGAGGCTCGAATTGACCAGGATCCTGTGATCAGTTCGCAGCTCAGTCTTTGGAATCAGCAGGGCAGCCAGGTTATCAGAGGAAACCTGCTGGTAATTCCAATCGGGGAGAGCCTTCTGTATGTCGAACCTCTCTATATTCAGGCTGCAACCGGTAAGATTCCGGAGCTCAAGCGCGTGATTCTCGCTACCTCAGAACGCGTTATCATGGCTGAAAACCTTGGACTGGCGCTGGCGGAACAGTTCGGGCAGGACATTCTTGCGGAGGCGAAACTTGCGGAACTGGCGCTTACGGGGAACGGTGAGCTTCCGGCTTCAGTCTCTACAGAGACTGAAGAAGCCGGCGCCGTCGACTTGTTGGGGTCGACGCTCCAGGAGCTGATTCTGGAGGCGAATAGCAGTTACAGTCGGGCGCAAGACGCCTTGCTGGAAGGCGACTGGGCTGCTTACGGCGCTGAACTGGAATCGCTGCAGAGGGTCCTGGAACGGATGGTAGAGGTGAGTGGTATTTCACCTGATCCGACGCCCACGCCTCTGCCCTTGCCTACGCCGACGCCGGCTCCTGAGGGAAATTCGGGTTAGATTGGAGACCAGCTGACTTCGGGAGCAAGCTTCGACCTGGCTCTTAGCGTCTGGTCGGGTGACAGTGTTGCGAATGGTCGGTTTGGTTGACGCGATCATCGTGAAAGCAAGAGATACAATGTGGAGCCGGCCACAGTATGGCTTTGCGCTAGTCTCGGGTTGAAGTTCGGAAAGCGTGAAGCGATGCCGTCGACTCCATTCAGCGCGCATCACGACCCGCTATTGGGGCGGCCCAATGGATACACTGAAGCTCTCGCTGCGATTGGCTTGAGAAGAGAGCTGGTCGTTTTGACCAAGCGAATTGATCTTGAATGCCGCGATCTCACTGAAGTGTCCGTGGTAGATTCTTCTTGAGCGTAATTAGTCCTGGTGTCAAGACATTAACCGAACTTGAGTGAACCTCAACCAATTCGAGGCAAGCAGAAAATGACTGAGGATCTGTCCTCACCACCGCCAACCGTTCAAGAGGTCCTGGAAAGTACTGAAAGAGAATGGACCGCGTTGCAGGCGTCCTTTTCAGACTTGGACGACAGCCAGATGACCGTCGCCGGCACTGAAGGATGGTCGGTCAAGGACGAGCTTGCGCATGTGGCCGCATGGGCAAGGGGGCTGGCGGCCCTGGTGAGAAAGCAAGGGCGCTATCCGCCGATGGGCCTGCCCGAAGACGCCGCCCCAAACACGGTCGGCATCGAGAAAATTAATCAGATGATTTTCGAGCGGAATCGAGACCGGCCGTTGAATGAGGTACTGGCCGAGCTTGAGGCCGCGCACCTGGATGCCCTACGTGCCGTCTCTGAATTGTCCGACGAAGATCTGTTGCGCCCCTTTGACGACTACCAACCCCAGGACAGGCGTCCTGACGGCCACATACCTATTTTGTGGCTGATTGCCGGCAACACATACGGGCACTATGCCGAGCACAGAAAAACCATCACCGATTTGTGGAGCAAGACATGAACGCGAAGAGGAAGGTTGTCGTTACAGGCGCATCGGGCTACATCGCAAGTCTGTTGTTGCCCGCATTTCGCGAGCGGTACGACCTTACATTATTGGACGTGAAGACGGTTGACCGCGACGGAAACGAGGTGGAAGGGGTTCAGATCGCCGACCTGATGCAACGCGATCGGGAAAGCTACCGCCATCACTTCAGCGGCGCCGATGCAATCGTCCACTTGGGGTTTACGCGAGCGGCTGACAAGTCTGATTCAGTCCAGGACTTTTACGCAGAGTTGTCCAATGTGGAAATGGCATTCCACGTTTACCAGACGGCCCTGGAAGAGGGCGTGCGGCGTGTAGTCGTGGCCAGCTCCAACCATGCTGCGGACTACTATGAGCCACTGATTCTTGATAAGAAGTGGGACATTGTAACGCCGGAAATGAGACCGTTTTCCGATAACTTCTATGGTTGGGCCAAAGAGGCGTATGAGCATCTGGGATTTGTCTACGCAGTGGGGCGGCTGCAGTATCGCGGCGTAAACGTCGATGAAAGTACGAACCATTCTCTCGAAAACGTGCAGGTCCGAATCGGCGGTCCCAGGGAAGACGATTTGGACCGAATCGAGCCAGGGGACCTGCGGCGGATGATCAGGGGCCTGGGCGTTTACATAAGCCAGCGCGACCTGCAACAGCTGTTCATCAAGAGCATCGAAGTCGAGGACATTGGCGACGAACAGGACGTCCCGTTTCAGGTGTTCTATGGAATCAGCGGTAATTCCCAGGCTTTCTGGAGTATCGTTAACGCACGCAAGGTGATCGGATACGAGCCGGAGGACAATAGCGAGTACCGATTCAGCGACCAGATACATGATCATGTCCGGGCCGCGCAAGAAAAAGAGCAGTAAGTTCGAGTGTAGTTATTGGCGGCGCTAGGCCGCGGGTTCGAGCACGGCGACCGACTGGGCATTGTCCAGCGCGTTCTCGTCGCCCAAGGCAAGAAAATGGTAGCGGCCTGCCAGCCATTCCTCCAGTTGGTCGCAGTAGTGATCTGAACCGGGATGCCCGGACTGGCCCTGTGACTCGACAGCCCACATCCCGTCTTCACCCAGGTCGCTGATGAGCCGGTAGTTGGCGCCTGTCAAGGCCCCCCAGTTTGGATCGAACCCAGTATTGCAGACGGTCACACCGTTGCCGCCCACAGGCAGGCCGCCGCGATCGAGCAGTGTGCCCAGGTCGCCTCGACCCGACAGGACGTGGCGCAGTTGGACTTTATGCAGTTTCCCCCATGCCCAGTCGGACATGTCAGGCCCCAACCGGCTTTCAATCTCTGCCAAAGCAGTTGATAGCGCGTCGACCATAGACATTTCTCGATCTGAGTCACTACCAAACCAGTCGGCGACGTTCTCGTATATCAGGGCCCCCGCCAGTCCACCGCAAGTGCCGGAGAGCGCAGCCGCCAGTTCTTCTTCGAACCTCTCAGCGGCGACGTTGCTGCACCAATTGTTGAAAAAGGCTTCGAATATCAGTGCAGCGGCCGAGTCGGGGGCCATGTTGCGATCCCAGGCTTGCAGAAGCCTGGCCGCTTCGAGGACACGGGATTCGCTTTTCTCCTGCAGGACGGGCAAAAGCCCGGGCAAGGCTTCCTCGGCTCGTAGTGTGCGCGTGTCCTGTTGCATCTCCGCGAAAGTTTCCATGGAAAATCCGTCGTGCGCTTGGATCATTTGGCGGATTCGACGCGCTCTGTGTCCGCTCGCCCAAGTTCCGGACAGCGGGTAGGGGAAGTCGTTGGGAGCGACCCGGTTGTTGGCGGTGGCTACCCAGCCCCTGTTGGGGTCTTGAAGACGGGGCATCTGTTCGAATGGGATGACGCCCTGCCACTGGTGGGCAGGATCCCAACCTGGGCGGTATCCCCGTTCCCAGACTCTTCTAACGGGAATGCCGCCGACGGCCTGGTAGCCGAAATGTCCACTCGTGTCGGCAACGACTAAGCTCCAGGTGGGCACGCGCCAGGTACGCGTCGCCGCGCGCAATTCCTCTACAGAACCGGCGCGGTCGATGCCCAGAAGTGATGTGAGCCATCCACAGTCGGAATGGCCCAGCCAGCGCAAGGAGACCGGGCCGGTTGCGGATGCTTCGGGAGGCAGGATTTCGTCAACGATGGGGCCGTTGCGAGAAAAACGGACTGTTTTGCGGATCGAGCGTTCGCCCCGAACCTGGATCGTTTCCTCTAGCGTGCGCTCCGGTTCCCACTCGCCGTCGTAATGGAAGCAACCGGGCTTAAGGTGATCTGTCCGCTCCTCGTATAGGTCGCGTTGTGAACAGATGTTGTTCGTGATGCCCCAGGCAACGCGCCGGTTGCGCCCGAACATGACCGCGGGCATGCCGGCGTAAGCCATTCCGGCTACGTCAAAAGAGCCGCCTGTCAGCTGCACCTCGTACCAGCAGGAGACGGCGGCAAAGGCGATATGTGGATCGCTGGCGACCATCGGCAGCCCGGACTGCGTGCGGGCACCGCCCACAACCCAGTTGTTGCTGCCTTGGCCCTCCTGCGGGTCGCCCACAGTTGCGCCGACGGCGGCAGTGCCGCTCTCTGCGGCCGGGTAGGAGCCGGCTGGCAAGATGCTTTCTGCTTCGGCCTCGCCTGTGAGAAAGGCTTGATAAAGGTTGTCGTCATCAAGTGCCCGGCTGGCCATTTCTGGCCCGACGATCACGGGGAAGCGGACCGTCAGATAGTATCTGAATTCGGCGGCGATCGCGAGGCAGTCGACTGGCAGCCACTCTTCCGGCTCATAGTCCAGCAGCGCGAACTCGACCGGCAGGTTCCCGCTCGACTGTTCGATCAGAGCGTTGACGCCATCGGAAAACTTTTGCAGCAGCGTGCGCGTTTCAGCCGGTGTGAATTTCCATTCAGAGGCTGCGATGCGGTTGAGCCCGACGGTGCGCGCAACCGTGTCCAGCTGCACACCGTCCTGGCCCAGGATTTCCGCCAGGCGACCGTGGCCTCTGCGCCTAAGATAGTCCAGCTGAAATAGCCGGTCCTGGGCCATGGCATATCCAAAGCCGAAGAACAGATCCTCGTCATTTTCGGCGAGTATGTGCGGGACGCCCCAACGGTTGCGGGCGATTTGGGTTTTGGCGTTCACCCTGGTCGGATGAACTGAATCCAAATCGGGGCTTCGGCGCCTGGTTTCTGCCTTCCACCATTGGTCGAACTCCGCGCTCGACAACCCGTTTGCGTTACACAGGGCGGCTATGGATTCGCCCGCGCCAAGTCGTTTCAGCAGTTCTGTGGAGTTGACTGCCATGTGAAATTCCTCCCGGGAAAAGGGGTGTTTAGTCGGGACCTACCTGGATTGCCGAGGGAATTGAGGCCGGATACTTTGCAGCGTGAAGTAGTGAAAAAGCAGAGAACCTCCTGACGGAGGTTCTTGCGACCGAACTGTGCGCGCCAGGCAGGACTCGAACCTGCGACCTTCGCCTCCGCAGGGCGACGCTCTAATCCACTGAGCTACTGGCGCATAAGGCGGGGAGGGAGGGATTTGAACCCTCGAGGGACATTGCTGCCCCTACCCACTTAGCAGGCGGGCGCACTCGACCAGGCTATGCGACCTCCCCATTCTGTAAATGTTGGCTGTACCAGGCGGAGGGAGAGGGATTCGAACCCCCGGTGACATTACTGCCACAGTTGTTTTCAAGACAACCGCCTTCGTCCTCTCGGCCATCCCTCCGGGCCAGGACTTGCCAGCCATTGACCGGATCAGTATATACGCTATGCAGTCGGCGTGTCAAATAATATGGGCCAGCTCCTGGCAGATAATTTGTTGCGTTCAGCGACCGCGGGCCAAGGCGCGTATCAGACCATAACAGGACTCCCCCCCGTGTCTATGGGAGGGACCGGACGGCCTGAGACCTTGCCCTGCACCTCATCTTATTTCCAATTCGCCGCCAAGATAGCTGTCCAGTACTTCGGGCAGTTTGATGCTGCCATCGGCCTGCTGGTAGTTTTCCATGAGCGCGATGATCACTCGAGGCAGGGCCAGTCCCGAACCGTTTAGTGTGTAGACGAATTCCGGTCTCGCCCCTTCGCGCGGGCGGTAACGAATGTTTGCGCGCCGCGCTTGAAAATCGCGGAAGAGCGAACAGGAGCTGACTTCCAGCCACTCCTGGCAGCCTGCGGCCCAAACTTCGAGGTCATACTTGATGGAGGCGACGAACGAGAGGTCTCCGGTGGCGATGGCGACCCGCCGGTATGGCAGGTCAAGCCGCTCCAACAAAACCTCGGCGGCGCGGGTGAGCTTTTCCAGTTCGTCTCTTCCTGCCGCCGGCTCGACGAATTTTACCATCTCGACCTTCTGGAACTGGTGCACACGTTTTATGCCGCGCACATCCTTGCCAGCCGACATTTTTTCACGGCGGAAGCAGGGCGTGCTGGCAACGTAATTGAGCGGCAGCGTGCCTGGTTCCAGAATCTCGTCGCGGTGCAGGTTGGTGACCGACACCTCGGCGGTGGGGATGAACCAGTAGTCCTCTTCAGCATCGCGGTACAGGTTGTCACCGAATTTGGGCAGGTTGCCGGTACCCTCCATCGCATGTCCGCGCACCATCATGGGCGGGTACACCTCGGTGAAGCCGTGCTCGTTTATGTGTATGTCGAGGAACCAGTTTGACAGAACGCGTTGCAGGCGGGCGCCGGCGCCTTTGAGGAAGTAGGCCCGACTGCCGGCTGCGGCGACGCCGCGTTCGAAGTCGATTATGTCCAACTGTGTACCCAGGTCCCAATGAGGCAGAGGGGTAAAGTCGAACTTGGGCATATCGCCCCATTGGGTCAGGACGACATTCCCCTCTTCATCAGGGGCAACGGGAACGTCGGGGTCGGGCAGATTGGGGATGCGCATCATGGCGTCATGGAGGGCGCCGTCTACGCGACGCAACTCTTCATCAATCTGCGAAATTTCATCACCTATCTGGCTCATTCGCTGCTTGAGCGCGTTAGCCTCTGCGGCTTTCTTCTCGCGGAAGAGGGCACCAATCTGTTTGGAGCCGGCGTTGCGCTCTTCACGCAGCTTCTCCCCTTGCTGTAACAGGTTTCGCCGCTCGCCGTCCAACTGCAGTGCCAATTGCCAAGGTGCATCGACGTCATTCAGCTTTACCATCGCCTCGGCCAGGGCAGGTTGGTTCTCACGCATCCATCGAATATCCAGCATTTCAAGCTCCTGCAAAGTAGTTGTTCGGCGACGATTGGCCGTCACCCGCCAAAATAGAAAATCCTCTCGCCGGTTCAGGACGAGAGGACCCGTGGTGCCACCTGAGTTCGCAGACTAAAATGTCTGCCTCATTGCGCCGTTAACGGGGCGGTACCGTCCGGCATTTTGGTGCCGGATGCTCGTGGGGCGCTATACCGTTCGTGTCCTGTTGCCTCGCAGCGGCCGGCAACTCTCTGAAAGGTCGAGCGAACGGTCCGTTTCCCCAGTCACAGCAGTAATTATTCCCAATGCGGGCAGCGTATCACAAGCCATTAATCTGTGTCAATTTTTGTCGGGGCGGCCGCGGTAGTGAGACCGCGGTCACCGATTCGAGGGAAGTGCAAGATTGGCGAGGTCGACCAACTGGATCAGCGCCAACGGGCCGTCGCTGCGAAAGCAGCGTTGCGGCGACACTGGCAGTTGCGATGCCAACCAATCGACAACGGAATCGGGCATCGCTGTCTCCACTTCCAGCCGGGCGACAGGTAGAGCAAGTTGCTGATGGCGCAGTCCCCTGCTCTGCGCCTCCAATTCGTCTCCATTTCCAGCGCCGCTCGATGCGCGCAGAACGCGGAAAAGAAAAACGCTTTCGATCTGCATTCCAGGAAAGAGTTCATCCAGAAAACCGGCCACCGCGTCTTCACTCCAGATGAACAGGCGCAATTCTGATGACGAGGGCACCGAAACGAAACGGGACATGAGCCGGGGAACTTTTATGCGGGCGTAAGAGAGTGGCCCCATGCCGATGTCAGGGCTGCTGAGATGCACCAGGAGGTTGATGCTGTGGGAACTGATGAAAGGGAAGGGGTGTCCGGGGTCAACGGCCAGTGGCGTTAACAGTGGGTACAGTTGCTGGCGAAAGAAGAGGCGCAGGTATTCATGCTGTTGCCTGTCCAGTTCATTGGGTCTTCGTATGCCTATGCGAAATTGGTCCCTCAGCGCCGGAAACAGGGATTGGTTGAGATCCACAAAGGCCTGCTGCAAGAGAGGATCAAGCTCCGCGGCAATCGCGTCCTGTTCGGCATCTGCCAGTGTGGGCGCCTGTACCACAAAGTAGTGATCCAGAACCGAGGCAAGCAGACCCAGTATCCGGAGTCTCTCCAAAAGGGGGCATTCCTGGTTCTGGCTCTCCTCCAAGAGGTAAGAGGCTTCAACGATTGGCGCTGGCTGTTGGGCGGTTTTCAGGCGGCTCTTGAGCCCGGCAGCCAGTGTTCTGGCGCGGTCGACACCTTCGTCGTCTACTGGCTCCGCGAACGCAGGCAGGTGTGTGTCTGAACTGGCCGTCGCATAAGGGTGCGCAGTGAAGGGCTGATTCCCGTCTCGCAGGTTTCGAGTCATGTGAGGTGGTTAAATCTCTTTGGCAACAAACTCGATCAGGATGGTGAACTCGTCATTTACCGTGAGCGTGTTGGCGAAGTTGGGGGGATCAAAGCCCAGGTCAGTCATTCGCAATCCGGTCTGCATCGTGCCACTGATTGTGCTCCCTTGCAGGCGGGCCGAAACATCCCAAGTGGCAGACAGGGTGATGCCTCGCAGTGTCAGGTCTCCTTCCAATTGGAAACTGGTTTCTTCACCTTCCTGGTAGTCCGGCGGCCCTTGATTGACCCTTGTGGCGACGAATACGGCCAGCGGGAATCGGTCTGACTCCAGTGCGTTCTCCCGAATCCAACCATCGCGCAGGACCTGATCGGTGCGCAAGGTCGGCAGATAGACCGCGAAACGGTTAGGCCCGATTGCAGAGTTGTTCAGATCGATCTGAAATAGACCGTCGAGGTCCTGCGATTCGCCTATTACCTTGGTCTTGCCGATTTCGAGATTGTACTTACTGGCAGCGCCGGCGAAGAGCTCTTCGTCGACGACATAGGCGGCCTTCGACTCGTCCGCGACTATACGAAACGTTCTCCATGTCTCCTCTTCGCTAATAGCGACCGGTTTCAACGCAGCGAACGCTGCCGCGGCTTCGGGCGATACGGTCGCCCTATCGGAAGATTCCTCTTCTTGCGGTGAAGAAGAGGGCGTCGATTGGATCGGCGCGGGCTCGGAACGGCGATTAAAGCAGCCGGAAGCTAGCAGTATGGTCAGCAGCAGAAAGTAGGTTAGCGTGTTCACTTTCATGTAAAAGGTACCATCAGTGGCTTAAGTTCTTTCCCACGCCGGGCTCGCCGGATGCGGTTGAATAGTTTAATGCGGGGGCGGTTCCGGCGCGCTCGGTTGCTTGTAAATGGGTACGCCGCCGGACAGATAGGGAGGCAGCTCTTCGCCTTCTCCGAATGCTGCCAGGAGCTGGCGGACAAATAAGGAATAGAAGCCTTCATGGCGGAAAGAGGGTTCGGATTCCCAGACTGCCAGACCGCTCTTGAAGCCGAACTCCTCAAATGATGCAACAAAAGGGCCGTTCTTGGCAATGATGTGCATGGGCGTGTCCCAGCCGTCCTCTCGCCGGGAAACTCGGGGCGGCTGGTGATCGCCTACAATTACGAAGATTGCCTCGTCGTCAGGTTCGGTGAGGATGAAGTCGGTGAGCATCTCAAGTTGATACTCGATAGCGTTCCAGTAGTTGAGACGGCGTTCGCTGTGTTCTATCAGTTCTGTCGAAGGCGGCGGCGCAGGTCCCGGTCGGTTAAGCAGCCGCCACGACTGAACCAGCTCGGGTTGCGGTGTCCAGGGGTAGTGGGAGTTCTGCGTAATTGTGAAGAAAAGGTAGGGTCCATCCGTCTCTTGGCGCATGGTCTCGCGGGCGAAATTCAGTGCGTACTGGTCTGGCGGCGCCGGACCCCAACCATATTCGGGACCGACGAAGTTCAGATCTTCATATTGCAGCCAGCGGTCTACCCCGTAGAAGGAGACATATTTCTCCCATTGGGACTGCGGCAGTCCCATCGATAACGCAGTAAGGCGGTAGTAGCGATAGCCCTGGTCCTTCAGGAATCTGCCCAGGTCCGGGTATTCCTCGTTCTGATATCTGTCCAACAGGGCATAGTATTGGGGGTCCGAGCTAACGCGCAGGCCGAAGAGCGCGCTTGTGTATGACATCCAGGAACCGCCTCCCCAGGTGGGCGCGAGGCTGCGGGCCGAAGCGACATGCCAGCCGGCGGCGGCGAGCTCTGCGTCCAGTCGCTGGGTTAGCGCCTTGTACGCCACCCACCAGTCAGTTCTCTTGTAGAGTACTGTACCGTACGACTCACTGAAAATGATATAGATGGGAGGTTGTTTGGCCAGACTGTATTGGCTGTAGTCGTAGGCATGACGCAGGTTTAGGCTCTCAGTCTGCTTGACACTCTCATACATGCGCCGCGATTCGGAGACGTTTCGGACCAGTTTGGCGGCCATGCTGCTGAAAACCATTTCCGGACGGAATATCCTGTCTGGAATGAAGATCGACTGGGTGACCACGATGCCGGCCAGCATGCCCAGAATGGCGCGCGTGGATAGACTTGGGCCTACGTCGGGCAATGTAAACCGGGCCAGCCGCGCGACCAGGGCTGCCCCGCCAATGATGAGCAGAACGGTTCCCGCGACAAATGCGGTTGTTACGCGGGCGTTTTCGAGGAAGAAGCTGAACCCTTCGGTTGCCATTCGCAACTGCGTGTAAAAGACAGGCTCGAGACTGAAGAAAGTGAAGGTCGCGCCTTCATAGAGGTAGTAGAGGAAAAAAAGTACGTATGCGAGAACAAAGGCGAAACGAATTCCGCGTTTACGCAGCCGGGGCCAAAATGCCCAGAATGTGACAAAGAGCACGATTTCGGAGTTGAACCGCAGCAGATCAGGTTCTCTACGCCATACGAAAATCTGGTTCCAGACCTGATCCAGGGGAATCCCGGCGAGTTGGAAGGTCGGCAGTACGGACCCATCCTCACGGTCCATCAAGACGACCGGAAGATATAGCAAAGCATGGAGAGTGAAAAAGGTGGCCCAAAAGGCCAGGTCGACGTGGGTACGCTTGCGAGGACCGCGATCCGAACCAACGAAGCGGGACCTGAAGGGTAAGGAACCAAAACGCGCGTTTCCTACGCTGTTCGCAGGAATCCGGGTCTTCTCGGCGCGTTCAGTTCTGCGCATGGGTGCACTGATGGATGTTACTGCTCTGACCAGGCATGGGGCAGAAGGCCGGATGCGATAGCCTGTTCCACAACCGCGGTGACGGCTTGCCCGAGCGCTTCGGAGCAGAGCGACACTGGTGACATGCGCTCTTTCACTTGGGACACTGTGACCTGGTTCTCCTGCCAGGTAATGCCCCCGGAATGATAGTTGTGGAGCAGAGGCATGAGCCGGTCCAGCGCCAATGCGAAACGGGCCTCGGGTGTCTGCTGACTCTCAAACTCCTCCCAGAGTTCGATCATTTCGGAGGCCTGGTCAGCCGGCAGCAGGCCGAATATGCGATTGGCTGCCGTGCGCTCGCGTTCTGCCTTTCCGTCATGGCCTTCGGTGTCATAAGCATAGGTATCGCCGGCGTCGATCTCAACGATATCGTGAATCAGAACCAATTTGAGAGTGTGAAGCAGGTTGGCAGGTTCGTCGGCGTGCTCAGCTAACACCATTGCCATTATCGCCAGATGCCAGGAGTGTTCGGCGGAATTCTCACGTCGATGGTTTTCCAGGAGTAGTGAACGGCGCAGTACGCCTTTCAGCCTGTCGATTTCTAGAATGAACTGCAACTGTTGTGCCAGTCGAATACTATTCATGTTGATGCGGGCCGCGCCTTCTGTGTTGAATCGCAGAGACTGTGCGGGCGGTATGCCTGCCAGTAGCCTTCCATGCGACCTATGAACTGATTTGCACTCTCTACATAGATGCGCTCGGCTAGCGGGGCAGCGGCCTGGCGCAGGCGGCTCCGTTCTCGAGCGGTGATCGCAAAGAGCAGGTCAGCATTTCTCTTGTCGGTTTTTCCCATCTCTTGAACAAGCGGCGCCTCTTGCAGTACAGCCAGATCGTGCTCTTCGCCCAGTCTGTCGGCCAACCGGTCGCAGTCCTCCGCCAGAACTTTCATCATCGCCGGCCAGAGTGGCTTCAAGATCTGAAATTGGTGCCAAAGATATTTGACCCGTTTGCGCCAGTAGTGGAAATTCTCGGTTGTCGGGTGGGAGTAAGCGCTACATTTTTCTTTCAGGCCGCGTCGATAGGTCCTGCGAAGCCCGGAGGCAATAAGTGAAAATTCGGAATTGCGGAACTGCAAGTCCTCTGCCCTATGCCGCGCTTCTCTTAGCCTTTCGATCACTGTTGGGAGCAGCTGTTCGTCGCCGGCGACCGCTTTGAGGACGGCACCGTGCTTCTCCACCAGCGATCGCCGCAGACGCCAGAAGGAAGCGTCATTCAGCTGCTGGCCATACCGCCGCCGCAGCATATCAATTGTTTCGATTTCGACGGCGCTGTCCCGAACAGGGGAGAGGATACGGCCCTGGTCGCGGAAGAACTCGTTCTCGGCTCGATAAGTTGGGGCCGTTAGTGCGCCGCGCGAGAGCCTTAACACTGCTCGTACGCGCTTGAAGCGCTTGCGCGCCTCGTGTATCCCATCATTCAGGTTATCTTCGCGAGCCAATTGAAGAATAGCCCCGTCGATCTGGTCGAGAACGATTCGGCGCAGCGAATCGGACGGAGCTTCGTTTGGTATGAGCGCAAAAGTCATCGGGGATTATGCCTGGAGAGCATGGCCGACCGGAAGTTCAGGATTATGATGCGGCATCCTCCAGTTTCGCAAATAGGTCGCGGAAGATACCATCACGGTCCACATATCTGGCACAGGAAATAGTAGGACGGTTTTCGTCAAAGTCCCATGTAATCGCATCGGTCAGGCGCGGCGAGATGACCATTTCCATCTGGGCCCACTCCGAATTCACCAGCCACGCCAACGGCGCCAGATCCCAAATGTGTTTGGAAAAGGCGAATTGGTCGGGACGGTAGTCGTTGTAAATCTGGTAGAGATAGTCGCCGATCGCGCCTCTTCCTTTCACGTGTGCGGCAATCTCGGGCTGCGTTGTATGCAGGTGGGAGACGACCCCCATGCAAGGGAAGCGCACCAAGGGAACACCACAGTCCAGAACGATGCGGCTTGCAACCGGGTCCTGGCGCAGGTTGAACTCTTTCGTATCGGGCCAGTGGCGTGCATGTCCGCCCAGCCAAAGCAAGACGATACGCTCCCGAATTGCCGGCTCCAGCAGCAGAGCGGAGGCAACATTGGTGATGGCGCCGATGGCGACAACATAGAGGGGATCATCCTGAGATGAGGCCAGAGCCCTTTCGATGAGGTCGGCGGTTGCCTGGCTCTCAACCGGCGGCTCTCCTTCCTTCATCCACTTGGTTGCTCCCCGCATTACGAATCCATCGCCTGGCGTGTCAACCGAAGGCAGACGCGCCAAGAGACGGTGAATCTCCTCAAAGCTCTTTTCCATGCCGTCAGCCGGGCTGGAGGAACGATTGTTATGGAAAGGCGCGGCATGGAGTGCTTCTACGGTCATCGCCTCGGGCGACAACAGCGCATAAACGACGGCAAACTGGTCGTCGATCTCGTTGTAGGTATCTGTGTCCAGAACTATCCGAACCGGCCTGGAGGGGTGTTCAAGCCGGTCTCGCAGAAGCTGAGAATTGAGTGGTGGAAAATGCATAGAGTGGAAGTCCAAGGTGGTAACTGCTGTTTCCGGTTCCGAATAGGCTGCGGCGCTGCGTACCAACTAATCCTAAGCTGCGAGCCGGTTTACCATTTCCAGCATGGCTGTCATATATCCGATAGCATAGGCGCGGCCGCGGTGCCCCCATTGCGTGTCGTCAACCATGGCTGGCACGTGATCGGTAATCATGAATCCGGTGAATCCCACCTCCTTCAAGGTCTTCATTACCTCAAAGGGATTGACATTTCCCTCATTGATGAAGCACTCATGGAAGTTGGGCACGGTGCCCTGGACATCGCGAAAGTGGACGTAGATGATGCGGTCGCGGCCGCCAAAGTGGCGGATGGCTTCGAGGACATAGTCATGGCCGTTCATCTCGGACCAGCAGCCCATACAGAAATCGAGCCAGTGATTGGGGCTGTCGAAACGGTCTATGGCCCGCTTGAAGCCTTCAAAACTGCCGAAGATGCGGGCAACGCCGCCCAAAGACTCCACCGGAGGGTCATCTGGATGGAGAGCAAGGGTGACGCCTGCCTCTTCGGCAACCGGCAGAAGCCGCTCCAGGTAGTATTCATAATTGGCCCACATTTCATCTGCGTCGAAGACACGTTCGTGCGTAAGCTCATTTGGGTCATGCTCCGCCAAATTGAACCGAGTGCCGCGGGCCCCTCCTCGCAGCACCGCCGGCTCCAGCGTGCGCCAGACCGAGTTAGGCATCCAGTGGTATCCGAGGATCGGAATCCCGGCTCTTCCCATATTGCGGACTGTCGTCTGCATGTGGGCTATCTGCTCATCACGTCCCGGCAGGCCCAGCATCGCCTTGTCATAGAAACTGACGGGCACATTTTCCAGGCAGATCAACCGCAGGCCAGCGGCTTCGGCGCGATCCGCGGCCTCCTTCAGGTCTTCGTATTCCCACTGCTTTTCGCCGGGGAGGCGGGGCGTGTTCATCAGGAAATCATCGGCGCCCAACTGCTTGATGAACGCCAGTTTTTCGTCGGTCAGCTCGTTGAATTGGCCTAAGCCAATTCGCATTTGCGGCGTCATGGGATAGATCCTTTCATCTGAAGGGCGCGGGCCCTGGCATCTGGCGCCCGCTGACTCTTACGGGCAATCTGGTAGGGTCTAGAGGGACCTGGCCATGCATCCAGGCTTGCCTCAGGGCACTGGACTATGAAGGGAATTCTAAGCTGGCACCGGTGGCGACAGGCGGGCCAGCAATTGCTCTTGTTCGGCCTTGGTCAGATCGACCAGAGGCGGGCGAACGCGGCTCCAACCTTTTCTGCCGGTCTGGTCGGCGACGATCACCTTTAGTGACGCGATCATGTTGTAGCCTGAATCGAGTATGGCGTCACGAACCCAATTTGTTCGGTTCTGGCGCTCCTCGGCGTCGGCCGCCTGCCAGTTGTCGTAGAGGTCGCGAATGACGTGGGGCAATACATTTGCCATGCCGGAGATACAGCCGCCGCCTCCTCCCTGCATATTCTTCAGTAGCAAGGCCTCGGTGCCGCAGAAAACTGCAAAGCCGGGAAAGTTTCGCGCCACTTCATGCAGTCCCAGCAGGTTGTTTTCGTCACCGGAGCTGTCCTTCACGCCGGCAGCCTGGCCAGGGTACGCTTGCGCCAGCCTTGTAAGCAGAGACGGGCTAAGGGGAATGCCGCTCACTTGGGGGATGTGGTAGAAGTACATTCGCAGCCGCTCGTCGTTGACGCGATCGAATATTGCCGCGAACGAGCGAAAGAGGCCTTCTTCGGAAACGCCCGGATAGTAAAAGGGAGGCAGGGTCAGGGCGCCGCGGCAACCCGATTGAACCGCGTGTCGGGTCAGATCGGCGGCTTCGAAGATCGAGGCTGCCCCGGTGCCCACGACCAGTTTACTGGCCGGAATGCCGGCTTCGATAACTGCATCGACCGCGGCCATGCGTTCTGTCGCGGCAAACGATGTTGCCTCACTGTTGGTGCCGAATAGCACCAGTCCGTGACAGCCTCCTTCCAGCAGGCGTTTACAGAATTCAATATAAGCAGGCAGGTCGATGGACAGGTCGGCGCGGACGGGCGTCAGGGTAGGCGCAAAGACGCCTCTAAGCGAGAGTTCAGACATACCTTGGTCCCTCTTCTCCTGATGGCTCAGATGTCAGCTGGTAAGGAAATATAGTCTCCTACATGTTACGACCTGCGGGTCGCCATTGTCAAATGGGCCCGCTATGAGTGCATCCCAGTTTTGGCGCAAAAGGGTCAGGGGTGGAATGCGCGACGACGGTGCGTGATATTAAGTTCCGGCTTGTGGAGGGGCACAGTGCAGGCACAAGGCCTGCCCCTACAGGACCTTCGAGGGGGAAGGTGAGGGAGGGTGTCTGAGGTGCGTGCAATCTGATTTAATGGGGTGGTGGGCGCAACGGAGACAGTGCTGGGAAGAGACAGCACTGGGGAAGGACGAGCACGGTTGGTAAGCTAGAGGGCGGGGCGCTGCGGGGGCGCAGCCCCTGCACAAGGGAGGCCGCTTTTGCGGCCGACCGCCCAAAAGAACATCCTTGAAAGGAGTAACTACTTAGCCATATACGGTGCCTGTCTTGACCAGCCCTTTGTCGCTGCTGCGATTCAGGTTATCTGGTTGCGTATGCGGTTGGCGGCGGCCAGGTTGTTGGAGCGGTACTGCTGGAATGAGCGCACACGGTCGGTGAGGGATGGTTTTGTAGGGGGGCGTTGCGGGGGCGCAGCCCCTGCACAAGGGAGGGCCGAAGGCCCGACCGCCCAAAATACAACAATGAGGGGACAAAAGACACTTTTGCTCGCCACGTTCAGGGTCGCAAGCTGATTGCGGCTGAGTATTAACGAAACGAGAGAGAAGACCCTTGCTCTCCGCCTTCAATGTTGCGGATCGGTACCGGCTGCGAAGTCACCATCCTTCATAGTGGTCCGGACATGTTTCCAGCTCGCTATTGCGAGAGCATTATTGCGGCTTGCATAAAGTGACCAACTTTGGGCATAATACGCAAATTCTGCTAAATGGGCTTGTATTCCGAGGAGTTTCCCTACATTCGAACCGCGGCGAATACCAACTTCATACTGTAACGATCTGTTCCCCTGACTCTAACGGGGGCCTTGTCGAAGTTGTTAGACTGAACTGACATAGACAAAGGCTGCATGGCGCAGAAAAGAGATCTGCACACTCTGGCGCTTCCAGAATTGGCAAGAAATCTCAGCAAGTCTCCCCTGTGCCTGCCTAACAGAGCCCATCCAACCGAAGCAATGGCGGGGTTTTAACGTGCCGAATCAAAGCGAAAACGGAAGCGAGAACGCGCTCAATCTGTTCAAGAGCTATGCTCTGGACGGGAACACTTTTGACGAGATGTTTCAAGGGGACGGCCGTCCCCGAGGACCCTACCAGAAGCTGCTTCAGAGTATTTTGGGAGTGCAGCCAAGCGAACTGACGCAGCGCCAGCAGGCGGCCGATCTGACGTTTCTGAATCGAGGCATCACCTTCACCGTATATGGCGAAGACTCCACGATAGAACGCATCTTCCCCTACGACATCCTACCCCGCATTATTAGCGAGCAAGAGTGGCATACGATCGAGAGTGGCTTGCGCCAGCGCATTCACGCCATCAATCTCTTCCTGCGAGACGTCTACCACGAGGGACGGATTTTGCAGGAAGGGAAGGTGCCATTCGAACTCATCTACAGTAGCCAGAACTATCAGCGTGAGATGAGAGGCGTCAGGGTCGCCAACGACGTCTACACTTCGATAGTCGGTACCGACCTCGTCCGTCTTCCCAGCGGTGCGTTCGCCGTACTAGAGGACAACCTGCGCGTTCCTAGCGGCGTTTCCTATATGCTGGCCAATCGGGAGGTCATGACACAGGTGTTCCCAGGCATGTTTGGCGGGTATGGCATTCAGCCAATTGGACACTACGGTCAAGTCCTTCTCGAACAACTGCAGGCTCTGTCGCCCAAAGGGCGCGACGCTACGATTGTTTTGCTCACTCCAGGGATCTTCAATTCGGCTTATTTCGAGCACACGTTTCTGGCGCGGGTCATGGGGATCGAGCTTGTCGAGGGCGCCGATATGCTCGTCCACGATGGATTCGTTTACATGCGAACAACCGGTGGGTTGCAGCGTGTTGACGTTATCTATCGCCGCATTGACGACGAATTCATCGACCCATTACACTTTCACCCTGACTCGGCCCTGGGTGTTCCCGGTCTGTTCAACGCCTACCGCGCCGGCAACGTAACGCTTGCCAACACGATTGGAACAGGGATTGCTGATGACAAGGCAGTCTACTCATTCGTACCCGAAATGATCAGGTACTATCTGGGCGAGGACCCGATTTTGCAAAATGTCGAGACATATCTCTGCATGCGCGAAGACGAATGTGCCTACGTGCTCGATAATCTCGACAAGCTGGTCGTCAAGGCAGTCGGGGAGTCTGGTGGATACGGCATGCTGATCGGCCCGCACAGCACGCGCAAGGAACAGGAAAGCTTCCGTGAGCAGATAAAGGCTGACCCGCGCAATTACATCGCGCAACCCACGCTTAGCCTGTCCCGCGCGCCTTGCTATATCAATGGCAATGTCGTTTCTCGGCACGTCGACCTGCGCCCCTTTATACTCTACGGAGGCGAGAAAGAAAACACGGTTATTGTTCCTGGTGGCCTTACGCGCGTTGCCCTGCGTGAAGGTTCGCTTGTGGTCAACTCATCCCAGGGCGGCGGCAGCAAGGACACGTGGGTATTGCAACACAGTTAATACCATAATAGGTAAAGCGACATGCTCTCCAGATCTGCAGACAATATGTATTGGCTTGGCCGCTACATGGAGCGGGCGGAAAACACGATCCGGCTGCTCAGAGTGCGCCTGAATTTCATGGTCGGCCAGACGGCCCAGCATGGCAACGATCGCGGCTGGCAGCAGTTCTTCTCCGCATTGCGCCAACCCCCTCCTCTCATGAAGAACGGCGTCGTCGACAGTGAGGTAGCCCTGCAGATGGCGCACGATCTTACCTTCAATACCGAGAATCAGAATTCAATTTCAGGCTGCATACACCTGGCCAGAACGAACGCTCGCTCGGTGCGCTCGCAGCTGAGCAGCCAACTCTGGGAACACATAAACCGGCTCTATTTGCGGCTGTATTCATGGCAAGGTCACGAGAATTGGCATGACGAACGTGACAACTTCTTCAGAGAACTTGAAAGCAGCGTCTCTCTTTTTCAGGGTCTGGCATTTTCGTCGCTTTTGCATGATGAAGGGTGGCTCTTCATTCAAATTGGCGGGCATCTGGAGCGCGTGTTCTCGGTGTGCAGCTTACTGACAGCACATTTTCGCCACTTTGGAATTGATGGTGGGGAAAGGCTGGAAACTGTCGATCCCCTCAATGGCATTGGTGTTCTGCGCGCCTGCAACTCATTTGAATCGTACTGCAGAGTATATGACCCGCGGCCGGAAACGAGTTACGTGACGAACTTCCTGTTGCTCAATGCATACCTGCCGAGTTCTGTACGATTCAATGTCAGCCAGGTAGCTGTATTGCTTGAGCAACTTGCTGGCGCAACCGAGACCCGCCGCGCAGGAGACCTGAATAGAATGGCTGGAAAGCTACAAGCCCGATTGCAGTACAGCCAGATAGATGACGTTGTTGAATTTGGGGCGCAGTCATACGTTGTGGACGTAGTGAAGAGCTGCGACGAGATACACGATGCACTGTCTGACGCCTATTTCAGCTACCCGATCGATGAGGCCGTTTCCTGAGAATCCAATCCTACCTTCTGACAAATGAAATACTACACAATTCACCATCACACCAGGTATCGATACAGTTCGGAAGTCAGCGAGAGTACGATGGAAGTGCGCATGCAACCGCGTACGGACCGTCAGCAACGCTGTCTGAACTTTCAGCTTGAAGTCTGGCCGCACGCCCAGGTACTTACAGCCAGCGACTGTGTCCAGAATGCGATCCACTATTTCGACATTCCCAGACGTCATTCCGAGCTGCTCTTACGCGCCCAAAGTCTTGTCCTGGTCCAGGAAGGGCAACCGTTGCCCGAGGGAATTGATTCTACTGAATGGGCTGCTTTGGAGGAGGCTGCGGCTACTGGCGTCCACTGGGACTGGCTGTCACCCAGCGAGTTTGCCCGTCCTAATTCGCTACTAGGCGACTTTGCAGAAGAGGTCGAATTCAACCGCGACATTGATCCTCTTAGCGCGCTCATCAGGCTCAATGACCGGCTGCATTTTGCCCTGGAGTATATGCCCAAGAGCACTGCAGTTGATTCGCCAATTGATATCGCTCTGGAGAATCGACGCGGCGTCTGTCAGGATTTCACACACATAATGATTGCTTTGCTGCGTCGGGCAGGTATCCCTGCGCGTTACATCAGCGGGTATGTTCAACAGGATCCGCAGAAGGACGAGGAGACGGACCTCTCCGGAGCCTCACACGCGTGGGTGGAGGCATTCCTACCTGCCACAGGTTGGATAGAGCTGGACCCAACCAACAATTCACGAGTAGGCGACAGGCACATTCGTATCGCCATTGGCAGAGATTATGCGGACGTGCCTCCTACCAGGGGAACCTACAAGGGAGGATCGAGCAGCGAGCTCACGGTAGGGGTACACATTTCTGAGACTGAGGACGAATCGATTCCCCCGGACCTGCTGGACAATGGACACTGGTCAACGAGGGAGCAGATCGAGGAAGTGAGCAGTGCGCGGCTGAGACGAGATAAGGAGCAGCAGCAGCAACAGTGAGGACAGAGAAAAAGGCCGGCAGCGAAAAGAACACTGCCGGCCCGCCTTCCAGAACGGCCACGCACGGATCAGCAGAACCGACCCGTTTCAGTTCGATTTACACTTAGTTCATGACCGACTTTGCGGTTGGCACAAGACGCATGACTTTGATAGTTTCGCGGTTAAGCATTTCCGGGATATTCGGCGCGATGTCGTTGACCCATCCATCGGATTGGTATACGGCCTCATACAGCGCCTCGCGATCGGCCTCATCCCGGAAGCGACGCATCCACACGTAGCAGTTATCGTCTTCCTCGTCGACAAATGAACCGGCCACGACCATTCCCTTTGAAACCTGGAAGGGGATGATCACACTCTCCATGTACTGAACCCAGTCGTCGCGTTTGCCAGGGTGACACTCGTAAATGCGGTACTCATACAACATTGGGTTTTCTCCCTATTTATTGTGAATTCGAAACTACTAAGCCACTACTAATTCGCGATCCTGAATGAGGCGATCGGAGCTGTTTACTTTCTCCTCAATCCTCTATACTCTCTTTGCATTTGGGCGGTCGGCCGCAAGCGGCCTCCCTTGTGCAGGGGCTGCGCCCCCGCAACGCCCCCCTACAAAACCATCCCTCACCGACCGTGTGTGCTCATTCCAGCAGTGCCGCTCCACCAACGTGGCTGCCGCAAACCGAATACGCAATCAGATAGCCTGAATGGCGGCAGAGATAAAGGGTTGGTCAAGACAGGCACTGTAAATGGCTTAGTGGCTAGGTGAATTCTTACTATTCAGTCTGCTGGGATCGGCTCCAATTGCGGTTCTTTCAAGAGCCGCATGGGCCGGTCCCCTTCGACTTCGTAGCTGGAAAAAGTTGGCAAGTGCTCTACATTGGCGGCGAACATCTGGTTAACCATCTCTCGAATCTCTGCCATAGACAGCACTGAAGACGTCAATGGGTCGTGCAATATCGCCTGGAAGATCTTGCGCGGATCACCTTCCAGGATACCCTCCACCGCCATCTCTTCGATCTGCGCACTCAGGCCGGTCAGCATTGCCACTGACGACGGCAGAGGGCCAACCCGAACGCTTTCGAGGCCCTTGTTACTGGCCCAAACCGGGATCTCAACGCAGGCCCCGACAGGCAGATTATCGACCAGAGGCGTGGGGCCGCTGCCGTTTGGCATATTGCCGTTGAACTGGAACGGTTCGCCCCCTTCCAAAGCGTTGATGATATAGGCGGCATACTCATATCCCCGCGACAGATCCAGGGGGGCAGAATTATCGAGCCACTCTACGATCTGCTCGTGCCAGGTCTCTTCCCGTTCCGAGTAATGCGTCAGAACGTAGGCATATTCGCCAGGGTTCCAGCCGGTCCCGTGCGTGCAGTATTTCTCGATCAGGTCGGGTCGTTTGCGGAACCAGGGATTGTATTCGGAGTGGTGTCCGCTCGACTCGGTTGGGTAGTAGTCGAGGTGCAGGTACATTTCATTTCGCACCTGCTCCTCATTGTATACTTCCGGCCGTTCCGTGATGGCTTCACGAATAAGCGGGTAGGCGTCTTCGCCGTTCCACTCGTATTTCAGGTACCAGGCCATGTGATTAATGCCGGCGCAGGTGTAGGTAATTTCGTCGGTTGGGGCGCCGATCCAACGTGCGAGCATATTGGCAGTGCCCTGCACGCTGTGACAGAGCCCGGTTGCTACAATACTTGTCTCTTTCTGAATGGCCCTGCAGTTGGTCACCATCGGATTGGTGTAGTTGAGCATAACTGCTTCCGGACACAGGCGCTCCATGTCTCTGGCAATATCCACCATCACCGGCGTGGTGCGCATTGAGCGGAAGATACCTGAAGGCCCGCGTGTGTCGCCGATATTGGTATCGACACCGTACTGCTTGGGAATCTCGATGTCGCTGCGCCACACATCGGTCTGGCCGACAAGAATTGTGACGATGACGTAGTCTGCGCCGTCGAGGGCTTCATCGCGGCTGAGCGTGGATTCGACGCTGGCAGGATAGCCCCCTTCTCGCACGATGCGCTTTACCGCTTGCTCGATGTAGTTGAGCTTCAGGGGGTCAATGTCCATCAGACAGATCGTAGCATCCTCAAGCAGAGGGAACGTCAGCACATCTTTGACGAGCTTGCGGGTGAATCCAAAGCTACCTGCGCCGATGAATGTAATTTTCGTCATTTTTGTACCACCTTTAGATAATTATCGGGAACGGAAACGCCGCCCTGCGATTCGTACCCCTACGTTAAATTGCTGCCAGCATGAAGCGAAATGGCATCCATATGCCTGGACTGCCGCCTCGGCTCCATGCGTGGATCATAGCACCTGGTTGCGACATAGCCCGAATAGTTAGCCGATTCACGTGCCCAACAGGCGCCCGAAAAAAGGCACGCGGGCACGACGGGCGCGCAGGGCATTGATGATTCCCGCGATCCAGGCTACGACTACGGCCAGATAAACAGCGACCACAAGGGCGAAAATGTATGCTGCAACCACGCCGCCAAATGGCAGAAGCGAGACCAACCAGGCGAACAGGAACCAGACTGCAGGCGCCAGAATCAGTGCCATTACAATCGTCAGCGACTGGATTGCATGGTAGCGGGAGAAAGAGTCGTCTTTCCTCAGGGCCAGAATGTAAGCAGGACCTATCACCGGTAGCAGATAGGCAAGCAGCGCCGCGTCCACGTTGAGCTTCCCATTGGTTTCAAGGTCCTCGGTCATTCGGTTTCTCCGATTCCCTGTAGTGTCAACTCGCGGGCGAAATGACAGCTGGCAAAGTGACCAGGCTCGATCTCCTCAAGATGCGGCTCATCCTGCTTGCATTGCTCCTGCGCGTAAAGGCAACGGGGATGGAACACGCAACCCGGAGGCGGATTGGCTGGACTGGGAATGTCGCCCTCGAGGATGATCCTGCTTAGTTTGATCTCCGGGTCGGCCGGCGGGATTGCGGAGACCAATGCCTCGGTATAAGGGTGAAGCGGCCGCTGCAGCAGTTTGTCGGAGTCGGCAATTTCAACCAGCCGACCCACATACATTACCGCGATCCGGTCGCACATATGCTCAACGACCGACAGATCGTGGGCTATGAAGAGATAGGTCAAACCCAGATCGTCCTTCAACTCCTGCAACAGATTGAGCACTTGGGCCTGAATCGACACGTCCAGCGCAGAGACGGGTTCATCGGCGATTATCAGTCGCGGCCGCAGTGCCAGGGTGCGCGCAAGGCCAATGCGCTGCCGCTGGCCGCCGGAGAATTCATGGGGATAGCGCCGCATGTAGTTTGGGTCGAGCCCGACCGCCGTCATCAAATGGGAAACTCTGTCTTCCAGGGCCCTGCCTGAGGCCTCCTTGTGAATAATCAGCGGCTCGCCGATCAGGTCCTTCACGGTCAGGCGGGGGTTGAGAGAACTGAATGGGTCCTGGAAGATCATGCGCATTTCTTTACGCAGAGGCTTCATTGCCGTCTGGTCGATGGTGGCGATATCGACGCGAGTACCGTCGTCAGCAGTGTACCAGATTTCGCCCGCGGTCGGGTCGTAAAGCCTCAGAACAGATCTTCCTACAGTCGTCTTGCCTGATCCGCTCTCTCCCACCAGACCCAGGGCTTCGTTACGGCGGATGGCAAAGCTTACGCCATCTACGGCCTTGACATGGCCGACTATTCGCTGCAAGAATCCCTGGCGAATAGGAAACCATTGTTTCAGGTCATTGACTTCCAGCAGATACTCATTCAATGTTGTTTGCATTAGCGGTCCACTGTGCGCGCGGAGTCAAGCCGTATTACTTCCGAAGCCAAAATTATATCCGGATCGGTCCAGCCCTTCCACTCCTGCAGTTGCTGAAATGCCCTGCGATAGATGAGTAGCACTTCGATGTTGATTGTCTGACCTGATTGCGTTTCATTCGCTTGGGCGGCAAACCTGAATGAACTGCTCTTGCCGGTCTGTGCGGGAATGCGTGTGTCCTCGACCAGTTCCACCATTCGCCAGTGTGAAAAAGTGGGCTCTTCGCCAGTGAGCGTATCACGCAGGATCTTAGCGAAGCCCTCTCCGGCCTCCCCGGCAACGTCCCCTGCCCAAGCTGGCAGCGTTCCACCCTCGGTCAACAGCAGTGCGTTGCCACTGGAGTCGGTCGCCCGTACGACCAGGAGCACGTGGCGCAGCGGCGAGCCGGTGGGATAGTGGTGGCCTGCGCCTGTGTTGCTGACTTTTGTGTCAACGACAAGTTCGCCTCCATCGATTTCTGCTCTTACTTCCAAGGCAATGGCGCTTCTAAGAAACTGCTCGTCGTTTGATCCCGGCATCTGGTGCAGGTGGATCTGGTCCAGCTCGCGGAAAAGGCCGCCCTTTTCCGGAAAAACAAAGTAGCTGCGCTGGGCCCTTGAAGCCAATTTACCCAAGCCGGCCGGCAGTGCACGGCCACTGGCGTTCTCCAGCCAGGCCGCGGTCTGGACGACGGATTCCATGCTGGAGGCTAGCCGCGGCGCCACTGGCATGTGGCAGTCCTGGCACGTTTGGCCGGTCTCGGGACTGCTGTAAGGGCTCTCCAGCCACTCCCCGTAGGAGTTATAGATTTCGGTTGTGTCGTTGACACCGTAGTGGCACGACGAGCAGAAAGCGCTCTCTCCATGCAGCTGATTGAAGCTGTCTTTGGGGCGGGCAACGTCATCGACGGTTCCCATCAGCAAATCTTCGCCAGTCTTGGGCCGGTAAAGAGTGAGCGAAAGAATCCCTGGCATTGCAGGGTCCGGCAACACAGTACCTGTATAGAAATTCACGGCGCCGATCTTGTGGCAGAAATCACATGAGATCCCTTCGGCTGCGACGCCGATCGCCTCATTAGGGCTGACACCAGCAGGCAGTTCGTCGCTGGCTTCGCTTGTTTCCTGCATGTGGCAGCCGTTCCAGCCGCAGCTGTTGTCGGCATCCAGTTTTGACGCCATCGGCGTATGACAGGCGGCGCAGTTTCCATCCCTTTTTGGAAAATCCAATTTGAAACCGGGACCATAGTATGGATCGTCCGGGTCGCGGGTCCTGGGCAAGCCGGTATAGTAGTTTGTGTTACGACTGCGATTTCCTTCAACGTCGGTCCCGTTATACATGGTGAGAAAGCGAACGTTGACGGCTGACTGGCTGTGCGCGTCGCGTTGCCATTCGGCATAGGATGGATGGCATTCGCCGCAATTGGCCGATGGCTCCCAATCGTAAACGGAGTTGTCGACTCGATTATGGGGATGCAATTCAATACTGACCCCGTCGTCGCCGCCGCGCGCCTCGGTCCAGCCAAAGATATAGCCTTCGGCCCACGCCACCAGGGTCACACCCTCTTCGATTGGCAGGCCTTCTATCGTGAATCCACCGTCATCGGCAGTGTAGGTGTGATTGGCTGTTGTTTGAACCCGCACCAAGGCGCCGGCAACCGGACCATCAGTATCGGTCACCGTACCGCTTACCGACGCGGTGGCGGGTTGGGGCCAGGCGAAAACTGCGACTAAAGAGCCAAAGGCAAATAGAGAAGCCAGAAGCAGGAGCAGTATGAGAGGACGCGCCATAGCCCTCATTGCGCCGCCAAGCGCGGCGTTGCCGCCCGGCGATGAATTGCGCTCACTCACCTCCGCGCTCCGTCACTATCTCAGACGATCGAATAGGGATCGGCCGCATCGCGAAGGCCGTCTCCCAGGAAATTGAAACCCAACACGGCCACGATGATGAAGATGACCGGTGTCATGATCCAGGTATGTGTACCCAATGTCTGCAGGTTTTGTGCGTCTCGCATCAAGAAGCCCCAGCTGACCAGCGGTTCCTGAATTCCAATCCCAAGGAAACTGAGAAATGCCTCAGCGAGAATGATTTGGGGGATTGTCAGAGTCAGAACAACGATTATGTGGCTGATCGAATTGGGGAAGAGATGCAGGAAGATGATCCTGGCGTCGGACGCGCCCATTTCCTTGGCCGCCAAAATAAAGTCCGTTTCGCGAAAAGCCAATACTTTGCCCCGCACTTCGCGCGCCAGTAGCGTCCACGAAAGCAAGGAAAAGATGATCACCATGACGATGAACACCTGCAGAGAATCCCACGTCCGGGGAATGATTGCGGCCAGAGCCAACCACAGTGGAAGCTGCGGAAAGGAAGCGACGAATTCGACGAAACGCTGGATGACGTTGTCGATCAATCCCCCATAGTAGCCGGAAACGATTCCGACAACCGCGCCGACTACGATGCTCACGATTGTTGCGAACAAGCTGAGTGAGAGAGATATGCGTCCGGCAGTGCAGGCCCGTCCCCAGAGGTCTCTGCCCTGCTTTTCAGTGCCCAGCAGGTGGATCTTGCCCCCATCTTCGACGCCGAACAGGTGGTAGCGGGTAGGAAAAAGCCCGAGTACTTTCCATTCCCAACTCTTAACGAAGAACTTGATCTCATATCGTTGAGCCGGGTCCTCCTCCCACAGCGGTTCGAATGTCTTGGGGTCGATGGTCACGGACAGGTTGTAGACGAATGGGCGAATATGAAATCTGCCTTCGTCGTCTATCACGCGGATACGTGTTGGAGGAATGAAGCTGTCCTGCAAGATTGCATCGGTTGGATCGACTGGAGCGAAAAATTCAGCAAAGATTGCCAGGATGATGAGAGAAAGCACCATAAGGCCGCCGGCAATTGCCGGCCGGCTCTTCCTGAATCTCTGCCAGACCAACTGGAAGTAGGACTCGTGCTGCTCTTCGCCGTCATCATCCAGCAAATGTTCTGTTACAGCCTCAACGCCGGTGGACTGAGTCGCCATAGGTTCCGGATAAGTTCCTTAATCTTATTTCCTGTAGGTGCTAAAAAGTCGTAAGAGCCTCGTCTTGACCCTGTGCAAGGCCCGTATTTTGAATTGCAGCCAGTCCGCAAAGTCGGCCACTATCAGGCTTTGAGTTCATCTCTACTAGGTCTACTAAGAGAACCGCACGCGCGGATCCAAAACGGCTAGAGAAATATCGGCTATCAGGTTACCTGCCACCAGCAACACGCCATAGATCAACAGACAGCTGGCGGCGATATAGATGTCCTCGTTGCGCAGAGACGTCAACAGCAGCGTGCCGATCGTCGGCAGGCCCAAGACGATCGAGGCCTGCAGTTCGCCCTGCAACATGTACGGCAGCACAGTTCCCTGGTACATGATAATCGGATGCAGAGCGTTCGGCACTGCATGGCGGCGCATGACCTGCCCTTCCGTCAGTCCCTTTGAACGGGCGGTGGTTACGTATTGCGCGTTCAACTCGTCCAGCATGTTGCCGCGCATTACGCGCATGTTGCGGGCCACGCCGCCGAGCCCGGCAATCACGACAACAGGCCAAATGTGCTGGAGCAGGTCCAGCAGTTTTGCCCACGTCTGCCCAAGTTCTTCAAAGCTGCCGAAGGCCCAAGGGACAACGACGTACTTTGGGGAGTGGAACGCGGTCACGTGCTCCTGTTCGAGCGTGAACACGAGAAAGAACATGATCGCCAGCGCTATCCAGAAGCGCGGCAGCGCTGACAGAATAAATGCGATAAAGGCCGCCACGTTGTCCGCTATCGAATACTGACGCGGCGCGACAAAAATGCCGGCAATAATGCCTACGGCAGTCGAGGTCAAATGGGCCAGGACCGCCAGAAGCAATGTGCGGGGAAGCCGTTCTCTTATCAGTTCGCCCACGTCACGCTTGTATGCAAATGAAAAGCCGAAGCTCCCTTTTGTCACCATGTCGCGAATCCAGACATAGAATTGCAAGGGGAGCGGCTTATCGAGGCCGTAACGCTGTCTGAACAGTTCGGCCTGGGCCTCCGCTTCCGACTCGGATGCGCCTCCCTGCTCAATCAGGAACGATTTGTAGCCGTCGGCATAGTCGCCAGGAGGCAACTGGATCACGATAAAGCTGACCAGCGCGATGCCCAGGACCACTGCTACTGAAACAGAAAAGCGGCGAACTATAAAACCAATCATTGGGAACCCTGCCTGGAGAGGAACTTGGAAAGGAAGAGAGAGGTCGAGGCACTCATGTGAGCGCTCGCCTCTCTCTTCTCTTTATTGAATGCTATTCACTCTCGTAGGTTGGAATCACGCCCGGTCGGAGCTGTTCGATCTGCTCTTCAGGGTCAACCCATACCTGCTCAGGCATAACGTTTTCCCACGTCCAGTTGTACATGAACACGGGCATGCCGGCGGGGACGTTCTTGAAGCGCTTGGCTGCAGCCAGGCCGTACCGGCCGACGAAGACGCCAACAAAGTGGACATTCTCTGTCGAGATTCGGTTGTACTCGGCCATCAGGTCTCTGCGAATGTCTGTATTCGGCTCGACGCAGAATGCAAGCGCGATGTCAACAAGCTCCTGCTCGAAGTCAAGCAGCTCGCGCGGTTCTGAACCTTCGCGATGGAAGCTGAACTCTCGTTCGATTGGGGCCAGTTCGCGGCAGCGAGTGAACGGAACAGCGAAGGTCTGGCTGTCGCGGTCAACGCGCAGTTCCCACTCACCGGCTTCATTCATTTCTCGGCGGGCCGCGCTGTTGAGCGGCCGGACGTTGATCTGTACACCCAGATCGCCAAGCAAAGTCACGGTGGCATCGCCGACCGTCTGCGTTTCTTCCGCATCTTCGCTAGTTACGAGCGCCAGCACCAGATTTTCACCACTGGCGAGTCGGTCGGCCGGCCAGTTCAGAATGTTATCGCCGTCAGTGTCCTCGAAACCCAGGTCGGCCAGCAGAGCTGCAGCGGCCTCGGGGTTGTTGTTGTGGTAGGCCACTGTACTGCGATCGAAGTAGGAGGAACCGGGGAAGAGGCCGCCGGCCCAGCCGCGCAGGAATGGCCCGCGCAGGATCGACTGCGAAATGCCGTCGCGATCCAGGGCAAAGCTCAGGGCCTTGCGGAAGCGGACGTCACGGAACAGCTGTCGAATGGCCGTGTCGCGGTCATCCTTCACGCCCAAAGAAGTCGAAAGATTGAGCTTGATGCTGAAACCCAGTGTCTCGGGACCCCATTCAACGTAGAAGTGAGCGTCGTCTTCTTCGGCCCGCTTCAGCGTTTCGATGAACGTGCTGGGGTTCTCCAGATTGGAGTGATCAGCCGAGCCGGCCAGCGTACTGAGTGTACGGCCTACGCCCGACGGGCCCTTTTCGAAGACAACCTCGTCCAGATAGGGAAGCTGGTTGCCGGCCTCGTCAACACCCCAGTAGTAGGGGTTGCGGCGAAGGATCATCAGCTCATCGGTGATGTACTCCACCGGGACAAACTCGCCCAGAACGACAGGCGTCTGGTCCGGGGGCATTGCTGCTTCAAAGTCGACATAGTCCATCTCACTGTTGTACTTGGGATGGAGTGGTTTGAGGATATGCGCCGGCGAAAGGTGGAAGTCGCCCTCATCCATTTGGAACAGGGACTGGACCGGGAAAGCGACCGGGTAAACGAACTTAAAGGTGTAATCGTCTATCACTTCAAGTTGCGTCATTTCGCCGTCAAAAACCCAAGCGGAAGCGCCCTTCGGAGACTGCACGTTGGCGTCGACAATCATGTCCTCCCACGTGAACAGGACATCTTCGGTCGTGAAGGGATGGCCGTCGGACCACTTTGCGCCCTCGATCAGATTCATGGTCAGCTCAAAGCCGTCCTCACTCCATTCCCAGCTCTTGGCCAGGTAGGGCAGAGGCTCAAGCGAATCGGAACGGCGATAGATCGGGCCGGATTTCAGCAGCGACGCAAATGCAGCAGCCTCGATGCCAAACCAGCCGGCACTCTGACCGGCGCCGCGATTGTAGCCCTCGGTCGGGCAGGCAGAGAAGTCTCGCCAGACACCGCCGTAGACACCGATGCCGTCCGCCATACCGCTCTCGAGGATAACCCGAGGCTCAACCGGCAGGCGCTCTTCAACCGGAGGCAGTGCGCCTTCGGCAACAAGCTCGCTCACCCAGTCGGGCTCACTGTAGGAATCCAGCGCCTTGTAAGTCAGGATCTGGTCCAGGGGCAGCTTCTGCACTTCGCGGCTACCCACAATCAGCTGCGGCTCAGGATACTCGGTGGGGGACAGGTCCACGTCCATCATTGCTTCTTTACTGTCCTCGTCCGTCGTCTCGGCTTCTGCCTCTGCGGCAGCCGGCGCCGCCTCTTCCTGAGGAGCTTCAGCAGCCTCCGGTTCAGTGTCGCCGCCGCCACAGGCGTTGACAACCATCGCTGCCACGATCAGCAGCGAAAGTAATAGAAAAGTCGTTCTCCTGCGTTTACTTGACATGCACGTGCCTCCTTGAAAAGGTTGTTTGAGAAAATGCTGTGGTCGCGCCTGTGATGACGCGCCGCGGCAGTTGAAAGAAGATACTAAACAGTTTTATATGAAGAGGCTTTAGCCTTCTCTTCTGGAATGGGCGACAATCACCACCATCCGAAGGCAAACCCCGCTTCAATCGTGTAACCAGCAGGCCGCGGAATGGCCCGGCTCGTGCTCTTTGAATTCGGGCGTCTGCTGCCAGCAGATTTCCATTGCCTGAGGACAGCGATCAGCAAAAGCGCAGCCGGTAATCTCTTCCATCGGGCTGGGCACCATACCGGTGATTGGAACAAGCTTCTTGTCATCTTTCCGTCCCAGTACTGGTACTGAGTTTAGAAGCCCGACCGTGTACGGATGCTTGGGATTATGGAAGATATCGTAGACCGGCGCGTACTCCACCACGCGCCCCATGTACATAACCGCAACATGATCGGCCATCTGGGAAACCACGCCCAGGTTGTGCGTGATCAGTACGATGGCGGAATCAAATTCGTCCTGCAGTTCCCGCATCAAGTCCAGAATTTGCGCCTGCACCGTCACATCCAACGCGGTGGTCGGCTCATCGGCGATAAGGACGGAGGGATTGCAACTGAGAGCCAAGGCGATCATGACTCGCTGCCGCATTCCTCCGCTCAGTTGATGTGGATACTCGCCGATACGCCGACCGGGATCGGCAATGTGAACTCTGTTCAGCATCTCCTCGGCTCGCTCCAGCGAGGCGCGGCGCGACAGGTTCTGGTGCAGAAGAACTGATTCCGAGATTTGGCGGCCGACCGGATGGAGCGGATTGAGCGAGGTCATCGGCTCCTGAAAGATCATGGCGATCTCGGCGCCGCGAATGTCGCGCAACTGACGGCTGCGCGGGTCCAGCTTGACAATATCAACGGTATCGCCGTCTTTGCGGTGGAGCAATATCTCGCCTTCCACGATCCTGCCGGGAGGAGACTGGATAAGCCGCATCACGGAGCGAAATGTGACGCTCTTTCCGCAGCCGCTCTCGCCCACGACGCCCAAAGTCTTTTTGCGCCCGATCGAGGCATCGACGCCGTCAACTGCTTTGACAACGCCCCGCTCGAGGAAGAAGTATGTCTTGAGACCTCGCAGCTCAAGGATTGCGTCTTCCTGGTCGTTATTCTCTTTCGCCGCTGAACGCGACGGCGCCTGCTGACTCAAGGTCATAGTCTTACTCTTGCCCACTGGCTCGTAAAGCTGTGGGAAGTCGATGAGTTTGAAACGCAAGTGAGGCAAGCCCGGCCATGCACAGTGACAAAATGGGGGTAGTCTTTGCCATCTGACCAGAGTTCTTCAAGTTTGCGGGCCGCTCAACTGCTGGTAACCGCGCAATTGGGCCGGGAGCGGGGAAATTGTAGCGATTCCAAACGAGGATGTCAATTCTCGGGGTAGCTCGATCGAAAAAAAAGGGGTCACTACTAAGCCGCATACATTGGTAAGCCAGACCAGCCCCTTGTCGCTGCCGTCGTACAGGCTATCTGATTGCGTGTCCGGTTGGAGACAGCCATGTTGATGGATGGGTACGGCTGGAATGAGCACACACGGTCGGTGGGCGGTGGTTTTGGAGGGGGGCGTTGCGGGGGCGCAGCCCCTGCACAAGGGAGGGCGCTTGCGCCCGACCGCCCAGAACTGCAGTGGTCAGTGGTTGGTGGTCAGTGGTTAGTGAAAGTCGCTTTCGCTCGCCTTGTTCGTGGTGGCGAATCAATTGCGGCTGAGTAGTCCCAAATTGGGCGCGACACGCAGTGGGCGCGCCTTCAACCGTTTGAATGGTCTGGCGGGTATGGTTACCAAGAAGTGTGTAGGATCCAGGACCGGTTGACAGCAACGCGGGACAGCCGCTGTTTGAGCAGTTGACGAGCGCGGCACGAGAGATTGCTAGAGAATCTGTAGAGATGCTATTGATATGGAGGGGCTCTTTTTGTTCTGCATGTGAAGAAGACGATCCCCCGGTGGACCAAGGTTAGCCCTCTGTCGACGCGGAACGTCAGAAACAGAAAGGGAGCCAACGATAAGGTGAAGGTTGCCGTCACAAAGACCGACACTGGTGTGCCCGGCACAGAAATCGGGGGAAGACACTCCTAATTTCCGAGTCCGTTGGCGCTTGCTGACTCCTGCTGTAAGCGAGAAGCAAACAGAAGTCTTTATGGCTGCCGGCGGGACCGATTTGGCTGTCAGGATGGCAAAATCAGAGCCGGAGCCTTGTGTGTTCCAGTCCGGCTCTATTGTGCTTACATGCCATTGAATCGTGTTGCATGCACAGAGGGTTCCCTGAGACTCTTGCTGCGCAACCAGACGGCGGGAAGTCGCCTGAGTTTGCCCCACTTACTGACATGGGCGCGTCGATTGAAAACATCGTAGTCGTGGGCCTCTATGTCAGCGAGTATTGCTCTGTAGAGTTCGGCGGCAGCGCCAGTCGCGAAGCGGCCGTCGGCATGAAGCAGCGCGATTCCCGGCCAGGCTTCATCGTAAAGTTGACGAGTGCGTGCAATTTGAAACCGCATAAACGCGCGCCAACGATCATCGACGATTCCAGCCCCAATGTCGCTCTCACTGAGGCCAAATCTGCGCAAGTCCTCCTGCGGAAGATATAGGCGTCCGGCCTTCCAGTCCTCGCCCACATCTCTCAGAATATTTGTCAGCTGCAGTGCCACTCCCAATTTCAGGGCGTAGGGAATGGCCTGTGCCCCGGAAAAGCCGATGATGTACATGCTCATCAAGCCGACGGTGGACGCAACTTCGTAACAGTAGGAAGTTACATCTTCGAAAGTCTCGTAACGACTGTCGGTGATGTCGCGTGCAACCCCGTGGAGGAGCTGTTCCGCATATCGGAGCGGGATACCGTAATGCCGGCGGACGTCCGACCACGCAAGGGCAACTGGATCGCGCTCGTCAGTTTTCTGGGCAAGGGAACGCAACTTCCAGGTATCGAGGGCGTCACGCACCGCCTCGGTGTCGTGCTGACCGGGAGAAGGCTTATCGACAATGTCATCGCTCTTGCGACAAAATGCGTAGAGGGCACGCACCGATCGTCGCTTATCATGTGGGAGGAATCGAGAGGCGGCAAAGAAGGAACGGCTATTTACCGCTGTTACTGCTTCACAGAAGTCATAGGCCGAGGCCAACTCTCTTTTGTCCTTGTTACTGGGACGAGGGAGCGGACCACAGGCCTTTCCGGCCTCATACGCCAGGGAAAGTAAGGGACGTTCCCAATCGCGTATTCTCAGGGTCATCAGAGCGCCTTTGCTCATTTTCTATCCCCTTTTTCGAGTATTCCGCTAATTGCGGCACCTACACACTTACAATACTTCAAATGGCGCCGTTCGTCAAGGAATCTTCCTGAACTGGGAGATTGAGCAACCATTTTTGGCACCTCTGCATGTCGTTGCGGGCCTGCTGCGTCATTGACCAAGCGAGTTGAGGCCAGTGTATGCAGGGTATGGTACCCGCAAGGACGTTCCGTCCCACTCCCACCGTATGATTGGTAATGCCTCTGCCCGACACCGTCGGGTCACGCACCTCATCCGCAGCACCAATTTACGATAGGACCGGAAGGCTCGCCTCTCATCCAATCTATCTAACATTCCTAACAATTGCTTGCCAATTCTCTCCTCCGGCCAGAACTGTGGCCTCATCCGCAGCCGCGGCGGCTGGAATTCGACATTGACTTCGCTGTTCCTTCATCTACCGACACAGGGGTGGAAGTCAGTTTCGGCAAGTATTCACCCTGCTTTGTCTTCCGGCAGGTTCTCTCACTTCAATACTTCCATATAATTCTAGCGCATGCACACGTGGAACTGCAATACATGTTGGCAATACGTATATAATTTGTATAATATTTGTATAGTTTTGACTATGCCTGCCAGGTTTTCGCAGGGGCGAGACTTTGGCTCAACATCAGTTTCGGAGCCCAGATCGTCTGGTTTGTGGATGTCCATATGGGAAGGAACGTGATCGATTTGCTTCAGCTGGACCCGATACATTCCTGTGATCCTCACAAAGCCGTTTTCGGGATTTGTCGTTAAAGAAGTTTACACGTAACATATCATAGTTTATTTGTTGGACACATGTACTGCATTGGGGCACGGTACAAGTACAAAGGAGTACATGTACAAATGAGTATGAAAACTCCTTCATTCAATTTGAAAGCGGTTGTCCTCGAGACCGGCATCAAGGCCGAGACGTTGCGTGCATGGGAACGGAGGTACGGAATCCCGCGACCGGCCCGCAGTGCGGGCGGACACAGGATATACTCCCGCCGCGACATTGACACGCTGCACTGGCTGATTCGGAGGCGAAAAGAAGGGCTCAGTATCAGCAGGGCAGCGGAACGCTGGCAGTCAATTGAGGGTGAGGGGCGAGACCCTCTACAGGAGCCTGGTTTCGCAATAAACCACTTATACTTAGGTGAACGCGGGACTGACGCCACTCCCTTCGAATTCGGCGAGAACGAAGAGGTGGATATCCAGGTCAGTACGGCTTGTACTGAGTGGATGGCAGCTTGTGTCTCTTTCGATGAATCAGCTGCGCAACGTGTCCTGTCCCAGGCTTTTGCTCTCTTTCCAGTCGAGACGGTCTGTCTTCACGTACTGTGCGATGGTTTGCGGCAGCTGGGCGAAGACTGGCTCAATGACGATGTCACTTCCCAGCAAGTAACCTTTGCCGCCGACCAAGCCATGCAGCGCATCAAGTCGCTGTTGGCTGCCTCTCCGCAACCAACTCGCCCAATTCAGATCCTGATGGCCTGCCCTTCCGGAGAGGAGCACACTTTCGGATTGGCGCTCCTGCAACTTCTCTTGAGACGAAGAGGATTTGGGACTGTCTACTTGGGAGGGAATCTGCCTACGAGAGAGATGGTCGCAACGTTGGACAATATTCAGCCCGGCCTTGTCGTCCTCGTGTCACAGCAATTGCGCTCGGCCGGCAACTTGCTGGACATGAGTGAACTGTTTGTTCGACAGGGTGTTCCGGTTGCCTTCGGGGGCAGGATTTTCAATATTTCGGATACCATCCGCCGCCGAATACCTGGCAGCTTTTTGGGCACCGACCTGCTTCAAGCAGGTCAAAACGTGGAATTCGTGCTATCCAAGCCCAGTCACTTGGTAACGGATCCGCATATTGCGGACAACCAGTACGAAGAACTCCTGGCCACTTTCCAGGCGAACCTACCTCGGATGTTAGCCGAAATCTCGATCGCGACGCAGGGAAAGAATCCTGATTGGGCGACGCTGGTGCGGCCTACATTCAGTTTGACAAGCTCGATCCTCTCGGCATTGCGGTTCGGCGATCCTTCACTACTCTCTTTGGAAGCAGACTGGCTATGCACTTTTCTTAAGTCTCGCAGCATCTCCATCAGCGTGGCAGAAGAGTACCTGCTCCTTGGTCTCACAGTAGTCCAGTCGGTTCTTGGAAGTGACAGCGGCCTTGTACTAGAAATGTTGGAAACACTATTGAAAGATGTTCAGCGGCGGTCCTACGAAAGTGCCTGAGAAGGTGAATCAGAGTAGAATCTGCCTATCCGACCGTTTGGATTTTTTGCGAGGGCGTTCGGTTGGCCCTTGCTAACGGGTAAGCATGGCATACTTCCAATTCCTCGCAGGTTTCATCGGTTTCCCAGCTCTTTTTTTCACGACTCTCAATCTTACTTTGAAAGGCAAGGGCAGGATGCTGCCATGCTCATTACGGGCATGGCCTTCGCACGCGGTAGTCGGCGGTCACGCTCTCCTGGCACTCCTATATACGACGCCGTGGGACAACTATCTGATCGCAAACAGAGTTTGGTGGTACGACCCGGCCCTCGTAATGGGAACCACCTTCGGTTATGTGCCAATCGAAGAGTACCTGTTCTTCATTGGGCAGACATTTCTGGTTGGCATAGCACTTCTTACAACTGCCAGACTCGCGCCGCCGTTAGACCGCCCATTTCTTCCTCGAATTCGTCTGCGGCTCTGGTCAACTTTTCTGGCTGTTTCTATCTGGATTTGCGGCATCTTCTTGCTAGGCTTCGGAAACGTCTCTGGAACCTATCTCGGGCTTGAGCTGGTATGGGGAATGATTCCGTTATCGGTTCAGTTAGGATTTGGCGCTGATATTATCTGGCATTACAGACGGCCCGTCTTCTGGACGCTTCTGCCGGCGACTGCTTACCTATCTCTGGCCGACGCCCTCGCCATCAAGTCCGGCACCTGGACTATCAGCCCCGAACAGTCTCTCGGCATTACACTTGGTGGAATCCTGCCTCTCGAGGAATTCGTCTTCTTTTTCTTGACAACAGCCATGGTTGTCTTTGGCGTGATATTAGTGATCGCCAGGCAGAGTCACGATCGAGCGGGGTGGATCCCGGCAAAATTGCGGAGTTCGACATGAACAGAATCTCTTCGCCTCGCTTCTTTATCCTGACGCTCGCTCTACTGCTTGCTGTATTTGTGGCGAGTTCAGCTATGGCGCACCAACCTTTCTTCGAGGAGCCGGATTCGACGGCAGCGGCGCCAATGTCTGTCAGAGACCCCGAAATTTCGACAGCTCTGTACTCTACTTTGGACAGGCCCGAAGACGTAGACTTCTTCTCTTTCTCGGTATCTGCGGGCCAGACGATAGAGATCGGAATGTCGATTCCACAAGTCGAAGGGCAGGAGCAGTTCGCCCCGTCGATTGCTGTCATAGCAAGCGGAATGGACAAGATCACAGACCAGTGGCTACCTGAGGATGCGGCGCCTCTTCTTACCGGCGACAGAGGGGCAACACTTATAGGGCCGGTAGAGGCACAGATATTCTTCGAACCTTTCAGCCGTACCGCCTACTGGCAGCGGCAACGCCAGAGAATCACGTTTGCTGCCGAGAGCGATGTCCATATTGTGGTCTGGCATCCGCAACAGGAGCTGGGACGATATACACTGGTCGTGGGCCAACGAGAAGTTTTGGGGGGCGATCCAGCCTTCGCTCGAAAGCTGAGAGAGTTCTGGACTCCGGTAGTGCGGTCTCCAGGCGAAGGGGAAGGCGAAGAAGTTGCGCAGGGTATTGCTGCCGAAGCCACCTTGGAGTCTACTGATTCCTCCCCGGAATCAACAGATTCCGAGTCATCTGAAGGTGACTGTTCGTGGTTCATGCGCTTTCTTGCAACTTTATTCGGCATGAATGACATTTGCCAGTGAATGACTCAACGCACGTATCTGGCTGGAATGACCGGGCAAAGATACATGGGGCATCGGCGATTCTAGACCGGCTGCGCCACCAGGTAGGCGTTAGCGGTCGAGTACTGTTCAGCATATGGCTCCTGCTGATGATCCTGATTCCACATATATGGCGTCTGGGCGACCGGCCTATGCTGGTATTGGCGCTGTCGCTGGCTATCGCGGTACAGATTGCTCTTGTGCTCGCGATTCTCTCGCCAGCCTTTGGAGCCCGGGCAGTTCTCAAAGTCGGAATTTCCGTAATTCTCGCTGCGTGGCTTAGTGAAGTCGTCGGCGTTCACACCGGCCTCCCTTTTGGCAGCTATACTTACACAGAGGCCCTCCAGCCCCAGATCGCAGGCGTTCCGGTTCAAGTTCCCGCTGCGTGGCTGATGATGCTGCCGGCGGCCTGGGCGGTTGGCGGCAGTCTTGTCTATCGACGCGGTCAGGCCGGCAATCCTCGTTCGTGGTTGGACAAGGCAGCCTTTGCCGCGACATCAGGCTTGGCGTTTTCGGCTTGGGACCTCTTCCTTGATCCGCAGATGGTGGCCTGGCAGCTCTGGACCTGGGAAACACCTGGCCACTATTTTGGAATCCCACTGATAAACTTTCTGGGCTGGACGTTGATAGCTGCCGCGCTATCTCTTGGCGCGTCCTTCGTCATCGAAACCGACGCCCTGCCAGTTGAAGCCCTTCTCCTGGTCTACTCTACCGCCTGGCTGCTGGAGTCGGTGGGCCTGGGCCTGTTCTTTGGCTTGCCCGGCCCTGCTGCAGCCGGCTTTGCAGGTATGGGCATTTTTGCGGCCCTGGCCTGGAGGAAAGTCCTGGCCGGATCGACATGAGCATTTTATTTTGGACTGCATTTGCTTATCTTTGCGGTAGCGTGCCTTTTGCCGTCTGGCTGGGCCGCTTCCTGCTGAGGAAGGAGATTCGCAGGTACGGCGATGGAAACCCGGGCGGCACTAACGTTATTCGAGCTGGGGGGAGGGTTCTCGGCCTCGTTGTAATCTCTCTCGATGGATTGAAGGGACTACTGCCGGTTCTCGCCGCCCACACGCTTGGCGACCTGGGTGGCTGGTCTTTGGGCGCAGTGGCCCTGGCTGGCGTAGCCGGCCATGCCTTTTCAGTGTTTCTCCGGTTCCAGGGAGGCAAGGCAGTAGCGGTTACCTTCGGCATCTGGGCAGGACTTACCGGTTGGAGCACACTTTTCGTTCTTGGCGCCCTGCTGATTGTGGCCTACCTGGCGCTCTCGGTCGACGGCTGGGCTGTCATCGTCGCTCTGTGCGGCCTATTGGTCTATCTTGTCGTTGCCGGTTCGCCGCTCGCCGTTCTAACCGTATGGCTGGGCAACATCCTGATTGTCGCCTGGAAGCACCGTCACGAACTGGCCCAGCGTCCTGGAGTCCGCACTTTCACCCGCTGATGACAACCCTGCTCCTGATCGTCATCTCCATTGCCTTGGCAGGGATGGCCCTGATTTTGCTCTCAAATTGGTGGGCTTTTCCACGTCTGAAGGATTCGACCGCTTCGGTTGGAGAAGTCAAAGCTTCTCTGTTGATTCCGGCCCGAAATGAAGCTGGCGCCATAGGAGCAACGATAGAAGGACTGTTGCGTCAGACCTACACCGACTTTGAGTTGCTCATTTTGGACGACCATTCCGAAGACAGTACTGGCAGTGTGGCGAAGGCGGCTGCCGAGGGCGATACACGACTGACAGTGCTGGATGGCAGGGCGATTCCGCCGGGATGGCTGGCAAAGAGCTGGGCATGCCAACAGTTGGCCGCGAAAGCGCGTGGAGACGTCCTCATATTTTCTGACGCCGATGTCAGGTGGAGCTCCGGCGCTTTGGCTGCTCTGCTGGACGAATTTGAGCGCAGCGGCGCGGATATGCTGGCAGTCATGCCGACACAGAGGACCGTCTCCTGGGCCGAACGCCTCTGCGTTCCACTGATGGCGCTGGCGATCCACGCCTATCTGCCCGTAGTAGCGGTTCACCGCACTCCATTCAGACTGCTGGCTGCTGCCAATGGACAGTGCATAGCATTCAAGCGAGCGGCCTACGAACGCTTGGGCGGCCATACGGTAGTACGAGATAATATCGTGGAAGATGTGGGACTGGCCCGCCGCGTCAAAGGCATGGGTCTGCGTTTACGGATGGTCGAGGCCGACGGCCTCATCAGTTGTCGAATGTACTGCGACTGGCGATCAGTGCGAGGAGGCTATGCCAAAAACATCCTCGCTGGATTCGGCGGCGCCGCTGGATTGCTTGCTGGGACCGTCTTTCACTGGCTGATATTTCTTGTTCCCTGGGCACTTCTTGGCCTTGGTTTTGTCGGTTCTGAGATTCCCGGTCACCCGTGGTGGACACTGCTGATCGTTACTGCCGGACTCTCAGTCCGCTCCCTGACAGCACTGCGCACAAGGCAGCGGGTGGGCGATGGGCTACTGCTCCCGGTTTCGGTTGTGCTGATGACTTGTATCGCCGCCCAGTCGTTGTGGTGGCACTGGCGCTTCGGAGGACCCTTGTGGAAAGGTCGGCGCGCGGTACCATGACTTCCAGTGAATGGTATGGCCGTATTGTGTCATCTGGCCGTTTGCCGTTGCTGACCGAGGAAGGCGTTCATTTATGGACGTGGGAACAAGCAGTGGATCGGGATGCCCTGTCCCTATTGGAAAGTGAACTGTCTCAGGATGAATGGCGGCGAGTCAGGCGCTACGCTTCAAACCGGATTTCTCGCCGGTTCATTGTTCGCCGCGGCATGCTGCGAAGAATTCTTGGTCTCTATCTCAAGCTGCCGCCGCGTCAGGTCGAATTATACTATAACGACCACGGCAAACCGCTGCTTGCAGCAAACTGTTCGCCGCCGCTTCAGTTCAACTTGTCAGACTCGGGCGCACTGGTCGCGCTGGCTGTGGGATCTGGTCACCCTTTGGGCATCGACATTGAACAACTGCGCCCCCTCCCTGATCGCTTTGCCCTGGCTGAAAGCCACCTCACCGCGCCGGAGCTTGAACAGTTCCTTGAATCTGACATTTCAACGCGTAACATCATCTTTTTTCGTTCGTGGACTCGCCGCGAAGCCATTTCAAAGGCCGAAGGACGCGGCTTAGGACCGATTACTGCCCCGTTCCTGCTGCGCGACTCGGAAAGGCACTCGCCGCCCGCCACCAGGTCTGCATCCTTTCCTCGCTCGCAGGATACCAGACTTCACGACCTGATTCTGCCTGATGGGTGGGTCGGCACACTGGCGGCTCACAGGAAAATAAGCAAAATCGAGTACATTGATTATGCAGCCTCTGGCAGTTCCCTCGTGGGGAAAAGGATGACCGGTTCCAAGTGAGCTTCAGGACGTAGTCAAGTATAATATGCCTCAGAACCATTGCGCGGTTGGGTTAAGTCACCCAGAGTAAGATATAATTACGATTTGAAAATGGTGGATGACTAGAGAATGGACACGTAGAAGGACGGGAAGATATGGCACGACGCAGCCGCAGACGCCGCCACAGCCCCAGCAAGGCAAACCCGCGCAGTTACGGTGAATTAAGGACGCAAAGTTGGGAAAGGGGCACTGAATCGAATGCACCGGCCCAGACCCGAACTGAGCCCGCAAAGGAAGAGCAAGCGCCCCAGGCGGCGCCGATCCCGTCGGGAAAAGATCGAGCCGACTGGAACGTGGAATACAGTCGGGTTTTCCGTGATCTCAAGCAGCTCTTGATCGTTTCGGTGGGCCTCTTTGCACTAATGCTAATCGTAGGCCTTTTCCTTTGAGGGCCGTATCTAGCTTCAGGTTTGCTGGCGCACCCGATTACGTTGCGCGTTGCCGGGTTGGCTGTTGGCGCCAGAGGAGGATGACCCGTAGCCCGAGGTGAAGGAGACAGCAGAGCCAGAAACTGCGCGTGAAGAGGAAGACGCTGGAGGTTGTAACCAGGACAAGCGTTGACATCAGTCGATCGGAGTGCGACTTCGACGAAATGTAGATGCCGGGCAAGGCAATCGCAGCTCCTATCCAGACCGCCCAGTACTGGGGAGATTGTTGAGGAGACGCGAGCGGGATCAGGAGATCCCATACAGCCCCGCGCAGAAAGCACCAGTGAAATTCCTGGGCGCTGTGTTCAATCAGTGAGAGACTTGAGAAGTTTCCAATTGGCGCGTTGGGGTTTGGCGCATCTGCACTCATTTGTAACCAGACGCGAACAAAAAACAGCAGGACCAGCAGGCCTGCCAGCGCCACCACGCCTACACTAAACCCCGACGACCAGTCAATCTCCGACAACCCCATCAGGCGGGGAGACAAATCACCCAATAGCAGGCCGATGTATGGGACTTGAACCCATCGTACGACTCTTACCAACCGCTCAAGGTCCGGCGCATTCTTCCGCGTAACGACGGTGGAGATGCCTGCCAACAGGAAGCTCAGCGCAAGCCACAGGCCCGCACGCATTGGAGAGGCTGTCAGTTGTTCAAATAGCCATGTGCCAACCATTTAATTTTACTGAAAAAAAACTACTCCCGTGACATTCCGACGCCTACTGCTGGTACTTCTTGTTCTTGTCCTGATCATCTTGATGAAGCCCAAAACGGTCTGGTCGGAGTTCAAGCGCATTCGAGGACAGTGGAATACTATATTGACGCTGCTTGTGATTGTTGTAGCCGCCTATTTCGTATTCGGCCTCTGGAGGGCCTATGTAAGCGGAGGAATTCCGTAGCATTTGCTTATCGGAATTCCTCCACTAAGAGAGGCTGCCTCGCCTGCCCCATCACGCCTGCGTCGAGGATCCAGCAAGCACAGGCACTCGTAGTCGAACCGCCCCACCTTCACAACCTACCCCAAAGCGGCAAGTGCACCTGCTGGACTGTCGGCAGGAGCAACGTCATAGCTCGTCTCCAACAGATTTCCATCCTCGTCGATCACGAAGTGACTGCGGTGGATTCCCATAAAAGTGCGCCCGTACATTGTCCGTTCGCCCCATACGCCGTAGGCTTCAGAAATCGAATGATCTTCGTCGACCAGTAACGTGAATGGCAGATCGAACTTGGTGCGGAATTTCTCATGGCTTTCCTGTCCATCGGGGCTAATGCCGAAGACGACGGCGTTCTTCTCAGTTATCTCCAGATGGATATCGCGAAATCCGCAGGACTGCGTCGTACAACCGGGCGTGTCGTCCTTAGGGTAAAAGTACAGGACGACCTTCTGTCCACGAAAGTCGGCAAGATTGACGGTTTCACCGCTATCCGTTTTGGCCTCGAAAGTCGGGGCGGGCGTGCCCGTTTCCAGTTCGGTTCTCATTTTTCCTCCAATTGGCTATGCCTTGAGTTGTCTTTCTAGTCCCATGTACTTGGATTGCAACTGTGAAGTACAGAGAACCCTCCATTGTCCACTACCGGAGGTAGCGTCGCTTGGATTCAGACTACTGATTATTTTAACCGAAAGAGTGAAATTGCTAAAGACTCTGTCCCACCAAAGCAGGCGCTCAAAACCAATTCAGCATCTTTTCTGAACTGTGCTACAGTAGGAATGTAGAGCGACATTGAACGCGTTCAGAGGAGCAGAAAAGGCCATGTCAGAAATTCGTAACCGTTTGTGGCAGCAGTACCTTAAAGCATCGCAGTCGGTGAGGGAACTACCTCCGGGGCCCCCCGCTACAGGGGAAGTGGTGCCGTTGCCTCCAGCCGTTGACTTGGAGCAGCTGAGAGGAACGCGGACGATACTAGTGCATGGCTACAAGGATGACGCCTCGGTCTTCGAACCACTTGCTTCTTACCTGACTGAGCTGGGCCTGAAGTCGTACGCGGTATCGCTCGCGCCCAGTGACTGCAGCGTCCCCTTGGAGACGCTCGCTCAACAGTTGGAAGCGTTCATTGAAAGAAATTTTCTCAGCCGGCAGGAACTGGATTTTGTGGGGTTCAGCCTGGGGGGCATTGTTACCCGATACTACCTTCAACGGATGGGAGGCCTGGCTCGTACAAATCGCTTTCTGACGGTGGCAGCCCCGCATCACGGAACCTGGCTTGCCTACGCCAGCAACCTGCCGGCCGCGATTCAGTTACGCCCAAACAGCGATTTCCTACTCGACCTGAATGCCGATGCTGAAAGTTTGGCCGGCATTCAGTTCACTTCAATTTGGAGCCCTTTCGACTTGATGATCCTGCCTTCTCTCAGCTCCCGCATGCCTATAGGAGAAAACCGGTTGGTTTGGTCCTTGCAGCACCAGGGGTTGATTACAAGCCCGCGCGGAATCAGCGCCATCGCAGAACAGTTGCTTACCGGTACAGAGAACATGCCGGCGTTCGCTTCCTCTGAATATGAGAGTCCTCCAGCGTATGACAATCGAGCGACGGGCGAGGGCCTTGAGTTTCAAGGACAGAGCTGATTCGCAACGATCGGAACAGCAGTAAATTAGTGCTCCTCGGCGCTGGACGAAACAGGATTTTGTCCAACCGCTTCGTAAAATCTTCGCAGTAACAGTTTCACCTTGTCAGGATCCCTTTTCCCGCGCCGGGACTCCACACCGCTGCAAAGGTCTATCCCATAGGGTTTCACTGTGAGAATGGCGTCAGCGATGTTGTCGGGATCAATTCCGCCGGCAAGGAAGATTGGGATCTCCGTCTGTTGTCTTAGCGCAGAGATCGCGGACCAGTCCCCAACTTTGCCTGTGCCGCCCAGTCGCACTTTTCCTTCACTTGCATCAACCGAATCAACCAGGAGCGCGTCTGCACCGGCATCAGCGTACTCTGCCGGCGTAGCCTGCCCGTCCACGATAGGAAGATGAACAGTTTTCCAGATCTCGCACGAAAGAGAACTCTTCAACTCGGCTACCAGCGCCGGCGGTTCATGGCAGAGAAGCTGGAGCGCATAAGGGCGAAGTGTATTGGCGACCTCATCCGCAAATGACGCGCTTGGATTACACAGCAGAATCACGTTTCTTACGCCGGAAGCCTCTGCTACTTCCCTGGCCTCTTTCAAACTCAGACTACGCTCTGTCCAGCTCACCTCAACCAGAATGCCGCAGAAGTCTGCGCGCCTCGCCAGACGAGCATCGCCGGCACTCGTTGTCCCGCACAACTTGAGAACTGTCATCTCCTCCACTCCGCTCCTTGCTTGCTTACCGTTCAAGTCTTGATGCGATCACAGTCCTGCCCTGGTAGTCTCGGACCGCACTAGACTCGTTTTCTACTCATTCGAGGACAGGCGCGATCTGTCTGAATCCAACATTGTTCGCCTTGGTCAGAAAGGCTTCCCCGCCGCCGTTTGAGGCCAGCCAGTTTTCGGCCTTATCGCGCAGCGCCTTGAGGTCGTGACCGAAAGCGAAAAGCGTTGGTCCCCAGCTGCTCATACCCACGCCTATGCCCCCGTTGTCACGAAGAAACCTGGCACACTCTGCGATCAGGGGTCCCTGCGTCTCCGCTTCGAAAACCTTGAATCCGTAGCTTTGGAACGCCTCCATGGCAGCGCCGAAGGTCGAGAGATCCTCCTCCAGAACTGCAGGCAGCATCTGTGCAAGCAGAATTCGGCACATCTTTTCCACGTCACGGGCGGGCACCGGGCAGGCTTCCTCAAAGAGATCGCGTTCACGGTCACCGCTTGCGCCCTCACCCTGCGGAATGACGACAAGGACATCCCAGGCAGGGAATTCATAGTGCAGCAGAATTGGCGGGGGCGGAACGCCTACAGAGGCTGATGAGGGTGAGAAACCATTCTTGCTCCCCTCCCCCCGCCGAAAACGATGGCCGCCATCCAAAATGAAACCGCCGTGCTGGATTGCTCCGATTCCAATGCCTGAGGTTCCCCCCCGGCCCACGACTGCAGCGATCTCCCGCGCGCTGGGCGCCAAACCGTAGAGCGCGCTCACAGCTATTCCCGCACCTACCAATGTCTGCGATGCGCTGCCGAGGCCCGAATGCGGCCTGGCCCTCTCCAGAACGGCTACTGATGCCCCTGGCAATTCGAACTTGCTGCAGACTGCGGCGACAGCTGCGTTCAAGCGCGGTTCAAAGCCTGGCTCCATCGGGCAGGAGGTTTCGCAGGTGTGGCCAGGCCTGGCGGCAATTCGCGTGCTTGGCTGTTCGAGCGCCAGTCCGATACCGCCGTCTATTCGTCCCATGCCCCCGTGCAGGTCAAGTAGCCCGAAGTGAAGCCTGGCAGGCGTCTGAATTACAAACTCTTTCACTTTGGCATCAATACTCAATAGTAACCCTTCCCGCACATCCTTCTCACTTCGGGTGCAAGAACTAACCATTTCCCGTTCGTAACTACTCAGCCGCAACTGATTCGCAAACCTGAACGAGGCGAGCAAAGGTGTTCTTTCTCCCCACATTATTGTATTTTGGGCGGTCGGCCGCAAGCGGCCTCCCTTGTGCAGGGGCTGCGCCCCCGCAACGCCCCCCTACAAAAACATGCCTCAACGACCGTGTGCATTCTTCGCAACGTGTCGGCTGGCGAGCATGGCGGCGGCTGTACACCAGTTGCGTCACCAAGAGCCTGAACAGTTCCAGGGACGGCTGGCTGGTCAACTGCTGTGGCTTAGTAGTTACTCCCGTTCAGTGAAACAGGTCAACGCCCGCATTTGACCGCGGCGGGGTCAGACAGTCTCACCCATTTTTATGGCCTGTGTTACCTGCGAACGCATCAACGATATTGTCATCAGGGCCGTCGAGCCAACGTAAAGCAAACTCAGGATGAGATAGACCTGGTAGACCCGCGGCCATGCGATCTGGGGCGCCAGCGGCAGTAGCGTCGGCATCGGATCGATTCCATGCTGCAGATAGGGGATAAATGCGCCGCTGGTCCAGATGCCGACTCCTGTGCCGACGGCCAGCCCAAAGAATAGTAAAACGACCAGCTCCCATCCCATAAAAGAGATGACCTCGCGCTGCGTGAACCCCAGGGCGCGCAGGACGCCGGTCTCAATTGCCCGATCTCGATACGAAGAAACAGTGTAAAGGATGAATCCCAGAATCGTCAGTAGTGTGCAGGCTATGAATCCGATCGAAAGCAGTCCAACTACCCCCTGGAACTCCGGACGGCGCAGCGCTTGGGCTACCCAAGGCCCGGGCGCTTCCCAGCCCAATATGCGAAACCCTCTTTCACGTAACTCCGTCTCGATCCTGTTATAGTCCGGGTTGGATTCGGTCCTCAGCCATACATCGAAAGGGAACTGCCCGCCGGCGCGCTCGAAGACGTAATCCAGGTTGCCAACGATGACCGGTCCCTCTTCAGGTTGCCAGGTGGGGAAACGGTTAAAGCTGCCTACGATCTGAAAATCGATTGGCGCCTCCAACCAGGTAAGTTCCTTGCGTTGCTCAGGAATCGACACTATCACGCGAAGGTCGTCCCCCTGTTTCAGGACCATCTGCCGCAAGAAACTGTTGGGAACGAGTACCCCATTTGGGGTCATGGCCAGGGCGTTCATCAAGGACCCGAGGCTGCTGGTTGCGAAGTCGCGCCGCCAGAAGCCAACTTCGGGGAAGTCGATCCGGTCAATGCCAATGAACTGCCCACCAGTCTTCCACTGGGCGACCTCTGCAAGTGCCTTGTATCTCCCCACACGTGCTACAGCCTGCACACCGGTTGCGTGCCTGTGTTCGGTGACTGGGAGAAAGGACCACGTCGTATAGCCTTCAGACGTAGACGATAACTGCTGGATGGGCTCAGCGTCTTCTCCTTCGGTTTTGCTGGCAGGGGAAATCCCTAAGGGATCGACTTCGATGCTTTCTCCCACTTCGGTCAGGCGCATGTCGGCCCCAAATCGGTAACGCACCTGTTCTGCGATCTGTTGATGCATTGTTTGGGCCAGCGAAGCGGTAAATACTGCCATGCTGAGCGTCAAAATCAATAGCAGCAAGGGGATCCGATAAGTCGCTGATGAACGTGCAAGCCGGCGCATGGCTAGCAATAGTCCAAGTGCATTCAACTGCCTGGCCCCCCAGGAAGTCGCATACATCAGAGGAGTGAGGACGCGCACACTCAGAAGCGCGAAGCCGAGAAGCCAAAGAACGGGAGTAATGAAGAGTAAAGGGTCGAGCACGGGAACATCGGTGAGGTCGCTGCCAGCCCCCAGGGAAACGATGCTGCCCTGGCTTCGCAGTCTGAACATTCCGTACACGGCTGCCAGAAGTACAAGAATGTCGATGCCGATTCCATGTAGCCAGCCGGCACGCCCGCGGGCGCGCTCTCTGCGGTAGGATGCCAGGGTGTGGCGCGTCGCCGCCAGTGTGGGCAACATGATGAGGAGCAGTGCCAGCCCGACCGTCAGCAGCGCGATGCGTTCCACCGATGAGGTGATCGTCATCGGCAGCGACTCTGAACCACTGAATTCGAGAAAGCCCTGCGTCCTGTCAATGATCCGAGCTATACTGCTACCCAGCGGCAAACCCCCGGCCCAGGCGGCGCTTCCCATTACTGCCCCTTCTATTACTACCATGGAAGCTATCTGGGCGACCGACGCCCCGCGACTGCGCAACAGGGAGATTTCGGCCCGGCGTCTTTCGACGTAAACGCCGGCGACGAGCCAAAGATAGGCAACGATAGAGCCGAAAATCGGCAGCGCGATCACAAAGAGCGACTGCGTCAGCGCCTGGGCGGAGCGCTGGTACCTCCTGAGCCCGGAATCGCTTGGTGCCACCAGCAGCGATGTGCCCGGCAGCAAGGCGCCGGACCTCTGATCGACCCTTTGCAGCTGTTCCAGAAATGCGCTCGCATGCCTGACCTCGAACGATTCGCCATCCAGAACCATATACCATGCGCCGACCGCGATCTCTCCCTGCAGTGCAGTGCCGATCTGCCGGCTGAAGCCCGCTTCGGAGACCAGCAGCTGTTTCCTGATCAGAGAGAAAGGATTATAGAACCAGTATTCTTCCTGGCGGTTCGTCATCTGCCAGACGCCAACTACCACGAAAGGGATCTGGCTCTGCAATCTGTTGGAATCGGCGTCCTCTTCGGAGAGAGCAATGAAAGTCTCCCCGACCTGCCAACCCATCTGTTGGGCCAGCGTTCCGTTTATGATCACCTCGACCGGAGCGGATCTGTCCGAAAACAGACCTGTGCTGGCAGGGAATCGCCCTTCCAAAATTGTGATGTGCTGCTCGAGGTCGCTTTGGAATGCAAAGCTCAGTTCTACCGGGGCGTTGCGGCCGGTCGCCTGAGCGTCTGTCGCCTGGGGAAATATGGGGAATGGAACGGTCTGAAAGTAGCGGACATCGATTATGCGGGGCAGCCCGAGGTCGCCGGCGGCCTGCTTTGTCAGAAAGGTGTCGACCGAACTGACGTCCTCCCATTCGGCGTATCCATGTTTGGCTCCCAGATAATGAAACATGAATGCAAAGGGAGGGTAATTCTTAGTCTTTTCGTGCAGCTCCTTGCGCAACAGACGGACGTAGACTGCGTTGCTGTAGGTGGGAATGCTGGTTGTGAAGGCGACCGCTGCCAGCAGCCCCAAGGCTATTGCAATTGCCAGCCAAGCCTCAACTTTCAAACGCTTGACGGCCAGCAATACGGGGCTGAACGCCGGACCGATTCGTTTGGAAAACTGTGCCCGTATCCGCCTCAACATTGCCATTCTAGGGCGAGCGCTTGCCCATAATCATGGCGACCACTTCGGCCTCCGTTGCCTCATCCCTCGATCGCGTACCTAACATTTCACCATGGAACATGACCGAAATATAGTCGGCGATCTCGAACACCTGTTGAATATTGTGACTGATAAGTATGATCGTCTTGCCCTGCCCCCGCAAGGTGTCGATCAGTTGCAGGACCTCCTGCGTCTGTTCTACCCCCAACGCCGCGGTTGGCTCGTCCATGATAATAATCTCACCGCCGCGAATCAGCGCACGGCCGACCGCCACCGCCTGGCGCTGCCCGCCGGAGAGATTACGAACCATTTCACGCACGTTGGGTATGCGGGCGTGGATGTCATCGAGCACGTTGTGCGCCTGCTGCAACATACCTTTGTGGTCAAGGAATATCGCGCCTGGCCCGCGTGTCAACTCGCTGCCGAGAAACATGTTCATAACCACGTCACGATTTTCCACCAGCGCCAGGTCCTGGTATACCGCGGCAATTCCCAGGTTGAAGGCGCCGGCAGGCCCGCCAATCCTGGTCTCCTCGCCGTGAACGCGGAATCCCCCGCTGTTGGGCTGCAATGCGCCGCTGATCAACTTGATTAACGTGGACTTGCCGGCGCCATTGTCACCGACAAGAGCGTTGACACGGCCTCGATAGACCTTCCAGCTGACCGACCGCACTGCATGGACGGCGCCAAACGATTTGTCTACTTCTGTCGTTTCGAGAATGACCTCGTCACTCGCCATGACCCGCTCCAAATTCCTTGTCCATTAGAAATCTACGACATGCGCGCCCGCAATACACTTAGTATGACAGCAAATACCAGGGCGAAACCCCGGACCACCAGAATGATGCCGGTCGGCACATCCATCAGCTGCAGACCATTGCCAAGAATGGTCAGGAAGAGCACCGCCACGAGATTGCGCTCAATGCGGCCGACCCCGCCGAATAGACTGAATCCTCCCAACAAAACAGCGGTGAGCGCGGTAACGAAATCGACACTGCCTGCGATCGCAAGCCCAAACAAGGCAGACTGTTTTGCCCTTGCAGTCACGAGTATGGCAGTCAACGCCGCTGTCAGCGCTGAAATGACCAAGGCAACGCGGATCACTCTGTCGACCGGTACGCCGCTCAGGAGCGCGGCGCGATAATCTGCACCGGTGGCGTAAATGTGGGCGCCAAGTTTAGTCTGCGTCAGCATGACCCAGCCGACGATGTAGCAGAGAAACATGATCCAGACCGAAGAGGGGATGCCGAATACGCGTATGAAAACGGTTTCTTGCAGCCCCTCACGTGCGATCGTTATTGTTTGGCCCCCGCTGAGAAATAGTGCGATCGCAATCATAACGCCCTGAGTTGCCAAAGTCGCCACAAAGGCGACGATTTTGCCATTAACAACGATAAGACCGTTAAAGAGGCCGGCTGCGATTCCAGCTGCCAGCGCGAATATTACGGTCAAGGGAAGCGAAAACCCGGCCTCCTCAAACAGAAGCGCTGTTGTCACCGTGGCGACCGCAAGAACGCCCTGCGTGGAGGTGTCGATCTGCCCGGCCAGAATCGCGACCGTGTAACCAGCCGTCACGATACCGGCCAATGATGCACTGATTAGAATGTTAACCAGATTGCGCTGGGTAAAAAAGAAGGGAGCAAAGAAAACAAATATGATGAAGAGCACAACGGTTACGACATAGATCCCGTTGTCCATCAAGAACAGCAAGTGGTCTCGCCGGCGTCCTGATATTATTCTCTCACCTTGCATTAACCGACCTAGCACGTACCTGCTCCTTATCGCGTTGCCATTTGTTGGCGGATACTGTCCAGCAGGATGGCGAAAACAAATGCAAGACCGTTTATCAGTTGCCGCATGGGTGCTGAAACATTGAGGATGCCCAAACCGATGGTAAGCGTGGACAAAAAGAGAAGCCCGATCAAAGTACGCTCAATTTTGCCGCTGCCGCCCGAAAGGGCTACGCCCGCAAAAAGCGCCGCTGTAAGCGACTGACCCAAGCCCTCGACGCCCGGTTGCGCAGCCAGCTGGCGGCCGGCGATCAGTATACCGGCCATGCCGGTGATCACTGCATTCGTCACCAGCACAATCCGCGCGATTCGAACTGCGTTGATCCCGTTCAGGGCCGCCGCGGCAGGATTCCCGCCCAGTGCATAAATGTGTGCGCCAAACTTGGTCTGGTTCAGTACTACCCAGCCAATCGCATAGGCGACAAACATCAGGGGAATGACAAATGGGACACCCGCGACCTCAAAATTGGCGATGTCGCGCAGTGGCGGCCGCACCAGCCGAATCATGCCCGGTTGTTTGGCCAGGTTGATAATTAGAAAGCCTATTCCACCACTGACGACACCCACGGCTAACGTGGACACAAAGGACGGGATGCCCTGTTGGATCAGATAACTGCTCAGCAGACCGACCGCGATCGTCAGGACGACTGTAAGAGCCAGTGCAACGCCGAGCGGCCACTCAAGCAGCTGAAAAACAGCCGCAAACATCAGCGAAGCCATGCCACCGACCTGGGCGGTAGAGAGATCAATCTGACCCGAGATCAGCGTTATGGTGTAGGAAGCCAGGACGATGCCCGCTGGTCCGCTCAGACGCAGGATCGCCTCTATTGTCCTCGACCTCAGAAACATTTCCGGAACTGCAATTGCAAACAGCGTTACTTCCAGAACAAAGGCGATAAATAACCCGTTATCAAGTAGAAATTGGACTACCTGCTTGCGCTGTATGCTGCGTATGCTAGTGGCCAACTGTGACTCCGGCTGCTGAATCGGCATGCCTGATTCCAGGCCCTGTTGCTACCTTGAAGCTGGTGAGAAATATAAGTTCCCAATGTAGAAAGGGTGGGGCTGGACTGGCCCCACCCTCGTCAAATCGTCAGAGCAGCAACCGCATCACTCCGATTCGTACAATTCTGCATAGCGCTGGTCTACAGTTTCCTGGGTAATCGCCTTGCGAACCTGGTAGGTCTCGAAAGGAAGCCCTTCCAGAGTTGCCAGCGCGACTTCGACCCAACCCCAACCCTCACAATAAGGCTGGAATTCGATGAAACCGTAGTAGCCCATCGGCCTGGTCTTCAGAAACTTGGCCGGCGGCTCGTCGCCACCCAACGTCACCAACATCACGTCGGCTTCGTTGCCTGCTTCGGTTACGGCATTGTAGGGGCCGATACCGAGGCCGTCCCAACAGGGAATCATCGCGAAGACGCCATCAGGGTGCGCCGTCATTGTATCGTTGACCATGTCTTCTGCGGAACGGCCCGTTGTCAGGTCGGCCATCAAGACGTGGTCGTCATCCAGTTCAAAGGCTTCTTTGAAGGTGGAAGCTGCGGAGCCGGTGCGGGTGACGCAGGCCGGGATGCCCCCGTGCGTCAGCTCGATGAAGAACAGCTCGCGTCCGGCCCAGTCTTCGGCCTGCCGCTTTCTTACACCCTCAACCAGGAGCTCTGCCCCGCGCATGCCGGCGATCCCGTCGGGGATACCGTAAACGATAGGCGTGTATTCGCTGGGTCCGTTGTCAATCCCGATGAACTGAATGCCTTCATCCAGGGCGCGCAGCGCCAGCCCTTCATAGACGTTGGGGCCGTGGGCGCCGACGATGCTCAGGTCGTTCAGGAGTAGCGTCTCCAACAGGTCCGGCTCGGTGGCATAGTCTCCGGCCGCGTCGGATTCGAAGAATTCCACGCCATAGAACTCGGCAGCAGACTTCATTGCCCCAGACCATTCGCCAAAGAATGGATGGGCAAGGTTGGGGTTAATGAATCCCAATCGCCAGGGCTGTGAGAATTCTGTTGGAAGGCTGGCCAAAGGCTGACACTGATGGGGCGCGGTTTCGGCTTCAATCGCTGCCGCATCGTGGAAGGTCATGGCCCTAGGCGTCGCCGTGACGTCAATGACTCTTGTCACTTGAACTTCCACAGTCTGGGTTTCGCAGGCTGCTAAGGTCAGAACCGCTAGTGCTATGACCAAGGCTGCCAATAGATACCGCTTGCTCTTCATCATTTCTCTCCTGTGCATTCTTAGAATGGGAAGTTGTAACTGCACAATCCTGCAAGGGAATTACTGTTGGTGGAAACTATCTTTCTACATGGAGAGTTTCGGAAGCCCGGTGGACTCTTCTTCTTGCTATTGACTAAAGAAACTCTCGCCAAAAGACGGGTATGGCCAGAGGCACTCTTCAGATTGGCTCCCTCTATATGGGCATCTTCGGTTCGATGGTCTCTGGAGGTGTTTATGACCCCAGGTTTAGCGCATATTGTGCGCACACGCTTCGCAGAAATAGTGTCCGTATGCGTGAAATCCTCTCTATTGAAGTCTGGAATAGAGGTACACGCATTCGAAAGGCCGTCAATGTGGTTAGCAGGAGGATGGCGGAGGATCCTATGAATTCCCGAAAAATGGTCCGCATGGACCACTGTCTTCCTGGAAAAGGCGGTTGCTGAACAGACTGAGGTGTCGCCTTTTCATTCGGACCGGGCATCCGGCGTCTGAGCCAGCGTCATTCTACTCTCAATGTAAGCCGTCTGTCAAGAATTGAACACCTGCAAGCCGGCGGCAAGGGCGGGCAGCTTCGGCCCTCGAAGGAGGCGCATGGCGTCCCGTCGAGACATTGCATGGGAAGCTCTACTGGTTCCGGCAAGGAGAGTGCCGTGCTGAGCGGTCGGACCTGCGGCCATATTCTGGGCGGGAAGTGTTTCGAAACGCCTAGTGAGGGCTGCATCTAGCTGTAGCGAGAAGAAGAGCGAACCGTGGCAGTTGTGAAGTGTGGACTACATCGGGCTTTGAGAAGGTCCAGGAGCGCCGGGAGCAGCCGAAATCAAGAAATGCAGAAGGCGTTTTACCCAGGCGACCAGTACGACTGCATTCCTGATTCAGAATACCTTTAACACCGACCGGCAGGAAATCTACTAAGGAGGACGTACGGGGATTGCGAGATGGGAACAAGGTTAGATCAGACCGCGGGCATTCTTGCAGTGACATTTAGGGCGCGTTTCCTCGGCCGCTTATCCAAGCGAGCCAGAGAGATGCATTACGACCGCCGCGGCTGCGACCGCAGCTGTTTCCGCACGCAGAACGCGAGGGCCCAGCGAAACACACTGCCAACCTCGACTGATCGCAGCGGCGGCCTCCTCGCTAGTGATTCCACCTTCAGGCCCAATCAGAAGTGAAATCGTGTCCGAATTGGTCAGGACAGTGGCCAAGCCCTTATCGGCGCCTTCTTCCTCCTCCCACGCCAGCAGGCGCTGGCCGGCGCCATGATCCAAAGCTTCCTCCCATCTCAATGGCTGATCCAGGACCGGCAGGCGGCCGCGGCGGCTCTGTTCGGCCGCCTCTCGAATGATGGCGCGCCATCGGTCATATCTGGGCAACAGTTTCGCAGCCGGACGGACCACAGTCCGGCTGCTGATCACCGGCACAAACCGGTTCACACCCAACTCTGTTCCCTTCTGCAATACCCACTCAAACCGATCTCTCTTCAGAGCACATTGGTAGAGTGTCAAGACGACGCCAGGCTCACTTTGGACAGTTTCCTGCGCCACCACGCGGCCTGTCGCCCTCTCTTCGTCAAGGTCCACAATTTCCGTCAGGAATGACGTGCCGCTGCCATCGAGCAGAGTGATCAGACTTCCGGGCGCCAGCCGCAGCACATTGCGAAGCTGGTGCGCCAGCGGGGCAAGTTCTACGGTACAGTGCGGACCCGGCACGATTTCCGGCAGGAAGAAACGGTGAGAATCCCTGGCCTTGGACTCTTTGTCGCTCACCTCTTTCACGCTTCTCTTTCGCTCTGCACTGTTATTGCCACCCAATCTCCTTCTTGCAGTCTCTCAACTTCCAACAGCCCGTGGCGAACCGCAGCCGCGACCACAGTCCCGGCCTTCTCTTCCAGAATTCCGGACAGGATCATGCGGCCTCCAGGTGCAAGCGGCGCCGCCAGTGGGACATTGCCATAGGCCGCGTCGAACAGTCCAATCAGGACTTCGGCCAGAATATTGGAGACGATCAAAGAAAACTGCCCCTCCTGATCTTCAGGTACTGACCCATGCCTTACATAGAGTTGGTCGAAGCCAAGAGATACGCCGTTCAGCTCTGCGTTTTCACCGGCTACTCTGATTGCCAGTGGATCAATATCCGTCGCCCAAACCGGGTGGGCGCCCAGCTTGGCCGCTACAATCGAAAGAACACCGCTGCCGGTACCTATGTCAAGGACAGAATCGCCCGGCCGGACCCACTTTTCCAGCGCCGCCACGCAGAGCCGCGTAGTCGGATGCAAGCCTGTCCCGAAAGCCATCCCCGGCTCAAGTCGGACGACGACGTCACCAGGCAGGGCATTCGGCTCCTCCCACGCCGGGGCAAGCAGAACACGTTTCCCAATTCGCAGCGGTTTGTAATGCCGTTTCCAAGCGTGGGCCCAATCTTCTTCTCGGACAGGTCTTGCCACCGGCTCCGGCATTGGGTACAACAGGCGCAGCCGCCACAGACCCTCTTCGATCTGCTTCTGGATGGTTCGGCCGCGTGGTCCAGGCTTCAAGTATGTTTTGACAACCAGCCTGAATTCGCCGTCCAAAGGGTTGCCAAAGTCGTCATAGCCGGTGGACTCCAACACAGCTCCGCCACCGGAGGCCTCGCCCGCCGCGCTGTCTTCAACCCAGTCACCGCCGTTGAAGCGGTTGAACAGCTCAGCAACCGCTTCGGCCGCTTCACCATCGACTTCAACAGCTATCTCGACAAGCTCATCTGCGTTCATGGACGATGTTTTGCCTTTGGCGATTCCCGGTGCAGATGGGTTTGCGCTATACTTCAGTGTCAACGTAGGTGGAGGCACAACACGACTAACTACGCCCGCTCACTTGGCCTTTCCACACTTCCCGCATAAGTCATGACCGCGCGCACACAATCCTATCTTAATCTGGCCTTGTGTATCCTGCTGTGGGCCTCGATTCCGGTTGCCTCGAAGAAGATTCTGTCAGAACTATCCAATCTACAGATGCTCTTCTACAGCACAGTATTTTCGGTGTTCGCGCTTGCGGCACTGGTCCTTTGGCAACGCAAGATTGCCAGCTTGAGGGACTTCACTTTTCGGGACTTCGCTCACATGTGTTGGCTGGGATTCCTGGGGGCGTTTCTCTACTACGTGCTTTTGTACGGGGCGTTCGCACGCACATCGGCAGCAGAGGGATTTATCCTTGCCTACACCTGGCCTATCCTGATCAGTCTGTTGGCGGTCCCGTTACTTGGCGAAAGATTCACGCCCGCCCGCCTGCTTGCGATCCTGATCAGTTTCAGCGGCGTAATTGCAATTGTCACCCAGGGGCGAATGGTGGCACTGCGCGTGGAGAACCTTTCGGGAAATCTGCTGGCCCTGGGCGGCGCCCTGGTCTTTGCGCTCTTCTCAGTTCTGGGCAAGCGAGCCAGCAACGACTTGACTGTCGCCGCCTTCGTATATTTCTGCGCCGCCTTGATCTGTTCAGCAGCCGCCATCGCTCTGAGCGGAGGCTTGCCATTGCCCTCTGCCACCGTCTGGGGCTGGCTTATCTATAATGGCCTGCTGGTCAATGGACTTAGCTATGTGTTCTGGTTCAAAGCGCTTGAACACGGCGACACGTTTATCGTCTCAAACCTGCTCTATCTCACCCCAGCGATCTCGCTGCTGTTCGTACTACTGTTTCTCGATGAACCCATACACGCCTCGGCAGTATCAGGCCTGATCCTGATTATCGCAGGAATTCTCATTCAGTCCTGGCCAAAACTCCTGGCTCTGACCGGCATTCGCGGCAGTTAAACCTGTTCAATCTTTGGGGATCTTCGGAGGGGTTCGACGGTCAGTGCATCTGACGGTTCATTCTGGCCTAAGAATTCTGTCCAGGAATCCGCGTCGCGGCTCATGCACGTCATCGCCCATGCTATCCGCCAGCTGACGGAAAAGCAGCTCCTGCTCCTCGGTCAGGTCGGTCGGCGTAATAATCCGCACAGTCACGATCATGTCGCCCCGGCCGCTGCGCTGCAGGCGCGGAATGCCCATCCCCGCCTTGCGGAATCTCCTGCCAGTCTGGGTGCCTTCGGGGATTTCGAGACTGACTGTCTCGCCTTCCAGGGTCGGGATTTCCACACTGGAGCCCAGAGTGGCCTGAACGACACTGACAGGTAGCTCCAGATGAATGTCAAACTCATCGCGTGTAAAGACGGGATGTTCTTCGACTCCTATGACAACGTAAAGGTTGCCGCGGGGCCCGCCTAACATGCCGGCCTCGCCCTCGCCGGCCAACCGGATGCGGGTTCCGTTGTCGACGCCGGCGGGCACATTGACTTTGATCTTGCGGGAGACCTGTCTGCGCTTGCGGCCGTTGCACTTGCTGCAGGCCGAGGACACAACTTCGCCTTCACCGTGGCAAGTGGGGCAGGTTGTCGCAGTAACGATGGTGCCAAATAGAGGACTCTGCTGACGGCGTTGCACCTCGCCGCTGCCGCCGCAGGTAGAACATCGCTCCGGAGTCGTGCCAGGCTCGGCGCCGCTGCCCTGACAGTTGTCACAGTCCTCCATTCGCGGCACTTCGATTTCCTGTTGTGCGCCGAAGGCGGCGTCTTCAAAACTCAGACCAATGTCCACGCGCAGGTCGGCGCCGCGTCGAGGCGCACGCCGGTTGCCGCGCCCCATGCCTCCAAACCCGAAGACCTCCTCGAAAATACTGCCCAGGTCTCCAAAACCCTGGCTGAAGTCGCTGAAACCGCCTGCCCCTGACAGCCCTGAATGCCCGAAGCGATCATATACGGCGCGCTTCTGCGGATCGCTCAATACCTGGTAGGCTTCGTTAATTTCTTTGAACTTGCTCTCGGCATCGGCCTCAGGATTCACATCCGGGTGATATTGCTGTGCCAATTTACGGAAGGCCCGTTTAAGCGCCGCTTCGTCGGCGCCGCGTTCAATGCCAAGCACTTCGTAGTAGTCGCGCTTTTCGCTCATAAGGTTATTCCCAACTTATGATCCAAGCGCACAGGCCGGCCAGGCCGACAGTTACGCCAATGAGTGCTGCCCACTGCGCGCCCTCGAATCCAACGCCGCGGGCGCTGAAGAGAAGTATCACCACGAAACCGATGGCGAGTACAGCCCAGTTGGACAAAGTCGTGTGCTCAGCCCAGAATCGCCGCAGAAAGTCCATGTCAGGTCGGACTCCTTTATCGTACCAACGTCGTCATTCTACGAGGATAGCGTCGCTTGAGGTCCTCCCAGATAGAGTCCAGCTGTGCGTGCAATTCGGCAAGGCTGCCGTCATTCTCGATTACGCGGTCGGCCTGATTCACCTTGGCTGCCTGCGGCGGCTGCAAATCGATCATGCGTTTGGCTTCGACTTCGTCCATCTTTCGTGTCTCGAGAAGCCGCCGAAATTGGGTGGTCAGGCTGGAAGTGACGACCCAGATTTCATCGCACAGGGTGGACATCAACCCGGCCTCAAGCAGTTTGATTGCTTCCAACACGATAACGGTTGATTCGTTATCGGCTATCTCCTGCTTTCCCAGATCAAAGATCTTCGGATGGACGATTTTCTCCAACCGGCCCAAGTCCAGGGGATTGGTGAAAACAATCTTACCGAGTTTCTTGCGATCGATTGTGCCGTCTTCTTTCAGTATTTCTTTGCCGAAAGTGCGCACTACCGCATCGTAAGCTGGACCACCTGGCTCGATCACACGATGGCCAAGTTTGTCAGCATCAATGATAAAAGCACATTTCTCCATCAGATAGTTGAGAATCGTGCTCTTGCCTGTAGCAATATTTCCAGTCAGTCCGATCACCAGCGATTTGCGCCCCATGTTCGATTAAACCTTTTGCGTTGGTGGACCAAGTGCTGCCCTATTTTAGCCGAAAGTCTGGCCTGCTGACAAGCCTGTCATGCAGCCATGACTGCCCATTCTTCCATCAGCTTTTCCAAACGTTGCGAGACGCCCCGATGTTGGTCCTGCAGCGTGCGCAGCCTCTCCAGATCCTGTGCCGCGCTCGCTCGGGCCATGTGTTCTTCGATCTCGACAAGCCTGCTCTCCAGCCGATCAATTCTTTCCTCGGTCTCGGCGACGGCCTCCTCGTGCTTTTGCGCCTGCCGCCTTTGCCTTCTGGCTTCCCGCTGCCGCTGCCACTCCTCTTCCGATGCGGTCGGTGCAGCCACTGCTTTCGCTGGGGAGTCCTCCCTCTCCGATCGCAGTCGTTCCGTCTGCCACTGCTTCCACGTGCCTTTGAAGACTTCCAGGCTGCCGGGCTTGCCATTCGACGCTGGCGTCACCTGCCAGATCTGCGTTGCCAGTGCATCTATCAACGCTCGATCGTGGGTAACAAGCAAAATGGTACCGTCGAACTGTCGCAGCGCGTCTTGCAGGATCTCCTGGCTGTCAAGGTCCAGGTGGTTCGTCGGCTCGTCCAGGAGCAGAAAATTGGCGCCCTGCAATGTCAATCGCGCCAGCGCGATACGGCTGCGCTGCCCCCCTGAGAGGCTCTCAATACTCTGGAAAACATCATCGCCCTTGAAGAGAAACTGCCCCAAATATGTTCGTGCACGCACAGTGGGAAGGCGCTTGACCTCCAGCAAGGCGTCCAGTACTGTCTGACCGCCGCTCATCAAACCGTAACCGCTGCCTACATGCCGTTGCGCCAGGTAGCCTACCTCGACCGACGAGCCCAGTTCAACCCTTCCGGTGAGCGGTTCCAGCTCTTCAAGAATTGTGCGCACAAACGTTGTCTTGCCGGCGCCATTTGGACCAATCAGAGCGGCAACCTGTCCGCGATACAGGTCCAGGTCTGGCGCTTCCAGAATTGGCATGTCTTCAGGCGACAGGCTGCGCATGGGCCGCAAGCGCCCCTGCCGGCCAATTTCAACACCGTGACGACCCTTGGCTGACAGAAAATCCGAAACGGCCTCATTCGCGATGGAATTGCTGCCGTCAACCCCGTCGCCCTTCATGTCCTCTTGCAATGTACCGGCTATGTGGGGACCCGCACCGGGTGCAGGCTCGCTATAGCCGGCTACCAGCTTGCGTGTGCGCAGGACAAGGTCGCCGCTGCGCAGGTCCGTTCGCAGTGGCAGACGGATAAACTGGCTGGTCGGGGGCGGCGGCAGCGCCTCCTCCTCCAGGAATCGGTTTAGTCTGGTCTCTCTACCCTGCGCCTCTTTGGTTCGCTGTCCTGCCTTGTAGCGACGGATGAACTCCTGGGTCTCGCTGATAAACTCCTGCTGGCGTTCATACTCCTTGCGCCAGCGAGCGTGCCGATCTTCGCGCTGCTGCCGGTAATGGCTGTAGTTTCCGCGGTAGGTTTCCACCCGACGATGCGCCAGATCCCATATCCGGGTCGCGACTGTATCCAGGAAGTACCTGTCGTGGGATACAACGATGAGCGCGCCTTTCCAGTCCAACAGTACGCCTTCCAGCCAGGACATCGAACGCACGTCAAGGTGATTGGTCGGCTCGTCCAGGAATAGCAGGTCGGGCTCCTCCAACAGCAGGCGGCCCAGGCAGGCGCGGGTACGCTGACCCCCGCTGAGGTGAGCGAGCGGTGCATGCCACAGGGACTCCTGAAGGCCGAGACCGGTCAGGACGAAACGCACTCGTCGGTCGATGGCATAGCCGCCAGCCCTTTCAAACGCTTCCTGCTGTTGCCCGTAGCGGGTAAGCAGGCCTTCCAGCTCCTTATCGCTCTGTGCCGGGTCGGTCATGCGGGCTTCCAGGCGTCTCAGTTGCTCCCCTTCTGCCAGCAGTTCCGTGAAAACGTCCTTCAGGTCCTCGTAGAGCGTTCGATTGCCGGCGGGCGGAGGGTCTTGCGAGAGGTAGCCTATTCTAGTTTCCTGGGCGACGAAGAGATCACCGCTGAAACTGGTGTCGATGCGGCCAAGCGCTTTGAGAAGGCTGGTCTTGCCGGCCCCATTTGGCCCTACGAGGCCAATCCGGTCCCCAAACTCAATCCGAACGCTAACGTTCTCGAGCACGTCGAGATCGCCGTAATTCTTGGAAATGTGATTGGCAACGAGGAGACTCATGCGATCGGTCGGGCCGCAGTATATTGAAACACAGAAACGCCAAACCGTCTCCGCATTCTAATTCCCTTTACACGAGCCGATTAGAACGGGCTGCAGTTTGGCAAAGTATTCAGAGTGTACCACATTTTTGGGAGAACTGCGATAGCATGCACTGGTGTATAACCTTTTGCCTTGGTCAGCTGTAAGAATGAAGACTTCTCTCCGGAAGGTGTAGGGACCGCAAGAAATGGGCTGGTGGGCGGCTCCCATATCTGAAAGTAGGAGACCAGTTGTAGCAGCGAATGCGGGTTAATCTCGCAACCAAGAACGAGGCGAGCGAAAGCGATTTTCACTAACCACTGATCACCAACCACCGACCACTGCAGTTCTGGGCGGTCGGGCGCAAGCGCCCTCCCTTGTGCAGGGGCTGCGCCCCCGCAACGCCCCCCTACAAAACCATCGCTCACCGACCGTGTCTGCGCATTCCAACAGTGCCGCTCTAGCAACCTGGCTGCCGCCAACCGCATACGCAATCAGATTGCCTGAATGGCGGCAGGACTAAAGGGCTGGTCACGACAGACTCTGTATATGGCTTGGCATTCTCGAAAAACGCAGAATCTGGCCTCATGTTTACTTACCATCTGCCACGGAAGTGGGCTTTGTCCGAATTCTAATCAATCATTTATAATTTTTGTATGGCTAATCCGGCCACAGGTTCTTTTTTTGAAGTATGTACTGAAACTATGCCATTCAGTTCATATTTGTTAACCACTTTGACATTTATTTGACCAAGGAGGTTCAAATGCCAAAGCAATTCGCACTACTAAGCCTGATCTTAGTCGCGGCGCTGATGCTGGCCGCATGTGTTGGGGCGGCGCCGGCTGCTGAAGCCCCTGCAGAAGAGGCGCCCATGGAAGAGGCCCCCGCCGACATGAGTGGGAAGGTCGTAATCGCTTCAGGCGCGACTATCCGCATCGGTGGCTCATTCGCGTTGACCGGACCAATTCCCGACCCCGGCCTTAACATTCGTCACGGCGCTGAAATTGCGATTGACGACCTTAACGCTGCCGGTGGCCTTGAAGGCTTCATGTTCGAGCTGGTCGCGGAAGACGGTGCTTGCGACGGCACCCAAGGAACGAACGTAGGCAACAAATTTGCAGCCGACGAGACTATCGTCGCTGTGACCGGAGGCACCTGTTCCGGTGAGACTTTCGGTCTGTTGCCAATCCTGCTGGAGGCGCGGATTCCGTTCGTAAGCCCCAGCGCAACGAACCCGGATATCACCTCTGCGGATTGTGATGTCTGCAACCGTGTCGCTCTGAGCGACTCACTGCAGGGCGTCTTCTCTGCCGATTTCGTCGTCGAAGACCTCGGCATCACCAAAGTTGCTGTCATTCACGACAACTCAGACTATGGCAAGGGACTGGCAGAGATATTCCAGAACCATATTCTGGCATTGGGAGGCGAAGTCTCCAGCTTTGAAGGTGTCCAGGTTGGAGACACAGATTTCCGCGCATTGTTGGCCAAAGTTGGCGCAGACGGGCCCGCAGGCATCTATTTCGGCGGGTACTCCACCGAAGCCGGCCTGATCGCCCAGCAGATGTCAGAAACACCCGGCCTTGAAGACGCGATGTTCATGAGCGACGATGGCGCCTATACCCAGCAGTACCTCGATGCAGCCGGGGCAGCTGGCGAAGGCACCTACGTAGCGTTTCTGGCCGGCGATGACTCTGAGGAAATGAACGCCGATTTCGACGCCAAGTATCTCGAGAAATACGGCGTGGCCGCTGACGAGCTTGGCCCCTTCCACGCGCAGAGCTACGACTCAGTGAAGCTGATCGCGGCCGCCCTTGCTGAGGTTGCCACCGTTGACGATAGCGGCAACCTTGTGGTTGACAGGGAAGCGTTGATCTCCGCCATTCGCACAGTCGATGCCTTCGATGGTCTGACCGGCACGATCAAGTGCGATAGCATTGGCGAATGCGGCGCCGGCGGCGTCCAGGTCTTCGAAGTCATGGACGGCGCCTTCAGTCAGGTTAAGGGTTTTGGGATGGAGTAACTCCTTGTAGTCAGCAGGAGAGAGAATGCAACTGTTCTCTCTCCTGCTTCCCCCTATGGTCCCTCGAATACAACTATGGCGAACAGCCCGCTCAATGTGCAGGCGGCTAAAATAGATGGTCAGACCGCTCAGAAATACTTGATACGGGCTCTGGGCGCTGCTATTTTCCTCCTCGTAGCATGGCGGGTTATAACCGTTGGGCTGGCAGAAGGCTACCCGGCCTCCTTCTGGATTTCCCAGGCGCTTAACGGCCTGGTTCTGGGAGGCGTTTACGCGTTGGTGGCCCTGGGCTACACACTGGTCTACGGCATCCTCTTCATGATCAATTTCGCCCACGGCGAGGTCATGATGATCGGCGGCATCGCCGGCTTTTTCACCCTCCAGTTTGCGCTTGCCCGCGGCTGGATGGAGGGCCCGTGGCTCGTTGTGGTGGCCGCCTTGCTATTCATCATGCTGGTAGGCATGGCCGCCTCGGTGGTTATTGGCGTAGCCTTGGAAAGGCTGGCATACCGGCCTTTACGCCAGGCTCCCCGCCTGGTACCGCTGATAAGCGCGATAGGCGCGTCGCTCTTTCTCCAGTACTCGGTCCTCTTGATCTTCGGCGTCAGCCCACACAGTTATCGCAAACCGGAGTTAATCTCCGGCGGCCTGCGGCTTGGCGACGTATTCATTTCCTACACGGGCGCCATAATCTTTGTAACTTCGGTACTGTTGATGCTGGCCCTCTTCTTCATCATTCAGCGAACAAAGTTGGGACGGGCGATGCGAGCGGTAGCCGAAGATCGATCCACCGCGTCGCTCATGGGTGTCGATGTCAACGCCGTGATAGTGGTCACCTTCGTGTTGGGTTCGGCCCTGGCAGGCGCCGCAGGCGTTATGCTCGGCTTTCACAACACCGTCGTCAAGTTTAACAGTGGCTTCGTACCTGGCTTGAAGGCCTTTACGGCCGCGGTTCTCGGTGGCATTGGCAACATACCCGGCGCAATGTTCGGCGCGCTCGTTCTCGGTCTGATCGAGTCCATGGGCCCGAGCGCCCTGGGTATTCCCACTGAATACAAAGATGTCATCGCCTTTTCACTTCTCGTACTGATTCTTATCTTCCGGCCGTCCGGCCTTTTCGGCGAGGTTCTTAGCGAGAAGAAGGCCTGATGAGACACGATACTGTAACCAGATCAGTGAAGACCGGACTGGTCGCCTTCGCCTGCCTGAGCTATCTGATCCTTGTCGGTATCCCAGGGCGCATTGGCGGGGCCGCTCTGCCCTCGCTTGCGCTAATCGCGGCCCTGGTCTTTTGGTTCAATTTTCGCCGCAACGAGGATTTCCGAACTGTTCCAGAACGAGATCGGGGTTCCACCGGCGCAGAAGGCAAGCCAGGTTGGCAAATCGGCACAAACCATGCGCCGGCTGCGAACGATACAGTTCCACTTTTGCCGGCTGGGATCAGCGGCCTCAACCTTCACCTTGGTCTGGCCGCGGGTGCAACTACGGGGCTGCTTATTGCAATCTGCAGTTCGGTCATCGTCGCGGCGATTGGCAATGGCGTTTCAATTCAGCCGGTCTTCGACAAGATGGTCCCCTTGAACGTTGCCGCGCTGGTCGGCGTTAGTCCAGGACAGATCGCGCAGGCCGACGTTTCTCCCTTTCGCTACCTTCTGCAGACAGTCTATTTTGCCGGCGCCGGAATACTCGCCGCGCTGGCGGTAACCACAGGGGGAGCGAGGTTAACGGATGCTGCCCGCTCTGACCGGTTACCTGTAAATCTGTCCGCCCCGAAGATTCTGGCCGCCGGCCGACTTGCGGGCCTCGCGCTTCCAATCGTCCTGCTGGCCTTTATCGTATTGCTCGGGCTGCCGGGTGTTAGCGCGTTTGGTTCCAACGAAGGCACGGTGCGCCTTCTTCTTACCCTGGTCGCGACCGGTAGCGGACTTTTTGCCCACAGGCTGTCCAGACCGGGAAGAGAACGCAGAATTGTGACCGTGTTGCTTGGGCTCGGCGTCTTGATGATGCCGTTTGTCCTTGATCAGTTTCAAAACTCGGTTATGGGTCTCGTCTTCATCTATGTAATGATGGGGCTTGGTCTTAACATCGTAGTTGGCTACGCAGGCTTGCTGGACTTGGGATATGTGGCCTTTTTCGCCATCGGCGCATACACCTATGCCTTTCTTTCGGCACCTTTTTCCTCGCCCTACATTTCCAACCTTCTCCTTCTCCTGAACATTTCACCCGATAGCCCATTGCTCGGTTATTGGATGGCGCTGCCAGTGGCGATGCTTACAGCTGCAATCGGCGGGATCCTGCTTGGCATTCCGGTCCTGCGCCTGCGGGGAGACTATCTCGCTATCGTTACGCTGGGCTTTGGCGAGATAATCCGCCTCTTCATGTTGAACATGGGTGAATTGACGAATGGACCGCGCGGCATCTTGGAAATCTCCCAGCCCAGCCTGTTTGGCTTTGCGCCCGAAGCCTTCTTCGGCCTTCTCAGTTCACAGGGTTGGACTTTCCTGCTGGCACTGATCAGCTCGGCGCTGATCGCGATTGTTGCCATTCGATTGAACAGTTCCCGGCTGGGAAGGGCGTGGTTTGCAATGCAGGAAGACGAGGACGTGGCCGAGGCTACCGGCGTCCACCTCGTGCGAACTAAGCTGCTCGCCTTTGCCATTGGCGCCACGTTTGCCGGCATGGCAGGTCAACTATATGCCGCCCGCCAGATCAACATCTTCCCCGAGAATTTCTCGCTCTTTGTCTCGATTGACGCGCTGGCTTTGATAATTGTTGGCGGTATCGGCAGTCCTGCCGGCATCGTTTTGGGCGCGCTGGCGCTCAAGGGTCTGCCGGAGGTGTTGCGGGGCGTGGATGAGTACCGCATCGTTGCATTTGCCGCCCTTCTGGTCATCATGATGATCGTGCGGCCGGCCGGCATTCTGCCCTCGCCGCGCCGCCGGGTCCAGTTGACTGCGCCCGAAGAACAGGGCCCGCCAGAACTGTCAGATGGAGCGGAAGAGGATTTCAGAGAGCCGTTGGAAAAGAAAGCTGCCCCACTGAACGGGCCTGAAAAGGATGAGGCGCAATGACGGCCCTGCTGAGCATTCAGGGAGTTACGAAAGTGTTCGGCGGGCTGACAGCCGTTGATAACGTCGATCTGGAGATTGCAGAGCTCTCAATCTCCTCTCTCATTGGTCCGAATGGCGCCGGCAAGACGACCCTTTTCAACTGTCTGACCGGCCTTCACAGGCCCGAGAACGGCGAAATTGTCTTTGACGGACGCTCGCTGGTCGGACTGCGTCCCGACGAAATCACCGAACGCGGCGTCGCCCGTACCTATCAAAACATCCGCCTCTTTGGAAGGATGACGGCGCTTGAAAATGTTCTGGTCGGGCAGCATCTGCGTTTGAAGTCTTCGCACTGGAGCGCGATTTTGCGAACGGCGGGCCAGCGGGCAGAGGAACACGCCGCCCGTGAATCGGGCCGGGAGCTGCTCGAATTTGTCGGGCTCGAGGGGCAGGAGAATGTCGTCTCAACCAACCTGCCCTATGGTGACCAGAGGCTGCTGGAAGTCGCACGTGCGCTGGGGAGTCGACCCCGCTTGTTGCTCCTGGACGAACCTGCCGCCGGCATGAACCCGAGAGAGACTGACCGCATGATGGAGCTGGTCCATAGGCTGCGCGACGAGAGAGACGTAACCGTGTTCCTGATAGAACACGACATGAAGGTTGTGATGAGTATTTCGGAAAGTGTGTCGGTCCTGGATTACGGCAAGAAGATCGCCGAGGGCACACCCATGGAAGTACGTTCGGACGCCAGAGTAATTGAGGCCTATCTCGGCCCGGAGGTTGCAGTTCAGGGATCAGCAGAAGCGGTGGGAAAGTGATCCATGTTGATCCTGGAATCAGTCCACACTTTTTATGGCCACATTCACGCGCTCAAGGGTATTTCTTTGACTGTGAATGAAGGCGAAGTTGTCTCGCTCATTGGCTCGAATGGCGCCGGCAAAACAACTACGCTCAATACGATCAGCGGCGTTTTGTCCGCCCGCGCCGGCTCCATCTACTTCCAGGAACCAAACGGTTCATTGCCAGGCCAGGCATCCCGCAGTCCCGATCAGGGAATACGCCTGGACCAATTGCCAGCGCACGAAGTCGCCAGATTGGGCGTCTCCCAATCGCCGGAGGGGAGGAAGATTTTCGCCCGCCTGTCCGTACAGGAGAACCTGGCCATGGGCGCATTCGCTCGGACTGACAGTACGGGCATCAGCGAGGACTTGGACAGGGTGCTCGAACTCTTCCCGCGACTTCAGGAGCGGCTCAAGCAGCCCGGCGGCACACTTTCCGGTGGTGAACAACAGATGCTGGCCATAGGACGCTCGCTCATGAGTCGGCCCCGAATCCTGCTCCTCGACGAGCCCTCGATGGGCCTGGCGCCGCTGCTGGTACAGCAAATCTTCCAGATTATTCGCGAGATTAACGCCCAGGGCATGACCATTCTGCTGGTGGAACAGAACGCCCAGGCCGCTCTTCAGGTTGCCCACCGCGGCTACGTCCTCGAAACCGGCACCATCGTGCTGAGCGGCAAAGCCGGGGATTTGCTGGCCAATCCACAGGTAGCCGAGGCATATCTCGGCATCTGACGCGATGACGCGATCAGATCCGTCTCGCGGCGCACTCCCCGTCACTTCACTCTAAAACAACCTGCGTTTGTCCACGATGTTGCGGAGCGTCTCACCCTGCAGATAGCGGTGCAGGTTGTCCCGCAGCGTATCAATTCGCCGTTGAGGCACATGTGGATTGTCGGCAGCTACGTGCGGCGTCATGATTACGTTTTCCATTTGCCACAGCGGATGCGCAGCCGGCAGAGGCTCAGTTTCATACACATCCAGCGCGGCGCCGGCAATGCCGCCCGCATTCAGTGCATCGACCAGCGCGTCCAATTTGACGACGACCCCGCGGCTGATGTTTATGAGATAGGCTGACGGTTTCATTTGCCCCAATTCTTCGGCGCCGATCAAGCCAACTGTTTCCGGCGTCTGTGGAACGCAGCTCACCACAAAATCTGAGTCTCTCATCAGATCGTGAAGGCGGTCCTGCGGCCACAGCGCGTCCAAGCCCAGGCTGCCGCCCAACGCCTCGTCGGGTCGTGCGTCAACCGCAATCACGCGCATGTCGTGCGCCTTACCTCTGCGCGCCAGCTCCGAACCTATGCCCCCCAACCCGATAATTCCCAGTGTGCAATCGCCCAAATGATGGACGGGCGTGCCCTTTCGCCACTCACCCTGGACCTGGCGCCGCATATACAGATGAATGCCGCGGGCGAACATAAGAATGAAACAGAATGCATGATCTGCAATCATGTCACTGTAGATTTTGGACATGTTGCTGACAACGATATCGCTTTCGACCAGTTCCGGAAACATGTAGTGCTCCAGACCGGCGATCGGGGTTTGCAGCCATTGCAGGCTCTCGGCCCGCGCAAGCAGGGCCGGCGTGAGATTGCCGTACATACCCACTGCCTGCGGAATCGCGGCCAGGGCGTCCTCCTCTGTCAGCGCGTTGACGACTTCCAACTCCGGAGAAACCGCCTGCACTTGAGCAAGTTCGTCGGGCGTAAGCGGCGGGTATATTAGAAAGTTCATCTGGCTCGCACCTCTTTTTCTATTGTGGTTTACGTCTGTGGGCAGCGTAGCGGGTTGAGTATAACAGCTCATCCACGTTTACACGCTCACCGCCCAGGTCGTCAGAAACATTCGCGCCGAGCACGGCGGCGAGACTGTTCATGGCATCGCTGAATGGAGAGCGGATCAGGTCGGGGCGACCCTCGGTTATCGCCTGAATGAAAAGTTCACTGATTGCAAACGTGTCGTCTCCGCCCCGACCCTCGAAGAGCAGCTTCCTGACAGCATCTTGCGCGGGCGGCTGCGACGGCGGGTAGGGCCCATCATACTGGTACATAATGACGCCGTCGTCCTTTATCTCCGCCCGTCCCTCAGTCCAGAGAACCTGGTGGTCCATATGGCTTGCATAGACCTTGCGCAAGCGCGAAAGCGTCAGCGAGCCGATGGCGCCGCCGGCAAACCCAAAATGCACACTGTATGTGTAAGGGTTATCGGCGTCGTCGTAGATTTCATCCGGCGGCCGGTGCTGATAGTGGGCCTGCACCCACTCGACATCGCCAAACCAGTAGCGCCAGAGGTCCAGAAGATGGATGCCGCCTTCGACCACCGTCATGCCGCTCCAGGCCCGGTTTGCAGTCCAAATCCTGTTGCGCGGGCCGCCGTGAAGTTCGGTCTGATGGTGCTTTACATTGTGCCCTTCCAACGGACCGTGAAACGTGTAGCAGGCCATCAGCGGCGTCCTGCCTTCCCGCAGCAGGTTGAAAATCGCTTCGTGGCGGCCGTCGAAACGCTGCTGGAATCCTACAGTTGAAATCACGCCCGTTTCCCGGATTACGGCCTCCATCTCCAAGGCCTCGTCCAGGAAGAGACTCATCGGTTTCTCGACGAACAGATGCAACCCGGCCCTGGCCGCGCGCAGAACCTCGCCTGCGTGGAGATTGGGTGGAATGCAAATGTAGAGGGCGTCCTGTTCCTGGGCAAGCAGCTCATTGAAATCGGTAGTGAGCACTATGCCGTCGGGCCGAAAACCCTCCACATACTTTCTTATCTTGCTTTGGTCCAGGTTTGAAGCAAATGCATCGGCTAAGGTTGTCAACCTGACTTCGCCTCGCTCCTGTAACCTCCACAGCGCTTTCAAGTGTTGCAGCCCCCGCTGCCCCAGACCCATCAGAGCGACGCGTACAGGTCTCGTCATCTTGGCTCCTTTGTCTCTTGTCCACCCTCATGAACGGGGATTCCGCCCTCACGGTCTTTGTCCCAGTGACTGTGGTGCAACGACAGAGCGACGGAGACTCCCGGTCGCCTTCCATTGTAACGGAAAACGGTCAGTGGGCAACGCTGGAACGGCCGCGCTCCGCGCGTCATTCGCGTGACGGCTTAGATTTGCCGTAACTACTAAGCCACAGCAGTTGACCAGCCAGTCATCCTTGGAACTGTTCAGGCTCTTGGTGACGCAACTGGTGTACAGCCGCCGCCATGCTCGCCAGCCGACACGTTGCGAAGAATGCACACGGTCGGTGAGAGATGGTTTTGTAGGGGGGCGTTGCGGGGGCGCAGCCCCTGCACAAGGGA
>MPML01000045.1 GCA_002238445.1 Caldilineaceae bacterium bin5
CCCTTGTGCAGGGGCTGCGCCCCCGCAACGCCCCCCTACAAAACCATCCCTCACCAGGTGTGTGCCTTCTTCGCAACGTGTCGGCTGGCGAGCATGGCGGCGGCTGTACACCGGTTGCGTCACCAAGAGCCTGAATGGTTCCAAGGATGACTGGCTGGTCAACCACTGTGGCTTGATAGTTACCTCTTTTCGATAAACAGACAACCCCAGGAAGATCCCTGGCCCTACACAGGTGTAAGGCCCGATAATTGATCCCCGATGGCTAGCTGTCTGCCTAAGTGAATGCTATAATTTGATTTACGAAAGCAAGGGCTTAACTGAATGGGTATCTTGGAAATGTGTGCCTCGAGTCCGTAGACCGAGGCCGCCAATGTGATAACGAGTAGTGATGTCACATGCGTTTACCCAGTGCGATGACAATCCAACGACTGTTCTCATCGCCCTTGAGGATTCGAAACTAATCCGTGGAGAGGACTGATAGTGAAAGATTTGGAAACAGCAAGAATTCCCGTCGAAACTTTCCTGAATGAACTGGCCTCAGGGGAGTCGACGCCAGGAGGAGGCGCGGCCGCGGCTCTTTCCGCATGTCAGGCCGCCGCCCTGCTTAGTATGGTCTTGAACTTCACAGTCGGACGAAAGAAGTACGCGGCCGTGGAAGAGGAGCTGCGGGGACATTTGCATCGAACGGAAGATCTGCGAATACGTCTCTTGAAGCTGGCAGATAAGGACGCCGAGGCCTTCGGCGCCGTGGCCGCGTGTTTCACCATGCCCCGATCGACGCAGGAGGAGAAGGCAGCCCGCACCGAAGCAATGCAGTCCGCATTGCGAGGAGCAGCCGAGGTCCCGTTAAGTATCGCCTCGTACTGCGCCGAGCTCTTGGAGTTGACGCCTCCCATCGCAGAAAAGGGCAACCCGAATGTTGTCAGCGATGCGGCAACGGCGGCACATCTGGCCTTCGCCGCACTGCACAGCGCCTTGGTCAATGTGAATATCAATCTGAAGTTCCTCAAGGATGAGGAATGTGTTAAGGAAGGTAAGAGCAGAGTGGATAGGTTGACAGATGCCGCTGAGAAAAGCTACATCACGGCTCGCGCCGCGTGTTCCAAGACGCTGGGTATTGCGATATGAGCGCAAAACTTCTGAATGGCCGACAACTTGCAAAACAGTTGCAGACGGAACTGAACCAGCGTTTCTCCGAATTGTCAGACGGGACCGTTGCACTGCCGACGCTGGCTGCACTACAGGTCGGCGGAGATGCAGCCGCAAAGGGCTATCTACGCTCGATCCGTCGCGCCTGCCAGGGCGTTGGAGCCGCGTTGAGACCGGTTGAAATGAAAGAGGACAGCAGCCAGCGTGAAGTCGAGGAAGCGCTGGAGGCTCTGAATAACGACGAGTCGGTGCATGGCATCATGGTCCTGGAGCCTCTGCCCGATCATATTGACGACTCCTTACTGATCGATTTCCTCGACCCGGCAAAGGACGTAGACGGCGTCCATCCGCAAAATGCCGGCCGGCTGGCCTCGCAACGCCAACCCTACTTTGTGCCTGCAACGCCTGCAGGAGGCATTCTGCTATTGGAAGAAGCCGGCGTGGACTTCAAGGGCAAGAGTGCCGTGGTTATTGGGCGCAGCGACATCGTTGGAAAGCCCATGGCGCTACTATTGCTGCATCGACACTGCACTGTGACAATCGCCCACAGCCGGACAGTAGACCTGCCCGCTGTTGCCCGCAGCGCGGATATTCTGTGTGTTGCAGTTGGTCGGCCGGAGATGGTAACCGGTGAGTGGATTAAGCCTGGAGCAGTCGTCGTTGACTTTGGCACAACTTACACGGAGGAGGGCTTGAAAGGAGATTGCGAAGGGGCAAGCGTGGAGGCCGTAGCTGGAATGCTAACACCCGTTCCCGGCGGAACGGGCCCCATTACAAACGTAATGTTGATGCAGAATCTCTTCGATGCGCATCGTCGTCTCGTCATATCCAAGTGACGCAAGTGACGTCAGTGACCCAGTATTTCCACACTCTTTTCACGTGGTTGATGGTTTAGTTCAGGGCTATCAAAATTTCTGAGCAGCTTTAGCGCCTTGTCCCGGCGGACCTGCAGGCGAGGCTCTTTGCATTTCCATTTACCTCTCACCTGATTACAGACCAGGAGCGAATCTCCCCAGATATTCAGCGCTGCCGACTTGGAGTCGATCTGTTGTTCGGCGAGACGGTCTCGAACTGTCTCCAGAGCCGCGATTAGAGTGTCGTATTCGGCTTCGTTATTGGTAACGCGGTCGCCGAACTTCAGTTGAACTACTTCCCGAGGCAGTCCTGGCCAATCCATTGCAAAGCTGCCGTAACCTTGGCCTGGGTTGCCGCGACTGCCCCCGTCAAACACGATTCGAATCGGTTGTGCCGGCGCCTTTCCTGGCAGGGGTGCCATTTCCGATGGTGCTTCACTATCTTGCCGGGGCGAGCCCATGACAGCACGACCACTTACAGGCGACCGATAGGGAGAAAGCTGCCTTCGCTCGGCGGGCCGAGGGGGCGCCTGCTCGACAAGCTCCGAATTGGGTGCCTCCCTATGTCCCACCAGATTCATCGGCTGTACGGCTAAGGCAATTGGCAATGGATTTCGGTCGGACAGTAGTTCTTCCGTTTCCAGCAATCCCATGGCTTTCACCTGCCGCCAAAGCAGTCTCCGCTGCCCAGGCGAAAGTTCTTCAATCAGGCTGACGAGTCTATCCAATGATCGATTCACTTGGGTCTTATCCTAACACCTCACTGCTGCATGATCTAGTCACGAAGACCTTGAATACATCAGACTCTTTCTCATAGAAATCCGCTCTGCAACACCGTAATCTAGAGGATTTTCTGTGCCCAGGGATGAAAGCGTGCTGCTCTTGGAGGAAGACTGCAGGGTCTCCGAATAATTCTTAGGCTGGCTGGGGCTCTCTTCTGCGGGCAGCCTTTGCCTTTTCCCACAAATAGACCAGATTTGCCTGGTGGAAGTTCTGCACCAGACCGCCCAGGGGTATGCGATTCCGGCCAAATTTCTCGATATCATTGCTCAACAGCTCTCGTCTGGTAGCCCCTTGAGTTAGCAGACGATCGACCAGTTCTTCAATTTCGTTCAGGTATTTTATGCCCTCTTCGATGCTGGGTGTAACCTCGCCTCGCAGAAGAATGTCTCCGTGTCCCTGTACAATGGTTTCCAGATTAAACTCATGGAGGCTGTGCAGAGACTGCTTAAACTTTTCGATATCGGCAAGCGGTGAGGCAATTACCGGCACTGGCATCATCAGGTCACTGGCAAACAACACTTTTTCCTCGCGCACATGCACAACACATACATCAGGTCCAGGACCCGGCGCGTGCATGATATGGACAGTCTTGTCGCCTAACCGAATCACTGAGCCTTCGTTGAATATAATCTTGGGAAGTCGTATTTCGACTCTCAGCAATTCGTTCGTATGCTCTCTCGCCTCCTCCAAGGCTTTACGGCCATAGCGAACGAGCAGATCGCGGGCGGATTCATGGGCGATGAGTTCAGCTTCAGGAAAAAGGCAGGAGCCGTAGACATGATCCGCGTGGCTGATTGTGTTTATCAGGTAGCGGACTCCTGCCGGACAGACTTGCGCTGCAAAATCGATAATCTGTTTCGTTTCTGAAGGAAAAGGCAGCGTATCGATCAGAATTCCCCCTTCAGGCGAAACGACAAGCCCCGCGTTTACCTCTGCGTAAAGCGCACTTGTGAAAACCCACGTATCATCTGCAACTCGCGTGCGCGTAATCGCCACTCGCTACATCCCTTCCTAGTTTGTCTCTCGTAGATAATCGCCAAAAAGCCAAGTATACCACAACGTGAACGCACGTGGCATTGGGGAGCCCTGTTCTGTCAAAATAGGGAAAGCATCCTTCCCAGGACGAGTGAACCATCGAGAGGCAACAGAGGCCAAGCAGTTCCCTCTATGACAACTGCAATCAAGCGACGAGGCGTCTGCAGCTGACCATTCCGGCGAAATCGCAAATTCAAGCCAGGAGAATCTTCGGTACTGCCTGCTGTCTAACCAGCGCTCAACCCCTGTCGATCTGTATGGGCGCGAAGAAGGTGGCCTTCCATGCTTGTAACGTACAGATCGCGCAATTCGGGGCCGCCAAATGTACAGTTGGTCGGGCTGTCGCAGGGCAGAGGATGGGTCTCCAGCACTCTTCCGTTAGGTGCGAAAACGTAAATCATCCCACCTGGGCCACTGGTCCCCCAACCGGCAGTGGCTACTATATTTCCTCCACTATCGAAGCACATGCCGTCAACGCCTCGATGAGGGTAGAAATTGTGGAGTATTTCAAAGGGCCCTACGATTGGACCCGGTTCACCCGATTCGCCTTCGAGAACAGGATAAGCCCGCAGGTCACGCAACTCGCCTTCTCCGTGTTTGCTCTGGGCAACATAGAGTGTCTTCTCATCAGGGGAGAGCAGCAGGCCATTGGGTGCGGTCGTGTCGTAGGTCACACGCACAGGCCGCCAGCTTCCGTCCACTTGCTTGTCCAATCGGTAGACCGACTCGTGATCCAATTCCATATCGTCACGGAAGTCGCCATATCGTGGGTCTGTAAACCAGATTCGACCCTTGCTGTCTATAGCAAGATCATTAGGGCTATTGAGACGCTTCCCTTCGAATTCGTCACAAACAACTAAAGTGTCAACGCCCTCAGCGTACTGCACCATGCGTCGACCGCCGCCTTCACATGCATTCACAATACCGTCTTCGTCCAGCATCAGGCCATTGGCCTCGTTCGTGCCCTCTCGCCAGACGCTGACCTGACCGTCGCCAGGGTCGTAACGCATAATGCGACTGTTGGGAATGTTGGTGAACAGGAGTGAATCGCGGTACCAGACCGGCCCTTCTGTCAGGCCAATGGGTTCAAGCAGCACTTCAAACTGCCAGGACATTCAAGCCTCCTGTTAATACTGAAGAAGATAATCAGCGCCACAGTCTATGGCTATCATACGGCTTCGCTTGAGCGCCTGAAATGGATCTCCAAGTTGTGGGCTTAGTTCAAGACTGACGGCACTGGAATATCCAATGTCCTGAAGAGCTTCAAACGTTTCTCGAAGCGTCTCTGTTGTCAGCACGCCATCCAGCAGAGCCCAATGCAAGTCGCCAGCACCGTCGTTGTCGTCGAGATGGACATAGAAGAGACGGTCGCCTGCCTGCCTGATGACTCCTGAGGGATTCTCACCGCTGATCTGGATATGGCCTATATCAAACAGAAGTCCAAGGTTAGGATGATCGATCGCCTTGATGAAGTCGAGCGTTTCTGCAGCAGTCGGTAGAGCGGTCCCAGGAAAGTGCTCGATACATAGTCTGACATCGCGAGAAGCCGCACTCTCGGCAGCAGTCGCAAGCGAGTCGGCATAGCAAGACAAGGCTTCATGGCTGTCGTTACGCCCGGGCACAAAGTAGACCACGCCGCCTCCCATGGCCGCACAGTCTCTTACAACCTGCTCAACGTGCTCCAATCCTCTTTCCCGAACCCTCGGATCCGAGCTGTCCAATTCGGCGTTGTCCGGCAACTCAAATGAAGCGGCTACTGAAGATACTTTAAGCGACTTGGCCTCTGAAAGGGCCTGCATTATTTGTACATCCAAGAAGCCAGGCCTGATATCGAGCCAGCGGAAGCCCAAAGCCTCCATGTCCGCGATGACACTTTCTGCAGAAGCGGTCAAAGCCCACACACAACATGACAGGTACATTTCGTTAGAATTCCGTCTGCTCTGTTTCCGCTGGCAACTGATCTTCGGCCTGATCACCTGAGCTGGCCAACAGGGCTTGTAGCTCACTCAGTTCGCTCCCCCGCAAATGGCGTAGCAGTTTGTGCGTGTGGCGTTTGCTCCAATCTTCGATAGCCGGCGTCATTTGGGTAATGGTCGAAAAGTCTCCAGGGAAGCGAAGAGGGTCGCCTCCTAGCCAGCGGCCGTGCCGGCCCGAGAGTGTTGTGTTCCAGATCTTGGCAGGAATCACGTCTGGGGTCAGGTTTCCGGTTGGCCAGGCCTGAAACAACACCGGAATGCGTGGTGGAAAATCTGGCAAAATTCCTTGAAGCAGGAGATGACTTCGGCTGCACGTAGCCGGCAACCAGAGTGGAATTACCGGACTCCGCAGCCCAATCACCGGATTCATCTGAGGACCACTTTCGACCAGAATTGCGCCTGGCTGGATTCCCAAAAGATAGAACAGCCACTGCCAGGCATAAAAAGCCGTCCGGCTGACTTCGTCGATTGACGAGAATGAAAGCGTGTGAATTGGTAAGCCTTCATCACCAGCGTGGTCACGGACGGAGGTGGCGAAACCGGAAATCGAGCCCCACTGGGCCTCCGGCTGATATGTCCAGTGGCGGGAAAGCCGCCAGCCACTGCGTTGAACTCCCCCTTCCTCATGCAGCCAGTCGTCCAGCCAAGGGGTACCACGGATAAACTCCTGATCAGTAAACCCTCCATACCCACCAATCTGCAATCGGTGACGGGCGCCTATCTCATACTGACTCCACTTGGAGGAACAGGTCAAGAGTAACAGCGATCCGCCTGGCATTAGACGTTCGCGAATAAACCTCTTGTAGTGGTCCGGCAAGGTTGCCAACTTGAGGTAAATGCTGACACCACGCTTTATCTGCTGCCGCCCGTGGATAGGATCGAAAACGCTTACAGCAAGCAGGTCAGGATTGTGGTTCAGGATTGGCGTCAGCAGATCCACGCTGCGCTGCTGATAGCCGGAAATGTCGTCAGGTTTACCTCGTGAGGAGAAAGTGATGGGAAAGCCGTCGGCTAACAGAGGGGCGCCTAGGCTGGCGCAAAGGTGGGCGGTGGCCCCGGAAGGCACGCCAACCACGATTGTATCGAATCGCCTGTCAGGATCAAGATTGTCGTACTGGCTAACGTTCCACTGGGCTAGGTCAGACGTGGTCAGGTTAAAGGAAAGAGAGCGGTTTTGCGGTCTGTTCTCTGTAGCCCAAACCGCCATTCCAGCCCCCCAACTTCGGGGGAGATGCGAACTGAGTCGAAGAAGCGACAACTGTCGTCCCAACTTGGCATTTGCCGCCGGGTGGTGAAATCGGTTATTCAGGGCGGCAGCGACTGCTGCCACTGCCCCTGTAGCGACATCAAAACCTACAGGATGGTAGTTCACTGGCAAGATGAATCCTTGAGCCTGGCTACGCCGGCTGTGCGCCTACTTCAGTCTCCGCCAGGAGTCTCATCTCCCACGCCGCCCGAAGCGGGCTTGAGACGGCCGGCAGATTTGATCCTCAGTATAGCCGACGTGCGATGGCATCGCAATTCCAGTTCATGTACAACTTATCACACTTTAGTAGAAGAAAAAAAACGCCAAGAATAAACCCTCTGTGAAGGTTTCTCGGCAAGAGATTCCCTCGCTGGCTTGGTCATTCTGTGAGCTTCCGTACAGCACCCACGTTGACGGGCATGATCTCATGTGTTAGTCTACCGGGCGCGTTTCACGAAGATTGAGAGTGACCCACCCATTGAGGCCCCACTATGAAAAAAGATGGCGACAGTCCAGCCCGTGTTCGATTCGCCCCTAGCCCTACCGGTCACCTGCATTTGGGTGGCCTGCGTACAGCTCTATTTGACTGGCTGTGGGCGCGAAAAACGGGCGGACAGTTTATTCTTCGCATTGAAGATACGGATCGCAGACGATTCGACCCTGAAAGCATGGACAGTTTGATACGAGGATTGCGATGGCTGGGCCTGGATTGGGACGAAGGTCCGGACATCGGAGGGCCTTTCGCGCCTTACGTTCAGTCGCAGCGGCAGGAAATCTACCAGGAGAAAGCACAGGAACTGATTGACCGCGGCCACGCCTACAGATGCTTTTGCACGCCAGAACGCCTGGCTTCGTTGCGAGACGAACAGAGGCGCGCCGGGCGCCGAACGGGCTATGATAGACATTGCAGGACGCTGTCAGACGCGGAACGAAGCCAACGCGAGGCTGAGGGAATATCTTCGGTCATTCGTTTCGCTGTTCCTCTGGACGGCGTTACAGTCTACCATGACTTGGTGCGGGGTGACATTCAAGTCGAAAACAGACATTTGCAGGATGAAATACTGCTGAAGGCCGACGGGCTGCCGACTTATCATTTGGCCGCAATGGTAGATGACAATCTTATGAAGATAACGCACGTCTTGCGTGGCGAAGAGTGGCTGGCCACCGCGCCGATTCACAAGCTCATCGTTGATGCGTTCGGATGGGAAATGCCGGTATTGGTTCACTTGCCAGTCATTCTGGACCCCAGTGGCAAGGGTAAGATGAGCAAACGAAAGAAGCTGGTGGCAGGCAAGGAGTTTTTGGCGCTTGTTCACGAATTTCAGGATGCAGGATATTTGCCCGATGCCATGTTCAATTTTCTCACTAACGTGGGTTGGAATTTCGACCCTGAAGAGGAAGTTTTCAGCCGCGAAGAGGCCATTGAGCGCTTTTGCTTAGACGAGATTAACCCATCTGCAGCGGCATTGCCCTACGAGAAGCTGGACTGGCTCAATGGGCTCTATATTCGTGGACTGACACCTGCGGCCCTCAAAGTGGCTCTTGTGCCGTACTTGAGTCGGCAACTGGGCCTTTCGGAAGCAGAGCTGCAGAAGGATCGAAAGTTGGATGTTTTGATCCCTGTAATCCAGGAGCGCCTTAAACGACTTGACGAAGGCGCCGATTGGGTCGACTGGGCGTATCTGACTTCTGACGAAATAGCCTATTCTGATCCAAAGCTGTTGATAGGACGCAAGATGGACGCAGCCCAGAGCATAGCGATGTTGCGAGCCGGCGCCGCACTGTTGGAGGAAGTGGAACTTTTCGATGCAGACGCGATCCAGGAAGCTTTTCGTGAAAGGGCATCCGAACTTGGGGTGAAAGCGGGCAACTTATTTGGCCCCATTCGCGGTGCAATTAGCGGAAAGAAAGTTTCTCCGCCGCTGTTTGAGAGCATGGTCGCCCTTGGTCGCCACGAAACGCTGCAGCGTATTGGACGTGCGACAGCCTATTTGGAAGGGCTAACGATAGAGGAAAGTGTATAGTTTCTGTGATGTACACAGGCTGGCCGCTGACTGAAGGCCCGCTGCAACTACTGTCACATATCTAGTTTGGATGAATGGCAGTTTTTGTTCCCGACCATCCAATATGTTACTATAGTTCGTACTGGTCGGTTCGGTGGGGGATAGTTTAATCGGCAAAACGCCTGACTCTGGATCAGGTGATCGGGGTTCAAATCCCTGTCCCCCAGTCTATCTCATCTGTGTCAGTAACCGGGGCCGTAACTGGCACTTTATTCTCTAGAATTAGCGCCGCTTTCGCTAGAGTTTCTGAAATACGCGAAAGCGGCGTTTGCTGTTTTGCAGGCTTTTGGATTGGGGCACTGCCTGATTGGGTACTTACTCGGAAGTCGGCTGTCCCAATATTTGGGCCTACCGATTACGTCCGTACTCTTCATGGCTACTGACCCAGTCCAGAGAGCTGATGGCAGCGGCCAGCGAGAGTTCTCCAGCCAATACAGTTCCTGCTACAATTTCCGCAAACTTATATACTTTGCCCTTGCCGCTACAGCCCAGCAGTTCCAGGCATTCACGTTGGGTTGCCAACCCCGTGCCGCCACCGTAAGTAGCGACAATAAGGGATGGAATCGTAATCGAGATGTAGAGATCGTCCTCCTCCGTCAGTTCAACATATATCAGGCCGGCAGAGGATTCTGAGACGTTTGCCACGTCCTGGCCGGTTGCGATAAATATGGCAGTAATAGCGTTTGCCGAGTGGAGTCCGTTGTTGTTGACACCAGCCAGAATTGAGCCGATGTTGGCAACTCCGTAATGATAGAAAAGTTGCTCTGGTGCTACTCGCATGTTCTGGATAAGCACATCGCGCGGAATTATCGCCTCTGCCGTAACGCGCTTTCCGCGTGTGCGCATTATGTTAACCTGCGACGCTTTTTTGTCTGTGGCAAAGTTCGACTCCAGATAGAAGCGTTTAATTTCCTGGCCATCGTAATGGTCCAGAATCCACGAACAGGCGGCAAAGGTAGCCCGCCCCACCATGTTTTGGCCTCCCGCGTCTCCGGTCTGGTAATTGAATCGCAAAAAGGCGAACTTATTTGACTGGTAGGGGTCAATGTTGTCCAGTTTGGCCACGCTGGAAGTGGCCTCGGCCTCTTCTCTTATGGGCGTCATGTTTTCGCCAACCCATTCCATGAAATCGCGTGCCCCCCGGGCATCTTCAAATACGAAGACCGGAGCCCTTTGCATTGCATCGGCAACCACAGTGCACTTGACGCCGCCCGACAAGTTGAGCAGCTTCATGCCGCGGTTATAAGAGGCGACGAGTGTTCCCTCAGTGGTAGCCAGTGGAATCAGGAAATCGCCTTTGGCATGTTCGCCGCAGACCGTTAGAGGTCCGGCAAAGCCAATCGGCACCTGGGCCACGCCTGTGAAATTCTCAATATTACCCTGCAGGTTGTGGGGGTCAAAAGAATACTGAGATACGTGTTCAAGCGAATGGCCAGTGTAGTCAGCGACGAAAGTCTGTCGGGCGCGAATTGCCGAGTCGCTGTAGTCGTCGTCTCGGTCGCGTGGGATTCGAGGCGCGTCAACTCTCTCCGAAATGGCATCATCGACCGTGAACTGAATCCGGCCAAAAGGGGAGGTCTGGACGCCGATCTGAATCGCGTGAGGTCCCTTTTCCAAGGGTGATATCCGTGCCGTGATTATCACTTCTTTGCGTAAAGGAAATTCCAAAGGCCCGCCGCTGTTGACCTGCTCTGGTGAAACTACATGCCCTTCACCGAAGTCCAAAGACAGATTGTCATTGGGAATCTCCCGCCCGTCAATGCTGATGCCATGAAATCCCGTCAACTTTGCATCGCTCAGTCGATTCTTGATAGAAAACTGTACGCCCTCCGCCGTGTTCTGCAGGCTGGCATATGTGTAAAGGCGCTTCAACAACATTGTTGGAATCAGTGCCATGTGGTCTCTCCGTGAAAGTTTCAAAAAACAGAGTAAATGTAACTATTCAACTGCAATCTCTTCGCTGCTTTGAATGAGGCGAGCTAAGGTATCCGCTCTTTCCTCGCTCCCGTTTTTGGGGCAGTCGGGACTTCGGCCCTCACTTGTGCCAAGGGATATTGGCCGCAACGCCTCTACCAAAGCCACGCCGCGCCGTCCGGCGTAGTCATTCCAGCGTTGCGGCTACATCAACGTTGCGGCTGCCAACCAGATTCGCTATCAGTTAGCCCGTGTTTCTCTGGGATCAAGAGCAGGTCAAGTCGGACGCAGTATGTGGTTTAGTAGTTACAAGAAAATCAGGATGAAATTGGGCCGAGTCGGTTTTGGAGCAGGGGCTACAATGGGCGCCGCAACAAATTTGCCAAAGGGCCCTCAGTTCCTACCGCAATCTGCCCACTATTGTTGGGCAGCATTGAGCCCAATGTCAGTGCGCCATACCGCGCCTTCAAATGCAATATGGTCGACAGCACGGTAGGCTTCTTTAACCGCTTTCGCGAAGTCGGTCCCAGTAGCGGTGACAGAGAGTACGCGCCCGCCGTCCGTAAGAAATACCTTCTCATTCGAACTGTCACTAGCTGGACTCGACTTGTCCAGCTTTGTCCCGGCGTGAAAGACGTAGGGGCCATTGTCATTGACGGACCCTTCCGGGAGACCTGAAATCCGCATGCCGGTCTCATATTCTTCGGGATAGCCACCGGAGGCCATTACAACGTTCACAGCTGAATCTTGCGACCAGTCAGGTTCATTCTGAGCCAGGGTGCCTTGAATGCAGGCCTGCATCAGTTCGACCAGGTCGCTACGAAGCAGCGGCAGAATGACTTGGGCTTCGGGGTCGCCAAAACGACAATTGAACTCCAGTACTCGGGGACCCAGTTCCGTTAACATCAGCCCAGCGTAGAGAACCCCTTTGTACGGTGAACCTTCAGATGCCAAGCCGGCCAATGCGGGACGCAGAACAGTGCGTTCCGCTTCCTCCAACAGTTCCTGCGTTGCCAGGGGTGACGGGGCAAATGCGCCCATTCCGCCGGTATTAGGCCCTCCGTCCCCGTCCAAAAGCCGTTTGTGGTCCTGCGCTGCCGGCATGAGCCTGATGTCATGGCCGTCGCAGAATGCAAGTATTGATAGTTCGGGTCCCTGCAGACGTTCCTCAATCAGGACGGTCGTGCCGGCGTCGCCAAAACGACGTTCCACCATCATCACTCGCAGCTGTTCGACGGCCTCGTAATGGCTTGTTGGCAGGAGAACCCCTTTGCCGGCGGCCAATCCACTGGCTTTGAGGACTGGGAGGACATCTAAATCATGGACAAAGTCGGCTGCCGATTCAAAGTCGGTGAAAACCTCAGCCCAGCCGGTTGGAATTCCGTGCCTGTTCATGAACGCCTTTGAGTAGGCCTTGGAGCCCTCCAGTTGTGACGCGGCTTTGCTTGGCCCGAATATCTGCAGCCCGTCCGCAACAAACTCGTCGACAACGCCTGCGACTAACGGGACCTCCGGTCCAACTACTGTAAGGTCAACCTCGCTCTCGTTAGCGAAACGGCGCAGTTCAGCCAAGTCATCGGCGGCAATCAGGACGTTCTTGCAGTTTGAAATTGAAGCGGTGCCGCCATTACCCGGCGCTACGAAGATGCGCTCGGCGTGCCGCGACTGTGAAAGTTTCCATGCGAGTGCGTGCTCCCTGGCGCCGGAGCCGATGAGTAGAATTTCCATGTTTGAATTTGAAGTTGGCAAAGCGGGAGGGTAGTGCCTCTCCGCCAGTGTGGCAAAAGAGAGTCGGAGGCCTTTTCAAGTCACAGTGCTGTACGTCCAGTTAACTGCCAAGTGCGCCTGCGAACTGTTCCTTTCCTTTTAGTTCCAGTTCCAATTCCAGCATGGGAGTATCGAATGGGTAACTGCCGGTGAAACAGGCGTTGCAGTAGCCATCGTCTGCACGGAGCGTGCTCATCATGCCGTCCACGCTGAGAAAGGACAAAGATTCGACACCTATGTAGACTCTAATTTCTTCCAGGTTCTTCTGCGCGGCGATTAGCTCCGATTGGCTAGCCATGTCGACTCCCATAAAGCAGGGAAATCGAATCGGCGGACAGGCAACACGCATATGGACTTCGGAAGCGCCTGCGTCCCGCAGTAGCTGCACAAGCGGGCCGCTCGTATTTCCTCGCACAATCGAGTCGTCCACCAGGACAACTCGCTGACCCTTAAGATTGTCGGGAAGAGGGTTGAACTTCATCGCTACGCCGACTTTCCGCTGGCGGTCGGTCGGTTGTATAAAGGTGCGTCCGATATAACGGCTCTTTATGAGACCTTCGCTGTAGACGATCCCGCTTTCCTGGGCAAAGCCGATGGCGTGAGGAGTGCCGCTGTCAGGTACAGGTACAACGATATCGGCCTCAGCCGGGGCCTCGCGGGCTAGTTGGCGTCCCAGTGCCTGGCGCACGCGGTGTACAAGGCGGCCGCCTAGAATGCTGTCAGGGCGCGCGAAATAGATCTGCTCGAACGTGCAAAACGCTGCCTTTTCTGCCGGTACACCCTGAACAATTTCGTATCCGTCCTGGTCTATGCGTACAATTTCGCCCGGTTCAATCTCTCGTATGGCACGAGCGCCAATTGTGGCGAAGGCGCAACTCTCAGAGGCAATAGCGAGGCCATTCTCAAGCTCTCCCAACACCAGCGGGCGCAAACCCCACGGGTCCCTCACCCCGTAGATGGCATCGCGGGTAAGGATCGTCAGCGCGTACGCGCCCTCGGCAATCGTCATCATCTGGCGAATGCGTTGCAACCACGTACCCCGTGCTCCAGCCAAGAGATGGATAATCAGTTCGCTGTCGGTCGACGTGGACAGGCCGACCCCTCGTTCCAGGAGCTCGCGTCGAAGTTGGGGCGCGTTAACCAGATTCCCGTTATGGCCGATGGCCAAGGGGCCGTCAAGAGTTTCCAAAATGTATGGTTGGGTATTGTTTAGCCTGGGGGAACCAGTCGTGGAATAACGTGTGTGGCCGATTCCCAAATGTCCTTGCAAGTGATGCAAATTGTCTTCATTGAAGACCTGAGAAACCAACCCTAACCCTTTGTGGATATGGGCGGTCCTGCCGTCGCAGGTTGCAATGCCGGCGGCCTCTTGGCCTCGATGCTGCAGGGCGTAAATGGCAAAATAAGCCAGCCTGGCAATGTCCATCCCAGGGGCACTGATGCCGAATACGCCGCATGCTTCGCGGGGTGAGTCTGACAGCGACATATCTACAACTCCTTGAAGTACAGAGTGTCTTCACGAGGTCAGCCGGCACTCCTCGACTTTTCTCCGAGCATGACGTCAGGCCTTCTCTCTGACAACTTGCTCAGTTTCGCTGCAAGGCCTTGCGCGCTGCGAGGCCCGTCTCCAAGGCGGCCGCGGTAGAGTCGGCGGTCACGGTCAGGTGCCCCATCTTGCGGCCGGGTCGCGCTTCTCGTTTACCATACAGGTGCAGGTTAGCGTCTTGAAATGCCAGCAGTGACTGCCAGTTCGGTTCTCCATTTTGCCAGAGATCCCCGAGCAGATTTAACATGGCCGCCGGGCGAATCAACTCTGTCGATCCAAGTGGCAGACCGCAAACTGATCTCAACTGTTGCTCGAATTGACTGGTCAATGCGCCCTCGATCGTCCAGTGACCGGAGTTATGGGGCCTGGGAGCGATTTCGTTGACCAAAAGGAGTTCGCGTGCCCGTGACTCAGAGTCCACCGTTTCGCAACAAACTTGCCGCCGCGGCAAAAGAAAGAACTCCAGGCAGAGCACACCTTCCAGGCAGATGTATTCGCACAACTGACGGGCCAAGTTTTCCGCCTCGGCAGCGACGGCCGGCTCTACCTCTGCCGGCGCGACCGTGACATCAAGTATGTGGTTAACGTGGCGATTCTCGACCAGAGGATAGGCTGCAAAGTCGCCGTCCGCCCCTCGCGCGGCCACCAACGATACTTCCCTTTCAAAATTCACCAGGGCCTCCAGCACGCATGCCTGCCCACCAAGCGCTTGCCAAGCATCCTCAGTCTGTTCCTCGGATTCGAGTCGAATCTGTCCTTTACCATCATAACCGAAGGCCGCCGTTTTGAGAATGGCAGGAAAACCGATTTCTACAGTGGCGGTTCTTAGTTCAACAAGATTTGTTACGGCTCGGTATGGGGTAACTGGCAGTCCAGCCTTGCCGAAGAGTGCCTTCTCCCGCAGTCGATTCTGCGCGGCATGGAGTATGGAGCCGGCAGGGCGAACGAGTACGCCTTCCGTTTCAGCAATTTCCGCTACAAGCGCCGGAACGTTTTCGAACTCGAATGTCAATGCGTCGACTTCTTTCGTGAATGCGCGCACGGCTTCACCGTCGTTGTAGTCTGCACAGACTTCGCGGTCCGCGATCTGGCCCGTAGGGCTGTCTTCCTCCGGTGAAAAAGTATGCAAGCGATAGCCCATTCTGCGAGCCTCCATCGCCAGCATGCGCCCCAGTTGCCCGCTGCCAAAAACGCCGATTGTAGATCCGGGAGGCAATGGATCCTGACCTTTCTGTGGCACCTTGCTACTCCCCTTCTCCAAGACTCTCGCCAAGTACTTGCTGGGCGCGTGAGTTTCGGAATTCCTGCAATTGCAGATGCAGTTCGGGCCGTGTAGCTCCAAGTATGGAAATCGCAAGTAGCGCGGCATTGATGGCGCCGGCCTTGCCAATAGCCATGGTGGCGACTGGTACGCCTGCCGGCATCTGCACGATGGATAGCAGCGAATCCATACCATTTAGGGCCTGGCTCTGCACGGGCACACCAATCACGGGCAAGAGCGTATGGCCGGCTACCATTCCAGGCAGGTGGGCAGCGCCGCCGGCTCCGGCGATAATGGCTTCCAGGCCGCGACCGGCGGCAGTTGAAGCGTACTCGGTCATCCACTCCGGTGTACGGTGGGCCGAGACTACGCGGCATTCGTGCGGGAGATCGAAGTCGGCAAGTGTCTCAGCCGTAAACTTCATGCACCGCTCCCAGTCGGACACACTACCCATGATTACACCTACAAGGGGTGATGGCTTCTTGGCATCCACTTGCAGCAGCTCCTTACTGTTCCGCCAGGACTATAGCGGCCCGAAACGCGCCCGCAAATTCTTGTCCACCCTTGCGGCAACTGGCAGGTCGCCCACAACAAATCGGCGCCCCGTCAGAAGTTCGTAACACCGGATGTAGCGCTGGCTCGCTTGCAGCGCCAAATCTTCCGTCAGCGGCGGCGGGGCTCCGTCGCCTAGATAGCCTCGCGCCGCGTAGGCCAGACGGACAAACTCTTTGTCAAAGTTCTCCGGCTCCGGAATTGCCAGGCCGTCACCCGCCTTCTGCTCGCGGGCCTTACGGACCTCTTCATAGCTAGCCGCAGTCCAGAACCGGCTTGAGTCGGGCGTGTGGATCTCGTCGATCAGGAGCAGCTCCCCGTCTTCTGCCAGTCCGAATTCGTATTTGGTATCAACCAACAGAAGCCCTCCCCGGGCTGCAATCTGCTGGCCTCGGGCAAAAAGCGCAAGCGCGACATTGCAGACTCGATCCCACAACCCCTCCTCGACCAATCCCTTGTCAACAATTTCGCTACTGGTGATGAGTTCGTCATGGCCTCCCTTTTCGGCCTTGGTTGTAGGTGTAATAATCGGCTGAAGGAGGGGGTCATTCTTACTCAATCCATCTGGGAACTCAATGCCGTATATCCAGCGCTCGCCCTGGCTGTACCGATACCACAGGCTCGTCTTAGTCACGCCAGAAATGTAGCCCCGCACGACAACCTCAACGGGAAGTGTTCGGCACTTTCTGCCAACAGTTACATTCGGGTCAGGAGACTCAACAAAGTGATTGGCAACAATATCCCGCGTTTGATCAAACCAGAAGGCCGCAAGTTGATTCAGCACCTGCCCTTTGAATGGAACCAAGCCAAGGATGTGGTCGAATGCGGACAGCCGGTCAGTTGTGATAAGGATGAGCTGATCGTTGCGCTCGTAGATATCGCGTACTTTGCCGCTTCGCCTGGCCCCCAGAAAGTCCAAGTCAAGTCCAGCGAATGTCTGTTCCAGCACTCGGGAGTCCATCTCTAGCTACTCCTTAATTCGTCTCGCAGCAGCACGCGTAAAGCTACTTCGACTTAACCAGAGGCACTGTCAATCATCGCTCTAAAGAGCGATAGTCCTAGCCGCCCCTTCCCCCCAAGTGGATTCTGAATTGGGTCGACGTGATCCTCTGGATGGGGCATAAGGCCTAAGACGTTACCGGCGGCGTTACAGATTCCGGCGATGTCGGCGACCGATCCATTGGGATTGAGAGGATAGCGCCCTCCGGCAGGATTTCCACTGGCGTCTATGTATCGGAATGCTACCAGCCCATTCTGCTCCAAGCGGTTGAGTGCCTCGCGATTGTAAACTTGGAAGTTACCTTCCCCGTGGGCCACTGGGCAAAATATAGGTTGGTCAACCTTGGCAAGGAAGTCAGCTCGGGTACTCTGGTCCACGGCCAGATGGACCCAACGGCACTCGAAGCTACCGCTGTCATTGTAAGTCAGGGTCACTTGACGTTTCCCAACTGGATTCCCATGAGGCTTCTGATCGTTCTCGTCATCCGGGTCACCGGGCAAGAGACCCGCCTTTACCAGGGTCTGAAAACCGTTGCAGATACCCAGAACCGGCTTGCCAGAGGCGATGAACTCGTGAAGCTGATCGTGGACATAGGCGCGCAGATCCAGAGCCTGGCGAACACCGGCGCCGAGAGCGTCTCCGTAGGAGAATCCGCCTGGTAGAATCAGCATTCCATAGTCTGACAGCGTGAAAGCACCCGCCCGCAACTGGTTGATATGCACAATGTGCGGCACACCGCCTGCCAGTTCACAGGCACGCGCGGCCTCGGCGTCCCTGTTGGCGCCGGAAACGTGGAGAATCAAGACAGGCAAGGTCATCGCTATTGCGCACCCACACCCTGTTTACGGGTTACTTCCTCCAACGAGCCATTCATTCGACACTATTCCCTTTCCAGGCTGAAACTAACTCCTGCATTGGAAGAGAGAAGAGCTGTAGCCTTCCATACAAACAGACCAGATTTTCGGTCGGCGTGACAGCTCCAAGTTTGAAGATCGGCAGCCCAGCCATAGTCGCTTCAAAACCGTCCGCGTCGCGGGGTGCGACCTCTACAAGTAGCCGACCATTGCTCTCGCTGAAAAGTAAGACATTGGCGTGGGATATTTTGTTCCCTGGCACTTGCCCAATATCTACCCTCGCACCGAGCCGCCCTCCGATACACATTTCAGCCAAGGCGACCATCAGACCGCCCTCACTCAAATCGTGACAGCTCTGAATCAGCCCGAGGAGCATGGCAGAGTGCAGTGCACGGTAGAGCTTGAGCGGCTCAGAAGGCATGGAGGGAGTCTCGCCTCCATCCAATTCCTGCAGGTGGCTGAGAAGCGAGCCGCCCAACTCTTCACGCGTCTCCCCCAGCAGGTAGATAATATTCCCAGGTTGCTTGAGGTTGGAGGTACATACCTTACGCATGTCGGGAACCAAGCCAATGGCCGAAATGAGCAGTGTCCCTGGAATCGGCTGGCCGTCAAACTCATTGTAAAGGCTGTCTTTGCCGGATATAAAAGGGGCGTTGTAAGCAGTGGCGGCGTCGAAACAACCCTGGCACGCGCGCACAAGGGCGCCAAGCCGGTCTGGCAAAGTGGGGTTGCCCCAGCAAAAGTTGTCGAGAAGCGCGATCCGATCGGGGTCGGCCCCGACGGCAACTGCGTTGCGAAAAGCTTCGTCTACGGCGCTTACCGCCATCGCGTAGCAGTCCCGCTTGCCCAGCAGAGGATTCACGCCAGCGCTGAGAGCGAAGGCGCGGTCATGGCTCCAGGTGCCAATTGGCTTGAGCACAGCCGCGTCGGCAGGTCCGTCCATGTGCGGCCCGACGAATGGACGGCCGATGGTTCCGCCGCGGACCTCGTGATCATAGGTGCGCACGATCCGTTCCTTGCTTGCCACCGAAGGATGGCTCAGCATCTGCAGTAGAATCTCTTTCGCGTCAGTCTGCGCGATCGCCTGCTCCAGTGGGACTTGGAGAGAGGACACCTGCCCTTGACGATCCGGGTAGTGGGCAGTGCGCCGGGGGAGAGGAAGGCCGTCGTGCAAAAAAGACATTGGCAGCTCGGCAACTGCGCGGCCACCGTAGCGCACGCGCAGCCAGCCGTCACCGCTGAAATGGCCCAGGTCGCGCATTTCGACATCCCACAGGTCTGCCAGTTCTTGGAGGCGAGGCAAGTTGGCGTTGGGCACGGCCATTACCATACGCTCCTGGGCCTCGGACAACCAGATTTCCCATGGCGTCAGTCCGGGATATTTGAGAGGAACATCCTGCAACTCTATATCGGCGCCTAACTCTTCTCCCATCTCGCCGACAGCTGAAGAGAGGCCGCCCGCACCGCAGTCGGTAATCGCGTTGTAAAGCTGCCCATCTCTGGCTGCCTCTACCAGTTCAATCAAACCCTTTTCTGTGATAGGATCGCCGATTTGCACGGCACTGCCAGACTCCATGTGGGTGGCCTGGGTCAACTCGGCAGAGGAAAACGTTGCGCCGTGAATGCCGTCGCGACCTGTGCGCCCGCCCAGGACGACGATGCGGTCTCCCTCCCTGGGCTGGGTCGGATGGGACCCTTTGGGAAGCAAGCCAACGGCGCCGCAGAAGACAAGTGGATTGCCCAGGTAACCCTCGTCGTAGATGACTGCACCGTTGACTGTCGGCAGGCCGAGCTTGTTGCCGTAGTCGCCAATTCCGGCCACGACACCGTCGGCGACGCGGGCGGGATGCAGAACGCCAGCGGGCAACTCGTCCTGTGGCAGGTCTTGGGGCCCGAAGCAAAGTACGTCTGTGCAGGCGATGGGCCTGGCCGAAACCGCGATAATGTCGCGTACGACGCCGCCAATTCCGGTGTTTGCTCCGCCAAAGGGCTCGAGCGCTGACGGGTGATTGTGCGTCTCAACTTTGAATGCCAGGTCATACTGATCATCGAACTCAATAATGCCGGCATCGTCGACGAAGGCCGATCGGACCCATGAACGATTTACTTGCTCGGTCGCTGCCTGAATATAAGTCTGCAACAGGCCTTGAATCTCCTCAACCTGAAGCGCGTGCCCTGAAAGAGATTGCTGAGTGAAAGCAATGGTAGACTTGAATGTCTTATGGACGCAGTGCTCGCTCCAGGTCTGAGCAAGCGTTTCCAATTCGACATCGGTAGGGGCGCGGCCGATTTCATCGTAGAAGCTCTGGATCTCCTTCATCTCCTGTGCGTCAAGCGAGAGCATTCTTTCCTTACTACATTGAAGCAGCTCGGCTTCATCCAGCCCTGCCAGGTGGACCCTATCTACCCGATCGCGCGCGGCGCTGCTGTGACCGAAAGGCGGATCGATAGGTCCGAGGCTGTAGCGCTCGATTGTATCATTGCACAGGAGTCCTCGTGCCAGCGTGTGCAGATCGGCCTGGGAAAGATCTCCCTTCAAGCGGTATTGGGTAGCGGTTGCTGCCTCCAGGCCGCGAATGCCCAGTTCCGCTGCGCCCCGCTCCAGTTCACGTGCGGCCACGTCTGTTACGCCTGGACGCAAGGCCACTTCAATCACATACACACCCTCACCGGAGAAGTGTTGGCCCGGGCCGTCGGCCGTTTCAGCGCGTTGCAAAGTGGAGTACTTGGCCGTCTCTGTCACAGGATCGACCAAAAGAAAAGCACAGAGCTTCTCGAGCTGCTCTGTGCTCGGCGATTCACCTTTGTGGCTGGAAATGAAATAGAGATGCGACTTTCGGCAAGCTTGCAGCGAATCCACGCCCAACCTGCGTGCAGAGCCTGCAATCCAGGGATCGCCTTCGTCGCTTTGGGTGGTGACTTCTATGCGTAGGGTCGCCACTGCTCTCCTCTGAATTAAAAAGGCCCAATGTCAAGTTGTGGAGGGACCACCTTATGACACAGGGCTCTTCTGAACAAGCAGGTGCTTGATCTTACGCCTCTTAGGGCGGCTTAGTTGTACCCCCAAGGGGATTCGAACCCCTGTTGCAGGCTTGAAAGGCCTGAGTCCTGGTCCTCTAGACGATGGGGGCGTGCTGGACGAAAGCACAAGGGAAAGTTTAACAGAGAGAAACCTCACAGGTCAAATTTGGCGGAGTTCTTGATCGCTTTGTAATCGCATAAGTAGTGACCGGATGACATTAAGATCCTTACGTTTTCACCTGGATGTCAGTCCTCTCAACAGTCGCTCTTCTAGCGGCGCCTGACTTGCCAGAGCTCCACAACCAAGTCGGATGGGAAACCGCTGGGGTCAAATTCGTCGGTCTCCCAGGCGTTGCACCCAACACGAGTAAACAGCTCTTCGATAGTCCGGGAGGAGTGATGTTGTGCCTCACCTACAGTCTGATAGAGATAGACCGCTGAGGGCAAAATCACTGGATGGCCCATTTCATATAGCGCGTACGCGGTTCCGCCGCCACCGAGCCTTTGCATGAATTCGACCTGTTTCTGGGCAATAGTCTCTCCGCCGCGAATGGCGGTCACGTCGAATCGGAAGGCAAAGTGGCTGCGAAGATATCCCTGCTCCTGGAGGAATCTTCCAATCTGCTCGATTGCGGCTCCAACTGCGTCGAAGTCGCTTTCGCTCTGCAGAGCGCTTGGGAGTTTCAGCGCTAGGCGATCTGACAGCTGGCCGAAGAAATGCGATCCCACCTGTTCTGCGAACTTACGGCGTGCGGCTGCCAGGTCGTCGCCGCTGTACTGCGAAGCCAACGAGCCAAAGGCCGAACAGAAGAAGGCATAGGAAAGGGCGTCAAACTCGCCAGATTGAACTGAGTTGAGGTCTCTTGATGCGGCGAAACGCTCGGCAAGTCGGGGTCTGGCTACTCGCTTGTAAACCAGCGAGATATACTCGTCGACCATAGCCTGCACTGAAGCGATACCGTCTGAGGTCGAGGCCAGAGGTCGCCAGTGGGCCATCACAGCCTCTGTCATCATCGCCAGAAAGGGTTCCCCCATTGGCCACCACTTCTGAAACTCGGGGTAGGGATGTTGTGATACGACAGATGAGAGTGCAGTTGACATGAGTTCACTTATTTGGGTGGAGGGACGTATTACTTGTTTTTTGTACCCTGTAATATCATATGTACAGTACACGTTCGCTTTTCTGTACAATCATTTTATCTGACCTGGTTGGAGGATGCACAATGAGACGACTACTGCCATTCCTGCTGATTGCTGCCCTCTGGGTTGGCGCGTGTGTGGCACCTGTAGCCCCACAGGATGCAGCCGCCGGCGATGACGGTGGCTCGAAGGCCACGTCCGACGACCTGCTCGCGGACATCATGGCGCGCGGTACAATCCGCATCTCCACAGACCCGAACTACGCGCCGCAAAGCTTTCTCGACGAAAGCGGTAATTTCAAGGGCTTCGATGTGGACGTTGCTCAAGAGATAGCAAGTCGTCTTGATGTCGAAGTTGAGTTTGTTACGCCGGACTGGGATCTGATCACTGCAGGCAACTGGGGAGACCAGTGGGATATGAGCGTTGGCTCGATGACGGTCACCACGGCGCGGCAGAAAATCCTAGACTTCGCCTCTCCCTCCTACTACTATACGCCGGCCCAGTTTGCGGCCGTGAATGGGTCGGGGATCGAGTCGCTGGAAGACTTGAACGGTGAGACTATCTGTGTAGGCGTGTCCACCACATATGAGAGTTGGCTGATGGGCGATATGGAGAGTTTGGGACTGCCGCCTGCCAGTTTTTATATTGACGCCCCGCCGGCCGATGTATCAATAGTCCCGTTGACTACGGACAACGACTGTGTACAGCAGATACAGGCCGGACGACAGGAGTTTCAGGCGTTCCTTACCTCGAACACTGTGGTCGAGGCGGCGCTTGCTGAAGGCATCGCAATCCACAAAGTAGGCAAGCCTGTTTTTTCGGAAAACCTTGCCGTAGCCTTCGATAAGAGCGCTTCCAAGGACGTTGCCAGTTTGGTTGCAAAGGTTAGCGAAGTCATTGCCGGCATGCACGCTGACGGCACGCTCAGCGACCTGTCGAATGAGTGGTTTGGTGAAGACCTGACAACTGATCCGACAAAGTAAGCGGGAGCAGGCAATATAGTTCGAACTGCGCAGCCGAAACAGCCTCCTTGGAGCGAAGAGGAGGGCGCAGTCGTTCCTTACGGGAATCGGAATGACGACAGCGCCCGCGGAAGACAGGTTTTCCTTTCAGGCTGAACAGATTATTGCGTCTCAACGGCGTGACGCCCGCCGCTTTGCCATGGGCGTACGAGTTTCGTACGCCCTGTTGCTGCTGGCGCTTGTATATGCGTTCAGCGGGTCCCACTTTACGGTCGCGGGGCTGCAGTTTACGACCATAACTCTGGACTGGGCGTTCATTCGCAGCCACTGGTTTTTCATCTTCAACGGTGTCTGGCTCACTATTTTGTTGTCGGCACTATCGATAGTTTTGGCGACGGTTCTCTCCCTTCTGGGCGCTTTAGGGCGTTTATCCAAGTCGCCGCCTGCCTACGCATTGGCGACATTCTACATTTCTCTTATCAGGGGTACGCCGTTACTCCTGCAGGTAGTTTTCTTCTTTCTTGCGCTGCCGCAATTGGGTATTCGCTTGTCTGGCCTGTCCGCGGGAGTCCTGGCGCTAGGGTTGAATTACGGCGCCTACATGACGGAGATTATGCGGGCTGGTATTCAGTCGGTTGATGCAGGGCAGCGGGAAGCAGCGCAGGCGATGGGCATGACTCCGTTTCAGATTATGCGGTTAATCATCCTACCGCAGGCTCTGCGTCTGGTCATCCCACCGATTGGCAATCAGTTCATCGCAATGTTGAAGGATACGTCGCTCATTTCGGTTACCGGTTTTGTATGGGAACTGCTGTGGAGGGCGCAGAAGCAAGGCCGGGCGAATTTTCGCAGCCTTGAAGCTCTGCTCGTCGCGGCAGTCTTCTATTGGATCATAACCATCATATTCTCGGCATTTCAGGCACAGATCGAGCAGCGCCTATCGCAGGGCTTTCGGTCTGCTCTTTAGAAGCATAATATGTTGCCGGCCTCTCAGCCACGTCCGCCAAACGACAGGTTGAATTTTACGGTCCTTTTAGATCGCTTATCGCTCATAAATGGTACTCGATTTCATGTATTTCTTGGAGGCTGAAACGTATGACACTTAAGCTCAGCATCTGTTCTTACAGCTTTCGCCGATCGTTCGAGAGCGGCGTGATGGACTATCGCGGCTATGTGGCTTTCAATCAGAACCACGGATTTTCCCAACTGGACCCATGGATGCAGCATATAACGCCGGCACTGGATGATAAGAGTTGGCTGGCAGACGCTAAGAGCATGGCCGGGGACGCGGGACTCCCTTATGGCTGCATTGCAGTGGATGGCGGCCACATTTATGAGGAGACTGAGGCCGAGCGCGCACAGCGCAGGGACATGGCCTATCGCTGGCTCGACGTTGCTGAATCACTGGGAGCATCGCAGTTGCGAATTGATACCGGCGGGCCGGAGGATTTGACCGACGAGGTTTTCGAGATAATAGTGGATGGCTACAACGACCTGATCCCCAGAGCAAAGGGAGCGGGCGTGGAGATCGTGGTGGAGAACCATTGGGGGGCGACCAAGTATCCGGAAAATACTGTGCGCCTGCTTGAGGCGGTAGAAGGACTTGGGCTGTTGTTTGATTCCAACAATTGGGCCGAGGGTACACAGGAAAGAGCTTGGGAGATGTGTGCCTGCTATGCTCGCCTTACCCATTTCAAGACGTTTTCATTCGACAGCCAAGGCAACGATCCGTCGGTCGACCTGCAAAAGGCAATCGCGATCCTGCAGCTGAACGGCTATGATGGGGTCTGGGGCATCGAGTCGACGCCCGTGGATGGAGACGAGGAGGGCGCGGCGATCAAGACAAGAGATCTGATACGCCGTGCCCTGGGCGACTAAGTGTATTTCTGTAGTGGGCCCCGAAATCTACCGCGGCGGTGGCCAACTGCGGGAACTATATCAATCTAAGAACTATCTCCTTAGCGAAGAGAATCTGACAATGACAGCAGAGAAGACTCGAATCGGCATAATCGGCGTTGGCCAGATAGGAAAGGGCCACGTTCAGACTTATATGAGTATGCCGCACGTTGAGATTGCGGCGATTTCCGACATAAACGAGGCCGAGGCCCAGAGGGTGGCGTCCGAAAACGGCATCGCCGACGTTTACACGGATTTCCGGCAGTTGCTAGCACGCGACGACATCGTCGCGGTTGACGTCTGCCTCCACAACAACTTTCACATGGCGGCGACTGTAGCGGCCCTTGAGGCGGGAAAGCATGTATTCTGCGAGAAGCCGATGGCCGGCGCGTATATTGACGCTGAAAGAATGCTGACGACGGCGAGGGAGTGCGACCGGATGCTCAGCATACAGAATCGCGAGTACTTCATCAATGAGACTAAAGCGGCCAAGTCCCTGATTGACGGCGGATATCTGGGCAATTTGTATCATGCCCGCTCAACAGGTTATCGACGGCGTGGACGTCCCTTTGTGGACGGCTACGGCTCGCCCCTGTTCGTGAACAAAGACACCGCCAGCGGCGGCGCGCTCTACGACATGGGCGTCTATCATATTTCCACAGTGCTCTTCTTGCTGGGCAATCCTGACGTGCTTCGAATATCTGGCAAGACCTACCAGGAAATAGCGATGGATGCGGCGCGGCGTGAAAGCAGCAACTACAATGTAGAGGAGTTGGGGCTGGGCTTTGTACGGATGGCGGACAATATCACGTTGGACATTATCGAGGCTTGGGCGATCCACTTGGACGCATTTGAAGGATCATATGTCGTCGGCGACGAGGGTGGCGTGCGGCTCGATCCCTTCGGCTACTTCCACAGTGCCGGCGATCTGGACTTGGATTCTTCGGGCGACTTACGGATGTTCGACTTTCGGCTGCACAACGTACGCGAACTGGGAGACGTTTACGACGGCACGCAGCAGCACTGGATCGCGGCAGTGGAGGGCAGGGTAGAACTGCTGCCTACCGCGGAGATTGCGTTGAATTGTATGCTCATCTCTGAAGGCATTTACCTCTCTAATCAGTTGGGCAGGGAGGTAAGCGCGGAGGAGGTGCGGGAGGCCTCAGTTTCGACCGCGGTGGCAATTTGACAGCGGAATAGAAGAGTACAACCTACGAAGGGCACGAAGGAACATCCATATGGGACTCCGTGCCCTTTGTGGTTGAGACAGGTCTCCTGATAGGAAAAACGCAGTATCAGACGGCCTGGCAGCGGATGAGACGGGCCGGTTCGCGCTGGTCGTTGCGTACGGTTTGGGCCTCGCCGGGGGGTATGAACGCACCATCGTGGCGGCCTGCCTGCAGTGTGTCGCCTCCTGCGTTAATGCTAACTAGCCCGTCCCAGACAAACCAGACTGCTTCCTTGTCTTGGGATGCGGGCGCCTCGATCTGCCCACCTTGCTCCAGTTCATAAAAATCGAGCCGCATTTCCGGCGTCCCATTCAAAGGAGAGGCGGGCTGCGATATTTGCGCATCCTGGTTCTCTGAGGATTCCCCGGATGCAAGGTTGTCGATGCGGACAGTGGTTTTGTGATTATCAGGCGGGCGCGGTGTGGTTCCTGTTTGCGAGGGGTCTCGTTCTCCCCGGTACAGCGCAAAGTCTGGCGGCGCCTGGAAGCTGATAAGAGTTGCTTCAGAACCGCTGGTATTGACGGTGCCGTGAACTTCCGGCGACGGCACGTAGGCAAACTCTCCAGCGTTGATTGGCGTGTAGGTATCACCCTGCCGCACCGAGACACCCCCTTCAAGCACAATGAAGATGTCTGCTGAACCTTCGTGAAAGTGCTGAGGGAACTCTTCCCCGGGTTGAAAAATGGAATAGTTCAGCGTGATATCCTGCGCGCCTGTTGAGGGCCCGACCAGGTTGCGGGAATCGCCTTTTCCCATCTGAAAGGTTGCGGCCTTCTTTGCTGATAGCAGAGTTGCCATGGGTCTATCTCCTGCTGCATTTGTTGTGGGGGCTCGGTTGCTCGAGACAAGAATTTTTGCATCATGGTTCGGGGCGCGACAGGGCAGAGCAAACCATAGACGTTACCGGTTTCTCTGCCCGCCGCACGCGAGGAACACTAACGCGCCTGGGCTACACTCCGTAGTGCGAACCGTCGCTGAGGTTGTTGGCGGCGCGCACTGGTCGGAAAAGTGTTTGGCGCAGCGGCGGCATCGAGGCTACGAGACCTGGGTCCGGATCCCAGTCGTGCCACTTGCTGTCGACCGTGTTGTAGCAACTGAAAACCGCAACGCGTGGAACATCGCGGTTGGTCCACGGACGGGCACTGTGGGTAAGAGATTCGGTAAAGAAAAGGACAGAGCCGGCGGGACAGGTATAGGCATCCCAGACCGGCGAGTTCTGGTCATGGATTGATTCGGGGGCGGGATAGGCGGCTTTGTGGCTTCCACTGACTACGAGCGTACCGTCGCCCTCACAGACCGGATTCAGCTCCCAGACAACGCGTGTGAGGCCGGCGTGCGACTTGCCGGGAACGCTGTGATAAAAGTGCGTGTCGCCAGGGAAGCGGAAGAAGCCGCTGCCGTTGTGCGGCCCAAACTTGCCGTCGCCTGCTTCGCGGTAGAAAAGGTGCGATGACTCCATGCGGAAGCCGTAGCAGTTTTGGCGCGAAAGAGGAGGGAAGGCGACAAATTCGTTCATGAATCCAACTACAACCGGATGATCGATGAGCTTTTGTAGCGGTCCGCCTAGTGTTGAGCGCTCTTGTTCGGGGATCGAGTCAGGGTCATGTTGGAGCCTCAGGCCGAAATCTCGCATCTCGGCAGCTTCGTCCTCTGACAGGACGCCGGGGATGAGCAGCCAGCCGCGAGTATCGAAGAGATATTTCTGTTCTTGGGACAGGTTTACGACGGGCTTGCCGTCAGCGTTGGCGCTTGGAAACTCCTGGGCGCTCATGTCCAGTTGTTGTCCGAGGCTGTGGGCAAAGAGGTAGGGCGTGTTCTTGGCGTGCTGGTTGTTGGTTGACATAGTAACGTATGTCCTTTCGATTGTGCGGGTGGCTGGCTTTCCCCACTGGTAGTGGCGGGTCCGATTGACTCAGAGATAGCTGGAATCATACAACAGATGAGGACAATGCTAAAGTGGCTGCATTTTCGGTGGTCTGATTTGCAAACTCAAGGAACAGGAAGAATGGTTTGTAATTCGAATTGAACGGAATGAAAATGTCGGGAGTTGCAGAACATGAACCTTCTCGGAACTGCAGTTGATGGGCTGGCTACGCTTACGTGAATTTCTCTGCGATAGGTGCAGTTTACATTTGGAGTGGCGCAGATTCCAAGGACACGAACTAGAATCGGGATTTTTCAGACGTTTTGCGGTTGTGTTCTGCGCATGATACACTCTCCGAAAATTACAGGTTACCTGCATTGGAATGATGGCGGTCGGTGTGGGCTTTTCATTCTGATCCCGACCAGCAAACACGTTTCCAACCCTTCTTCAGTAGGCGTCGTATTCCACTCTAAAAGGAGAAAACGATATGACGAGACTTACGCGTAGAGAGTTTCTACACAGAACCAGCTTCGTTGCAGCGGGCGGCCTACTGGCAGCATGTGCCGCGCCGGCTGCGCCAGCGTCCGATGGTGACAGCGCCGCTGCTCCGATGGAAGAGTCTATCGAACTGAGGGTGGGGGCGATTGCCGGGATTGTGACGGAAGGCTTGCAGGCACTTGCGGACCGGTACATGGAGGAGAATTCCAATGTCTCGGTGACCATCGATGTGTTGGCCGATGAGCAGTACCAGCAGGCGTTCCTGCTATTTTCCAGCGATGACACGCCAGATGTCTCCTGGTATCAGTGCGTGCCGGCAAATCGGTTCAATGACATGGTGACCAGTCAAATCCTCGTCCCGCTCGACGACCTGTACGAGCAGGAGGGTTGGTTTGACGCCTATCCAGAGGGCATAGTTGATTTCCAGCGACAGCCGGACGGCCACTACTATTCGGCAACAAGCTCGGTGGTATGGACCCCTTATACCTACTACAACAAGGAGATCTTCGAGGAAGTCAGCGTCACGCCGCCGGAGACTTGGGACGATCTCTATGAGATGTCGAGCGAACTGCGCGACGCCGGCTACCAACCGTTGACCGTCGACTACAACATGGGGATCCAGAGCCACTTCAGTGACGGGATGCAGTTGCGTTCCTGGAGCAGGGAACAGTATAACTGCATGCCTATCAAGTGGCGTGCGGACGTGCCGGCATCCTGCGACCAGTACACCTGGACCGATCCCGACTCGATTCGCATCTTCGAATACATCAAGGCAATGGTAGACCATGGCGTTTTTGTCGACGGCGTAACCGGACTGACTGAATACCAGACCGGCAGGTCGTTGTTTACGACTGGCAAGGCGGCGATGTGGCAGACCGGCTCGTGGGACGGCGGCTCTGCAGGGCTATCGCGGGATGTCGAATTTGAAATTGGCTACTTCTACTATCCCGAGATCAGGCCGGAGAGGACAGGAAAGGTTGGGGCTTGGGTTCCCGACGGTCTGATCGTTCCAAAGTCGGGACAGAACATTGAGGCATCGTTGGAGTTTCTTGCCTGGACGTACCGATTACCGCAGGCTTCCCTCTATGCTCAGACTGCCGGCATTCCCCATGGCCGTGCGGACATTCCCAGCGAAGTGTATAGCGAGATTCTCAGTGAGATGCAGTTGCAGTTCCTGGAGGACAACAAAGAGTACGGGACGCCCGCGCTGTATGAGGCTTCCAGCAATCAGCCTTATCAACAGGCGACTGTCAAGTCGGTCGATCAGATGATGGCCGGCGGTTTGACGCCGGAAGAAGCGGGCGCGTGGCTGCAGGAGAAGACTGAGGAAATACACGCCGAGCAGAGTTAGGCGGAAAAGGGTAGAGGGAGCGCTCACAATCGAAATGGAAGCGCATCGCGTACAGGGAGGTTCCTGGGGACCTCCCTGTTTTCGTATGGAGGTGTAGAGTTGGCAGCAATGAATCCACGGCAAGATGCAGCGGCGGCGACTTCTGGCCGCAGTCAATTGATTCGCACCGTCAGGAATGCACTTCCCTGGTATCTGTTTATCGCCCCGGCGTCACTTATGCTGCTTACGTTGATGGCCTATCCTCTCTTTGATACGCTGCGGCTTTCGCTATTCAAGTGGGGCGGGCTCGGGCCGCAGACATTTATTGGGATGCGAAATTTTGCCAAGCTGTTTGGCGACGAGGTCTTCTGGCGTGCCCTCGGAAACAGCTTTATCTTTGCGATCGTAGTTCCATTCTTTACGGTGTCGATAGGTCTGTTCCTGGGCGTTGCCATCAGTCGACGCATGAAGGGCTGGCAGGTCTATCGCATCGCTTTCTTCATTCCGGTGATGATGTCAGGCGTGGTGGTCGCAACGCTATGGGCAAACATGTTTGAATACAACCACGGCCTGTTCAATACTGTACTACGCGGTATTGGTCTCGATGGACTGGCTCAGAACTGGTTAGGTGACCGCAACGTTGCCTTGATGAGTGTCATGCTTGTACCGATCTGGCAGTCGGTGGGATTTCCCATGATCGTGTTGCTGGCAGCGATAGAGGGGATTCCTCAAGAGATGCACGATGCCGCGACAATGGACGGGGTAAACGAGTGGCAACGCATCTGGGGCCTGATAGTGCCGCTGATAAAGCCTGTGCTGGCGTCGATCACAATGCTCTCGATCATTGGCGCTATGAAGGTGTTCGATCTCGTGCTCGTGATGACAAAGGGCGGGCCGGCGTTCAGTACGCAAGTACTGGGCTACTACCTGTTTGAGACGGCCTTTCGTTCGGGCAATTTCGGCTACGGTTCTGCAATTGCAGTTGTGATGTTCGTAGTCGTCTTCGCCGTCGCCTACGGTTATGTACGGGGCGTCCGGATAGAGAGTGTCGAGTATTGATATGGTGGTGCAAACCAAGGGTCGTGCGTTGAGAGCCGGCGAATGAGGGTCTCACTGTGCGACAGGGACAGGTGAACTTGGGGGAAAGGGTGAGATAGATGGCGGTTGACAGGGTTACATCACGGCCGACGGAAGGGAGCATACAGGGAGGCAAGACTGCAGGATGGTGGGCAGGGAGCAGTCTGCGGCCAATCATCTATGGACTGCTTGTGGTTGGAGCACTTATTCAGGTGTACCCGATCTTCTTTCTGTTGATGAACACGCTAAAGACGGACACCCAGATACTTAACACGCCGTTCAGTCTGCCGACCAACTTTTCGCTTGCTCCGTATGTGGACGTTTGGACAGGTGACCGCACGGGGATGTTTTTCGGCAGGTATTTCTTTAACAGCGTTATTGTGCTTGCGGCTACGTTGGTGTTGATGCTGGCTATTTCCTGTCTTTGCGGTTATGCCATGGCACGCGGACAGTTTCCAGGGAACGCCACTTTACACCAAGTGCTGTTGCTCAGTCTGGCAGTGCCGGCGCACGCGCTTGCGATTCCACTCTACTTTTTTGTGGGCAGCCTCGGCTTGCGAAACAGCCTCTTTGGGTTGACACTCGTCTATGCCGCCATTGGGGCGCCTTTCACCATCATCTTGATGCGAGCTTATTTTATGCATCTGCCGGTGGAGTTGGAAGAGGCGGCACGCATAGATGGCTGTGGGCGGCTGGGCGTCTTTCTGCGAATTGTTGTTCCGATCAGCCGGGGACCGATCGCCGGCATGGCGATCATCAACATCAACTGGATTTGGAGCGAGCTTTTCTTCTCGCTTATTCTCATGAACAAGGCAGACGTTCGCACGCTGCCGCTAGCGATCGCATTGTATAAGCCGGCGCCAATGACGGTAGAGACTGTGCTGGGGCTGCAGTACGCGGCGATGGCACTGGCTACGATACCCGTTCTGATTTTGTTCTTCCTTTTCCAGAGGCAGATTGCTTCGGGTATGACGATGGGGGCGTTCAAATAGCTAGGGCAACTGCAGCGCTTCATTGGGCAAGAGACATGTGGACTGGCACGTACAAGGGAGTGGGAAGATTCCGATGTTGAATTCTGTTCCGAGACTGGTTAAGGAAGCGGTAAAGCAGATTGCCAAGAATGGCCTTCTAACTTGGGAAAGGCTTGAATCGGGCGTTGCTTTTGACCTGACCTCCAGTCAAATGCTGACAAATCCTTATCCTACCTATCAGAAGTTGCGAGAGACGGACCCAGTTCACCGAATGAGGCTGGTAGACGGCTGGGTTCTGACTCGGTACGACGACGTACAGACGATGTTGCTGGATCATCAACGGTTTTCGAATTGGGGGGCAGGGGCAGGCGATAGACAGTACACGAAGGACCGCAGTATGCTTGACCTGGATCCGCCGGATCACACACGATTGCGTTCGCTTGTTTCCAAAGCGTTTACCCCTCGCTCGGTGACTGCGCTGGAACCCCGCATCGAAGAGATCGTGGAGGGCTTGTTGGACGGCGTTGACGGGAAGGATCGATTTGACTTGATAGACAGTTTCGCCTTTCCACTTCCAGTCATTGTCATCGCCGAAATGCTGGGCGTTCCGGCCCAGGACCTGGAACAGTTCAAAGAGTGGTCGAATGACATCGTCATTTCGTTGGAACCTATTCTAAGTAGAGAGCAGAGGGAACAGTTCCGCCGTTCGGAGCAGGAGCTATACGAATACTTCGAGGGAATCATTGCACTTCGGCGAGAGAATCCGGAAGACGATCTTGTGAGCGCGCTACTGGCCGCCGAAGAAGAAGGAGACAGGCTTTCGCACGGGGAGCTACTGGCCACTTTGCTGCTATTGCTGGTAGCGGGAAACGAGACGACAAGAAATCTGATCGGCAATGGCATGTTGGCTTTACTGCGAAATCCCGATGAATTGCGGCGGCTGAAAGAGCAGCCTGAGCTCATTGACTCGGCAATCGACGAGTTGCTCAGATACGACAGCCCTGTGCAACTCGATGGTCGAACGCTCTTGGAGGACGTTGAGATGGGAGGAAAGCGGATGCGCGCCGGCCAGCAGGTTGTCGGCGTTGTGGGAGCCGCCAATCGTGACCCAGCGGCCTTTTCTAATCCAGACAGACTTGATATTCGTCGTCATGAGAAGAGCCACATTTCGTTCGGGCGCGGGATACATTACTGTTTGGGCGCATCGCTGGCGAAGTTGGAGGGTAGGATTGCAATAACCAGTCTGCTGAGACGGTTTTCATCGATACGACTGGCGGAGGAACCGCAGCAGAGAAAGCAAGTCGTGCTGAGAGGCGTAGAAGACCTGGTTGTAGAAGTAGAACGTCCTGCAGTTACTGAATTGGCTGGAAGCGAGCAGGTGCGTGCACTCGAAACAGGTGTGGCCGATTCTTGACTTTCCATGTAAGTTACGATAGCCTTGCAACCAGATAAGAACCGGTCCTAATTCAGTACCATAAGGTCCTTAAACGAGAATGAAATTGAAGAGCCTTGCAATCGTGAGGAGGAGGCCCGCGGGAAGCGGGCGCAGTGTTCGGCAGCAGCTTTCCTGAGGGAACGCCGTTGCATCGCGCAGTCCTCTTCGCTCGTTTCCCGTTTGCCGCTTCGGATGGTCCGAAGTGGCGTTTTTTGTTTTCACAGTCAGATCTTAATTTGCGTTGCAAAAAGAGTCGGAACCGCAGAACTCATTACTTGCGTTGAAACAAACGAACGTCTTACTTGTCTATTGAAGATTGAATTCTCACATGCTCTGCGAATTCTTGAAGGAACTTCACGGGAAAACGATAGAGCCTCTTTCACCAAGATAAGGAGTGTGTATGGCTGTCACAGGATCTGTAAGAAAGGCGGTGCTCGCCTATTCCGGCGGCTTGGATACCAGCGTAATCGTCCCTTGGCTGCGGAACAATTACGGATGCGAGGTTGTCTGCTTTTGCGCAAATCTGGGCCAGGAAGAGGAGTTGGATGGGCTGGAAGAGAAGGCGATCGCGTCCGGAGCGGCGCGCTGTTATGTTGAGGACTTGCGGGCTGAATTTCTGACCGACTACGTTTTCCCGACAATGCAGGCCGGCGCGATCTACGAACGGGACTATCTGCTGGGCACGTCTTTTGCACGTCCTTTGATCGCCAAAAGGCTTGTCGAGATCGCGCAATTGGAGGGGGCCGACGCAGTCTCGCATGGAGCTACGGGCAAGGGCAATGATCAGGTGCGCTTCGAATTGACGGTGATGGCACTCAATCCGAAGCTGAAAATCATTGCGCCGTGGCGAGAGTGGGACATTCGCGGCCGTTCGGATGCGCTGGACTATGCTGCGGAGCACAATGTTCCGGTCAAGGCATCCGCCGAACGAATCTACAGCCAGGACCGCAATCTCTGGCACCTGAGCAACGAGGGGGGGCCGCTGGAAGACCCTTGGACAGAACCGCCGGCCGATATGTTCGAATGGACGCGTTCGCCGGAGGATGCGCCGGACGAGCCCGGTTATGTCGAGCTCTACTTCCGACGCGGTTATCCTGAACGCTTGAACGGTGTGGCTATGGGCCCGGTAGAGCTTATTCAACAACTAAACGAGATAGGTTGCGAACACGGCATCGGCCGTGTGGACCTGGTTGAGAACAGGCTGGTGGGGATGAAGAGCCGCGGCGTTTACGAGACGCCGGGCGGCACTATCCTGTACAAGGGACATGCGGCGCTGGAGCAGCTTTGCCTGGACAAAGACACGCTGCATTGGAAGCAACAAGTAGGCTTGCGCTATGCCGAGCTAGTCTACAACGGGCTCTGGTTTACACCTTTGCGAAGAGCGCTGGACGCATTTGTACAGGACACGGAAAAGTCGATCAGCGGGACTGTACGCCTGAAGCTGTACAAGGGAACGGCGATGGTGGTTGGCCGACGGTCGCCGCACAGTCTTTACCGAGAGGATTATGTTACGTTTGACGAGGACGACGTTTACAATCAGGCTGATGCAGAGGGCTTTATCCGGTTGTTTGGCCTGCCTCTCAAAGTAGAGGCGCTGTTGCGGGAAGAGCACCCTGCGGATGCGATGCCGCCACCAGCCGATGGCGCCGGGCCGAAGGATGGAAATTGGATCAAGAGGGACTAGGACTATGGGCATATCCTTATAGGTATTGCATCATTTAGAGCAGGAAGGGGCCGCTGTGTTGACCAAGGCAGTTAGCTGGCCTGGCAGCCCCCGATGCACCCAATTAACATGAAACATGGAGACAATCATGTCATCGACCGAACATGCTTTTGCCGGACCTTCAACCCCTCCTAAACCTGTGAAGGGCTTCGATGCTGCGGGGATTCATTGCGGAATAAAGCCCACGGGAGCGCTGGACCTGGCGCTGATTGCTAGCCCCACAGCCTGCCGGGCGGCAGCGGTGTTTACCCAGAATGCTTTTCCGGCGGCGCCGGTTTTGTACGACCGCGACCTTGTGCGGTTGAACCCGGATGGGACGCACGGCGTCGTCATAAACAGCGGCAATGCGAATGCCTGCACGAGCGCGGAGGGCAACGCTAACGCACGTCGCATGGCCGAGGCGGCGGAGAAGAGCATGGGCAGCACCGACAATACGGCCTTCGTAATGAGCACCGGAGTCATTGGCGTGCAGTTGCCGATTGGTGTTATCGAGGCGGGGATACCTGAGGTAGCTTCCAAATTGCGACCTGACGGCTGGGAAGAAGCGGCCGAGGCCATTATGACAACAGATGTGTTCCCCAAGTGGGCGTCCGGCCAAGCTGAGGTTGGCGGCAAGACTGTAACCGTCACCGGGATCGGCAAAGGCGCGGGGATGATTCACCCGAACATGGCGACGATGCTGGGCACGCTGGCTACGGACGCGGCAATCGCGCAGCCGTTGTTGCAGAAGGCCTTGTCGAAGGCTGTCAGTAATAGCTTTAACCGCATCAGCATTGACGGAGATACCAGCACAAATGATACCGTTCTAGTACTTGCAAATGGCGCGGCCGGGAACGCCGAGATTACAGAGGAAGGGGCGGACTACGACGCGTTTCTGGCAGCGCTGAGTGCTGCTTCGATGGAGCTCGCGAAGCTTATAGTGCGTAACGGCGAAGGTGTTACCAAGTTTGTTACGGTACAGGTGGAGGGCGCGGTCAGCGATGACGAAGCGCATCAGGTCGCAAACTCAATTGCGAAGAGCCCGCTGGTCAAGACGGCCTTTTTTGGGCATGACGCCAACTGGGGGCGAATCCTGTGCGCGGTTGGGTATTCGGGCGCGACGGTTGATCCAACGCGGGCGCATTTGTTCATCGCAGCGGGGCAGCCGCATGAGGGCAGCCCGGAATTGCAGCTTGTGGATGCGGGCACGCCGACCAACTATGAGGAGGCCGATGCGTCGGTGATTTTTGCAGAAAGCGAGATCAGCGTGCGGGTTCCATTGGGGCTGGGCGAGGGCTCGGCGACGGTGTGGACATGCGATCTGAGCTACGACTACGTGTCGATCAACGCGGAGTATCGTACTTAAATGTAGTGGAAAGCGGATAGTGTCCGCCGCGAGCCGCCTTGGCCTCACTGCCAATAGACAGTGACCCGGGCGGCTTTTTCATTTAGACGCCCCAGCGTCGGCGGGCCTCTTCCATCGGGACGGTATCGCCTTTCATCCAGGCGTAATGTGCGATCGGGTTTTCGCCGATCCAGCGTTCGTCTACAGCTTCGTCGGCGCGCTGGTAGCGGGTGTCGCAGCTGAGGCGGAAGCGGCCGGTGGTTTTGGAGAGCGAACCGTGCATGGTGTACATGCCGAAGATGAGGGCGTCCCCCATTTCGAATTCGGCGCTGCGCCACTGGCCGCCGTAGGTGTCGACAAGTTCGACAGGGTCGTTTGAAAACCAACCGGTGACCTTGTCGCGGTCGACTTCCATCTCGCCATAGGTTTGCCTGATGAGATCGAAGCGGTGGGAGCCGACGAGTAGGGCGAGTGGACCCATTTCATAGGGCAGGTCGCCGAGGGGAGTCCATACGGTGAACACGTTCTGTGTGCCACGGCCCATGTAGACGATGTCGTAGTGGGCGCCGGTGAAGGCGCCGGTTGGGACTACGCGCAGCCATTTGAAGTCGTAGGTAAGGCTGGGCCCTTCGAGGTATTCGGCAAAGAACTGCATCAGGGTAGGGGCTTCGACGACATCCAGGAATTCGGGCGTGTGGGTGACGGCTTTGGAGCCGCCATAGAACTTGCCGCGTTTGCCTTCGGCGATTACGCCATCCATGAGGGATGCGCCGGGCGCGAGTTGCTCGGCCTGTTCCAGATTCTCGAGTACGACGCGGCGGGCCTCTTTAACTTTCTGCCGGTCGTGCAAACCGCGAATGAGCAAATAGCCTTCATCCTGCAGACGACTGCGCAGGGCAGGCATGTCCTCCCTGTCTGCGGTCGAATCCCGTAGTTCATCGAGATATCGTCCTCCCATCTCGAGATCGTGTTTCCCCATCGTCAGTTTCATAGTTCAGATTCCGGATTTCAAAATTGGAATTGCGGTTTATTTGATGCTGCCTGCGGTCGGGCCGGCGATGAAGTAGCGCTGGGCGAACAGGAAAATGAGCAGGATTGGTAGGATGGAAACGAAAGAGGCCGTGAAAATGAGATGGAGTGGAACCGTCCGGCCTGATACACCAGAATCCAGCACGGCAAGAAAGAGCGGTAGCGTGTAAAGCTCCGGCTTGTTGAGGTAGATCAACGGGCCCATAAAGGCGTTCCAATGGCCCATGAAAGAGAAGATGGCAAGTGCGGCCATGCCGCCAGTGGCCGCCCAAAGAGGTAGGTTGAAGTCCTGGCTGCCGACGATATCGGTCAATTCAGAGCCGGAGACCATAGCGGTCATCACTTTCTCAGCGTAGCCTGTGCAGAAAGGCGTCTCAGGGGTTGTAGGAGGCAGGACTCGAAGGAACAGACGAATTCAAGACACCTGAGCTTGCTGAATTACTTATGCAGGCCAGGATCACTTCACTAACCTGGCAATGTGTCAGGCTTGAAAATGCCCTCAGAACCTCTGGCCCATATGTTTGAAGTTCACTGCTTCAGTCTGATGCGTCAAGAGTCATAGAATTGTACGGACTGGGCCTGCTGAATGATGCCCAGTTTGGAGGCGGAGGTGTAGAACCTCTGCAAGCTGGCGACACATTTCACGTCGAACCGGTATTGGATGTTCTTGCGAAGATAGGCGCGACCGGTGGCGGCCAGGGTCTCGTCGCCGGGATAGTGGGCGCAGGCGATGTCGTCGAGTGCGGCGACGCCGGCTTCGCGTGAATCGCGAATTGCCTGCAGATGGGCTGGGGTGAGGACGCCGGGGCGGCCAGTCCAGAATGCGAATACGAAGGGGAGTCTGGTCATTCCGCGCCATTCCTCGCACAGGTCGTGCTTGTGTAGCCCGAGCGCGACATGATCGACGAAGAGGGCATTATCGCCTATGAGGAGGGCGGCGTCGCAGCGTCTGAGCATGGTGGGCAGGTCAGGCCCCATAGTGACGAACTCCGGCTCGATGTCGAACCACTCGGCGCAGAGAATTCGCATTAGGGTGGCGGAGGTTCGAGAGCTGGTGTCGAGGGCGACGGACCGAGCTCTTGTCAGAGGCTTCTTGGAATACGCAGCGACAGAGGCGATCGGGCCGGTTGAGGTGACGGCGCCTCCGGGCACGACGCGGTAGCGGGGCGTGTATTCGATGGAGGAGAGAAGAGCGAGGTCGACTGCACCGCTGTGCAGCCAGTCGGAGCAGCGGGAGGGTACGTCATATTGGAGGGAAAACAGGTCGGTACGATTGCTGAGACCGTGCCAGAGGGGGCGGGCGTTGAGGTACTCAACACAGCCGACGCGAACAGTTCTCTTGTCGGCCCGGGGGGGGCTTGCATCGTCTTGGCGGCGTTGCCAATTTGACATGATTAAGACGTCCTTGTCTTAACGGGCCCCTAGGGGCTATGGATTTTGGAGGGTGCAACCAGAAGATGTCAAGGTTGTACCGGGCGTAGTGTCCATGGCTGTGGACGTACGAGTGCTATGATACATCAGGCCAGGCTGACGTCCAAGCCCGCTATTTTCTCCAGCGCGGCCGCTGCCTGGAGGACGAGCGTGTCGGCGTGGTGACGGCCGACTATCTGGAGGGCGACAGGCAGGACGCCGGTGGTGAAGCCGCAGGGAACTGAGACGGCAGGCTGCCCGGCGGGATAGAAGGGGAAGGTGAAGGGCAGGCGGTCAAAGATGGATGGCGTAGGATTGCATTCGTTCTGCGCGGGCCAGTCGTCGACACCCCAGGCAGTGAGAGGCATCTGAGGTGTCAATAGAAGATCGTATTCTTCGAAGAACCCAAGAGCCTGGATGTAGAAGCGGGTGCGGGCGATGCTGACATATTCGTAACTGCTAAGCCACAGTACTTGACCAGCCAGTCATCCTTGGAATCATTCAGGCTCTTGGTGACGCAACTGGTGTACAGCCGCCGCCATGCTCGCCAGCCGACACGTTGCGTTGAAGGCACACGGTCGGTGAGGCCTGGTTTTGTAGGGGGGCGTTGCGGGGGCGCAGCCCCTGCACAAGGGAGGGCCG